>CAYYMH010000007.1:66028-122493 GCA_964472785.1 uncultured Cytophagia bacterium | reverse complement strand
GAAATTGATACAGGAAACGCCATAGGAAGGGAAATTTGGTAATGTCAGATAATTACTACTGGGAGCATGAAATAACTTACATTCATGCAGCATATTTAACGTGTTGTTCTTTAAAATAATTTTTGACAATTTGCGGTTGCTTTTGTCGACTGAACAAAAAATTTCTGATGTCTTTAATCATTTCACTTTGGTTATGCGGTCTTCTTCTTCCGATTGCATTACTTTTAACATCTTGGTTTAGCATTTCATCCGGATTGAGTTCAGGGCTATAACTTGGTAGAAAAAAGATACTGATTTTTTTGCTATTGTTATCAATCCACTTCTTAACCTTGTTAGCTCGATGAACAGGGTGTCGATCAATAATGAGAAAGACTTTTTGTTTAGCCTGTTTTGTCAAACGCGTTAAGTAAGATAAGAAGATTTGGCTATTAAATGATCCTTTAAAAACCATAAAATTCAACTGTCCCTGATTCGTAATAGCCGAAATCATGTTGCAACCAAAGCGTTGTCCTGTACCGGGAATGGCAGGCGTTTTTCCACGCTTGCCATACGAGCGTCCAACATTGTCGTCTGAACGAAGACCCATTTCGTCACCCCAGTAAATGATTGCTTTTTCTTGCTTTGCTTGTTGACGAATAGCTGGATATTTTTCTTTCAGCCATTGTTGAATAACTTTGTCATCCTTTTCATAGGCTCGGCGGACAGGCTTTTGAGGCGTAAATCCCCAATGCTTTAAATAACGTCCAATTGTCCAAACAGACAATCTAATGCCAAACCGATGTTCAATAAGTTGACAAACAGCCTCACGAGTCCAAAGATAAAATGGTAATTTGAGCTGGTCTGGATGACGATCTTTAATAGCTTTGACAGTTTGAGCAGCCTGCCAAGGTTTTAAGGTGCCTCCTGTTGGACGACCTTGTGGTTGAGTCTTTAATGCTTTAAACCCAGAGACCCTGTAAGTTTTCAACCACTTACTAACAGATTGTCGAGAGACACAAAATATTTTTGCAACTGATAATTGTGTCTGACCAGCAAGAACAGCTTGTACAGCACGAATACGAAGCGCTTCCTGCGCTTCTCCTGATAAACTACGAGCATCTTGTTTTTTCATAAATACAATATACTAAATTTATATAACAATGCAAACTAATTTATGCTCGGAGTAGTATATCCCAGATCGTGGCGATGTGATTTGGATAAACTTAAATCCTCATGCTGGTCACGAACAAGCTGGAAGGCGTCCTGTTGTTGTCCTCTCTCCCGCTAAATATAATGGTAAAGTTGGAATGGCAATCTTATGTCCAATTACTAATCAGATCAAAGGTTATCCCTTTGAAGTTGAAATTCCTTCAGATCTTCAAGTAACAGGTGTAATATTATCAGATCAAGTTAAATGTCTCGATTGGAAGGTGAGAAAAGCTGAATTTATTTGTAAGCTTCATTCTACAGTAATAACAGAAGTCTTGAAAAAACTCAATACTTTAATTAAGGTGTAGCTTTTAATTTTAATCTGAAAAATATAAAATTGAGTCATATGAAAAACCCAAACAGAGATACAGTATCACGGTTAGATGCACTCCCCAATATTGGGAAAGCAATCGCAGCAGACCTTCGACTAATAGGCATTGACCACCCGAAAAAGTTGATCGGGATGGAACCATTTGAGCTATACGAGGAACTATGTGCAAAAACAGGACAAATACATGATCCCTGCGTGATCGATGTGTTTAGGTCGGCTATTCACTTTATGGAGGGTGGCAAACCTCTTCCATGGTGGTCATTTACCCAAGAGCGAAAAAAAATGTCCCAACCAAATCAGAGGAAATAAAAATAATGAAAGATGGATATAGTATCATTTATGTTGCATCACGAGAAAAAACATAGGAGTTTTACGAAACAGTTTTTGGCTTCAATGTCAAGTTCATCCATGAGTCCAAGGCTTATGGAGAGCTGGAAACAGGAGAAACAGCATTAGCCTTCACATCGCACGACATGGAGGATATGAATCTTGGTGGAAACTATTCAAAGACAAACGTCAATGATAAACCTTTTGGCATCGAGACGGAGATCAATTGAGTTGACAATTTATCGTTGTGACTGAGACAATAGTAAAAGCGCTAACCGTAAGCCCTCTCAAAAATACAACATCAATCCTGACGACAATCCATAAAGATACATCATCAGGATTGATATCCGCTCTCTTCGCTTACATATTCATTCTTTTCCGCAGAAACGTTGGCAATTCATACTCATCCGGCTTCAATTCATTGTCCGTTTCTTCCTCAAGCACAAATTCAGGATCGTGTCCGTTACCGTCTTTTTCTTTCATTTCCTTTTCGAGTTCAAATTCAGCTTCAGATTCCAATTCTTCATTTCTTTGATAAGTTGGCACATCCAGATAATCGATGGCAGAGTGCATAAACTCCATCTTTTTCCGGTTGAACGAAATTTTGGATTTTTTATTGGATTTGTTGAAACCGGTAGCAATAACGGTTACACGAATTTGATCTCTGAATTCATCATCAATCACAGCGCCGAAAATGATATTCGCTTCCTCTCCTGCTGCTTCCTGAACAATATTAGTTGCCGCATCCACTTCACTCAATGTGATGTCATCGCCGCCGGTTATATTTACCAATAATCCAATCGCACCAACGATAGAGACATCTTCCAGCAAAGGGCTTGAGATGGCGTTTTTTGCTGCTTCAACCGCGCGATTTTCTCCGGATGCGATACCGGATCCCATCATTGCATCTCCCATTTCTGACATCACCGTTTTCACGTCAGCAAAATCCAGGTTAATAAGCCCCGGAACTGAAATCAGATCAGAGATACCTTTTGTTGCGTTGAATAGCACTTCATCAGCCATTTGAAAAGCTTTGTTCAATCGCGTCTCCTTGGAGACGATGGACAGCAAGCGTTGATTCGGAATCACGATCAACGTATCCACCGATTTCTTGAATTCGATGATGCCTTCTTCCGCGCGTTTCATCCGCTTGACGCCTTCAAATTGAAATGGTTTGGTCACGATGCCCACGGTCAAAGCTTTTTGGTCTTTGGCAATTTGAGCGACAACCGGCGCCGCACCGGTACCGGTACCGCCGCCCATGCCCGCAGTAACAAAAACCATATCCACATCTTTCAGCGCGTTATAAACCGGATCCTGATCTTCTTCAATCGCTCTGCGACCGATTTCAGGATCAGCGCCCGCGCCTAAACCTTTGGTTAAAGATTTACCGACCTGAATTCGCGTCGAGGCTTTGCACATGTTCAATGCCTGCATATCCGTATTTATCGCGACAAATTCCACACCGCTTAATCCGGAAGAAATCATTCTGTTTACAGCGTTTCCTCCGGCTCCGCCAACACCAATTACCTTCATTTTTGCTGTTGGGGTATTACTTTCATCGAAATTAAAAGTTAAATCACTCATGAGTGGCCCTCCTTCATTGGATGGGTAATTAAATGTATATTGACATCTGTTATTTTTTCAATTCAAATAAGATTACGTGCTCAAATTACATAGTTTTGACAGTTAGCGTCTGAACGAAAACTCCTTATATTTTATGGAGCGAATAATTTCGCTACGACAAATTAGGCTAAACATCTTGCATCGGCGCTTTTGATACAGCCCCTTGTGGTAAGGTCTATTATTGTGTCTTCGTTCAAACATGAATTAGCGAGAACCAGAAAGTTTATCCTTAATCCATTGCCACCACCTTTCAGGCCAGCTCATATCAGATTCGAGTGTATAGCCGTCCATGGCATAATCCCGACTGAGTGCGTACAAAATCAGGCCCACACCGGTGGCATGAACCGGACTTTTGGTCAAATCGATTAAGCCGCTGAAGCCTTTGGGAACACCCAGTTTTACGGGCATATCAAATACTTCTTCAGCCAGTTCAACCGCGCCTTTCACCAAAGAACCACCACCAGTCAGTACAATACCGGTTGACATGAGATTAGCAAAATCGGATTTCTGAATTTCTCGCTGTGCCATCCGAAATATTTCAACCATGCGCGGATGGATAATATCGACTAACAACTCTTTTGACACGCGACGTGAGGGGCGTCCACCAACACCAGCCACTTCAATCGGCTCCTCAGGATTATCAATCAGCGAGTGTAGCGCGCACCCGTAGCGGTGTTTTACGAGTTCCGCATTATCATTGGGCGTTCTGATACCGATTGCCACATCATTGGTCACATTTCCACCGCCGTACGGTACCACAGCGGTATGACGGATACATCCTTCAAAAAACATGGCAATATCAGTCGTTCCGCCGCCCATGTCAATTAAAATAGCACCCAATTCTTTCTCGTCTTCGATGAGTACGGCGTAGCTTGAAGCCAGTGGTTCAAGTATCAAATCTTTGACATGAATGCCCGCCCGTTGGACGCTGCGCCTTATATTTGTCGCCGAAGTAATGGCACAGGTAACCAGATGAACTTCAGCTTCCAACCGCACACCTGACTGGCCCAACGGGTCTTTGATTCCTCGCTGATCGTCCACAATAAATTCCTGCGGAATTGTATGAATGATCTCCCGGTCTTTTGGCAACACAACAGCCCGGGCAGCTTCGATTGCCCGGCCTACTTCATCCTCTGTCACCTCATTATCAGGACCCGGAATAGAAACCACGCCTCGTCCGTTATAACTTTTAATATGGTTGCCGGCAATCCCAACATAAACCTCATCGACCTGGAAGCCCGCCATCTGTTCCGCCTGATCCAGCGCAGAGATAATGGATCGCACAGTTTTTTCGAGGTTAACAACAACGCCCTTACGCAATCCTTCCGAAGGAGCGGTACCAACGCCAACAATTTTGGGTTGATTGTCTTCTGTTATCTCGGCAATTATCGCTCCGATTTTTGTTGTGCCGATATCCAAACCGGTAATGTACTCGGAACTTGCCATTATTTATCTCCTTATATTTTTTCTCTCACAACGGCCTGCCCATCAAAACGCAGATCAATTGAACGGAGTTGTTCCAATTTGTTAGCCGCTAACAGGTGATAGTAGATCGTTGAAAAATAATTCAGTTTTTTCGCTACACTTTCGTCATTCACATCCCCCACAATAATTGGCAATTCTCCATTTGTTAAAACAAAAACAACTCCAAGCTCTGGTTCGTAATGTATTTCAGCAATTTTATGAAATAGCAGCGGATCGGTTTCTTTCAGGACTCGCAGCACGTGCATAATCTGTTCAAATATTTCAGGTCGATCCGGTTGTCTGAAGCCGGCTGAGTCCTGATAAAAATGGATACCCGTAATAACCGGCAAATCATAGATTATCGCCGGATCATAACGTTGAATAATCGTATTCTCATCTGAAACGGCAACGATTTCGGAACCTGCAATACCCGTGATAACCTGATGTTCTTCAATTACAATCTTCAGCGTTGACGGATAGATTCGACTGACTGATACCTGCTTTATCATTGAGTGGCTGAGTATATTTTCAGCGATTTGATTTAAATTTAAATCAAAAATATCTTCGGAAAAATTGATTTGCGCTAACCTTACGATTTCAGCATTTGTGACATGTCTGTTCTGATAAATCTTGACCGCCTGAAGTTGAAAAGCTCTGTTCTTCTTCATAACAAAAAATATCGCCACCAATATCAGAGACATGATAATAACGAAAAAAAGAATATTCAGAATTTTTATTTTCATCAGGATTCTCCCGGAAAAATGAATTATCTTCTCCGCCTCTTTGCTTTTCTGACAACGGATCGGCTTGTCCTTCTTTTGGAATAGCTCGTCGACCCGGAGCTCGGGTTTTTGCCCATTGATATATTCAATAACACGCCGACAGCAATAAAATGGGTTATCAATGAGCTTCCGCCATAACTGATAAAGGGCATTGTGATTCCGGTAACAGGTAACAGATTAAGCGCAATCCCCGCATTAAAAAGTGCGTAAGTAATAATGGTTGCTGTAATGCCTAATGCTAATAACTGCCCTTCTTTATTCGGCGCTTTAATAGCAATTCGTACGCCTCGCCACAGAAATATCATAAACAAAATCAGCAACAAAAAACAGCCGATCAAACCCAGTTCTTCGCCAACAATGCTATAAATAAAGTCCGTAAACGGGTGGGGCAGAAAATGCATTTTTTGGCGACTATTTCCCAAGCCCACTCCGATTATACCGCCGTTTCCAAATGAGATGAGCGACTGCGTCACCTGCCACGGAGGTTCGCTGATGCCACGGATCGCATCCAGAAACTTTACAACCCTGTCTCTCTGATAAGCAAATAATTTTAAAAAAATACTTATTGCCAATCCCGCTAACGCTGCTAACCCGTTTAAATGATACAAGCTCGCACCAGCCACAAATATGAGAATCATGCTGATCAAAAAGATAAGCACACCGCTTCCCAGATCAGGCTCCAGTATGATTGGAAAAATAATAATCAAAATAATTGACAGCGCTGGCAAAAATCCATCATTAAATTCTTTAAGCTGGTCCCCTTTTTTCTTCAAAAATCCTGCTAAATAAAAAATCAACGCGTATTTTGCAAACTCGGATGGCTGAAAAGGAATTCCATTTATCCGGAACGACCTCCGGCTGCCATTAATTGTGTCGCCTTCAACCAATACATACAATAAAAGAACAAATGAAAGGGCTAAGATAACAGGTGCAATTTTTATCAAAACATGATAATCAATTTTAATAAACAATATCATCAGAATGAAGCCCAGCGCCAACCGGAACATCTGCTTGCCCAAATAATATTGGCTGTCATCATATTTGCTCTGTGCTTTAAAGCTGCTGGCGCTGTAAATGAAAACAGTTCCAATCGCAACCAACAGTAAAACGACAAGCAACAAAATGAAATCAAATTTAATTCGTTTCGTCAATTGAGTAACCCCGGAATTTTAATTACCGAACTTTGAATGTACTTATAGCAAAAAGAATAAGTAGAATTCCGATAATCCAGAACCGGGTGACAACCTGAGATTCATGCCACCCCTTCAATTCAAAGTGGTGATGAATTGGCGCCATTCTAAATAATCGTTTGCCACCAGTCCGCTTGAAATATGCGACTTGCAGTATTACAGAAAGTGACTCTGCTACAAAAATCCCCCCAATGATCAACAGCAATAACTCTTTTTTCAACAAAACAGCAAGCGCACCAACTGCGCAGCCCAATGCTAATGATCCAGTATCGCCCATAAACACCTTGCTGGGATAAGCATTGTACCAGAGAAATCCCAGGCTCGCCCCGATCAGAGCCGCGGAATAGACCGTCAGCTCACCAGCGCCTGGTAAGTAAATAATATTCAAATAATCACTAAAATCCACACGTCCCGAAATATAGCTAATACCAGCCCAGGCAAGCGCGGTAATTCCAACCAAGCCAATTGCCAGGCCATCCAGTCCATCTGTTAAATTCACAGAATTAGAGGTTGCCGTGATGACAAAAACAACAACCGGTATGTAAAAAATGCCAAAATCAATATTCAAATTTTTAAAAAATGGCACTGTTGAAAGTGAACGAAACTCGTTAAAATGTGGATGAAAATAAATGACTCCACCAATAATCAGCCCCAGACTGATTTGTCCGATAATTTTATAACGACCGATTAATCCTTTGGGCATCTTTTTGACAACCTTCAAAAAATCATCAGTAAACCCAACAATGCCGCCCCATACAGTTGCCAATAAAATTAAAAGAACATACATATTATCCAGACGCGCGAATAATATGGTTGGAATCACTAATGAGATCAAAATGATAATCCCGCCCATTGTCGGGGTTCCTGCCTTTTTCAGATGAGTTTTAGGGCCATCACTTCGAATTTCTTCACCGATCTGTTTATTTTTTAGCACAGTGATTATTTTCGGCCCAATAAAAAGACTGATCAAAAGCGCCATGATCGCAGCGGAAGCACTGCGAAATGTTATGTAGCCGAAAATATTCAGCCCCGAGAGATACTCCCTTAAAGGATACAGTAAGTGATAAAACATAATCCTTCCTTTAATTAATTGACCAAAGCTTCTGTCACTTCTTCCATCGCCATTCCCCTTGAACCTTTGACAAGAATGGTATCGCCAGCCCGAACATCTTTTTTTACAAATTCAATTAACTCTGCTTTTTCATCAAAATAACAGGTATGCCGCATACCCAAATCGGCTGCTTTTTCAACGGTTAAAACTGATAGCTTACCGTGAGTAATTAAGTAATCTATATTCTTCAATCCAACCACATATTCTCCGATTTTTTTATGTTCAATCTGCCCAACGTCACCTAATTCAAACATATCTCCAAGAATTGCCCAACGCCTGCCATTTGTCTCCATCGCCGACAATGTTTGCAGCGCTTTTTTCGCTGATTCCGGATTTGAATTGTAGCTATCGTTAATGATGGTCAATCCTTTCTTCTGAATAACCTCCATTCTTTTATCAGCCGCTTGATAATCTTCAAGTGCTGTTTTTATGGCATCCGGCTCAATACCAAAATATTTCCCTACAGCAAAGGCTGCCAGTGCATTATGGCTATTATGAACACCTGATATTTTCAGTTCTATTTTTAAATCATCAACCTGAAAACTCGCTCTCCCCTGTTTATCTGTCGCTAAAAACTCGCCTCGGACATCAGCGTCAGTTGTAAATCCATACGTCAATTTTTCCTTGAGATGAGGCACGTCTTTTCTTAAAAATGGATCATCTAAATTCACAAAACCAACACCGTCATTTCTTTCAAGATGCTGCCACAATTCACTCTTTGCTTTGAAGACACCTTCGAGATTTTTAAAAAATTCCAAATGAGCCGGCCCAATATTTGTGATTAAACCATGATTCGGGCTTGCTATTTCAGCTAAACGAGCAATTTCACCCCAAAAGTTGGTGCCCATTTCGATGATGGCAAATTGATGATGCTGGTTTAATTCAAATAATGTCAGGGGCACACCAATATGATTATTCAGGTTACCTTTATTTTTGTGCACTTGATACTTTTTTTGGATCACGGCTGCAATCATTTCTTTGGTCGTTGTCTTGCCATTACTTCCTGTCAAGCCCAGTATCGGAAGGTGAAATTTCAGCCTGTAATAATGGCTCACTTCCTGCAATGCATGAATTGTATCATCAACGATAAAAAAATTACCGGTCAAACGTGATGCATCTTGCTGTTCAAACCATTTGTTTGCAACAATAAATTCTGTCGCTTTCTCTTGGTTCAGCAGATCAAACACAAATTTATGCCCATCAAATTTATCCCCTTCGATGGCAATAAAAACTTCGTCAACGTCAATTGTGCGGGAATCTATTGAAAATCTGTTTATCTCCTTTTTCATAATTTCAGAATCACCGTAAAATCGAACCGGACAATTCGGAATGGTTAACAGTTCCTCATAGATTAAATCCATACAACACTCAATTCTTTAATGACAAATCAATTAGATTGGTGAAACTGACGACTGGTTCACATTCAACAACACAACGAGCGCCAACACGAATTTTGCTCCCCGGTTCGGGAATCTGTTTGACAACCTTGCCGTGTCCCCGGACAACGACGTGTAATTTTCTTGAAGACATCAGCGCCACAGCCTCTCTCAAATTCAAGCCACTAACATTTGGGACTATCGTATATTCATCCTGCGTAGCATTTTTAATTCTTTTCAACTCAACGATTAGCTGGCTTTTGGAATTTTTCGTATTTGCTGAAATCAACCGATAATCAGCGACAATTTCCCCTTCACCCTTTTTTATCAATTCCAGGCCAAGGTGGTTTGCAATGTCCTCAATTGCGTCAACCCGCATATTCCTTAATTTCATATTTTGTATCAATTTCATTTCATTCAATTCAGCGGTTTTAAGCAAGTCTTTGTTATGGATGCCCAAATCGATGTCTCTTAAAATACGCTGAAGAATTTTTTTGAATAAAGGTGCCGCCACCTTCCCTCCCAAATGATCCTCTCGCGCGTTATCAATCATTACATAAATCAACAGTTTCGGATCATCCACTGGAAAAAATCCGACAAAAGAGCTGACGAATTTATCTTCCGAATACCGTTTCAATGCCGGATCATACTTCATGGCAGTGCCTGTTTTGCCGCCAATTCTGAGACCGTTGATAAAAGCACGTTTCCCGGTGCCATTGTCAACGACTTCTTCCAGCATTCGAGTTAATTTTTCCGCTGTCGATTTTGAAATGACCCGCCGGATAAACTCAGGTTCAACTTGTGGCAGTTCTTGAGAAATGCTGTTCTCTGCGCCGAGACATATTTTTGGTTTATACAGTACACCGCCGTTGGCAATCGCTCCGTAAGCCATGACCATTTGTATCGGTGTCACAGAAATTTCATACCCCATCGCCATGGCAATGGGCGTATATTTTGACCATTCGTGCGGCATTTTCAATTCGCCAGAGACCTCACCCGGCAAGTCAACCCCTGTTTGTAAACCGAACCCAAAATCCCTTACATACCGGTAAATCAGATTTTTATCAATTTCGTTGGCGATCTTTGCCATACCGATATTACTTGATTTTTTGATTACTTTGTGCATCGACAACCAGCCGTAGCCCGTTACGTCCTTAACTATCCGGTCATATATTTTGAACTCTCCGTTTTCGCAATATACAATATCATCCGGTTTTTTTAGTCCTTCCTCTAAAACCGCTGCCATGATGATGGACTTGAATGTCGAGCCGGGCTCATAAGTATCTGTTATCGCTCTGTTTCTACGAATATGGGCAGGGTATTTTCCTGCTTCATTTAGATCAAAAGTTGGATTGACGGCTAACGATAAAATTTCTCCCGTATTCGGATTTGATATGATCACCACGCCTGCGTCAGCCTTTAAATTTTCGACGGCAAAATTTAATTCCTCCTCAACAATCCATTGAAAGGTATTATTAATTGTTAAAATGACATCTTTTCCTTTGTGGGGCTTTTTTACAGGGTGATTGATATCGATAACTTTACCTCCCAGCGCATCCTTGTTAAAAAATGCCAGCCCGTTATTTCCGGAAAGATCATTATCCTTTAACAATTCAATTCCGCTCAATCCTTTCAAATCCACATTTGTAAAACCGATGACATGGGCAGCTAAAGTCTGCTTCGGATAAAAACGTCTTGCCTCGTCAATCATACGTAAACCTTCAATATCCAGCGTATCTAAATAACTGGAAACGTTCTCATCCACTCTTCTTGATACCCAGAAAAAGGGTTTATTTTTCTCTATTTTCTTTAAATAATATTCAGGCTTTTTATTAAATGCCTGGGCCAAATAAAAAGACAGTTGATCAGGCTTTTTCACACGATTTGCATCAACAGCGATTGACTTTGTTTTTCGATTTACCGCCAGAGGGTTTAAGCTGCGATCATAAATAATCCCCCGATGTGACTTTAATTCAGCTTCATAAATATATTGACTGCGCGCTTTTTTTATATATTTCGCGCGATTGGCTATTTGAACCTGGACCAAACGAAAAACAACCAGGAGCCAAAATAATATCGCAACAAATATTAATACTGCAGTGCGCTTCAAAAAGCTGTCATCGGCTATATGTTTTCTGGGCGCCATATTTTTTTGCCAATTTATTTCGTACTATCTTAAGAGTATGTATTTGCTATGCTCATTCATTCAAGTCATTTTTCTGAAAGGACTCCCTCATTGGCAGCACTTCTGTATCAGGAAAGATCATATCCAGCTTATCCTCTGCAATTTTAACGATTCGTTTTCCGTCAGATAATTTTAAAACTTCAGAATTCAGTTCACCGATTCTTTCCTCCAATTTTTGTCGCTCCTTTTTCAAAGCTTCGATGTCCTGTGCTAATTCAGTGACATTGACTTTCTGCCAGACAATGCCAAGCAAAATTACTGTGACAAGTAAAATGCCAAGCAACACTCGAATACCAATCAAAGGTTGATGCAGTTCTTCTTCGACCTGGTCAAAACTATCAAACAACGTCTTTTTCGTCGTTAATCGTCTTTTTTTCATCAATCATCACCCAATATTTCACAAGCTCTCAGCTTGGCACTTCTGCTCCTTGGATTTTTTTTCGCTTCTTCATCAGAAGGCACAACTACTTTGCGGGTTAAAATTTTGACTTTCGGTTTTTTATCACAAACACATACCGGAAAGTTTGGCGGACATTCACATGGATTCGCTTGCTTTTTAAAAAATTCCTTCACTAATCGGTCTTCTAATGAATGAAAAGCGATAATCACGATTCTACCGCCAACTTTGACAACATCCATTACATCACCTAAGAACTGCTTCAAATTGTCAATTTCAAAATTTGTGAAAATCCGAATCGCCTGGTAAATTCTTGCTAAAGATTTAATCCTAAATTTATATGGAACCACTGATTCTACAATTTGCGAGAGCTGGGCTGTCGTTTTGAGCGGTTTTTCTCTATTTTTCACAATTGCTCTGGCAATGGCTCTCGAATGTCTTTCTTCACCATACTTATAAAATATTCGGGCTAACTCATCTTCTGAAGCAGCATGCAAAATTTCTGCGGCTGGTTTTTGAATCAAATCGGACATCCGCATATCCAATTCTCCATTTTTCAGGTAACTGAAGCCGCGATTCGGATTATCGATTTGAAATGAGCTTATACCCAGATCAAGCAAAATTCCATCAACATGTTCTATTTTTTCATCCGTCAGTATCGATTGAATTTGCGCGAAATTATTTTTTATTAGTTTATATCGATTTTCAAATTGTGCTAACCGCTGATTGGCAATCTCTAATGCGTCATCATCCCAATCAATCCCGATCAAATAGCCGTTTTTAGTCAATCTTTTTAAAATCTCGAAACTATGTCCTCCACCGCCAACAGTTCCGTCAACATATATCCCGGAGGGATCGGTTATCAAAAACTGTACTACCTGCTCAACCAACACAGGAATATGATGATTACTCTTCTTCACTTTTTGATTTGTTTTTAAATATTTTACCTTCTAATCTTTCTTTGGCATTTGGTCCGCCCAATTTTCGCTTAAATTCCTCCCTTTTCTCAGGATCCCATAGCTCGAACCGATAGATAGCACCAATTATTTTTACCGTCTTTGTAATTCCGACACGTTCGAGCATGTGAAGTGGAATGATAATTCTGCCTTGTTTATCCATTGTCGCTTCGGTTGCATTTTCTCCCACGATAGATGCATAAGCGCGATGATCACTATCTGTTTCAGAAAGCTCATCAATACGACTTACGACTCTTTTCACAAAAGTATCGTATGGATAAACAAAAAGGCAGTTATCCGTCTCGTAAGAAATTATGTATTTATTTTCAGCTTCATCCGAAGTTGCTTTACGAAATTTACTGGGAACATTTACCCTGCCTTTTTCGTCTATATTATATGTGAGTTCACCGACAAAAATTGACATAAATAATCTTTAATCAAATAAATAAAGACAGATAATTTTTAACCCATTTCACTCCACTACAAACCTAAAATAAACATTTTTTCCCACATTGTCAAGCGAAAAATGCATTTTGGGGAAAAAAGTTGATATTCTAATGTTTTATGTAAATTTTAACGTTACGTTTAATTTATATATTATCAATATGTTAGATTAATTTATTGAGGATACAGTTATTTTGTAAAGAAGTGTACGAATAAAGACGCCCCCCACAATATCCCACTTTTTCTGAAATTCTAATTTCTGGTTAAGTCCATAATAGACCTAATAAAATGAAATTGACAAAATAATCAAGTAAAAAGGATTGGGTTAGATTTATGATGGTTGGTTTTTTAGATTAGCATCCTGCTTATTCAAAGTTCAGCAGCATCGTATAACATGGATCGTGAGGAATAAACGGGACCATCGATTGATGATAGGCCATGCGTGTCTGTGTCCTTTTTGGAAAGGAATGGTACATATTCAGGGCGGCGGTTAAAAGAGAATCCGAAAATCGTGGAATATATTGAGGAATTTGTTGAGGAGGAAAATGGATCATAAAAGCCCCTAATGAATCATTAGGGGCTTTTTGATGCGCTAATTCCATTCAATTTTAATTATCTTTTTACGGCAACGCCGTCATCGTAAACACCATCACAAATAGCGCCACTGTTTCGACAATACCGACGACCATGATATAATTACCAAATCCTTTTCCGGTTTCTCCAAGCGCGTCTGCGGCTTTTGCGCCAGCTTTGCCCTGCATGTAAGCTGAAAAAGCCATTGCCAACCCGGCGAAAAATCCGATCAACATTTGATACGAATAACTTTCCGGCGGTAAACTTGCGCCCTGAATGGCGTTTCGTAATATCATTCCGTAAATTGTCTGGGTCAGCGGAGCGCCGGCAAAAGCGACCAAAATGAACGGCGCTGCTTTATTTTGCATAAACGCTCGCTTCCAGGCGCCAATTGCTGCCATTCCGGCGACACCGGTGCCAAGTGCTGAACCAACCGCCGCAATCGCTAATGACAGATTCATATCTCCTAATCCTTCTACCATAACGTATCTCCTTTCAGATAGATCTCTTTTTATGCATGGTTACTCAACATTTATTTTTTTATTTTCAAACATTTTATTCTTCTTTGAATGGCTTGTACGGCTGACCGGTCCATTGAACACCCACATGACCGGAAAATTCCAACATGTTCAGTCGGACACCGTGAACGAGAATCGACATACCGCAAAGCGCAATATTGATCGAATGCCCTAACAGCAAAATAATTGCCGCGATGATACCGCTCACAACCGAATTGATTCCTGTGCCGATAGCCATCTCGTTAAAACTGGAAGCGACAATCACCGTGGCTAATCCGACAGCAAAAAGTCGAATGTAAGATACGATGTCGGAAAACGAACTAATGATATCCAACGGCAAATTGCCCAGCTTGGTCAAAATGCCTTTCACTATATTTTTTTGGAAATTTGCAAAAATTAAAATCAGTACTGCGCCCGATATTAAAAGGGGCATCGTCACACCGGCTAATTGTTTTCCCAGCACAATATTGTTCGCCACGAAAAATACTGCCCACAAAGCGAGCACCCAGCCGATGTCTGCAATGGCTGTAAGAGAATTCATTTTTTTGAATGCATTCATCAAATGACCAATGGATAAATGAACCACCCCAATGATAAATGTTAACTGCATAATGAACGCATTCGAGTCAGGATTAAAACTGTAAATTTTATCAATAATGAATAAATTCAAAATAGGCAACCGGGAAATCGCCTCCGAACCAAACCAGGTTCCTGATATCGTGCCCCAGATAATGGTAGCGATACTCACCAAATACATCAGGCTGACAAAATCTTTTGAAACATCTTTCTTCTTTGAAAGATAAATAGTCGCACCAAGGAAAACTAATCCGTAGCCCGCATCTCCGACGATCATTGCATAGAAAATACTGAAAAAGGCAAGAAAAACCAGACTGACATCCTGCTCTTTGTAACCAGGGAGTGTACCCATAAATTTAAACAACGGTTCGACCATCCGCACCCACTTCGGATTTCGAATTAGCGTGGGCACTTCATCCAGATCATCCGGTTCCTGAACCACATATCCCCAGCCATTTTTGTCTGCCGTCTCTATTAGCTGATCAACCCGATCCACCGGACAAAATCCCTGTAAAAAGGCAACCTCGCCATCTTCACCCATTCCATATTTCACACGGCTGAATTCAATTGTCTTCTCAAGTTCGTTTTTGTATTCAACAATACTTTTTCTGTGCTTTGATAAATCTGCTAACTCTTTTTCAATCTTTTTAATTTCATCGGTTGCTGTTTGAATATTTTTTTTAACTTCATCAAAATCAATTTCTGGGACTTCTACTTCTTTGAAATTTAAACGTTCATCCGGCGATTCTGAAAAGAGCGCGAAATAAACCATCTTCTGCTCTTTCCTGGCAACATGGGTAATTTTATCTTCCGGTATCTTTTTGAATGCCTTTTCATCTGCCATGTAAAACCGAATGTAAATGCCGGCCTTTTCTAAATCTTCAAGCGACGCTTTTGATATCGAACCCCAGGTGTCATACCATTGTTGAATCTCCTGATTTTCACCCAGTTTTTTATTCGACTGCTCTCTCTTTTGATTTAATTCTAATATTCTATCGACTATTTTTTCAGGATCTTTCTCTTTCTTCTTTTTTGACCCCTCTTGCTCCGAACCAATTAACTGCAACGATTTATTTAAATTTTCCAACTTCGTTTCAATATTCTGAATATCTTCCGACACAGGTGGCTTCACATCTTTGATATGCAGCACACCGAATTTTCTTAATTTCTTTAAAGTTGAATCACGGTGTTTCGCGCTCAACAAAACCGTCACTTTTTTCATTTTTACAATCATACGCGACTCACCTCTTTTTTCTTCTCGATCTTGGCTTTGGCAATCTTGCCGCGAACAACTTCTGCTGTCAATTGGTCGCCTAAAAAAATCTGGATGACACGAATATTTTCTTTGGCTTCAGGAATTTTTACTTCTTCGAACAATTTAATCCGCTGAATGGTAATCGTCAATTCCTCATTTAAAATATCATACTGCTCTTCAAGCACACTCAACTCAGCCAGACGTTTCAACTGCTCTTTGCTAACGTCGATTCCTTTATCCACCCAAAGCGGCGTCTTCTTCAAATCATAGTCATGATCTTCAAATGTCACATCTTCGAGCATCGGAATATCGATACCGGCGATATTGTCCGACCCCTTTTTGATTTCCTTTAATTCAAAGAAATCTTGAAGATCAATATCTTCGGCGAACACATCCACCCAGCGCGAAACCTGATTTTCAACCTTTTCAATATCCGATTTCAGTTGCTCTATTTTATTCTGAATTGCCCGGATCTCAGCCAACAACTGTTTTTTCTTCAATTCAAGCGTGGGCAGGTAACGCGTGAACCGCTTCAGATCTTCCTTCTGCGCTTTCAGTTCATTTTTGGTGTATCTAATCTTCGCCATTTTCAGCCTTCTTCTTTTCTTTTCCTGAATTTTCGGGCCAAAATTCTTTAATCAATTCGGTTCGTAAACCTGTTTCATCAGACGCAAAACAATCCGCTAAAATACGCCACCCTCTGTCCAATGCTTCCTCCAAAGATATATTTACTGATAAATCCATCATTTGTGATTTAAACATATCTCCATATTTCAATAATTTTTTATCCCAATTACTCATTCGAAAACCCATTGAACGTTTTTCTTCGGTCTCTCTGTATTGGGCATAGAGCTGAATCATTCCGTCCATAATTGCTCTGTGATCCTTGCGGCTTCTGTCAGCGTCATTCACATTTTGTTTCAACCGGCTTAATGAACCAAAAGGATCAATGTATCCATTATGCAAATAAAACTGTCCCTCAGTGATATATCCTGTATTGTCCGGCACAGGATGTGTCACATCGTCACCAGGCATTGTTGTGACTGCTAAAATGGTGATTGAACCGGCTCCCTCAAAATCAACCGCTTTCTCGTAACGCGCAGCCAATTGACTGTAGAGATCTCCCGGATAACCGCGATTGGAAGGAACCTGTTCCATCGTGATGGCGATTTCTTTTAGTGCATCAGAAAAATTGGTCATGTCAGTCAGCAGAACCAGTACCTCTTTTCCCTTCAAAGCAAATTGCTCTGCCACTGCCAGCGACAAATCCGGCACCATCAAACTTTCAACAATCGGATCAGCCGCCGTGTTCATAAAAATAATGGATCGGGACAGCGCGCCACCCTCTTCCAGTGTATTTCTGAATCTCATGTATTCATCATATTTTAAACCGATGCCACCCAGAATAATCATGTCCACTTCTGCCTGGAGCGCAACCCGCGCCAGAAGTTCGTTGTAGGGTTCACCGGAAATAGAGAAAATCGGCAGTTTTTGAGAAACGACCAGCGAATTAAACACATCGATCATGGGAATATTGGTACGAATCATGCGGTTGGGAATAATTCGTTTGGCAGGATTTACACTGGGTCCAGCCACCGGAATCAAGTTTTCGGTTAGTAAAGGTCCTTTATCACGCGGATTGCCGGCGCCATCAAATATTCTGCCTAACATATCATCCGAAAAAGTCACCTCCATCGGACGTCCTAAAAACCGCACTTCATCATTAACAGATACGCCACGGCTGCCGGTAAACACCTGAAGTGAAACAAATTCGTCATCAATTTTAATCACCTGTGCCAATGATTTTCCGCGCTGGCTCGTGATTTCAGCAAGTTCACTGTAGGTAATATCGGACGCCTTAACCGTAATAACGTTTCCGCTAATCTGTAGTATTTTATTATAAACTTTTCTCATTTTCCGAGTACTCCTTCATTAATTTATCAATCGCCTTTTCCTGTTTTTCGAACTCGGCTTCATCCATCGGTGTATAATTCCAATCGATAAATAACTGACGCAATTTGTTAAAAAACTCACGGGCCTGATCTTTTTTCTCCAACTGAAAATCCGTATCCAGCACAAGTTTCACTTTATCGAATACGTATTTCTGTCTTTCCTCATTGGTGGCAGCATCCACTTCATCAAATGCGTTTTGCTGTAAATAGACATTATCCAAAAATTCCGCTTTCAAATAGCGCTGAAAATCTTCGATTGAGGTGCCCTCTTCTCCAACTACCATCATCATTTGCCCAACCTCATTCCCCTCGCTCAGTAAATCGCGAGCTTCTTTGACCTTCTTTTTATCAATAAAACTGTCATATTTTGTCCAACTGTCCAGTGGATCAATGGACGGAAAGCGACGGGCATTCGCCCGATCCCTCGACAATCCCAGAAAGGCGCCGACAACTTTCAGTGTAGATTGGGTTACCGGCTCTTCGAAATTACCGCCAGCGGGACTGACCGTACCGCCGATAGTCAAACTTCCCTGCTCTCTGGTATTTAATTCAACCAAACCAGCGCGTTCATAAAATTCCGCAATGCGGGATTCCAAATAAGCCGGGAAAGCTTCCTCGCCGGGAATCTCTTCCAACCGACCGGATAATTCACGCATTGCCTGTGCCCAGCGTGACGTCGAATCTGCCAGAAGCAGCACACTCAAACCCAATTGCCGATAATATTCACCCAATGTTGCTGCCGTGTAAACGGAAGCTTCTCTCGCGGCAACCGGCATCGAACTTGTGTTACAGATAATAATCGTTCGTTCCATCAATGTCTTTCCGGTGCGCGGATCCTCCAATTCGGGAAACTCCCGCAACAGTTCAACAACTTCACCGGCTCGCTCACCACATGCAGCGACAACCACCACATCCACATGGGCGTGACGGCTTAAAATATGCTGAAGAACGGTCTTGCCCGCCCCAAACGGGCCGGGGATACAAAATGTCCCTCCTTTTGCCACCGGGAAAAACGTATCGATGATTCGCGTGGAAGTGGTTAATGGATTCTCGGGAACGATCTTATTTCGGTAGGCTGCAATGGGAATTTTTACAGGCCAGTTAAACGTCATTGTCACTTTGTGCACATCGCCATTTTCATCTTTCAGCTTGGCAATCGTGTCGGTTATTTTATATTTTCCTTTCTTGGAAATTTCTTCAACCGTATATTCACCCGGGAAATCAAAAGGCACCATGATGTGGTGTTTAAAAATTCCTTCCGGCACATGTCCCAACGGCATTCCCTGGATGACCGTATCACCTTTTTTCACTTCGGGTTCAAACTCCCATTTTTTATCATCATCCAGCGCTTTGAATTCTACTCCGCGCGGCAGGAAAAAACCAAATTCCTCTGCCAGATCAGGAAGCGGATTTTGAAGACCATCATACACCTGGCCCAACAGTCCCGGACCTAATGCCACTGACAAAAGTTCACCACTAAACTCGACATTGTCACCGACTTTCAAGCCTTTGGTGTCTTCGAACACCTGCATAAATGCAACGCCGTCGCCGATTCGTACAATTTCCGATTTTAGCCGTTCTTTACCTTTAATGATATAGGCAACTTCATTTTGCATAATCCGACCGCTAACAGAAACGGTCACCATATTTCCACTAATTCCGGTTATTTTCCCTTTGTTTTTGCTCATTGGGTACCTCATAAAGCGTTTTAAATTTCTTCAGGCCTTCTTCTTTATTAAACAGAAAAAATCTATCAAGAAGCTGTAATTTCAAATAATATAAAATTAAATAGTCCAGATCAAAATGATGGTCACGTTCCATTTCATCAATTTTATTCCATCGCATTTCCATCAACAGTGTTTCCACTTCAAGCGGATTCTTTTCTTTGATTAATGATGAGGAAAAAGTTGTGGGTTTATATTCGACATTTTTCTGGCGTGTTTCCCGATAATGAGCGATGTCCGTTCTCAGCTTATTTTCAAATGTCTTGTACATTTGTAAAATCTGCGGATCACTTTTATGAACTGAAAATTTGTCCTTATTTACTCGCAACAACAGCTTGTAATCTTTTTCGTTTAACCACTTCTCGCCTTCCGCTAAAAAAGTATCAATATTCATTGTCGTCTCTTTGGCAAAAGAAAGCGTGGGCAGTTGAGTGATGAAATAATAATATTTATCCATTCTGTTTATCCAAAATCTCTTTTATTTTCGGATTGATCAACGATTTTAAAACTTCGGCAATGGTGTCATCGGTAAAATCATAATAGACCTGATCCTCCTTTACCCCAATTTTAAATCCGGCGGCGACATCTTTACTGGCGCGAATTGTGACCGTATCTTTCAATTCCTTTTTCAGCCCTTTGAATAACACACTTTCCAACTTCTTTTTATCCTTATCATTTACAACAACTTCTTTGTCGCTTTTCTTTGCCCAGTTCGTTACGATGTCCTGAATAAGTTTGCTCAAAAACTCACTGTTAACTGATTCGGCAACTTCTCGTTTAAACACATTATCGAACAAGGCATTGATTTTTTCCTTCAATAAAAGTTGGGTATTTCGCGCCGCCTGCTCAATATCAGATTCAGCGTTATTGCGGAATTTTTCCACTTCCTTTTTACCATCGCCCACAATTTTTTCCGCCTCTTTTTTGGCATCGTCAACGATAGAGCCCGCTTTCTTCTTTGCATCCTTAACAATCTTATCCGCTTCCTTTTGAGCTTCTTCCACACCTTCTTTTCGTATTTTCTCAATCAGGTTGTCTAATTTAACATCCATTTATAATCCTCCTCGTTTGATCTTTCTGGCTATCGATCAAATTGATGAATTCATCAAAAATTAATCTTCATCCTTCACAAACTTTCCTGACTTAAAATCGTGTCTGATTGACGCTATAAAAAATTATTAAAAGCTGAGGAATTTGGGGGGCTTAAAACAACATTTTAATTTTATTCAGTATTTTTAATGTTGTAATTTCTTTCTGCCTTCTTTGCCCAGCGCGACCCGATGGTGATTGCAGCGACAACTCCGATAATGATTCCATAAATCACACTTTCCATCAGCTTGCCTAAAACAATACCCAACAAAATACCGATTAAAACACCGGTCCACAAACGGACTCTCACATATCTCGGATAACGTCCCATAATTTCGAATTCAAATTTGCCAAATAAATTAAATGTGATTATACAAATTTCTCAGTAAAAATGCAAGACATTTCTTACCAATCTCGGCTGTCAAATACGAACTGAATTTTCATAAACCAGAGGATTAGGCAATCGTTACTTCCTTTGTTAAATAGACACGCTGAATTTCATTTAATAGTTTCACACCTTCCTTCATCGGACGTTGAAATGCTTTGCGCCCTGAGATCAATCCCATGCCGCCAGCCCGTTTATTGACCACTGCGGTTTCAACAGCGTCCGCGAAATCGTTCTCTCCGGATGCTCCTCCGGAATTAATGAGCCCGACTCTGCCCATGTAACAATTTGCCACCTGATACCGGCTTAAATCGATGGGATGATCTGAAGTGAGTTCGTCGTAAACCAACGGACTTGTCTTGCCAAATTTTATCGCGGTGTATCCGCCATTATTTTGAGGAGCTTTTTGCTTGATAATATCGGCTTCAATGGTTGCGCCCAAATGGTTTGCCTGACCGGTCAAATCCGCAGCAACGTGATAATCCTTCCCATCTTTTTTGAACGCTGAATTTCTCAAATAACACCACAGTACCGTCACCAATCCCAATTGATGCGCGTATTTGAAAGCCTGACTGATCTCCATAATTTGACGCCGGGATTCCTCTGATCCGAAATAGATTGTCGCGCCAACTGCAACCGCTCCCATTCCAAATGCCTGATCCACATCTGCGAACAAGGTTTGATCGTATTTATTGGGATAACTCAACAGTTCGTTGTGATTCAATTTTACAATAAAAGGTATTTTGTGTGCGTACTTTCTTGAGACAGCACCAAGCACACCCAAGGTGGAAGCGACCGCATTACAACCACCTTCAATAGCTAATTTCACAATATTTTCGGGATCGAAATAAATCGGATTGGGGGCAAAGGACGCAACGGCGGAGTGCTCGATTCCCTGGTCAACCGGTAAAACGGACAAATATCCGGTACCTCCCAGATTACCTTTGTTGAAGATGAACTGCATATTTCTTAAAACTAAAGGCGAACGATCGGAATACAGCCAAACACGATCAATAAAATCAGGTCCTGGCAAACTGATGGATGATTGGGGAATGGTTTTACATTGGTGAGCTAAATAGTATTCTGCTTTGTCTCCTAAATATTCTTCAATTTTTTTTATCATCTTATTAACCTCGACATTTATTCAACTATTTTCATTTAAAAATTATTGTTTCTATTTTTTGATCTGATATGTTCAATCAGGTTTTGTAACACGTTTTTTGATCCATCTTTGGAATTAAAAAATTGAGTAAGCTTAACGTTTCCTTTTAATTTTTCATTATTGTTGACATCAATTTCATTTTTTAAATCTTTGAGAAACGACCCCATCTCCTCAACATTTTCAATCAGCCCATTGAAAATAACCAGGTATCGTTCAAGGATCGGCACGTTTTTAACGTAGGGATAGCGGATTTGGTGATCGATCTCGCTCCAGGCTTCTTCAAAAATAGTTCGCACCTGAATTTCGGAGATGAATGATTCTTTGGTGACACTTGAATTAATTAAATAGTGCACTGAGCGGTAGCCAAAAGGATGGTTTACAACTTCGCATCCATTATCAACATAGTTCTGGATTGCTTCCTCATTGTTTCCGTTACATTTGATATGTACTTTCGGTTTCGCTTTCAGTTCCCAGTTTGACGTAATAAAATCATGAATACACGTCCAGTCCTCTCTGAATACATGTATCGCACGAATGCCAATCAGATCAGTGATGATATCATGGTAATTATCAATAGTTATCTCAACGGATGGTTGTTCTAACTTTTTTCGAATGATTTTTTCTATTAAATGTTCGGGCTCTTTCAGACGGTATTTAACTGAATGAACTCGCTCTAATGTTTGGAGGGTATCGGCAATATATTTTGCTGTTGGGAGTAACCTTTTTTGTTCTGATGAATACTTATCAAATATTTCGACTAATTGGCGCCACGAAAAACCAGTACTTTTAAACCATTCTTCATCAATATTATACTTTTCAAAAAATGCATCTTTTTCTAACATTTAGTCAAGCTCAATTACATTATGTTCTTTCAATCATTTTTGCATAGTATCGTACAAACTAAAAAACCAAAAGTTCCTTGTCTAACTTGATGTCACAGCTTAATTCCGATTGATAAAATGACATTCTTCGGGATAATAATTATCGTGACGAAAAAGCTTCTCTGGCAGTTACGGTAAATGTTTCATAAATAAAAACAGCGATCGCTGCGACGTAAGCGATGGTAAAAATATAACAAAAAATATCTAAAGCGGTCCCCACAATCATTTCATTCCATTCAAACAAGTTTTTAGTTAAAAGATCGAAAATCAGGACTTTCACTTTTATAAAAATTGAACGACTGAGCACACCGATTGTTGTTGCAGTTACGATTGCAGCAATGACTTTTCCCTTTGCCAACCGTCCTCCCGCATTATATCCGATAAAAAATGACGTAAAACCAAAAATTAAAGCAACATACATCATGACAGCCGAAGCCGTTCCCAAAATTGTAATTTTAGGCCAAAATGAGGATGGAATTTTGTAGAAAGGTCCATACTCAGACTTTTTCTCTGAACTGTTTTCTTCGCCTTTTTCGCCCATTCGAATGTGATCGTTATCCTGGAAAATTACCTGGGCCTGTTGCGTATTAAATTTTGAAATCGCTAAATTCGAAATAACCAGTAAAATCATCAGCATTAAAAATATCGCGATCCTTTTTTTACCGTTGAGTTTCATGGCACTCTCCAGCGAAATAGATGGTGATTTTTTAATAATTCTTCTTGTTTCTTCAAAATAATTTTTGTAAATTTGTCTCAATTAAATATTGGCTCAAGTCAAATTCAATTTTGTTTCATTTTTAAGGCCACTAATTTTCTCAAGCAGTAGTCTCGGTTAATAACCAATATTAATGATTAAAGCAACTATGAAAAGCAAGAAAAAAGCAATTATCGAAAATGATTTAGTCCTCATTTATGTCGATAATCGGCCGTCATTTTTCGCACGAGTGGAAAAAATCTTTCCCGATGTCAAACCCCGTTGGTGGCGGGTGAAATTATTAATTCTTCAAATTCCTGTTTTCGTCGCCACGTGGATCTTGGACGACAATCAATTACGAGGCGATGAATTTACAATGAACGGCACCCCGATCAAGGTTGAAAAGGTGCACATACCGCAAGAAACTAAACAGCAAATACCGAACAAATCTGAAAAATCAAAAGCCCGGCAATCTGCAAATCAAAAAGCGCGCATTCTATCTTTAAAAAAAGAGCAAGAGGAAAATTGAGTATCGGTTTATAAAATTTTCCGGTCAATAAGATCTCGTTCCAGTTGCGCGGCGTCTGTAAACTGCACGCTTTGAAAACCCACCTTTTTTGCCGATTCTACATTCTCCAATCTATCATCAATAAAAAAACAGTGTTCCGGATCGATTTGCAATTCTTCAGCCACTCGCCTGAAAATGTTTTCATCAGGCTTTTTCATTTTTAACTGGAAGGAAGCGAATATATTATTAAATCGACTGAGCACTTTAAAACGTTGCATACAAAATTCAAAATGCCAGCTATCAATATTTGATAAAATAGCTAATGGATACTTTTTTTCAGCAAGTTTGTTTACGATAGTCACAGTATCATCGTTTTGCCCGCCGAGCATTTTCAACCACAATGCTCTGAAATTTTCGATTGGCATATCAAAATTAAAAAATTTGCATATCGTCTTATGAAACTCTTCACCGGTGAGTTTTCCTTCCATAAAATCGATATACGCCCCATTATTGTCTAATTTTTTCAGATCTTCAACATTTGCCTTAAAGGCACGTGCAAATTTTAGCATAAATTCTTCGAACTTTACATCTACCAGCACTTGTCCCATATCAAAAATAACATATTTAATCATTTTCGGATGTCCCTTAACTTTCGCTTTTAATTTCAATTATTAACCACTTTAATTTCATTTAACAACAGCAGGCTCACCTCATAGGGAGTCTTTTTGTTTTGGATCACACTTTCGATTTCATCAGCTAAACAGAAATCTTTTTGGGCGTGCCAAAAATCAGCAATCACTTTATTTTCGATGGTTTTTCTGATATATTTCTCAATGCGATTTCTAAGTTTCCGGATTCTCACATGATGTTCCTTTTGATAAAAGAAATGCTCCTGTAAGTGCGATTTCAATTCACCAATCCCTTTGTCCAGACTGGCAACGGTTTGAATTATTGGTGCTCGCCAGCTATCTTTTTTATCTCTCATTTCCATAATATGCTTGATTTCCAATGCTGTTCGTTCAGCGCCCTCTCGGTCAGCTTTATTGATCACAAAAATATCTGCGATCTCCATTAAACCGGCTTTCATGGCCTGAATCGAATCGCCGGATTCCGGGACAAGGACAACCACCGTGCTGTCTGCTGCCTCGACAATATCTAATTCCGATTGTCCCACACCCACCGTTTCAAAAATGATCACATCCATTCCAAAACCGTCCATTAAGTCCGCCACCTCCTGCGCACAGAGTGACAATCCACCGAGACTTCCCCGGGTTGCCATGCTGCGGATAAACACGCCGGGATCGTTTGCCAAATCACTCATTCGTATCCGGTCGCCCAGCAGCGCGCCTCCGGTAAAAGGGCTGGTCGGATCTACTGCGATAATGCCCACTTTACGATCCTCTTTCCGAAATCTTTTAGTCAACTGATCCACGATTGTGCTTTTCCCTGCTCCCGGTGGACCTGTGATTCCGATACGGAACGCCATGCCTGTTTTGGGAAAAATCTGACTGATGAGTTGTTCGACATGATTCTCATCATTTTCAACTATTGAAATTAACCGCGCCAGCGCCCGGCGATCTCCTTCAAAATATTTATTTATCAACTCGTCCATAGTTTAAATATGATTCTTCCAAATCTTCAACATTAGCATTAATACAACCTATCACCTCATTGTTGATCAAAAGTACGAATATTTAAATATATTATCAAGTAGTTTTTTTTAGCGGCCCAATCTTGAAGTTTAATCGAAATAGTGAATAATTTGTAAAATAAATCCGGAACAAGACGACACGTTGTTGCTATTGCTACCGATATTCCGGATTCGGATGGTCAAATCTGCACCCTGCCTCCCATTTACTTCTTTGATTGCCGTAAGCCGGAATCCCGCCATTATCTTTGAGCATCCTCGCTATATGCAGCAAATTCCACGTCATAAATGTGGTGTTCCGTTGCGTAAAGTCGTTCTGTGGACCACCGGAGCCTTCATCAAGATAAGACAGGCCGGGTCCGGCTTCGCCAATCCAGCCGCAATCGGCTTGAGGCGGGACCGTAAACCCCAAATGTTGCAGTGAATATAATATGCCCATTCCGCAATGTTTTATCCCGTCTTCGTTTCCTGTGATAATGCAACCACCCACTCGGCCGTAATAGGCATATTGTCCGTTTTCATTAAGCTCACCAGACTGGCCATACAAGCGTTCAATCACCCGCTGGCAAACCGAAGACTTTTCACCCAGCCAAATGGGGCTGCTTAAAATCAATATGTCCGAATCCATCACTTTCTTAAAAATTCGAGGCCAGTCATCTTTTTCCCACCCTTGCTTCGTCATATCGGGCCAGACACCGGAAGCGATTTCGTAATCCACGGCCCGAATCACTGCTACCGATACCTTGTTTTTTTCCATGATCGTTTTTGAAATATCAATCAATCCTCGTGTGTGCGACATCTCGGGAGTTTTTTTTAACGTACAGTTTATAAACAATGCACTCAAATCAGAAAAATCTGTCTTTGATTCCTCATACAGCTCACGTTGTTTCTTGTTTAAAATTTCCATGCGATAGCTCTCCTTATAATTGAATTATGCGGGATGAATTTGGTGGAATTATTTTTATCAATAGAAAACCGTTCAATAAAAAATAGAATTAGTTTCCCCTTCACAATTTTTTCATATTTTGCATTTTCATCGCCAGCGTTTTAATCTCTTTCAAAATCGACGCCAATCCGTTCGCCCTGGATGGAGATAAATTTGAGCTCAATCCGACACGATCGATAAAATAGAGATCAGCATTTACAATATTCTCAGCAGGTTGATCGTTCAAAACTCGGAGCAATAATGCGATGATGCCTCTGGTTATTTTAGCATCGGTTTCTGCGGCAAACAGAACTTTACCGTTTTGCATTTCAGCCTTAAGCCATGCATTGGACTGGCACCCCGCTATCATATTCTCTTCGGTTTTCAACGCTTCATCAGAGGAATCGAGTGAATCACCCAATTCTATTAGATATTCATATTTTTTAAGCCAGTCATCAAAATCGGAAAATTCTTTGATAATCTGATCCTGAATTTCATTTATTGTCATGTGTTACCCAACATTTTTTGAACTTTTTCTAACCCTTCCCTTAACGCATCTACTTCCTGTCTGGTATTGTACACCGCGAAACTCGCCCGAAGCGTGCCACTTATTTTGAGGCGTTCCATCAGCGGTTCAGCACAATGTTTGCCGGTGCGTACTGCAATACCCAATTTATCCAGTATTGAGCCTGCATCATAATGATGAATATTGTCCATATTAAATGAAATAGCGCCGCACATTTTTTCAGCATTGCCGGAAACTGTGATATTCGGAATATCCCGAAACGTTTGCAACGCATAATCATAAACATCCTTTTCATGTGTGCCAATCTGATCAAGCCCAACCGAGTTGATGTATTCAATCGCTGCTTTAAGTCCGATAGCACCAGTAATATTGCAGGTACCCGCTTCAAACTTGAGCGGTGATTTTTGAAAGGAGGTTTTTTCAAACGACACACGGGAAATCATACCACCCCCGAATCTATATGGTGGTATTTTATCCAGCCATTTTTGTTTTCCGTATAAAATTCCGATGCCGGTTCCGGCGTACATTTTATGTCCCGAAAATGCGAAAAAATCACAATCCAACTCCTGAACATCCACGGACAGGTGCTGCACAGCCTGTGCGCCATCGATGAGTACCGGAACATTGCGTTTATGCGCCAGCTCAATAATATCTTTAACCGGATTGATAATACCGGTCACATTGGAAACATAAGTCAGCGCTAACAGTTTTGTTTTATCCGTGAAAAACGTTTTCAACTTTTCCAAAATAAGTGTCCCATCATCATCTATCGGTATCACTTTGAGTTTACTTCTCCTCCGCTCACACAGCACTTGCCACGGAACTATATTTGAATGGTGCTCCATCTCGGTCAAAATAATTTCATCTCCGCTCTCTATGAAAGCATCTCCGAATGAAGTGGCCACTAAATTAATGGAATCCGTCGTTCCCTGAGTGAATATTATTTCGGTCGTGTCTTTCGCATTGAGAAATTTTCTCACCGTTTCTCTCGCATCCTCAAATACGGCGCTCGCCTCCTCACTCAAATAGTGGACACCCCGATGAATGTTGCTATAGTCGCTGGCATAAAAATCATAGATGGCATCGAGAACCTGCTTTGGCTTTTGTGTCGTCGCTGCATTGTCGAGATAAACAAGCGGCTTGCCGTATATTTCTTTATTGAGTATCGGAAAATCAGCGCGTATTTTATCAACGTCAATCATCTGGCCTCATTATTTTTTTATGAATTGAATTACAGAAAACCACTCGTCTTTATCAGCAAAAATTTTCTGAATATCAAATCCACCAATTTCAGCCAATTCATGAATGGCTGCTTTGTTATATTTGTGGGAATTTTCGGTATGGATGGTCTCCCCTTTTTTTAGGAAGATGTTCGGTTCCAAATACGGCGAGTTAATCTCCACATCTTCTTTAGCTTTCAGGTGCATTTCGATTCTGGAATGTTCCTCATTATAAAACGCCACATGTTCAAAATCATCCGGATCAAAATTTGTCTCTGCATAGCGATTGGCTGCTTTTAAAATATTCAAATTAAATTCTGCTGTCACATTTTGACGATCGTTGTATGCTCTTTCAATTATATTTTTGGGTTTCACCATATCCACACCGAGCAAAAATATATCCCCGGTTTCCATCGACCCGCTCAGATTTAAAAGGAATTTTCGGGACTGGTTTTTGGTCATGTTTCCGATCGTGCTGCCAAAAAAACAAAAAATGCGCTTGCGTTCATGCGGAATATGATGCAATTGAGTTTCAAAATTTGCTACAATACCGTAAATTTGAATATTCGGAAACTTATTTAGCAGCATTTTTGCTGATTTTTCAATTGCATTCCTTGATACATCGAAAGGTAAATAACGAATTGTTTTCCTGGAAGTTGGGTGAACTGCTTGCAGTAAAATGGAAATTTTCGTGCAATCACCACTGCCAAGTTCAACGAGGTCGATATGCTTTAATTCACCGTTAATTTCGCTGGCAATATTTTTTAAAATATAACTTTCCTTTTCAGGTGGGTAGTACTCGGGAAGCCTGGTTATTTCCTCAAATAATTTCGAGCCAGTTTCATCATAAAAATACACACTGGGAATATACTTTTTTTTTGCAGTGAGTCCTTTGAGAATTTTTCTCCTGTGTGAATCGATTCCTTGTCTATGATAATAATTCTTTATTGTAACCTGTTGGTTGACAGTCATCATTATACCTCGTTATTTTGGAACTCCGGTTTCAAAAGGATAATCATTATTGCTCCATTCAAACCAGCCACCATCAAAAACAGATACGCGTGGCCAACCCATTAACCAGGCGTTAAAAAAGGCTTCGCTGCCACGCCAGCCGGTCCCGCAGTAGAATGCATTATGCTTATCAGCAGTAATGCCATTTTCCGCCCATTCTTCCGCAACCTCTTGATACTCGCGAACGGTGTGATCAAGATTCCTGTAATTTTCCATGTGATATGCATCGCTGCCGCAATTAGCGAACACAGCACCGGGTATCCGCCCTTTCTTCTCTATGTAATTATATCCACTCACTTCACCGATGTATTCCCGCCAGCTTCGGACGCACACCAGGTTTTTGTCATCTGCCTGCAAAATCACTTTTGCCTCATCGAGGTCCACGGCATACTCCGGATGGACCGGAATTTCAGCGCCAAAATCAGAAACGGGCTGGTATTTTGTTTCATCTGTCGCAATCTTAAATCCCCCATCAATCCAGGATTGCAAACCACCGTTTAACATACGGACATCTTCAACCCCGGCATACATCATAATAAAGGCACAGCGAAAAGCGCCCAAATGTCCGGCGCTACTGCCCGGGAACGGAGCCTTATTATCCGGGAACGAAAATCTGCCGTATAAAATTACTGTTGTATCGTATGTAATCCCTAAATCTTCCAAAGCTTTTTTAATCTCCTGCGGTGAACGGCGATTCCATGTTTCGGATGATTCCAAAACAAGTGTATCCAAATCCACAGCGCCCGGGATATGGCCTTTTTCGTAATCCTCCCGGTTGCGGTAATGGGCATGACACAACACATATTTTTCATTGTCAAATTCCGGTGCGGTTCCCTTTGTCAGAAGCTCATTCAGCCATCCCGCTGAAACCAGTTGCCGGTATCTGGGTAATTTTTCCATCGGATATTCTTTATGAGCACACCATTCGTTCACAAAATTATGATAGAGTGTGACGTTTTTAAAGTCCGCTCTATTGAACAGGCGAGCCACTTTTTCACTCTGTTCCTTATCGTATCCGTATAAAATCAAATCATTTGAGGGTAAAATATTTTTTGAACGCACGATTTCGATCCAGTCAATATATTCAGCCCATTTGGCGGGTAAACTTTTCGCGCCTTTGATGTGTCCGCCGCGAGGCTCATTTTGCTCTCTCCATCCGTTATAAGCGTCAGCAGAACGCAGGTCAATGATTTTTGAATTTGGATTTTCGATTTGATTGAGGAGTTCGTCCGAAGTCATTTGCATAGCATTCGTTCCTTTGATAACCTATTATCTATTTTTGATTATTTTACAAATTAAATTCGATAAAATCAAGTCATTAATAAAAAATATTGCAAATATACAAAAGGGACAACCCAGGCAAACCCGAAAGTATGCCCGGCTTGTCCCGATAAAATTATTATCAAACCCCCAAACAGAAATAATTCAGATTTTAGATTGATTTCATTTTACCACCTCATCATCTCAACTGACCTGCCAAACTTTTCCACTCTGCGCCTTTTTCGTTGAGCACAAGCACGCCGGCATCCTCTCCATTTGATGTTTCATCATCCGAACGAATCCAGCCACCGGTGTTTAAAATCGGATAGGTAAGTTTGTCGATGATAATTTCGGCTTCCGCCAATTCCTCTGCTTTCATCAGTGGTCTATGCGTGTGCCCGAACACAAAAGTGAATGGCACCGGGATATCCTTTGCCACCTTCAAATGCAGTTCTTCAGCTTTGTCTTTTTGGTAGCGCTTTAAAATGTAATTGTGAATGTAATTTTTAACATTCAGTTTTAGTTCATCATCCAGCGGTGCTTTGTACAAACCACACTCTTTCTCCGTCGGTATCTTTTTCAACGTCAGTTTAAAGCAAATTTTGAAGATCAGCGTTTTAAACCAGGACAGCTTCATTTTCCGCTTCATATTTGCTAATATTTCCTTCAAAACTTTCTGCATCGTCTCCTTTGCCTGTGGTCCGCCTGTTTCATAATTTTTCACAATTTCTTTCACCGTTTCTGAAAGCCGTCCCGCCTGACCGAGATGGTAATCAAACGCTTCAAGCCAAATGTTATTAAACGCCTCCAACTCATCGATCCGCGCCGGTTCAATGATCAAATTAACCGGTCTGAAAAGCTTTTCCAAAAAGTGCCCGTGTGATACCAGATATCTCTGCGCGCCTCGCTGCGTCTTAATTTGAAATTATCGTTTTTGAATGTCGATGAACTCAATTCGATGCGATCCTACTTTGCTACTACAATAAACAAAGATCAATATTTGATCTGTGCAAAAAGGTTCGCCGCATTGGTAAAAATAATGTCATCAAATCCCATATTTTTAATCACTGTGTAATTCTTATCCAATGGATTTCGGATTTGAATCGCCTGCCAGATGAGCTTGAGCCATTTGAAAATATTTTTACTATTCGTGTAACTGAGTTCGGAAGCCGGAAGCGGATAGTCGCTGCCAAACAGGATTCGTTCATGGGGGATTTTGTTAATAATCTTTTCCATATACGGAGCTCTCAACGGAGTAGCAACTGCGGATACGTCTGCGTAAAGGTTCCAGCTATTTTTTTCAACCTCCTCGAATAATCGGTAAAATTCGTCCAAATCGTCCTGATAATCTACATCTAAAAATCCGAAATACGGCAACGCACAATGTGCCAGAATCACTGTTACGCCCTGGTCGAGTGCAATTCTCAAGTATTTTGGATTGTTAAATTCGTTGTACTTTTTGTCCTGTGTCGGAATGGTGTACTCGGGACCAGCGTGACACAGCAACGGCAACTGATGCTTGGCCAATTTACGGTAAAACGGGATGCATTTGCTGTCCGATGGATCGATTATCTGTGAAGACGGGATCCATTTGCACAGAACCGCTCTGTTTTCCAGGCAATAATCCAGTTCATTTTCCCAATCCTCGCGGTACGGATGAACCGAAGCGCCCAACAAAATCCGCTCATGCTGGTTAGCCAATTTCACGATAAAATTATTGGGTACGAATAAATTTGTCCAGTTGCGCTGTACCTGTCCGTTTTCATCATAAACCTGATCCAGTGCCAGCAAAACGCTCTTGTCAACTTTTTTGGATTTAATGATGCGTTTCAACAAATGTTTTTCGACGCGTTCCCGTGTGATCTTTTTAAACAATGAATTCGTGACAATCAGCAAAAAATAATAGGCTGCCATGCGCTCAAAATCATCGGACCAGTAACACCCGCTTTCTTCATCCTTCGGCGCACCGAAATGAATATGGACATCAATGACCTCGGATGGCATGATTTCCTCCTTGTTTTTTAAAATCAATCTTTAAAGGTAAAAATTTGGATTAAAATGCTGACGCATTAACTCCAGATCAATATAATCTTTGTTACTAACTATCAAAAATACAAAATTTTTTTGTGTATTCAGTGTATTTGATGGGCTAAATAAAATGTTAATAAATCAGAATAACCTAAACTGCGTCCCCACTAAAACGCCGGAGTTCTGCTCCTGAACAAAACCGGAAATTTGCAGGCGCTTGATTCCCAATCCCATCAGCACTGCCGGTTTATAATCTCGACTTGTCGCGCCGATCCCCCACCTCACGTTTAACCAGGGTTCTTTCAATCGTTTGTAATCTTTCAAAAGTCCCTTGTATCCTTTTAAAATCGATTCCAGTTCGACGATGTAAAGTTTCATGTTTTTCATGGTGGTGTCGTACCAGGCAATGGTTTTATCCGTGTTCGCCAGCAGTGAATCTTTTAAAACAATCTGTTTCTGTGCATCAAGTAGATCCCGCTTTGTCTTTAACATGGATTGCTCCATTTTTTCAGTCACTGTCAAGTACTGTTTGCCGGTAATTTCAACCAAATAGGAACCGTTCGGATATGCTTTGATGACCCGCGCTTCCGGTATGTTTTGAGAAAAAATATTCGTATTCATTAACACACATAAAATGAGACCGCCAAGTACAAATTTCTTTAAATTCATTCCGTCCTCCGTTTATTGATATTTTTTAGAAGCCTTTACCTTGCAATCAATCCGAGATATCGTGGCATAATTTTTCTGCTTTAAGTACTACTCTTCAAACGCCGCAATAAATTCGTTGTGGAGTTCTTCGCCGGACAATTTATCGATCCGTTCTTTTTCTGCTTTATTATCAGCCTTTATTTTTAGCATCATTTCCTCGTAGGCTATTCTTTCTTTGTTCAATTCAGCCCGCATACGTTCTAATTCTCTCTCTGAAACCTGATAATTTTCTTTTAATTGGGATAATTTTTCCTCGCGTTTTTTCAGTTTTTCCTCACGCTCTTTCAATTCTTTCTGCAATTGTTTCAGTCGGTGTTCTCTGAAAATGACAACTCCAAAACCGGCTGCAACAGCGCCTACAACAAATATCAGGCTTTTACGAGAACTCCTTGGTAAGTTTTTCAAAGCTGATACGAGGAAAATAATTATCACCAGTCCAATAATAATAAATGCGACACTGAGATCCATCCCTAATCCGAACATTTTTACACCTCGCTTTTTTGCTCTTTTTTCGCTTGTCGTTTTTTACGTTTTTTGTCGATCGAGATTATCACTTTATGCAGCGGACTTGATCCAACACCAATAATCACACCACTAATAGCGACACGCAAATCCGGAGATTTTATTTCCAGCGTCCATAAGGAAGAATCACTCATCGACTCCTGCCAAATTTTAATAAAATCAACCTCCATCCAAAAAGCCAGCCCAATACCGACGATTATACCGATGGTTTTTGCAACCGCCCTAATCGTCACTACCCGAACCAGATCACCTGAAATCACAGGTACATTGCCATCATAACCCTCTGACTGGTTCATCAGCTTTTCCCGAAATTTATCCAGGACTGTGGCTGTCTTTTTCTTACCAAGCAATTCAACTACTTTTAATTTATTTTCCAATTTGTCTCTTACTTTAAACGCTCTGACTGTCCAAAATTTATACCAATCAAATTTACTGTCTAACGCATCGTAAAACGCTTTAAGTATTTCCAAAAATCGCTCAATGAGGAACGATAGCGCAATTGCCAATGCAAAAAGAACCGTAACTTCATAAATAACATCCATTATGCCACCTCACTTTCTTTTACATATAGATATGGTTTCAACTTGTACGCTTCGATCTGTTCTTGAACTGAATCTGATTTCTGCCATTTCTCAACAAAGAATTCGATCCATTTCTTGAATTCGTCATTGGGGAAATTTGACCCCGGACAGGCTGATGAGGAGACCTGACCATGAGGAATAATCCTTTTGTTAAAATCAATATCAATTTCATACAAAAACGACCAGAGCGCAATCACGCGTGCCGTATTTTTCAACTGCGCTTCATTAGGGCGCTTACTCCCGTATTCCCCATTAAAATTTGAATAAGAAACATTTGGATTAATTTCAAAATTTCCGTTCAGCGCAATTCCCAAAGATTTGCCGTTGTAGAGGTACGCATGATTTCCGTAGCGATCCCAGCGGCAAAACGGATTAATCGACCCATCCGCTAAAACTACGCAATTATAGCCTGTCAACCAGTGATTTCCCTGAGCATCGGTCTTGTCTTTGATGACTCGCACAACATCCTCAAACGTCGAGTCACTACTCATCGCCGTGTGATGATAAATCACCATTTCGGGATCTTTTTTCCGAACATGGAAATGCTCCATCTTCTCCCGGTCAACACCGCCTTTGTACGGAATGTCGATCCAGATTTGGTTGGAATCCAGCGCAGGCTTTTCAATAATACCGGGAGCCGGCGATGGTGCTCCAACTGCCGGTTCATCGTTTTCTTTTTTCTCAGAAATATCTTCTTTGCTGAGCGTCACTTTGTTTTGGGTGATAAAACCAACAAGGATGTGCATGGGTTGGCTACCACCGCCGATCAGCAAACCGGTCAGCAAATAATCCAATTCTGTGGACATCCCTGACTGTCCCAGTACTGTTAAAAAACTATTAAACAACTGAACTCCGGAAAAATGCACGGCAATGATACCGGCAGCGAATCCAAGGAGCTGCAAGATGATCGCTTTCATCATTTTCGCGTCATCTTGATCTGTCGCCGGTTCGACCAAGACAGTTGTTTGCGGAAAACATTCCTCCCATTCATCCTCTTCCTCCATTTCCTTTAGCCTGCTTTTTAATTTATTTCGCTTGACATGATCTCCCTCTTTTTTTATTTCAGCGATCAATTTTTTCTGTTCTTTTTCGAGTTTAGATGCCTTTTTCTCGATCTCCCGCGACAGTTTTTCCCGTTGATAGTTTTTTTCCATTTCCGAAACAAGCTTTTTAAAATCTGAGTCTTTAGGTACTTTACGGCCGCTTTTTCTGTTGATGATTCGCTCACTCACATTTTTAATAAATTCAAGTATCCGCTCGATGGTGAGTGAAAGACCCAACGCAGCGGACAGCGGAATAAAAATCGAGTCATACGAAACAAAATTTTCAATCATGATCCCTCCGTTTTCAATTAACTTTAAGAGAGTTGTTATTAGTACCAGGTCCATTAGTGTTATTCTAAAAAATAGTTAAATTCAAAAATGATCATTTTAAAGAGGAAAGTAATATATGTGGGAATCACTTTGAATCGTTGCCAAATAAAAATACTGATTTGTTTGCGCTCCTTCTTTTTTTATCGATGTGTTTATTCTAAAAAGCCTTTGGAAAAAAGTTTTTAATATTTTTTCCCGTGGCTATTCAATTGCAAATAATAAATTTAGATAATATGAATTGCGCCGACATTTATGTCGGTGAATTTAAATTAATCACTAAATTGGAGCTTTAGCTTCCTTTTAAATATATCCCATTGATGCTGCCCGGTAAATAAAAAAGGCACGATCGTTTCCCATCGTACCTCATAATTCTTGCCCCATCCACTCTCACCGTAGATCGGTTTTTTCTTTAAAATAATTTTGATGATTTATTTTAGCAAAATAATTCCCAAATGTCAAGTAATATTTTTTATTCGGTAAATTATTTTTTTCGAAACTCAACTGTTCCCCGCCTTTGAATTGTTGCACATTTTACAGCACTAAATCTGTTTGAACACCTTTCCCAAAATCTTAAGCGTCACCTCCGGCACATCGAAATTCCGCAGTTCCTGTTCTGTGACCCAGATTGCCTCGGAGACATCGGATTGGGCTCTCAACTCACCGGAAACATATTTGGCTAAATAATCGATCAGAATATAATGGTACTGCACTCTGCCGTCATCATCTTTCATAATTAAATCGACCACGCCCAGCAAATCCAGAAGCTCGATTTCAATATTACACTCTTCCCTGACTTCCCGAATCGCTGTTTCACTGACCTGCTCGCCAAGTTCCACTGTACCTCCGGGTATCGCCCACAATCCTTTACTCGGATCGTTCCCGCGCTTTACCAAAATCACCTGTCTTTTTTGATTAAAAACCACCACACCAACGCCAACCAATGGAGTTGCCGGATAACGACGTGCCATCATACCTCCGTTTTATTGCTGCTCATTTCTGATTCTATCTGATTTATAAAATAAATCCACAACTTCGACAAATTTTAGCCAAACATCTTTTTAAATTTCTCATAATTAAAAATAATCACTTTTCGTCCATCCCGACGGATCAGATGTTCTTCTTCCAAATGACCGAAAACGCGGGAAATCGTCTCTCTCGATGTGCCCGACATATTTGCCAGGTCCTGCTGTAGTGGAATCTGCTGCACGACCACCTCGCCTTTACGAATTCGCCCGCTATCTTCGGCTAACATGATCAGCGTGGATGCGACTCTGCCCATGGCATCCTGCAGGGACAAACTTTTAATTTGAGTGTCACTTTTGCGAATGCGGGCTGCCAATTCTTTGAGCAGACTAATCGCGATTTGCGGATAATCCTCCAATAATGCTAAAAATTCCCCCCGATGCAGTAGCATCGCCTCAGCACTTTCAATGGCAGTCACACTGGCCGATCTGGTTTTTCCATCGATCAACGAGAGTTCACCGAAAAAACCTCCCGGACCGAGAATCGAAAGAATCACTTCACGTCCGTCATCACTGACACGGGATACTTTCACCCGTCCTTTTTTGATCAAAAACAAGGTTTTTCCGATGTCCTCTTCGATCAAAATCAGCCGGTCTTTTTCGTAGTGCTGGGTCACACACAGTTTTCTGATTTTCATCAACTCGTCATCGTCTAAATTCGAAAAAATGGGGACTTTCTTTAATAGTTCAATATCCATAAGCCCTCCCAAAAGCCCATTTTTATTGAGTTCGTTGCATCCAATCTATCTCATTGGAGTTAATTTTAACCTAAGTTTCTAAAATTGATTATTGCTATTATGTTTACTATTTGATTACCTATGTGCCACTTACGATTTGATTTTTGGAGTGAAGTAACTGTGTTACTTCATGCAGCAACGCAGTTGCTGCACTCCAAAATCAATAAGTTATCTCTTATCTTTTACCGTTTGTTTTAGAATTTAAAACTTGATTAGCAAATATTGAATATTTACAGCTATTTCTGCAAATTATTCAACATCCTGTAAATTTCATCCATCACTTCATCTGCCTGCTGCTGTAGTTTCTCCTTATTTTTTATTCTCACTTCCACTTTTTCCAATTTTCTCGGTTTACCAATTTTCACCTTAACCTGTGTCAATCTCGGCAAGAATTTACCCGGCGGCAGAATTTTATCGGTTCCATAAATGGCAACAGGAACAACCGGCACATCTGTAATTTGAAACAGACGAACAAAACCCGTTTTGGGACGATTGCGCTGACCATCCTGCTTTTTCCGGGTTCCTTCGGGAGCCATAAAGAGAATTTTTCCGCTCTCCAGCAGTTCTATTGCATTGCTAAACGCCTTCCGATCCGACGCATTGCGAACTACTGGGAACATTCCCACCGCCTTCAGCCACCATTTGAGCACCGGCACTTTGAACAGCGAATCTTTTGCCATAGTATGTACTTTCCGGTTTACGACCAGTGACATGGCAATCACGTCCATATTGCTGTTGTGATTCACTACGCCAATATACGCACCCTTCTTTGGTAAATAATCCCGTCCGTAAACTTTGCCTCTTAAAAATAGCTTGGTGAACCCTCTCAACAGATAAACCGAAATCCAGTAAATCATAACAATCCCAACTCCGAAAAATTATTTCAAATGATGTCCTCTCGATGTTTTGTCAAGATAATAAATAATTTGAATATTTGCAAGAAATTTTATTTCTGTATTCGTTAAAAGTAATTGCCCCAAGCCTCCAAGACAAGAAGAAATAATAAGTTACAAAAATTTGGATTTTAAACTCAGTTTTTTTCTTACTTACATAGAGGTGCTCACCATGAAAGAACAAAACCAAAAATCAATTAATCCGTGAATTGGAAAAATTACGGTCACAAATTGAAACGCTTAAAAAATCACCATCGACACCATCGTTGCATTTAACTTTGGTGATATAAATCCGATCGAATGGGGAGCAACTCCATAAAGTTGGTAAACCGTTGAAACGGTTTTTAATATCCTGTTTTTTAACGACTCCGCCCCGATGAATCGGGGTGATCATTCAACAGGAGGGTTGAATTAACACCCAGATTTATCGGGGTGTTAACAGAAGATAAAACAATTGATTAACTGCTTCAGCAGTTTACATTTTTTTTATTTATTTCCCAAAATACCAACTTCTCGGAATTGCACCCATCGAATGCAAAATCAAGGTTGACTTTGTTAAATTTTCTTTTATATTTACATTAATGATAATTACATCGCGAAAACAGAAAACATTGTAAAATTCAAATTCCATTAAAAATTCATTTAAAACACCGGAGTCGTGCAATGAAATCCAAATATTTAATCTTGTTTTCGATTCTTTTATTTATTTTTAGTTGTCAAAAACAAGCGGAACAGATTGAGGCAGGTAATGATGAAGCGCAAATCCTCGAAATCGAGCAGATACGAAAAGATGCGTTCCTTTCAAATGATGGAATGAAAATGATCAATCTGCCACGAGCAGAAGACAGTTACGCCATCGTCAATGGTAAAATTACCAAAGGATTGACTGCCGAGGATTCGTTGAGAATTAAAAACATGTTCGAGAAAATGAATTACAAGGAAGCTATTGAACTATCGCCAACAGTTGTCAAAATATCGGACGATAGCACCATGGCTTATGCGATTACTCACACCAGATACAATTACACTTACACGCCAAAGGATAAACCAGCGCGCGATTTTTCATTCATTGATGCTTCTCTGATTGTCTACGAAAAGCAGAATGGGAAATGGGTCATTGCGGCTCATTCGGGGACGTATAAAAAACCAGAGGATACATCAAAATAATACTAACGTATTTTTCCGAAGTCACTTTTTTGGTATGATACATTTTGTTTTTATTTTTTCGTGTCACTTGCAGGATGTTGACTTACGATTCCCGCGCAATTGATATCTTTTTTTCTCAGGTAGTCTAATTTAAAAAAGCAAATAGTCATATTGAACGGATAGAATAGCAGGAGAATTATTAATGATAAGCGGATTATTAAAAATGTATGAAGTTGTCTCTGATAATCCACGATTTTTACTTGTACTGGAATATTTCAATATTCCATTAGGATTTGGTGATCTAACAATCCAAGAGATTTGTGAAAAATATAATGTTAATAAGCAACTGTTTTTGACCATTTCCAATCTTTATTGCTGTAAAGAAGCTGTTAATATCGATGCACGCCATTTTGACAAACGTGATGCCTTTCTTATTTTGGAATATCTTAAAGCATCGCATATCTATTTCATTGATGAAAAGATTCCTCGATTAAAAAGAATCATTGAAGAAAAAAGCACAAACTCTCCCGAGGAAAAATTTACTAAACTCATAAACAAATTTGTTCATGATTACGCCGAAGAAGTTTTTGATCACATAAACTACGAAAACACAGTCGTATTTCCATATATCGACGCTCTCCTACATGAACAAGAGCGGGATCGAGCTTATAATATAGAACAATTCAGAAAACACCACTCCAACATCGAGGTCAAACTGGCTGACTTGAAAAACCTTCTTATTAAACATGTACCGCCGGAATATGACTCATTAGTCAGACGACAATTACTATTCGAGCTTTATGACTTGGAGCAGGATATTAATGTCCATGACTTTATCGAAAATAATCTTTTAATACCTATAATAGAGAGACTGGAAAATTAATATACATGAGCGTAGAGAAAAAGACTAAAATTATTATTATCGAATCATCCGAAGTCATTCAAAAAGGATTAACTGCAATCTTGAATAAAAGTTTGTCCGAAATAAAGATTGTCAGTTTTAGCGCTATCAATGAATTGTATTTATACAACCCCAAAAAAGATATCTCGCTGATTATCATAAATTGCGCCCTGATTGAAAATGATCCTGATCCTTTTGATATGGCATTTCAACAGATACCGTTTATTGGTTTGGTCACAAATAATTTTTTCAGAGAGCAGACTAATCTCTTCAAGGATTTTATTTACCTTACGGACAGCGCTGAAAAAATTACCGACATTATCAAGAGGCAGCTCTATAAGCAGCCAGCAAAAAAGATGAAACCAGATGTCAAACTCACAAGTCGTGAATTAGAAGTTCTTGAATTATTGATAAAGGGATATTCAAACAAACAAATCTCCAGCGAGCTTTATATTAGCATCCATACGGTTGTTACACACCGGCAAAACATCACCACAAAGCTAGGCATCAAATCAATAGCGGGATTAACTATTTATGGCGTTATTAACAATATAGTTGATGTTGAAGACTATCTTGATCAATAAACATATTGTTTCCTAAAAAGTATTCTCTAATAGAAGGTTCGAAAAAATAATAAAAATGATTATTGCTGTTATCCCAATTTTATGCGATACTATCCCCTAAAAAATCCTAATATCATGTGATAGAATTTGTAAAATAATATATTTATATTGTACTGTTCATAATTCATGATTTTATTAACCAAATGGAGAACAGTTCAATGAAAAAATTAGTACTTGTTATGTGGATTTTAGGATGCAATCTTGGTTTGATTGCGCAGGAAAAAACCGATGCCATCCTTTTTGGTGATGTTAAATCAAAGACCAGCGGCGAGCACATTCCCTATGCCAATATCACCATTAAAGGAACCAATATGGGCACTTCCGCTGATAGAGCAGGACATTTTAAGCTGGCGCACTTGCCTGTAGGTGAAATTACTATTATAGCGCATGCGATTGGTTACAAGTCTCAAGAAAAGACCGTTAAAATGGAACGAGACAAAGCCGTTGATCTTTTCTTTGTGTTGGAAGATGATGTGCTGGAGCTGGAACAAATTGTTGTCACCGGCACCAAAACCAAGCACTATATCAAGGACGTTCCGGTACGAACAGAAGTTATCACTGCGCGGGATATTGAAAATAAAAATGCCTCCAGCATTTATGAAGCGCTGGAAAGTATTCCCGGAATTCGAGTGGAAATCCAGTGCCAGTATTGTAATTTTACCATGGTGCGCATGCAGGGGCTTGGCGCGGAGCATACCCAGGTGTTAATTAATGGCCAGCCGGTCTATTCGGGATTGGCCGGGGTTTACGGTTTGCAGCAAATCAGCACTGTTGATGTCGGTCAGATCGAGGTCATTAAAGGCGCCGGTTCCGCACTTTACGGCAGCAGCGCGGTGGCCGGAGCCATCAACATTATCAATAAAGAGCCTTCATTCGAGCCATCTGTTAAAGTGGGGATGCAATTCGGGAGCTATAATACAAACGATTACAACATCTCATCATCCCTTCGCAACGAGAAAGGAAATATCGGGCTGAACATTTTTGCCCAACGGATTACCGGCGACGCTATTGATGAAAGCGGAGCGGGCGAATCCAGCGATGACGTAAAGAAGAAGGATGGTATTTCCGACCGCGTTTCCAGCAATTTAACCAATGCCGGATTTGGGTTGTACATCAATAATGCGCTTTTTGATAACGACAAAATGATTATCCGGGGCAAAGCCATATCTGAAATACGGCAGGGCGGAACCATGGTTGACGATTATTACAAAAATCCGCTTACCGATGGCACGGAAAGAATTTTCACAGACCGCTATAAAGCAGAATTAAGCTACAATAAAAAATTCAGCCCTCGTTCTGAAATCAATTTCAGTTTTGCCTATGTCAAACATGACCGGGACGCCACGAATGATTCATATCTCGGCGATTATATGGCGACACACAACGACAACATCCCCGATTTACGAAATATGCGTCCGTATCTTGCCAATGAAAGCTCTTACACCACTACCTTGTCGTACGCCGCTACCGTAAGCAATCACAACCTGCTTGTTGGCGTTCAATCCTATTTTGATGATCTGGAGGAATCTGGAATGTATGTTGTTGTCAATCCGGAAAGCGAATATCTTGGCCAGTCGTACAGATCTATTAGCGATAAATCCGCACGGGAATTTGGCGTTTTTGTGCAAGACGAATGGAATGCAACATCCCGGCTGACATTAGTGCCCGGCATTCGTTTTGACAATCACAACTCCAGCGAAGAATACAATGCCAATCGTCAGGTATTTGCCAGCTCAACATTTCCGAAAACGAAATTTGAAGAAAACAGCGTCAATCCCCGGCTCGCCGTAAAATATGCTGTTTCTGATAAAATAACCCTCCGGGTTAATGCGGGCACAGGATTCCGCGCGCCCTATGGTTTTTCCGAGGATTTGCATCTGTGCAGCGGTTCGCCACGGGTGTGGAAATCATCGAGTCTCAATCCGGAAAAATCTGTCAGTTATAACTTCTCGCTCGACTATTACGCCAGAAAATTTCGCATCAGTTCCAATATTTTCCGCACCGATTTGCAAGATAAAATAGCGTTTTCCGATGCGGATGACGCCGTTTCCGCGCTGGGATACGATTATCAATGGCAAAACATCGACGATGCATTTGTCCAGGGTGTCGAAGTTTCTCTCGTGGCCAATCTGGCCAAAAATCTTGATTTTGGGATCGACGTGACCTACAATCAGGGCGAATATGACAACATCCGCGGCGATTGGGAAGGAACTCCGTACGAGGCAAATAGCAAATACATCTCCCGGCTGCCGGAAACAACGGCCAACATTAAATGTGAATACAATCCTGCTGGCTGGAGCCTGGTGTTAATGGGAAATTTCCAGGGGCCGATGTACATTGACTATTACAATGAAGAAATTGATCCGCTTGTTGGTGATTTATCGAAAATCAAAAAGACCGATGCCTTTATGTTGATCAACGCCCGGGTTTCAAAGCAATTGAATCGCTTTAAGTTCTATGCTGGCGTTAATAACATTTTCAATTATATTCAGGATGAAAAACATTTGGATGACGCCGCTTTTATCTATGCACCGTTATATGGAACGATGATTTATAGTGGAATTTCAGTCAATATTAAATAATTTTCATATTTATTAAAATTTTAAGATTAACAAGAATAGTTTTTTTAAAGGGAGCTAACAATACCAATTGGCTACACTTGGCGGCGGGGCTACAAATTTTTAAGTTATTCAATATCTTATGCTGATGACATTTTATCAAATTTAGTTCCAATCTGTCCCGCCGAAAGTGAGTCAAGTCCTCAAAATATTTTATTGATCATCTTTTCAATAAATCCATCCTCTGATTGAAAGGGCAACGTAATCTGCCCCTCATCCTGATGTTTTTTATTCCAGTCAAAAGCGGTTTCAATTGCAGGCTCATTTCGCGCCCAACTTCGTCTGGCGATTCCTCCCATCACATCCCAGGACAGCGCGCTTTTGATCACACGATCTGTTTTTTCACTGCCATCCAATAGCAAACCATAGCCGCCGTTACTGGCTCTGCCGATGCCGACACCGCCACCATTTGACAAAACAACCAGACTCATTCCCCGGGCGACATTTCCGGCAAAACATTGCACTGACATATCAGCCGTGGTTCGGCTGCCGTCATAAATGTTGGCGGTTTCCCGGAACGGGGAATCGGTGCCAGAGACATCGTGATGGTCGCGTCCCATCAGTACAGGACCAATTTCACCTTTACGAACCATTTCATTAAATTTCAGCGCGATCTCCACTCTGCCTTCTTCGTCCGTATAAAAGATACGGGCTTTGGTTCCAACGACCAGTTTATTCTCCTCGGCATCTTTGATCCAGTAGTAATTGTCCCGATGCAGCGCGCTTAGATTAGGATCAATGCAAGACATCGCTGCCTGATCGGTTTTTTTCAAATCCTCGTCTTTTCGCGACAGACACACCCAGCGAAACGGACCAAAACCTCTATCGAAACAAAGCGGCCCCATGATATCTTCCACATAGGAAGGCCAGATAAAACCCCCGGATGTATCCACCTTATTTTTCGCGATTTCTTTCTCACCCGCATTAAAAACCGAAGCTAAAAACGCATTGCCGTAATCCCAAAAGTATCCGCCCTTTTCTGTTATTTGCTTCAACACACGGAAATGTCTTTTCAGAGAAGCATTGACCAGCGTTTTAAATTTTTCAGGATCGTTTTTTAAAATTTCTCTTCCCTCTTCAAACGTCACACCAGCCGGTGTGTAACCACCGTCGTACACTGCATGGCAGGAAGTTTGATCCGAGAGCAATTCGACATCAATATTGTTTTCGTTTAAATATTCCAACAAATCAACCACATTCCCATGATAAGCAATAGAAACCGGTTTCCCGACCTGTTTGAAATCCTGCATCCATTTTGTCACTTCGCTTAAATCATCCGACACTTTACTCACCCATCCCTGATCGTAACGCGTTTTGATGCGGCTGTAATCCACTTCCGCAATCACACCAACGCCGCCGGCAATTTCGATCGCTTTTGCCTGAGCGCCGGACATTCCGCCTAATCCGGATGTGACGTAAGTGATTCCTTTCAAATCTTTATCCTCCGGAATCCCCAAATATTTTCTTCCGGCGTTCAAAACAGTAATGTACGTGCCATGGACAATTCCCTGGGGACCAATGTACATCCAGCCGCCGGCTGTCATTTGACCGTAATTTGACACACCCATTGCCGCCAGCTTTTTAAAATTTTCCGCATTGCCCCATTCACCGACTAACAATCCATTCGTTGATATAACCCTTGGCGCTAACGGATGGGAAGGAAAAATACCCAGCGGATGGCCGGAGTTGACCACCAGTGTTTGATCTTCTTTCAGAATTTCCAAATACTGTTTTATCAAACAATATTGCATCCAATTTTGACAGACCTGTCCGGTTTCTCCGTAAGTCACTAACTCGTATGGGTACAGCGCTACATCAAAATCCAGATTATTATCAATGTTGACCTGAAGCGCGCGCGCCGCTAAAATACCTTTGTACTGATCCACCGGTTTTCCCCAGATTCTTCCCAGGGGTCGATAGCGATAACCATAAATCCTACCCATGTTCTTTAATTCATCCAAAAATTCAGGCGCTAATTTTTCATGCAATTCTTCGGGGATGTAACGCAAGGCGTTTTTCAATGCAATACCGATCTCATGTTTATTTAAGTTCAAACCACGATTGGGCGCCCGGCGAATGCCCGGTTCAAATTGAGGTTCGGGCGGTAACTCATTTGGCAATTTTATCTTCATGGCAGCGGAAATGTCTGTATTATTCATGGTCACTCCAACGTTTTTTTGATTGAATCTTGAAAATTTTGTTAAATCGGATTTTATTCTAATTTCTCACCTCTTAAAAGGATGCTCCCCCATTTTGGTTCAAGTGGAATTTTCAGATACTCGTCATCAACCGAATAAATCTGATCGTTCAGCAAATCAATATAACGACCGTCCGTTTCAGGAAGTTGAACCTGCTGATCCAAACCACTATTATTTATCATGACGATGATGAGTTCCCCTTCAAAATGACGAGAAAACGCATACACATCATTATCATCGTCAATGATCAAAGGATTAAAATCACCCTCCTGCAATGCCGGATGCGCGTTCCGAATGCGAATTAATTTCTGATAATGAGTCAACAAATCCGTGTTTACAGCGACCGGATCAGGTTGCTCCTTTTGAGTTTGATCGGGCAAATAAGTTTCATCTTCATAATTCAGATTATCCCACACCATCGGCTTGCGGCAGCAGGGGTCGTTTGCTCCCCACATCCCTACTTCATCGCCGTAATAAATCATCGGCGCGCCAACGTAGGTCATTTGAAAAATAGCAAAAAGTTTTTGCACTATCAACTCGTTGGTGTTTGGTTTGCGCGTCTGATATTTCGGATTGGTGGCTTTGGACTGCCCGTGATAACGACCCCAATTGCGGAATTTAGCCAAATCGCGATTTACAATGTGGGAACCGATTCTGTTGGCGTCGTGGCTCCCGAACAAATTTTGCATGACATACGCAATTTCAGGATCAAACCCTTGGCGTAGCTTTTTGAGTTCAAGATCAAATTTGCTGGTTTTAATCTTGTGTTTCTGATTGATAAAATATTCGGCACAGGCAAAAGCAAAGTTGTAATTCATCACTGCGTCGAACTCGTCGCCTTGTAAATAGGGTTGTAAAACAGGAATTGGATCAATCACCTCGGCGGTCAAATAAGCATCGGAATTGATCGCTTTGACGTGCTTCCGCCAATTTTTCCAGAATTGATGATCCACGCAAAACGCTACATCCAACCGCCAGCCGTCGATTCCGTCGTTGGTATTACCGTCGCCATTTGGGTCCATCCACCGTTCTGTAATGTCAAAAATATACTTTTTCGGACCGGCAACGATACCGTTTTCATCCTCACGCAATTCAGGCAGTTCGCGAAATCCAAACCATCCTTTATAATTAAACTTCGTTCCTTTTGTCGAATCATCCCACGAACGAATTTCAAACCAATCTTTGTATTTTGAATCTTGCTGGTTTTTTCTCACATCCTGAAACGCCCAGCTATTCAAGCCCATGTGATTAAACACACCATCAAAAATAATTCGCATTCCCCGGTCATGCAGTGATTTGATGAGCTTTAACATCAGCTTATCCGCTTCTGTCCACACCCAGGTCGACGGCTCGTGCGGTATTTCCGATTTGATCATTTCCCGGTCACCATCGGGGTCCGGACCGAAATTCGGATCAATGTGATGATAGGTAGCGCCATCGTATTTGTGACTGGACGGTGCTTCAAAAACCGGATTCAGATACAGCGCGCCAATCCCCAGTTCCTCCAGATAATCCAACTTATCAATGATCCCCTGAATATCGCCGCCATAGCGCCGTCTTTCGATATTAAACCAGATGTCCTTCCCGTTCTTTTGTTCATAAGGTTGCAATTTGTACCAATCCGATGTCCACGGATGAACCTGCCACGGCGATGTCCAATCGTGAGGCCAGGAACCTTTAATATCCCTGACTGTCGGATCATTCCCGGAATCGCCATTGCGAAACCGCTCCGGAAAAATTTGATACCAGACAACATTCTTTGCCCACTGTGGGACAGTCACTTTTGTTTCGTTCATATCTCGCTCTGCTGTTTTACCTGTTGATAAGTTAAACAAAATTAATATGATGATGGCGGTTAATTTCACCATTTCAGCATCTCCTGTTATTTTTCATTCGGAAATCAAATATTTCGATTTTCCGATATTGGATTTTTTGAATCGACACCAAAAAAATAAAAAAAATAATAGGTAAAAGCAACTAAAAATTTCAATTTATATTGTAATTTTTTTCAAATTGGACAAAATACAATATTTTTTTATTGTTTTTTACTTACAACAATATTATATTGATGTGATTCTTTGTAAAAATCAAAAAATACATCGACTGATATTTTCAATTTTTCTGTAAAGTTTTAAGAGATGAAAACACTAACATTAATATTTATAATTATATATGCTTATCCTTTTGGCTTTTTTCTGGGCAGCTTTGTTCTCCGACGCATTCTGATCTACATTGACGAAAGCAATCGGGAACGTTTAGGCGGGGCAGGAATTAATTTTTCAAATGTCGGTTTCTGGATCGGTGCTTGCGAACATTTTTTGACTGTTTCATTCATTTTATTTGACCAGTACACAGCTTTGGCGATTATTGTCGCTGCTCGAGCTTTCAGAATAGAAGAATTAAAAAGGGACAAAAATAATTTATCACAAAAATCCTCCTATTATCTGCTCGGAATGCTACTCAGCATCTCCTTTGGCACCTTTTTTGCCCTTACATCAAAAATAATAATCAGTTATTTTGGATTAGAACTTGCTCTTCCATAAGACGCTGTATCATGTATATTGGTTAATTGTTTATTTTTATTGACTATACAAATAATTAAATTTTAATTCTCTTTAAATAAACTCATTATAATTAGCCAAAAAGCAAATATTTATTAAATTTCATATTTCAAATTAAAATATCAAAATTCAAAATGAAATATAACTTTTTCTTCACAATACTCTTGTTTCTATCTTTAGCTTTGAATTTCAGCCTGCCGGCAAAACCGCAAACAGCACAAGACAGTTTACTGCAAAAATTAAAACGTGCAACCGGTCGCGAACGCGTTGATCTATTGAATGATTTAGCTAAACTGGAATCGAAATCATCTATAGAGAAAGCAGAACAATATGCAGAAAAAGCCTATGAATTATCTTCACAATTCAATTATGAATTCGGGCTTGCCAGAGCTATACTAAACAAAGGACTAATCGAATATGAAAAAGTTAATTTTGAACGTGCAATTGAATACATTCAGCAGGCATTAGCCAAATTTAACGCACTAAATAACACTCGTTATATCGCCAAATGCCATCATTTTTTTGGTGAAACCTATTTTAGCATGGGCAAGCAATGGCAGGCGATTACTCATCTGCACACTGCTCTATCAAAACACGATTCTGTAAAACATAGATTAGATTATGCGAATACGCTCAGAAGAATGGGACTGTCTTATTTTCAATTAAGCGATTATGACAGCTCCCTAATATATTTTAGACGTTCATTGACGAACGCCTATAAAATTGGTAATGATGATTTAGAAGCAAGAAATTTAAACAGCGTGGGTGCAATATACTGGAATCTTGGACAATATGACAAATCTCTGGATAATTATTTAACCGCCCTTAAAATTCATGAAAAAATAGAAAATCATCAAGGAGTTGCCACCATACTTAATAATATTGGCATGGTTTATCAAAAACTTGATTTGATTGATAAGGCAAATAAGTATTACAAGCGCGCCTATGAGGTTTGCACGAAACAAGATATGGGAACTTTTTATAACTTTATCATGGGTTATACTTATTTTAACTTGGGATCGGCTGCTGAATATGAAAAAAATTATGATCAAGCCCTTCAATATTTTCACAAGTCCATGAAAATTTGTCGGGCACAAAAAGGCAAACCCGGCATTACGCAGAACTATATCCATATCAGTAATATTTATATTGCTAAAAAAAAATATGACAGGGCGCTGTCCTGTTTGGATTCAGCGCTCGTGATTATCGAAGGAACTGAAAATCAGGAACAGAAAGCACTGGCTTTATTAAACTCCGGAATCACCTACTTTCATAAATCTGAATTCAATCAAGCTTTGAATCATCTTAAACAAAGTTTCGAAATAAGCAGAAAAATTAAAAACAAGGATTATGAAGAGAAAAGCCTTCGGTTTATTTCAAAGACTTATGCAACGCTAAAAAATTATACCAGAGCATATTCTTTTTACGATCAATACTCTTCGCTAAAGGACAGTCTCTACAATGACAGAATGTCAAATGAAATTGCCGAACTCAATGCAAAGTATGAAATTGACAAAAAAGAGCGTGAAAATGAAATACTCAAAAAGGAAAATGAGGTAAAAAAGTCTGAGCTCGCACAGCAAAAGATTATTACTTTTGCAACGATCATTGTATCCCTGCTTTTAATTGCACTTTTTGTTTTGACGTTTCGTTATAATCGGCTGTTAAAAAAGTCGTATCGGGAAATTCAACAAAAACGAGACGAACTCGAAAAAGCCAATTCGTCAAAAGATCGCTTTTTCTCGATCATTGCCCACGACCTCCGTTCTCCTTTTAACACTATTGTCAGCTTCGTAAATTTGATCTCTAAAAACGCGGATAAGTTTTCGAAACAAGAAATACTAAATTTAGCTCAGGACTTAAAATCGAATGTTGATAATACGCGCGGACTGCTTGAAAATTTGCTCAATTGGTCACAATCTCAAACTGGGAATATTACTTTCAAACCCGAAAAGTTTCCTGTCAACAAAGTTATTCAAAATTCAGTCCGTGAAATCCAGAATATGGCTCAATCAAAATCCGTGACCATCAATATCAACGAAAATTCTGATAAATTAATTAAAGCTGATTATCACATGATCAAAACTGTGATGAGAAATTTGCTTACAAACGCAATCAAATTTTCTGAGCCTGATGGAAAAATTTCAATTACGCAAACATCAACAAACGATCATGTCGAAATCAGTATCACTGATCGTGGCGTTGGAATGGATGAGAAAAAGCGTGCCAATATATTTCAAATTGATAAAAAGGTTTCGACTGAAGGGACACAAGGTGAACGGGGTTCTGGTTTAGGATTGATTTTGTGTAAAGAATTTGTCGAAATGCACGGCGGACAGATGCACGTTCAGAGCAAACCAGGCGAAGGAAGTACTTTTTCTTTTACCATTCCGCAATCGAAATCATAAACAGTCTGCCTATCCGCTATTGGTAACTATTTCCAATTTTGCCCGATAAATTCTTCCACTTCAGGAATACCACCTTGATAGATTAAATAACCATTGTGCGGTTCCCGCTCGGTAATCTCACCCGCGATGGGCGTGAGCATGATTTCTTTCACTTTTTCCAAATCCGAGGATTGACCTAATGCCCAGCCTAATTTGACGTAAGCGACTTCCGGTAACATATTCGCCGCAGGAATGACACCCAGCTCCATAATATCCCGCCCCGTGTCATACACGTACATTTGCACAAATCCCCACAGCGTCTGAACAGTCATGTACATGGCGACACCTTTGTCCCATGCTCTTTTTAACGCCGGATAGAGCGGCTTATTCACATGTCCGAGACCGGTACCGGCAATCACAATGCCTTTGTAACCATTATCAACCAGCGCGTCAATAATATCCGGTTGCATATTGGGATAATAATAGACGATGGTTATTTTGTCTTCAAAGGCTGTGTTGATGGTTACATCTTTATCATTCCGCCGTCGCTTAAAATCCTGACGAAAATAGTGGAAGCCTTCCCGGCTGACTTTGGCGATCGGGATGTCGCCGATGGTGCGAAAAGTCGAGCGATAACTGGAATGCATCTTGCGTACCCGTGTGCCGCGATGGAGCAGATCGTACTGATCGCTGGTAGGGCCGAACATACAAACGACCACTTCCGCGATATCGCTCTCCGCAGCGGTTTTCGTGGCGTTAATCAAATTAATCGCTGCATCCGATGAGGGGCGGTCGCTGGAACGCTGTGAACCCACCATCACGATTGGCACCGGTGAATTTTGAATCATAAATGACAGCACAGCTGCGGTATGGTGCATCGTGTCAGTGCCGTGACCGATGACGATGCCGTTAACTCCTTTCTCAATCTCCTTTCCGATTGCTTCTGCTGTTCCGATCCATTGTTCGGGTCCCATATTTTCACTGAAAACACCGTACAATTTTTCAGTTTCCAGGTTGCAAATATCAGCCAATTCCGGCACTGATCCGTACAATTCACCGGGTGAAAAAGCAGGGATCACCGCACCGGTTCGATAGTCCAGCCGGCTGGCAATAGTTCCGCCGGTTCCGAATAATTTCACACGAGGTTTGTTTTCAGCATAGGGAAATTCTTTTTCAGGGATTTTGTAATTGGCTTTTTTATAGCCGGTTTCAGTCATCCCGGTAATTGTATCAACCGCCAAGCCGACATTATATCCGTTTCTTAATTTCAAGACAATGTGTTTGTCATCCGAGGTCTCTGACCTGGGTAAAATGATCCCTTTGAATTCTCCGCGTGTAGACTGCACCTCAACATCACTCCAAACCCGGACTTGAAAATTTTTCATCGCGCTTAAAGCTGCGCCCTTGTACCCTTTGTATTTTTCATTATCTGCCATTTATTCTCCCTAATATCAAACTAGATCCTGCTGTTTTTCAACCCGACTTTCTTTTGCATTTTTTAAATACTGTTTCACCAGCTCTGCCACAATTCGCCCCTCTGCTCTCCCGCTCAGTTTATCCATTACCATTCCCGTTAAATATTTATGTTGCTTCTTTGAATCTTCGCTTAAAAATGGTTCTCGACTCTCAACGATTTTCTCAATTTGGTTTTTAATTTCATCCCGTTTAAATACTTTGAAATCTGAAATGAGTTGATCAATCGATTTTTTCGAATTCTCCAGCCATTTTTGAATGATGACCGAAATCGCCGCTCTGACAATTTTCTGATCTCGAAATGCCTTAAACACCTGATAAAGAACCTCATCGGTTAGTTTGTTCACGTCCAATCCGACTCTTTTAAGATGAATAAGATTCTGAGTAAAAAAATGGGCTGTAATTTTTGGATCGACTTGCAACTCTGTAATAATTCGGTCAAATGAATCAATCCATTGAGATAAAATAAGGCTATCAATTACATGTTTTTCCAAATTCAATTTTGCATACTTTTCTCTTCTATCCCAGGGAAATGGTGGCAATTGTGATGCTATTTTGCTGATTCTCGATTCAGTAAGGGCAATTGGGGGCAGATCCGTATCCGGATACATTCTGTCAGGTCCGGGCAAAATCCTTTCAAATCCGGTAGTGCCGTCGCGCTTTGCCTGCCGTGTTTCACTGGGAACACCATCGATGGCTTCAATGGCTCGAATTATAATTTCTTTTACAGCAGTTTCCACATCCTGATTTTTACCCCAGACCACGACCAAAGCATCCTGGTAGCGGCTATGACTCAACTTTCGTATTTTTTCCCAATCCGCACTACTGATATTTTCATCTTCGGTATCTGAATGGATGATATTGGGAATATTGTCCAGACACGCGATGATGCGCACCCGGTCTGATATTTCCTTGGAAAAATTCGTCCCGGGCTGAGTGCGATAGCGCAATATCCCATCGAACCGGGGCAATTTCACGCACTGGATGCGGGTAGTTTCATCCACCACATTTTTTATTGGCAAATAGTTGGTATGCCGGAGAATATCTGTTACATCAAAAAATTCCGGTTTAAAATTTTCTTTGGTTAATCCTCTTGAGCGAATTTCATGTCGAATTTCTAACAGCGCCTTTTGACGCCCGGCTTCGTTGTGTACCAATCGTGGAATTAATGGAATGCGCGGAACACCTTTTATCTCAATACGTGTTCCGCCTTCGATACTGACGTTTACATCCTGCCTGGCAGCTCCGATTCCGCGATTGACTTTTCCGGTCGCACGGGTAAGTTGGCGAATGAGCTGGGCAACTTCGGCAACTTCGTTCGGCGTCCGCATATCCGGATATGTCACCACTTCAATTAACGGCATGCCCAGCCGGCCTGTTTTGTAAACTCTGAAATGCCCTTCGTCCGAAACTTCCCGGCAGGCATCTTCTTCCAACCCCAATTGCACAATGCCGATTTTTCTGTCCTTGTACGGAATCTCCCCGTTCACACCTAAAATCGTCGTCCGCTGAAAACCGGTTGGGATACTGCCATCCAAATATTGCTTTCGCGCAATGTGCAGTTCACTGACTAAGTTTAGCTTCAAAAGCAAGGCGATTTCCAGGGCAATATCCAACGCCTGTTCATTCAGTTCAAATGGCGGAGCGTCATCCATTTCGTACGTACATACGGTCTCGTTTTTGAGCTGGTAGATAATTTCTTTCCTGGTTTTGAACTCCATTAATGCTGTACCGTCATATTCACCAAGCTCGGATAAAGTGGGACGCATGTGCCGCAATATTTCGGCATCGTATTTTTCACTGTAATGACCGGCAGGACAGCGGCAAAACAGTTTCTTTTCTGTGGCAAGCTGTTGGTGAATTTCAATACCGGATTTTAAACCAATTTCAGCATAATCTGCAGTTGTCATCTCCTCGAACGGCTTCAGCATCTATATTTCTCTCCTTAAACAACAAAATCCAATCACTTAACTCAGATTTATTTTGGGCAATATTTTCTTTTACTTCAACATAATTTTCTTTAACTTCCGAATCTCATTTTCAAAAAATGGAAAGCAATTTTGGAAATGAAACGTTCCACCCGTAAATTTAGACGATTTTCACCTTGAATTAAAAAGCTATCAATGACATCAGCCATTTCCGGCGTGCGCAAATACCCGTAGGATTTATGAGGGTTACGCTCGCCTTTATACATATAATTATTGTAAACTATTTTATCAATTGGTCTGACATTTGATGAATTTGCGGCGAAGTCATCTCTCAGACTGTAATTCATGGCGATTCGGTCATTGAGATCAGAAAAATTATACCAATTCCCAGTTACATTTTCCGGTGTACACAACACATCTGCACAATCCAAAGTTTGCCGCAATTCATACATAATTTTATACATCACCATAGGAAATCCTAACGGCGATCCGATAGTAACAAATGTATCGATCTTAATTTTTGGATCCAAACGCATCAGCACGTCATAAGCGATAATCGAACCCATTGAATGCGCGATCAACATAATCTTTTTGCGCCTGTGTTTTCTCAAAATCGATTCCAACTCTCTTCTTATCAGGTTGCGGATTAAAATATTTTTCTCTTTATAAGACACGACTTTTGATGAATAATATGCATCCAAATCTTTAAAATAACGTCGAACGACCAGGTCTGAAACACTGGAAAAATTAAGTGTCATATCGTCGTTCAAAAAAATTCGATCAATCTGTTTCTCAAGATAATCGAGAAATCTGCGTTTAAACTTGTTCGGCGTTTTTCGCCGAAAGTCTGTTCCGGGCTGGTAAGGATAAGGCACATAAAGCGGGTGAGATTCACTTTTTATTTTGGGATTTAAAGGTGTCGGGTGTAATATTTTTGCCCAATGAACCATTTTAAAATTAAAAAAGAACTGAGAGTATCCAAATGCATTTAATCCTTCGCGAATCGACCGTTTCCACCATCTTTGCAGAATCTTTTTCGGCGGTTTGTTACTTAAGCCATGAATACCAATAATAATTTTAGACAAGAATTACATCCCCGGACGAATCCATTTTTATAACAATCATCGTTATCAGTATGGTAAATATATTGAATTAAATAAAAGATGTCAAGTAAAATCATTGCCTGAGTTGAACATTAAATCATAAGTAAGCAGAATAATTCACCATCAACATTTTTCTATTGATATTGTTTTTTTTGTTTATTAAATTCTCTTTGTTTAAAATTATTTTCCACAAATCAACACCGATATTCACAGATATATAATAATCAACATGATGAAACTAAAAATTTAATATTAAACCGAGAAAGGAAAAAATAAATGTCAAATTCACATCATCAAAAATCAACCTTATTCTGGGCGATAATCATTATTCTACTTGGTGTTTTACTCCTATTTAACAATTTAGATTACATCGATTTTG
>CAYYMH010000007.1:0-65928 GCA_964472785.1 uncultured Cytophagia bacterium | reverse complement strand
ATTATTCTACTTGGTGTTTTACTCCTATTTAACAATTTAGATTACATCGATTTTGGGGATTTTATCGCTGATTACTGGCCTGTTTTCCTCATCATCTGGGGTATTTATTTGATCATGCGAAAAGACCATGTATCTAAAGATCACAGCTTTAACGGCTATAAGGTTTTATCCGACAACATGAATCATGTTGTTCACTCAAACACCTTCGGCGACCTGAATCTGAAAATCGAATCAAACAATTTTGAAAATGGGAAAATTAATAACACGTTCGGTGACATTAAATTGGATTTAGGTCAGCTAAAAATTATTAGCGGCGAAAAAATTCTTGACGTTCACGGCGTTTTTGGTGATATTAAAATTTCATTGCAAAAAGACATGGCAGTGTGGATTGAGGCAAGTGTGACCGCCGGTGACATCAAAATATTTGATCAGAAAGTGGATGGCTTTTCAAAACGATTACATTACAAATCTGATAATTATGACAGCGCCGAAAACAAATTGAAAATTTTCGTTTCTCATATTTTCGGTGATATCAAAGTGTGGTAATGCCTTACAGGCATTTTTATTCACGCCACTTTATACTAATCAAATACCGGGGCTGTTTGTACTTTTGGCACATTCGGCCCCTCGATTTTCATCAACTCCCAAATGGGATCTTCTCGTAATCTCAGGAATTTAAAACCATAAAAATAAGCACGCGGTCTTTTTAGTTTTTTGAGTTTCGACGATTGTCCATCTTCGGTTTCGGCTCTCACCTTCAAATTCCGTTCCCGGATTTTGAGATTTTCCTCAAATACTTTTTCATTGTATGCTTTTCGCTCCGCATTATGCTGTTCTGCTGTTTCATATAATTCCAAAATAGGCTGTTCTTTGACTTCTGGTGACGTTGAATGGAGAAAATAACGGGTTCCTTCCTCATCAACCGTGATAAGCCCGACATGTCCAACCCATTTATTGTCTTCGAAACCGCGAACAATGTTTACAAAATCACCGGGCTGAAGTTTATCAACAACTTCCGGTAATAATTGATAAGGAAGATATGACCAGGTCACCGTATCCACCGGCATCATTTGACCGATACCATATTTTGCCATGAATGCCGCCCGATCGACAACGGTAGTTGCGTATGCTGTATTTTCTCCACCTAATTCTTCGGTGATGTCCTCCACCAGCCAGTCGTTGTTCACGTCCCAATCGAATTCGGTGTAATGATTACGGGTCGCGAATCCAATTTCTCCGTTCTTGTAACGAATTCGCTGTAAAATGGCGAAAAAACTCTTCCAATCGTAAGACAGTGCCATTGCATAAATATGCTCGCTGAATACGACACAGTCGCTTTCATTTAGTGAGAACAGCGGATCAGCATCATAAATTTCATAAGGAAATTCGCCAAGCAAAAAAATACGATACGGTTGCCCAACTGCTTTGCGCGCCAAATGCTGAACTCTGTTTCTTAAATTTGGTTCAACCGATTGCAAATAACCTAAATAGGTATTCAAGTCCTGCGGATTAAATTGATAAAGCGGTTTGACTTTTAATTTTTTCAGGTAGTCGTATTCAAAATTTAGCAGGTCCGCCGTTTCAGTTTCCTCTTTGGTCAACTGCACACTCTTCCACTTGGGACGAAAAACGCCACAGCTCGAAATGAGCAGTCCGATCAAGAATAGCAACATTGAGAATAAAATTAATTTCCTCATAATTTATCTCCGCTTCTAATTTTAAAACTCCAATATATTTGCTAATTTCAATAAATCCATATCAAGCTCTTTGCGATTTTTCAAGACCTCATCAATCGGTGTGGCTGTAATTTTATTGCCGATTAATCCCACCATTTGTCCGCTTTCGCCTTTGAGTAATTTTTCTACTGCTGCTGACCCCAACCGGGTTGCCAATAATCGATCAAACGCAGTTGGTGAACCGCCGCGTTGTAAATGCCCCAGTATCGTGACCCGGGATTCAAATCCGGCTTCTTCCACATTTTGATCCAGCGCTTTTTTAATCTCGTGCGTTGTATGGTTTGCTCCTTCTGCCACGATAATAATACAATGTGACTTTCCGCTCATATAGGCTTTTTCAACCGTTTTGACGACATCATTTAATTCGAATTTTTGTTCCGGAATCAGAATCATTTCAGCGCCACCAATGATTCCGGAAATCAGGGCGATATAGCCGCAATCTCTCCCCATAACCTCAACTAAAAACGCACGTTGATGAGAAGAGGCTGTTTCCTTGATTCGATCAATGGCATCCAAAACCGTATTTAATGCCGTATCGACACCAATGGACATATCCGTGCCCGGCAAGTCATTGTCAATTGTTCCGGGCGCGCCGACGACCTTGAAGCCGGCTTCATGTAATTTCATCGCGCCTGTTAAAGAACCGTCCCCGCCAAGCACAACCAGACCTTCAATATTATAACTGTTCAGATTGCGAATCGCTTGTCTGACTCCTTTTTTGGTTTTGAATTCTTCACACCGCGCCGTATGCAAAATCGTTCCCCCTCGCTGCAAAATATTACTCACCGATCGTTTATCCATTGGATCAATATCACCATCAATCAACCCCTGATAGCCACGCTTTACGCCAAATGCCTCACATCCGTTATTTATCGCGGTACGAACCACCGCCCGAATAAAAGCATTCATCCCCGGCGCATCGCCACCGCTTGATAAAAGTGCAATCCGTTTCATGTAAAATTCATCTCCTTATCAAATATAATTCTCATCGTTATCATACAAAAATTAAACTTAAATTTAAGAAATTCAGGTTACAATTGAATGAAAAAGTTTATTCCTTGACATGAATATTATAAAGTTTCATTAGATAAGACACAACCAAAAAAAATTGACATTAACATTAATTTTTCCGTTAAAAAAATCAAATAGTTAATTATGTCATTTAAATTTCGAAAAATATGCATCAATTTCAGGTCTTAATTCAATTCCCACTCTCTCAAAACAATTTAATAATTCTGTATATGATCCATCTTTCCCGAGAAAATCCCACAACTCATCAGCTACTTTTAATTCACGATCCAAATCTAGCATACCTTTTAATGTCCATCTTTCATAAGGTTTTGGTTCATAAGGATTGTACGGAATAGCAATATAAGACTCGACTTTTGATCTTGGATTCTTTGCTAAATAGATGGCAATCCATTCCAGCAATGTTCTTTTAAAATCTTTGAAGTTAGAAATATTGGGTTTTGCAGTTTTTAAGTCAAATAAATGAGCTGTACCATCATTACTTTGTACAAACAAATCCACCTTTACAGTTCTTAACTTATTCATTTTACCTTTGTTGCAGACTTCTCTTATTCTTTCAATTTCCTCTTCTTTATTCGGACTTTTTCCCATTGTCAGTTCATTCATAATTCTTTGAATTTCTGATTGGGCTTGTTCACTAATTATATCACCAACTACATATTGTTTTTGTGCAAATTCAAAGTTTAAACTAGCTATCGTTTCCGCCACCGGCTCAAAAATAGATGTCCCAAATGTAGTATTTAAAGAATGAATAAATGAAAATAATGCCATTCTATCTCGACCAAGTAACCTATATTGAAACGGCATATTCTTAGTTTCTGGATTGTAAGTTTGAAACTTTCTTCTCATACTTTTCTTTATAGTAATTTCAATTTTTTCTTTTTGTTCCACTGTAAGAGACATTTTATTCTTCCTTTAAATGAAAGATTATTTCTGCATAAGCATTTGCTCTATCTTTTTCTACTCTATTCAACACCGGGCGCTTAAATCGATTAACAATTTTCATATCAGCTAACTTAGCTATGTCAGGATAAAGATTATATTTATCATTAGCTACTAAAAAGACGTCATAATCTTTCTGGAGATATTTCTTACAGTTTTTAAGAACTTCAGCTATCCCTAATTTATATAAATATCTAGCTTCTTTTCCTTGACCTTTTGAAAGAGGTCCAATTTCCAAGTCATCATTTCGATCAAATCCAAATATTTCATATGAATATGCATGTTGTTCATGATAATCAATGAGTCCAACATAAGGAGGACTTGAAAAAATCCCTTTGATCTTTTGCTTTAGCATTAATTCTGCAAGCTCTTCATTTTTCTTTTTTATTTCATTATAAATATCTATTGTTCTACCATCGCCAGTTAAACAGATTTGAAATGATTTTGTCCTTAACTTATCAAATTCTTTAAAACGATTTATTGTATCCACTGTATACCTTTGCCACCAACCTCTAATTGAAAAAATTGGCTTACATATTTTACCATGTTTCTTGCAATAATAGGTAGTTGTTACAGGTTTTTTCAAGGTCGCTAAATCTGCATGTGTAGTTGCACGACAAGAACGTACTGTTCTACTAAAAATTATAGCGAGCACTTTCTTTACATTTTTATCTTTGATTTTTTTTATTTCATTGAATACAAAATCGATTTCTTCTCTCACAGGAAATAAAAACCAATTTTCTAAAAAAGAACCATTTTTGTCTTGTTTAATTTTAATTTTATATTTTTCCACCAAATCAAAAAAGATATTTAAAAACTCCTGTTCTTTATCTCTCGCATATTCTTTTTCGTTAATTTCGTTTCTGTTTACTTTTCTTTTATAATCGGGTGAAGGAAAATATTTCTGGTTGAACTTTGATAGCTCAATAAGTAAATGTTCTTCGAAAGCCACATTATTTTTTGCTTTTTGAAAATCCTCCAAACTCATTGTAATTTTATTAATTGCTTCTTTCAGCTTTAAGATATCATGCTTTTCAACTTTGGCATTACTAATCATTGCATTAAACGCAGAAACATCTATACCGATTGCATGCATTCCCAATTCATTCGATTGAACTAATGTCGTACCGCTTCCACAAAATGGGTCAAGCACAATATCACCTTTATGAAAATAAGCCTTTTTCTTGAAATCATCTGTATGTGAATCAAGAAAATATTCTACTAATTGAGGTATAAATTTACCTTTATACGGATGTAGTCTGTGAACGTGTTTTGTTCGCTCCGATTCTTTATATTCAACAAATGACAAATTCCAGTTTAAATCTTTACCTAATTTCTTTTTCCATTGTTTTTCTTTATCATAAGAATCATAGTATTCTTTCAACTCATTAATTTTAATTAGTGGATTACCATTACTTCCATATTTTTTAATTCTGCCATATTGAACTAAATATGAAATATTTGAAATAGTAACTTTACGTTTTAAATACTGAGATGCCCAATAACTGGCTTCCTTAAAATTTAAGAAATCTTTCTCCTTCGGCTCGAAAAATTTAAGTTGATTCATGTTTTTTTAACTCCATCCTATGCTTTGTTTGTTCATATAAACTTTAAAAATATAACAATTATCATTAAATGTTGCAAGTAGTATTTTGATCAGGACTCCCAAATCTCGATTTTGGTGGAAATTTTCCTTGACTTTATCCAATTTTTTCAGCATTTTAATATCTTGTAAAATATAAAATTTCGTACCATTAGTACTTTCAAAACCAATTAAACATACCAATCAAAATAAGAGGAACATAAAATGAAGATCAAATCGAACCTGTTTCTATCCTGTTTTATTATCATTCTGGTTTTCATCATTATTTCTCCTAATTTCGCCTTGGGTCAATTCGATCCTGATATTTTCAAAGAAATGAAAGCTCGCAGCATCGGTCCGGCAGGTATGAGCGGACGGATCGGTGATATCGAAGCTGTGGTTGCTGATCCCAATATCATTTACGTAGGCGCTGCCACCGGCGGCGTCTGGAAATCAACTAACGGCGGTGTCACCTGGGAGTCGATTTTTGATAAACAGCCGCTTTCCTCAATCGGAAGCATTGCTGTTTTTCAAAAAAATCCCAGCATTGTCTGGGTCGGCACGGGTGAAGGCAATCCAAGAAACAGTGTTGGCGTGGGTAATGGCATTTTCAAAAGTCTGGACGCCGGTAAAACATGGCAATTTATGGGATTGGAAAATACTGAAAAAATTCACCGCATCGTGCTGCATCATTGGGATGAGAATATTGCGTACGCCGGGGCACTGGGAACAACCTGGGGTGAAAATCCCGAACGCGGTGTTTTCAAAACAACCGACGGTGGGAAAACCTGGAAAAAAGTGCTGTTTGTCGATGAAAAAACCGGCTGCGCCGATCTGGTGATGGATCCACGAAATCCCAATAAACTGATTGCTGCCATGTGGGAACACCGGCGTTGGCCCTGGTTTTTTAAATCCGGCGGACCGGGAAGCGGACTTTACATCACCTATGATGGCGGTGAAAACTGGAAGAAAATAACACACGAAGACGGCTTGCCCAAGGGTGAATTGGGGCGCATCGGTCTTGCCATTTCACGCAGCGAGCCGAACATTGTTTACGCCTTGTTGGAAGCAGAAGAGAGCGCCCTCTGTCGCTCCGAAGATGGCGGTTTGAAATGGAAAATTGTGAATCAGTCGCGGTACGTGAATCCGAGACCATTTTACTATGCGGACATCCGCGTCGACCCGGAAAATGAGAATCGCGTTTATGCACTCCATTCACGGCTGACTGTTAGTGAGGATGGCGGCAAAGATTTTAGTCGGATCCGTTCCCGCATTCACTCGGATCATCATGCGCTGTGGATTCATCCCGAAAATGGCAAATTTATGATTGATGGCAACGACGGTGGTGTTGCTATCAGCTACGATCGGGGAAAAACCTGGCGCTTTGTTGAAAACCTGCCGTTAGCCCAATTTTATCACATTAATGTAGATATGGAAATTCCCTATAATATTTACGGCGGCATGCAGGATAACGGCTCCTGGCGCGGTCCCAGTGAAGTCTGGGAAAACGGCGGCATCCGAAACTTCCACTGGGAGGAAGTCGGATTTGGAGACGGATTTGCGACGCTGAATGACCCGACCGATCCGAACAGTGGCTACAGCATGTCACAGGGTGGTTATTTAAAGAGATTTAACCAACTCACTGGCGAGCGGAAAGATATTCGACCGCCAAAACCTGATTCGGTTGAGCTCCGGTTCAATTGGAACGCTGCCATTGCCATTGATCCATTTGATCCTGAAACCATTTATTATGGCAGTCAATTCGTACACAAAAGCACGGATCGCGGAGATAGCTGGGAAATTATCAGCCCGGATCTCACGACCAATGATCCGGAAAAACAAAAACAGCGGGAAAGCGGTGGTTTGACTTACGATGTGACAAACGCGGAAAATTTTTGCAGTATTATTACCATCGCACCCAGTCCGGTACAGCATGGTGTCATTTGGGTGGGAACCGATGACGGACAGGTTCAGCTTACCCGGGACGGAGGAGAAACCTGGGAAAATGTGACCGAAAAAATTCCTGATCTTCCGGATATCACCTGGTGCCCGCATATTGAAGCCTCCAAATTTGATGCGGGTACAGCCTATGCTGTGTTTGACGATCACCGGCGGAGCAACTGGGAAACCTATGTTTACAAAACGGAGAACTTCGGAAAAAAATGGAAAAGTCTCACAAAAAATGATCCGACTCAAAACGCAGAAAAACCGGAGCAATGGGGATTTGCTCACGTCATTGAACAGGATTCGGCAAAAGAAGATTTGCTCTATCTGGGAACGGAATTCGGATTGTTTATCAGTTTTGACGACGGCGAGCATTGGATGAAATGGACGCAAGGCGTCCCGACTGCGCCGGTAAGGGCTTTGATCGTCCATCCCCGGGAACATGATTTGGTAATTGGCACGCACGGTCGGGCTGCTTATGTTTTGGATGACGTCCGCCCACTGCGTCACATATCGGAAAAACTGCTGGAAAATCCGGTTCAGCTGTTTGAGATACCGGAAACGTACCAACACGAAATCAAAGCGGTTGCCGGATACCATTTTCCGGCTGATGCGATTTTTATGGGAGAGAATCAGGATTACGGAGCGTCGATCACTTATTATCTCAATCCGGATCTGGTTGAAAAAGCACAGAAAAAAGACAAACAAAAACAGGATAAAAAAGAATCGAATAGTGAAAATAAATCTGATCAACAAAAAAAGAATAAAAAAGTATTCATCAAAATTTATGATAAAGCTGATAAATTGGTTCGAGAGATTGAACAACCGCTGAAAAAAGGAATCAATCGTATTTACTGGAATTTGCGAAGTGAAGGGTTTAAAACGCCGAACCTTTCCGGACGAGACAGCGGTTGGGAACCGCCCGGTCCTGAGGTTGTTCCGGGTGAATATAAAGTTGTATTGAAATTCAATGAATATGAAAAAACCCAACACGTCGCCATCTTGGCTGATCCGCGGGATCAGATTCCACTTGTTGAGCGCAAACAAAAATTTGAAACTCAGGTTCAGGTTCAGCAGTATATCGAAGTGATCACTGAAGCAATTTCTAAAATCAAAGAAACCAACCTGGCAATTGACGACATTCTGAAAAGAGCAAAAAAGGATTCTTCCGCAACAGCAAAAGAGATCAAGAAAGAAGCCACAGCGTTGAAAGATACGCTTAAAGCTGTAGCTGGTCTTTTTGTGAGCGTGGAGGAAAAGCAGGGGATTTATCGGGAGGACAATGTCTATCGTGAACTCAGATATGTGGCTGGTTCTTTGAACTCCTCTTTTGAAAAACCGACACCTTCACAACTTACTTATTTGAGGCAGGCAAAGGATCAATTAGACCAGGCGCTTACGAAATATAATGACGTATTTGAAAAAAATGTCAAAGCTTTTCAGGATAAAGTTAAGCAAGCGGAATTCTCCCTTTTTCCGGAATTTGAAGCATTGGATAGCAAATGGCATAAACCAGAAAATCAATAAAATTTCGCTACACAATCGGATATATTATTTATCAATAAAAGGATAGTTTTTTTTATGAAATATGGATCAGAAAAAATTCGGCAAGTTGAAAAAATAAAATTGATTGCACGGTATTTGATCGCATATATTTTTCTTTCTTTATTATTCATGCCAAAAATGTCATTTGCTCGAAATTCAGCCACTATTCAGGGACAGGTGCTGGATCAACTGAACAAAAGACCAATACACAATGTGAACGTTTATTTCCAATCGAAAGATTTAGGCACCATCACGGATAAAAACGGTAACTTCGTTATCACCAATGCACCGATTGGCGGCAACGAGTTAATTGTCAAACATATCGGATATAATGAAAAAAGAATGCAACTCAACCTGAAAGAAAATGAAAAAACTAATCTGCAAATATTTTTAGTGCCGGCAGCAATTGAGTTTGATGAAATTGTGTATACGGCAAATCGACGGGTTGAAAGCATTTTTGAAAGTCAACAGGATGTAGCAGTTGCTGGTCAGGAGAAAATCGATGCCCGTTCTTCGCCCAATACGGCTGACGCAATTCGTGAAGTGCCCGGTGTATTAGTCCAAAAAACAACGGCTGGTCATGGAGCGCCGATAATCCGCGGACAGATCGGCAAAAATGTGCTGCTGTTATACAACGGCATCCGGCTCAATAAACCCACTTTCCGTTTTGGGGCAAATCAATACATGAATACCATTAGCGTCGAAGATTTGGCTCGAATCGAAGTCAATAAAGGGCCTGGCTCAGTCATGTACGGTTCAGATGCCATGGGTGGTGTCATTAATATGATTTCACCGGAACATGATTTTGGTGGTCAGGGGAACCAAACATCTTCATCCCTGGCCTTACGCTACAGTTCAGCAGATCAGTCACAAGTTGCCCATGCAGGATTGGGCAAAAATTTCGGTCGGTTTTCATTGCTCGTCGGTATTACCGGAAAAAAAATTGGTGACCTCCAAGCCGGAGAAAACATCGGCGAACAGATTCCAACCGGATACACTGAAAACAACAGTAATATTAGATTAGGTATCAAAATATCCAACAGCACGATTTTGGATTTTGATTTGCTGGCAGTACGGCAACACGAAGTTCCCCGCTACGACAAGTACGTCACCGATGAATATCAAAAATATATTTACGACCCACAAAATCGTTATCTGTCCGCGATGACGATACGTTCCAATCCTCAAAAAATAAACTGGATCAGTTCAATTCAGTGGAATTTTTCTTATCAACTGGAAGAGGAAGGTAAAATCCAGCAAAAAACGGGTCAAGATGCTATTGTGAAAAATCAAAATGATTTGACGAGCTGGGGATCATATTTGCAAATCAATTCAATCTGGCGATCGAGGCATATCTTTACTTATGGGTATGAAATTTACCATCACAAAATTAGCAGCAGCCAAACCCGAAAGCTAAACGGGGTAATAGAACCCCGACGCGGAAATTTTCCGGACGGCTCGACCTATCGTTCAATCGGTCTGTTTGTCAACGATAATATAACTTTGAACGCTAAATTTGATTTCAATATTGGTTTGCGCTGGAGCCAAATTCATTTATCCGCTCTGTTGGGACAACCTTTTGGAGATTTTGATGATAACTACAGCGATGTGACTGGAACTTTCGGACTGAGCTTCAAAGCTTATTCCTGGCTCAATGTGATTGGCCGCTATTCCAAGGGTTTCAGAGCGCCCAATTTTAACGATACCATCGTGCTCAAAGTATCCAATTCCGGTGTGGATGCACCAAGTCCGGGACTGTCTCCGGAAAAAAGCCACAACTTTGAGATCGGTCTCAAAATGAGGAATGATAAAATGAGCGGATCGCTGTTCATGTTTTACAATCGCATGGTTGACCTGATTGATCGTTACAAAGGGACGTACAATGGCCTTGATTTCTTTGACGATGACGGAGACGGCGTCCGCGATCCGGACGAAGTCGATATTTATCAAAAACGGAATGTCGCCAAAGCCTATATCGCCGGCTGGGAACTGAGCGGACAAATTCACTTTTCCCCCGCGTGGAGTGTGAGCGGATTTTTATTCTGGACATACGGACAAAATTTAACATTTGATGAACCGTTGAGCCGCATTCCTCCACTAATGGGAATGGTTAATTTGCAATATCAATTCAATCAAAATATTAAACTCGAAACATTTTTCAGGGCAGCCACAAAACAGGATCGGCTATCCAGTCGTGACGTCGATGACATCCGCATTCCGGAAGGTGGTACACCCGGCTGGAAAACCTTCAATTTAAGGGGATCATTTCGGGTATTTGAAAATATCAGTTTTCGGGTTACACTTGCCAATATCTTTGATGAAACTTATAAAGAGCATGGATCAGGTGTGTATTCACCGGGACGGAGTATGGTATTGAATTTGGGGTATCGGATGAATTAATGGATTTTTATAACCACCACAGATTTTCACGGATAGACACAGATTTTCTTGATATCATTTGAAAATCAAAAATCAGTGCACATCTGTGTCAATTCGTGGCTAATCTAAGGAATTTTGATTTTGAAAATACTCGCTTCACGAACGATGTCCCAAAAAATGCAATCGCCAGCACCAGCACAATCGTCGCACCTGACGCCAGATTGAAAACATAGGAAAGCCACAACCCCGCTACTGTGAGCACAACAGCAACAACCGTGGATGTGAAGATGATATGTTTTAACCTCGCTGCAAATTGCCGGGCGATTACTGTCGGAATGGTGAGTAAGGCGATAACAAGGATGACTCCCACCACCCGAATGAGCACAATGATGCTCAGCGCCACAAGTGAAAGCAACAGCAGATACAGCACATTTGCCGGAATGCCAACGATTGTAGTAAATTCTTCATCAAACGAAAGTGCCTGGAATTCCTTAAAAAAGATCAGGACAACTGACAGAATGATGAGATCAAGCGCTAACATGATCAGCAAATCTGTTTTGGTCACCGTTAAAATTGAGCCAAAGAGGTAGCTCATCAAATCCGGTGAATAACCCGGAGTCAATCCGATAAAAAGAATGCCGAGCGCCATACCAACCGCCCAGATAATGCCAATGGCAGAATCCTCACTGATTTTTACCTTTTTACCAATGAGACCGATGCCAATTGCCGAGAACAGACTGAACGGGATCGCCGCAGCAATCGGGTTAATACCCAGCACATAACCCAAACCGATACCGCCAAATGCGGCATGGGTAATTCCACCGCTGATAAAAACAATTCGCTTGATGACCACAAACGTCCCCACAATTCCACATGCAATGCTCACCAAAACCGCGGCATAAAGCGCGTTGCGAATGAACTCATATTGCAATATATCAGTCATGATTATGATCTCCGAATAAGCGATGCGGCACTTCATGCACCGCAATTTCCATGGGACAATGGTACATTTCTGAAATTGTGTGAATCCCTTCTTTTGTCGAGCCGTGATAATAGAGTTTTCGGTTAACGCACGCCAATTTATCAACATACGTTGAAATCACGCTAACATCATGAGTCACCATTACGATGGCAATATCTTTATTTAATTGATTGAGCAGTTGATAAAACTCGACCTGCCATTTATGATCAACACTTGCCGCAGGCTCATCAAGTAACAATACTTTCGGCTGCATCGCCAGTGCTCGTGCGATTAAAACCCGTTGTCTTTGCCCGCCGGACAGTTCTCCGATATTTCGATCTTTCAGTGCTGACATCCCAACTTTTTCCAATGCAGCATGAGCAATTTCTTTATCCTTTTTTGAATAACCTTTCCCCATTTTTTTGGCAGCCAACCTGCCCATGAGCACCACTTCAAAAACGGTGATTGGGAAACTAAAATCAAACTCAAACATCTGCGGCATGTATCCGATAACCTTTCTCCCCATCTTTGGTGGTTTACCAAAAATAGTGATCTCTCCCTTATCCGGAAAAAGCAGACCCAATATCAGTTTGAGTAGCGTTGTCTTCCCGCCACCATTCGGTCCGATAATGGCGAGGTAATCCTTTTCGCCAATTTCCAGGGAAACATTTTCCAGCACCGGCACGGAATTATAAGAAAAGGACACATCTTTCAATTTGATCATTGCATTATTGTTCATTTTAATCCAATGCCTCTGATAATATTTCAGCCAATTCTTTCATATTTGCCACATAATCTTTTTCTAGATTGGAAAATGAAATAACCGTCCCCCCTATTTCGCTTGCGATGACATCAGCTCTGCTATTATCTGATAACGGATCAATAAAAATAATCTTAATTTCATGTTTCCGAGCCTGATCAATAAGTTGCTTCATTCCTTTTGCAGTTGGCGCCTTTCCTTCTTTCTCGATTGCAACTTGTTCCAGATTGTATTGTTCAGCCAAATATCCCCACGCCGGATGGTAAACCATAAATTTTCGGTTTTTTTTATCGGCAAGTTTTTCCCGAAAGAGTGTGTCAAGCTCTTTCAATTGATCGATGCAAACCGCTTTGTTCTGCTCATAAAATAGTTTATTTTCAGGATCGATGCTTGCCAAACCTTGATAAATATTTTCGACCATCTGAATGGCGTTGACCGGTGACACCCAGATGTGCGGATCAATAGTTGCCTCTTTGCCGGTAGCTTTTCTAACGCCATGATTGTGACCATGCAAATGCTGTTTCTGCAGCAAAGTAATATTCTCAGATGCATCAATCACCGTCATCTTTTTATTCATTGCTAATATCTTTGGCATCCACACCAGCTCAAATTCAATCGGTGCACCCAATTTGACATACACATCTGCCTTGCTGATTTTGACCATCTGTTCCGGTAATGGCTCATAGGCGTGCGGTGAAACGCCTGACGGCACCATTATTTCAACGTCCACATGATCGCCACCGACCTGTTCCACAAATTCTGCCAACGGAACAATGCTCACGACCACGTTGATTTTATCGGATGCACTTTCTTTTTTACTACAGCTAAAAAATATAAAATAAAAGAACAGAGTTAAAACAAAAAACAATTTTACACGCATATTATTTATCTCCAATAATGAATTCACATAAATTCGTTTTCACCCTTTGAATTTATTTTTGCACCAATTTAAAAATCACACGCTTTGCTCCGTTCAAGAAAGATTTGCCGAACTGTAACAAAAACGCGAAGAATCCACCCACGACCCCGGCGCTTCCTGCACCAACCACACAACCAGGCTGCCCGCAAAACGGACACACCGAAAACATCGCATAAATTCCGGTGAACGCGAACCACCACGCCAGAAACCGGAAGAGAGGTCCCCATAGAGGATGTAGCTTTCCCCTTTCGATTTTTGCTTTTAGGGCTAATCGTTGAATATCTTTTTTGGAAATTTCCACCAACGGCTTTTTGATGATAAATTCCTTTTTATCCTCATCATTCGGTTCAACGATAATTTTGGTCCATAAATTTTCGTGGTTTTGATGGTCATCTTTGATTAGCTCAATCGTGATGATATCTGCATCTTTTAATTTGAAAGCGTTTTTAATCCAACGGGTACATTTTTTTGTGTGTAGATTGTTCATGATTTTTAATATTTTTGTTCAATAGGTTTCAGCTTGATTTGTAACTGTGTATTTCTGTTCTTGTGTACATTTTTCACAGATACCTTCTGCCAATAAATTCAATGATTTTAGTTTAAAACCTTCAGGGACATTAATTTCAGGAACTTGAACCGAGCACATGCAGTAGATATTCCCACATTCCGTGCATCTGAAATGCAGGTGATTTCTCTTGTGATGTTTAAAATTAATATCACAACCACCGAGTCCATGTGAGGCAAATCGGGTAATCCCTTCATGATCAACGATTTTGTGGATTAACCCTTTTTGTTCAAATTTTTCCAGCGTTCGGTAAATGGTGACTCGGTCCGTATTTCCTTTTAGATTTTTAACAATGTCAGCATGAGATAATGCATAATTTACCCCGATGAAAACATTGAGAATTTGGCGTCTGATTTCTGTAGGACGAATTTTGTTAGACTTTAATAATAGATTAATATCATTCAAGTAAGATTTTTTCATAATAGATCCAATTTTATGCAACACTGTTGCAAGTTCAGCTATTTAATAAGATGCTCAGGGTTAAAAAAAGTTCCCAGGAGAAATAATATTTTTCTTATCGAACGTTGACGAACTATCTTGTTAAATTAGATAATTTAACTTGATTTTTGAATTGAATTTATTAAATTTGTGTTGTAATCAATATTTTCATAATATCCCGGAGAAATCAATAATGAAAAATCCTTTCCTGATCGGAGATAAAATTTATCTACGCTCCCCCGAACCCGGAGATGAACATACTTACGTATTAGCAGAAAACCATCCTGATCCTCGACAGAGGTTGTATAGCGCGTTACCCACTTCAATTGAAACACACAAGGAAAGAATTCAGGAGCGCTTAAAGGATCATCACACGATTTTGTTCACTGTCTCCACCATTGATCCGGATCAAGCGATTGGCGTCACTGCACTATTTCGCATTGACTGGATTGGCAGGATGGCGGTTTTCTACCTCGCTATCGCGGCAAAAGAACATTGGTCAAAAGGTTATGGTTCCGAAGTAACGAGATTAATGGTTGATTATGCGTTTCGAAACCTAAATCTAAACCGTATCCAACTGCATGTCAGCGCCGAGAATACAGCCGCAATCAAAATCTATGAACAAACTGGTTTTAAGAAAGAAGGAACCTTAAGGCAAGCCATGTACTTTAATGGTCAGTACATCGATTTTTTTGTGATGGCGATTTTGAGAGAGGATTGGGAAAAAATTCGCCAGTAAAATAACCAATTTTTTTTCAGGTCAGATTTGAAATCATTTTTTGAGATTAGAGAAGAGCTTCACCTTGAAATAAAAAACCCTCACTTTGTAGTCAGAGTGAGGGTTTTTTCAACTTCAATTGATTAATGCTATCGAATCAGCGTCATCTTTTTTGAGATGATATTTTGACCGTCCTTTAATTGATAAATGTAAACACCTGAAGAAACAGCATTGCCTGCCATGTCCTTCGCATCCCAGTCTGCAAAATGAGATCCGGCTGTATAATTACCTGATGCGATCACATCGATCAATTCGCCTTTGATGCCATATACGGATAATTGAATGGTGCTGCTCTTATGCAAATCAAACCGGATCGTTGTTGTCGGATTGAACGGATTCGGATAGTTTTGTGATAACTGAAAATCATCAGGTACATTAGTAATTTCCGAATCATAATCCACTTTGGTATCTCCGGTTATCAGTCCGTCAATTCTGACAATACCACTATCAGCAAATGCTGCCCAGATGACATTATCATAAATTTCCAAATCATAAATAATGTCCTGCTTCAATTCACCACCAGTTGAAGCCATAGTGTATTGATTGTAGCTTCCATCCGGCAAAATTTCGACGATACCTTCACCACCGGTCGAACACCAAACATGATCGTTCACATCGACCTCAATATCCCAAATAATCGAACTGAACAGCGGGATAACCGTGGAATCGATCTCCGTAAAATTACCTTCTGCGTCCAGTTTCAATAATTTGTCCGGAAAATCTCCGCCATCATATACGTGCATCACAATCCATTTGTTATCTTCGGAATCGATGTCCATTGCATAGGTATAATCCTGATCCAATTCCTCGATAACATGCCAGGTGCCACCAGTATCCCGATAGGTTACACCATACCAGGTACAAATCCATAACTGCCCCTGCGAATCTTCCCGCAAATCATAAATCTCGGCGCGACCGGCTGTCATGCCAATATCTTCACGCGCCCACATTGTCCAATTAGCGCCGTAATCATCCGAATACCATATCCCGCCATCTGTCCGGTTGCTGATATACACATTGCCTTCCGAATCTGTCATCACGGTGCGTGTGTAATCATCTACCAAAAAATCAACTTCTTCAGCAGTACCATCTGAACGCAAAACAGAAGCACCGTAATGAGTGCAAAACCATTTGTTATTCTGATCATCAACTGCCATGTAAAATACGCGATCTTCCATGTTTCCTAAACCGAGGTCGCTTTGATCATAGACTGTCCAGGTGGATAAATCACTTGATAACATGGATACATTGGCAATACCGGTCGTCGCATCTTTTTGACCGCCAAACCAGATATTACCATCATTGTCAAATTCAATGCAGTAAATCTGGTTATAAGGTAAATCGCTATTATCAGAATTGAAAACCTGATATTCTTGAGCAAAAATTATTGTTGCAGACATCAGGGTAATGAAAAAAAGGAATAGTAACTTTTTCATAGTTCATTCTCCTTTTTGTTTTTTTAGGAGGTTCATGTTTGACGATTTAAAAAAATAATCTGATTTTTAAATATAATCATCACTTATCCGGACGCGTTAAATTGATAATTATGTAAGTCCAGCAATGCGATGAAAAAAAATCAGAATATAAACAATATTGGAAAAATTTTATCACCTCCCCGAAACCACTTAATCGTCATGCAATTTTGGATTACTTCGATCTTTGTGTAACTTTAAGCATTATAAAGAAATTCCGAATCCAAATCGATGCACATTTCCTAAAACGCCCATCATCGAATAGGAGTAATCCACATGCGCATTCATTCCTGCTGCTTCAAGGTTTAGGCCTCCTCCAAACGAAAAATCACCACTGTCATAATCAATCCGATAGGCACCTCTCAAATAGGCAAGATTGAAAAATCGATATTCAGCGCCACAAACGACTAATTGCGTATTATCACTTGGTACCAATACATCAGCCAGCAGGGTTAATCCGCCGGACGAAGTCATGATCGGATCAAACGCTATTCCTAACTGAAAAATCTGAGGTAACCGAAACTCCGGTGTCAACCGTTCCACTCTGGGGTTGTTTTCAGTTTCTCGATTTTCCTCTTCTTCGATACGTTGTTCAACATCGTCACCAGAAAATTTTAATTTACCGGAAAAATTCCGCACGACCATTCCGATCCTCAAATTGTAGAAATCTGTTCGATAAAGTGAGCCGACATCCAGTGCGACTTGTGACGCTGTTTCATTCCAGATGAATTCCCGTATGTATTTTCCAGTCACGCCAAAAGTAAACCGGTCTGTCATGGCGCGAGCATAAGACAAACCCACTGCCAGATCACCCGCGTCAAAAAATTGTCCGGTTCCCTCACTTTCGTAAACCGTTGTAATCTCCATCTCATCCATATAAAATGATGTTACTGAAAGACCGAACGTACCCAATTCTCCCATGTTTTTCACAACACCGCCGTACATCAATTTCGTATCCATAAACCAATCGGTATGGGAAAGATACATATCCATATTTTGAGTGTGAATTGCACCGGCTGGATTCCAATAAAGGGCCGCGGCACCTTCAGACAGTGCAGTTACTGCGCCACCCAAAGCAGCACCTCTGGGGTCCACATTGATCTGCAGGAAATTTGCTCCGGACTGGCCGAGATTTCCCTGTGCAAAACACAATGCGGAAAATGTTAATAAAATAACAAAAGTTATCAATATTTGAAAATATCTCATTTTAATGTCCCTCTTTTTATTGGTTACCTGATAACAGCGAAACGACCAATTTTCTCTCCCAAATCGGATTTAACATGATAAAAATAGATTCCGGAAGCAATCGGTCTGTTCTCTGATGTTAATAAATTCCATTCAAACCGTCCGCTTTGATCGGTGTGTTCCTGCGTTTGCACCAAATCACCATCCACCGTAAATATTTTAATCGTACATGGAGAAGGCAAGTGCGTAAAGGCAATATTTCGTATGGGTTCTCCGAATGGCGAATTTCCCAATCTGCTCTCATCCCACGCAGCCGAAACAACATACGGATTGGGAACGACTTTAATGGCATCCATATCAGTTTCATTTTCAGCCGGCTCTGTCATAGGTTGAACCGCAAGCGCATTGACCTGATTTTCGATGTTGTTCAAATCTGCCAACAGTATGGACTGTTCAAGTTGTCCGGACGGCGAATAACGGTAAGCGCTCAAATTATAAAAATAATTAAAACCATTCAGCACGTCCGTGTCTTCATATTCATAAGCAGCCTGTCTAACTGTCAACTCATCTTTGAATTGCATGGTGATAGTGTCTAACACTGACCATGTACTTAAAGTTGGATCTGTTGTTTTGTAGATAATGTAACCGTCAAGGTCATTCGAAGAATCCGGTAGAATCGGATTAAAATATTCCACATCCAACTGGTTGCTCCAGCTCAGACTCACCGTCCGGTCACCCACCTGAGCCGACAAATCCGGAGCCGGTACTGTGGCAATCTGAAAGTCATTTTCGTAGTACTCCCAGATTTGATCAGCAGTAGCCAGCATTTTTTCCGCGTTATCCGCAACCATGACACCAACAATGATCTCCGCTTTTTCACCCGGCTGAACATCAAAAGGTCCGTTGCAAATATAGGCAACCATTGCGCCACCAATCAGATTTCCCTGTTCGTCTGTAATTCGTGTTGTAGCTGGATCATCATAATGGGTTCCGTTAATTGGATTATCGCCCAGGTGGAAAAAATCGGAAACCGCGAGCTGTGGATGATTATGAAAATAGGTCGTATCACTGCGCATCAGATAATAGCTTACTGAATCCCAGTGCGCGCTGTTTACAGCCACTTCGTCAACAGTCACATCGATCCAATGCCAATCGGTTATTCCGTCATCATTGGGTGTTTTCAAAAATGTTACGCCAGCCAGGAACGGATCCGGCTCTCCCCAATCATCGCTGAAATTATCAGAATCATAAAAATAGACCAAGTCACGATCCCGATCAAATTCTATACAATCATCCGCCCATTCGCGTGCGGCATTTGCGATACCGCCGATATCCAAATCCGAATAGAAATTGAAGTACATGTCCTGATAGGGCTGATCACTTTTATTTTCAATTTCAAATTTCAAGATCACAAACTTATCTGCTCCCGGAACTCCCCAACTGTAAATTGTTTGATGAACCCGCATATCAAGCAGCATATCTTCTTCACCATTGTTATAATAACGCCAGTTTGTCGAGTCGCTGTAGATGCAGTAACTATCCTGTTGCGATAGAATAATCGGATCGCCATTCTCATCCTGTACAGGCCAACCCCAATCGGACCAGGTTGTCGGATCATCGCTCATCGCGATTTCCGCGTTACCAGCATCGTATCCGCCCACCGCATCAAATTCCTCGAACCGACCATCTGCGGCACTGATCACATTCACTGGCACACCGATCATAATACACTGTCGGTACATGCAAATGTGACCCGAATTAATCGGATACTCCAGTGTCTTTTCAAACTGACCCCCGTAGGGATAGAACTGACCGATATTTGTGGTAAAAAAGCCGACTTTGCCAACATTGTGCGTTGCAAAAGCCCGGTCTTCCAAACCTGCCTGACAATCCTGGCCCCAATTCATTATCAGCAAGAATGTCAGCACGATGATTATACTTGAATATTTTTTTATTTTAATCATAAATCAATCCCTCATTACGTTTAGTAATTGAATTTTAATCCCAGATAAATTATACGTGGCGGACCCCAGTTTTCCGGATTTGCAGCCCATTCATAAGTTCGACCAAAGCTGAAATCCGGCTTGCCAGTATAAGGATCAACATAAACCACATTTTTTCGATTCGTCAGATTATAAATTTCCAGATACGGCGAAATACTCATGTCGCCAAGATTTATCCGTCGATCAACTTTCAGATCAAGCGTCCAGTTCTCTGGTAAGCGAGCATTATTTATTTCATAAGGCTCTGTCGCGCCTCGTGTACCCGTTGTGTACGGCAAGCCGCTGCCATACTGGAAAAGTAATGTTGCCCTCAAATTATCAAACAGCTTTATTCCCCCAAAAGCAGGTCCTTCATTTTTGGGAACTGTGAAGGTAACATACGCATTGACGCTGTGCCGTTGATCGAAATCCAATGGGAAGAACTTCAGTGTCTGACGGTTCGCTTCTTCCACGCCAACGCGTTCCAACGGACCTGAGCTGCTGCCCTCTGCAACGGCATAGGTATAATTAATTTCTCCGTAAATATATTTACCGTGCATTTTGCGCAGCATAATCTCAAAACCATTGTTATAGGCAAAATCATCGTTAATGTGCAGGGTGTAAGTCTCCCAAATGTCCGCCCGTGAACCGGCGAAAAATGTCCTCGTCCCAATCAGATTGGTAATCTTTTTACTGTAAACAGACACATTCAGCAAGTAGTCTTCAAGTAATTGGTGACTTAAGCCAAATTCATACGTCACCGTTTTTTCCGGTTTTAAATTCGGATCACCGAAACGACCGTTACCACTGCGCAAGTTCATAACTACGTTTTCCCGGTAATTATCATCGGCAATACTTTTATAAATAAACACATAATCCGGGCGCTGAAAATAATGTCCGTAGCCAAAATGAAATACGGTCTTTTCGGAAACAGGGTAAGATATTCCCAACCGCGGACTCAACTGTTTATGAATATCTGCTTCCTTCATTTCTTCAAAATTTTTGTTATAGGCATCATAGGGATCAGGCCAATACTTTGAATTGGGATCGGTCAAATCAAATCGTAAGCCGGCAGTCAATATGATGCTGGAAAAATTAATTTTATCCTGAATGTAAGCATAGAACTCCCGCGGCTCATTAACATAATCATCTAAAATGTGATCATCGTAGTACGCTGAACTGATATAAAATCGATCAATCCGGTTTTGACGTCCTTCGAAACCGATCTTTACTTCATTGTAATTATTAACCTGCCACAGATAATCAAATTTAAGTCCGAGAGTTGTCTGGTCATCTTCTTCGTAGGATGAGACATAACTTTTCAGGTAGAATTCCTTATTCTCATCACGTTGATACTCCGGAGTTAAATCACGGTAGTCATAATCGCCGGAATCATAATGATAGGAATTGTAATAAGCAATGATTGTATAGTACATATTCGCTGACAATGAGTGAGTTATGCCCAATTGTAGCAACCTGGAATTGGTGCGTGGTTCGTACCAGTACTGGTCAGGAATGTATTTGTACGAATGAGAATATCCTTTTCGCTGGCGTTTCGATAAATTACCGGAAAGCGTTATTTTGAAATTATCCAGATGGCGATCTGTAATTTTCACAAACGCGTTGTATTGCGTGCTGTACCCCCAGCCTAAATAATTATCCCGGTCGTCGTACGTACCGGCAGCAAAGAAACTGGATTTGCTGGAAAGTAACGGTCCACTGACACTGCCTCGAAAAACATGCCGGTTGTTATCGACACTTTCTTGTTCCAGTCCGTATCCATCGTAATTAAGCCCGGATGATTTCACATCCAGATTTGCGCGGAATTTTTTTCCACCTTCCTTTGTTGTAATATTAATAATACCGCTCATCGAATTACCGTATTCAGCGCTGTACGTTCCGCTGATCACCTGCATTTCGGAAATTGCATTTTTGTTCAAAATTTCCGAAGAATTAATGGATGAAAAAAGCGGGTCTTTTAGAGGAACGCCATCTACAAAATAAGTAATTTCGCCGGAGCGACCACCACGGAAATGCAGTCCACCTGAACTTACCACACCGGGTTGTGTCTGCAAAATTTCGCTTACTGTCGTTGTCGGTAATTTTTCAATATCCTGATCAGACACACTGCGCATGGTCGCTGAAATATCCTTTTCAACGACAGGTCTTTCTCCGACGACAACAACCTCTTCCATGTCCAGCACCTTTGAATTGAGCGATAAATCAACATAGGCAATTCGGTTTGTTCGAACGCGCACTTCTTCAATTCGAGCTGAATTATAGCCAATCATGTCTGCGCGGACGCTGTAATTACCGGGCGGAACTTGCAGAATTACATACTTCCCGCTCATGTCCGTTGCAGCACCCAACGTTGTGCCTTCAACGATGACGTTGACCCCAATCAGGGGCTCCCCAGTTTCGCCGTCCACAACTTTGCCACTTATCTTACCAAAATTTGAGGCAAATAGCGTTATTGGCAAAAACAGAGCTAACGCCAAAACACTTAGTCTCTTAAACATTTATTCCTCCCATGTTTTTTAATAAGAAATACGATTAAATAACAACAAGTTCTTTCGTTAAATGAGCGATGCTAACCAAATTACTCACGGCGATGTTTTCGTCATTGGAATGCGGATTATTCACGCCAACTCCCAAATTCACGGCGGTTATCCCGTTTTTATTTACAACATTGGCATCACTGCCCCCATAATAAACTAACGGCTCCGGTTTCAAATCCATTTGCTGCATCGTCAGCTCCAGCCTTTTTACTGCCGGTTGATCCAGGTCTAATTCAAACCCCTCAAAACCAGTGGTAAACGACACATTGATTTCACCGCCATATTTCTTGGTAACTTTTTCACACTCTTCGTTCAACTGCTGCTGCAGAGTCGTGATTGTCTTGCTGTTAAAAGATCGAATTTCACCGGTAAGACGGATGTTATCCGGCACAATATTGATTGCAGAGCCGCCGTTAATCGTGCCGATATTTGCAACCGTGTTTTCATCAATCCGACCTACATCGAAATTTTTCAAAACATCTGCCGCCATCGAAATCGCATTAATGCCTTTTTCAGGATTCACAGCGGAATGAGCGGCGCGACCAATAATATCAATTTGGATATCAACCGCTGTTGGCGTTTTCGCGACATAACACCCGGGCTCACGCGAGCAATCTAAAATATAGCCTTCCCTGGCAGCTAACTTTGAAAAATCCAACTGATTGGCTCCCAGCATACCCATCTCTTCACCCACAGAAAATATAATTTCCAGTCCGCGATGTTTGGTTTTATTAGTCACGAATTGCTCAACCAAATATAATATTACTGCCACTCCTGCCCGATCATCCGCTCCTAAAATTGTATCGCCTGACGAACGGATCATGCCGTTTTCAACTACCGGTTTCAAATCTCTGGTTGATTTAACCGTATCCAAATGTGCCATCAAAAGCAATGGATTATTTGATTGTTTTCCATCAGCAGGCGGAACGTGAATAATAATGTTGCCACAATTACCACCGATCTTTTTTGCCGCGTCATCTTCGAATGCCGCGAGGCTCCAGGAATTGCATTTTTTAATAATATAATCGGCTATCGCTCTTTCTTGTTTGGAAACTGCATCAATTTGTACAAGCTCAAGAAAATCATTTATAATTTTATCACGATCAATAGTCATTATTAAACTGTCTCCATATTTAGAATGAATAACTGCACTTATTTTTATCCGTAAACTACAAACTATGGTGTCATCACTTTTTACCCGGAAATATAATAACGATCGTCTGCAATGCTCTCTTCAATAATTTTTAGCGCTTTCAATGTTCGCTGTTTGTCACGCAAATTCAGTTCAGTAATGATGGCATTAATAACAACTGCTACCGAACCCAATGAATTGGTAAACATAATATTATCCGTTTTGATTTGGATACAGTGATCCGCAAATTCTCGAATCGGAGCGATCTTCTTATCTGTAAAGGCAACAACCGACAATCCTTGTTTCTGAGCAAATTCTGCTGCCTCAACAGTTTCACGAGAATAGGGCGAAAAACTAAAAGCGATCAACAAATCTTTTTTCGTTAAAAAAGCTATTTGCTCCTGGTAGCGCAAAAAATCAAGTGATAAATGGTGTGCATCATAAGCATACAGCCGCAACAAAAAAGTAAGCAGCTGAGATAAATGGTATGACAATTCCAATCCGAAGCAGTAGATGCTTTTCGATGACATAATTTTTTCAACAACGTTGGAAAATGTTTCAACATTCAAAGAACGGATCGTGTCATTGATATTGGTTTTTACATTTTGAGCAACTAATTTGAGAACATCCGGTGTTTTTTCAGTTTCGGTTATCGCATGTTGGTAGCGTTCAGTTGGGGAAAGTTGATTTTCTAAAGAGGTGGAGAGTTCATCTTTTAGTTCTTTATAACCTCTGAAACCAATGGATTGTGCGAATCTAACAATCGACGCTTCACTGACTTGTGCCTTTTGGGCAATAGCATTTATCGGCAGGAGAGCAATTACATCAATATTTTCGATAAAGAAATCAGCGATTCGTTTTTGATTTGGAGGTAATGAAGCCGCGATTGAGAATATCTTTTCTTCGATCTGTTTTCGCTTTTTCATTAATTTGTGTAATTTTTATTTCATATTTTTGATTAATGTAATTTTTATTTCACTATAATATAATATGAAGTTTTTGAAATGTCAAGTGTTTTTTTAATTTTTTTTCTTACAGCCAAACACTTTTATTTTAGCCATTGATTAACACTGATTTTTACAGATTTTTTTATGATTTAAATAATTTTCTGTAATAGATAATTTTAAAACCGTGTTTATCTGTAAATAATTGAATATTTTTTTGGGGAGTAAATAATTTCAGCAACGTCGTGTAAAATGGAAGAAAAAAAATTTACCTCAGGACAATGCGTTTAAAATTGGAGGCAGACTGACCGCTTTCCAAATCCTTCGCACTAATCGTAATCTGAGTGGGAACTGCTGGAAATTCAGAAAAATTAATTTGGAAATAGATTTGTTGAAAAGCGCTATTTCCTTCAGTCTCGAATGAACTTCCGATGGTCTCTTTGGAATCCTTACCTGTGACCAGTTTGCTGACAAATTTTAAGGCGGAACTTAACGGAGATTTTTGATAATCGGGGAGTGTATTCACTTCGTATTCAACTCGAAATCGAGATCGGTTTTGATCATTCAATTGTAAATTGTAAATCTCGAAATAAAAGTAAATCGGTTTCGATTTGTTCACGATGTTTCCGAGGTAGGGAACAACCTGAATGGCGTTCGGTTTTAAATTTCGGTGCTGCACATCTCTCTGATTAATTCGCGAGGAGATTTGTATATCGCTCAGCATGAGTGTATCGTCACTAAATTCTCTAACCTGGAGTTGAGAGCGTAAAATTGCCATACGGTCGCCACTGATGTCGTCCAGCTTGAGTACGACGTGATAATTGCCGGGCATCAGCTCTTCTGTGTGTTGATTGATATAAAATCTTTTGTTAATTTCATTTTCATTTCTGGCAAACAACTTCAGTGTTTCATCTTTTTGGACCACTTTTTCAAAGTTCTGGTTGTAAATCGTCAACTGTTTCTCGACGAGCGTTTCAAATGGCATTTGTGTGGCTTCCTGAAATTTAAGTTGATTCAACGGAAAACTATAATAAAACTCAGCTCGAGAAAATCCCAATCGTCCTTGAAACAAAGCGCTGGATAATCTCGCATCCAGTGCAACTTTATTATAGCGAAAGCTAAACTGCATCGGCGGGGCGTTCTCAAGCATTAATCTTTTTTCTGAAGACAGATCATCGGCAATTCTGTAAAATATCGTTTCCGAAGGTAATCCTGCCGATCGCCCTGAAAGAACGTCACGAAAGCTTGAATATTTCTGATGAAGCGTTTCCCGCTCCACATAAAGATCAGCGGCTGTTAAGATTTTCACGTTTGACGGACCGCTCGTCACTGCTTCCAACAGGCTGCGAACTTCTTGAAATCCAAATCCGATTTGATCGACAAAATCGACGTACAGGTTGTAATCATAATAAGCCCAGGTTTCATTGTCGGAATATGCTTTGCCGATGCCCACTGAAACGACTTTATCGTCCGGCAAACCATATTTTACGTAATATTTTCCGCGATCATCAAGGAATAATGGTTTTTGGATATTCGAATAGTTCTTGTAAGCATGCTCAAACCGAGCAATGAATTCATTAAAAAATTCATTTTCCTCTGTATTTGGTGTCGGATCGAGCAACTTCCAATATTTTTCTTCCCATTCCTTTTTTTCAGAAGGAACAATGATCTGGTCGTAGATATTCCTGACTTCATCAGGTAAAATTAAACGAAATGCTGCCTGACGCTGCGCATCGTTTTTAAAAACAGTCTCGGCAATTCCATTATAATTTATCAAACCGATTGCTAAAAATATGTAAATTAGCCTTAATTTCATTTTTAAATACAATGTTTCAGTAAAAGTACTACTTAATAAAGGAAAAGCAGCATTCCAAAAATGGGATGCTGCTTTTCGGTTTCCAATTAATCTATAAGCTAAAGATAAAAGATAAGTTGTGGGAATTTGTCAAAATTCCCAAATCGGTATAAGAATAATCCAGCCGAACTCGTGATTTCAAACCGGGAATTTGGAATTTCACCCCAGCGCCGAAAGCGAGCCGAACATCATAGATTAATTCCAATTCCTCATATTCCCGAAGTTTATCTTCATTAAATTCTTTTGGGCTGTAAATTACACCGCCGCGGAGAAATACCGCGTCATTCCAACCGTATTCAGCTCCAAATGTGCCGTAAGGATTGACATCCCGCGGATCATTGAAATCCAGATTGCAGGTAAGCCGATTTTCTCTCGAATTCAGGAAATCCATTGACAGACCAAAGCGAAACATTAGCGGAATAGGCCAACCTTCGGTTTCCAGCCGGGCTTCTTTCATCGGGTTTCCATCGACCACCTCATCAATATCCGCTTTGGTCATCTGGTCAGAACCTTTCAGTGTCATTTTTCCGCCAAAATTGGTAATGCTCACTCCAAAGCGTAGTCCATGAAATCCGGTGTCAAATTGTGTTCCCGCATCAATAGCAAAAGTGCTTGCAGATGAAAAACTAATGGATTCATGGATAAACTTAGCTGTCACACCAACAGAAAAACGATCCGTTAGTTGTCTGGCGTAGGATACACCGATTGAGAGGTCGTTGGCTGAAAAATATGCACCAGTGCCATTTGGATTATCCGGTGTTGTTTTCTCCATATCACCCATGGATAATGTGGTAAAACTCACACCAATTACACCAATCCGCTCCAAAGGCACCACAACGCCCAAAAAGTTGTGATCGATATCCAAAATCCAATTGACATGAGACATGCCAACTTCCAGTGAATTAATATTTGCTATCCCTGCAGGGTTCCAATACAGAGCAGAGATATCGTTCACGTGGGCAACAAATGCCCCTCCCATTCCGGTACCTCTCGAACCGACACCTATTTTCAAAAAATTAGCTGCTGACGTTCCCGTATTGTCATTGCCAGCGAATAGTAATGTTGTACTCAACAGGAGGCACAGAATGATATATAGAATTTTTTTAAACATGTTTATTCCTCCATCATTGCGAGACTGATAGTTGATCTCAATTATTGAACTACTTAATTATGGCAAATTTACCCAACTTCTCTCCAACGCCCTTTGCCTTCACATGAAAAATGTAAACTCCAAAAGCGACTTCCTGCTGATTATAAGTCCATAAATTCCAAGCCTCAACAGATGGTCCTCGATACCCTTCACTTCCAGGCTCATGATGTAAGATTTGTATCAGATCGCCTGAAATGTTAAATATTCGAATCTCACATTCTTCGGGCAAATTATGGAATTGTAGTTCCTTAATCCATGGTTGCGTTTCATAAGAAGAAGTCACTGTATAAGGATTCGGAATGACAGTAATCGCATCCAAATCTTTTTCTGTTGCATTTTCCGTAGTCGCTTTTTTCGTGTACAGTTTAAAGTGATCAATGGAAGTCAACGGTATTTTCGAGAAACATCGAGCAATATCACCCTCTTCAGGCGGTAAATCTGTCCAACTCGGATCAATAATTGTTGTATCAACCCCATTTATCGTCGTGTTGATATAAACCGGATCGGATTCCATAACGAAGGCGTAAGTCAATTTGGTTCTGCCATCGATTATCTCTCTGATTTGTATATAATCACCACTTGTCCAGCTATCCCGCATTTCCTGTGTCGTATCATTGGGGGACGGCGTAAAGTTGGCAACATCAACCTGATGATTCAGCGTTACATTCCAAATTTGAAATGGTACGATCATTGTCGGTGGATAGAAACACGTATCTCCCTGTGCGTTAAATCGTATTTCATAATCATAAGGAGCCGGACTTCCTGCCGAATTCAATGACCAGTTACAGTCACTTGTATCTCCCTGTTCGGTTGCCCAGTAACTTCTTTCCCTATCGAATGAAACACGATCCTCATCAACGACAAGCAATTTTATACCGTTAAAGGTGGGCGTATCTTCCTCACCGTGCAATTTTGCAATGTCCTCTAAAATCATCTGATTTTTGAGACTATCGTAAACCGAAAATGTTTTCCGGGCTGGATTGGTCGTATCATCGATGGTGACGGTATAAACATTGTTTGGAATGGCACTTTCGTCCATTACTTCCCACATCAAATCAACTGATGTGCTCCCAAATACCCGGAATGATAACTCCGCACCTTCATATCCTGCCGGCTTTTTCTGCGGGATTACAGCAACAGTATTATCGCCTTCATAACTCGCATTTGAGAGTCGAGGATTTTCCATTGGCACTACAGGTAAAATATCCCATACATCTTCATGATCATAAGCACAGACAGCGTACCAGTATTCGACGCCATTCTTTAAATTCCTGTCAACAAATTTGTGGAACAATCCGGTGTCTTCGCCCAGAAAGAAATATGGATCGAGCGTGCTCACACCCTTGATACCATTATCCAGATCACATTCTGCGATGGGAACATAACCGACCAGCGCGCCAACAGCATTTGTAATCGGTTCTCCCCAGCTTTGTCCGCGATCGGTGGAACGGTAAATTTTGTATCCTTCGAACGCGTTATTGCCAGTGAAATCATCAACTGAACTTTCGCTGGGCTCGGCGTCCCAATACAAAGTGACTTGCTGATCACTTGCTACTGCACGAACATTTGGCTGTTCTGGGGGTTTAGCTGTTTTATAATTTAAATCATAAACAGTTTGAGCTAATGCAGTATTCGCCATTAAATCCGCTTTGTTAATACCAAAAATATTGGCGAAAGTGAATGTCACTGTTTCTCCGGGCGGAAAATCAAAAGGCCCGGCAGCATGCACAGATGCAACATCAGGACCGTAAGTATTCGGCGTCTGCGTCCAATCACCCGGATGCGGATCCACATTATGAACTTCTTCGATACCGATTGTCAATTCATCATAAAGGTCAGCCTGCGTCGGAAGCGCGTAAAAATCCGTGTATGTTGCAATAGATAATGTGGTCAAGCCCAATTGTTTACCATCAGGGCCTAACGGTGTTTCCAACATTTTCAAACCCTGCCAGGCAACGCCCTTCTCAATATAACCGGCTGCTTTATCATCGCCATCCCAAATATACAGAAAATTCCCCAGCACAGAGTCTTCTTCGATGGAAATAAATTTTGCGTAATCGTCTTCCCACTCATTATTTCCTTCTTCGGGGCAATCCATTTCTGTGTAAACACCGACATAGCAGTCTTTAATCGTATCTGTTCCGGTATTTGTTAAATAGTACTTAAACACAATAATGTCTTCGGCAAGAACACTGGAAAACTGAATTCCCCGACCGAAACTCTTGATATGCAACGGTGTTAGCTGCTGACAATCCTCACAATCATCAGTTGCCATCCAAATTCCTTCAGCATCTCCAGCCACCTCGCCGTCTTCTTTTACACCGGGAAATCCGATCGATCCTATGGGACCAACATCGTCAGGCCATACATCAGCCCAGGAATTCGGTTTGTTGCTCATAGCTAAACCATTATCACCGATTCCGGAGTCATAACCGGGCAATGGTTCGAAATGTCCTTCGTTGGCTTGCTGAAAAATACCGACACCTCCGTTTGAAACCCGCTTTTCTCCGTTTAAGATTCCACCGACAATCAGAGTTTGGCACCATTGATAGGTGATACCAGCTCCGATCGGATACTCAAAAGTCAACATTTCCCGGCTGTATCCTAAAGTATTGGCATTATTTATTTCCAGTCCAATTTTGCCAACATCAAAACGTCCGTACTTTCGGTCATTAAATCCGAATGGTTTAGCAATCCTTTTATCGGTATCAGGTTCGTATTTCTGTCGTAAATAATTGTAATACTCCCATTTGGTCATTGGTCCTGGTGCCTGCGCAAGCAGAGAGTGGTTCGCACTGAGGACAAATGACAATATAATGAATAGGAGAAAGGTCTTCTTTATCATAATATTTCCTCCTTAGATTTTAGTATCTGCTGTTAATTAGAATCCGGCAGCAATACCGACTTGAAATGTACGTGGAGTTCCATAAAAATAAGGACGATTGATCCAATCCACTGAATAATCCCAATTTGCATTCACATCAGGTTTTCCTGTTGAGCCATAGACAAGATAAACATTCTCTTTACCAAGAATGTTTTGAAAATCAGCGTACAGTGTAAAATCAATACCCGACCATTTCAAACTTTTAGTTGCTCGCAAATCTACGGTCATGGTCCAGGGTTTACGCGCACTATTAGGCTCGTCGATTCTTAATCCACGGCTGCTCAGTGGTGTGTAAGGTAATCCACTGCCGTAATTGCCAACGATATTCAAGCCCCAATTTCCTGGTTTTCCAATATCCACCACAAAATTTAACGTGTGGGTTTGATCCCAATCAAGATTGATGGTTTTTTTCGGCGGATATGTTTTATTCACCGAAAAACTGTACCAATCATTCCAGGAATCCGTAACATCAGATGCATTACCTTCAGCTTTTGATAGCGTATAATTGATCTGCCCGCCAAAATAATTGGAGAACCGTTTTTTAAGTGTTAATTCGACTCCCCGACTATTGGCATAATCCTGATTGATAAATCTGTGATATTGTACGGGAACTGCCTGATAGCGGCGGAATGTCGTATAATCGAAAATGTTTTTATAATAAAACGTCACGTCAAAAGAAATGTTGTTTGACAGCTTTGTTTCCAATCCAAGCTCATAGGCGATTGTTTTCTCTGGCTTTAAGTTCGCATTGCCGAGCTGGGTGTAAATTCCGGATATCGCCATATTCGGAAATGGATAATATTGATCGTCCATATTTTCGGATAAAAACAGATATTGATACTGCGGTATCTGATAAAAATGGCCATAAGCGAAATGGAGCACTGCCCTATCCAAAACCGGGTGCGCAAACCCCAATCTCGGACTAATATACATTTTTTTCTCTGCATTCTGAAGATTTTTAACTAATTCACCGGTCAAAGGATCAACCACATAATCTTCCGTCGGATGATGCGGATCAAAGATATATTTAGCGCGGGTGTCCATATAGTCAAGCCTTACGCCAGCATTGATGACAAATCCCAAATCCTCGAATTCCATTTTATCTTGAATGTAGGCGGATCCTTCTATTGGTTCGTGTTCATACTTTTCTACTGCCGGGATGGCTAAATATGGTCCATATACATAATGGTATTTCAGTCGTGTCTCTTTTAGTTGAACACCCAGTTTAATCTGATGGACCTTTGTAATCTGGCTGGTCAGATCAAATTTTCCTGAAATAATCGTATTGTCCCGATCCTGCCAGACAGCACCTCCGCCGGATGTCCAGACCGAATCTTGATTCAGATATACTGTATCAAACTCATATTCTTGATCCGAAGGTGAAATATCAGCCATACCGGTATAGGGATTTGTCACACCTGGCAACGGATTTCCGTTTTCATCCACCAGTTCAGGATCCCAGACCATCCACTCGCCATCAACTTGAGCGCTGAAGAAATCCTCTGCTTTGTACCGATAGTACATTCGATTCGAATTAAAAATTGATCCTTTAATCGTATAAAATGTACTCGGACTTAACTGGTGAGTCAATGTGCCGTTTAACATAAGGTTATCGTCATAATTCGTACCGGTATTTTCAGGAACATATTTATTAGTATGCGAGTATGTTTTGTATCTTTTCTTCCCTCCGACAGCGCCGACAGTAAATTTGATCTCATTGATCGGTCGAAAAACGAGTTTGGCGTTTCCGCGTCGCTCTTTCCGATACGGTTGCCCGGTCCAGCCTAAGTAGGTATCCGTATCCAAAATGTCACCGGCGAGGAAAAAAGAATTGCCCTGACCTAATAGCGGAATTGGTCCTCCCAAATTAATTTCAGTGTGAAATTCATTGAAGTCGCTTTCCTTCTTCTTTTTTGTTTCCCAGAAATTGGGATCATATAAATTCTCTCCGGGAGTTGTCTGTGGATTGTACTGACCAGTCACATAATTTCCGTCTTTATCTGTCCAGCGACCGTTTTCATTCAAATATTTGTGCAGATATTCGTACTCATGCGGGTTGACATACTTATCCGTAAAAAAGCGGATTCGTCCGTTGTAATTATTACCACCCTCCTTGGTCACGATATTTAAAACACCGGACATCGCTTCTCCGTATTCAGCATTGAAGGTACCTGTCATCACCGCTAACTCCGAAATGCCAACATTGGCGACATCGCTACCCATTCCACCCATCAGCGGATCTTCGACATAAAACCCATCGATCATGTATGACATTTCATTTGTCCGACCACCTCGAACGTTGATCTCACGAGAATCTCCGGCTCCACTCTCAACAAAACCCGGCGTTATGACTAACACTTCGGAAAAAGTCGATACTGGCATTTTGTCGATTTCTTCGCTGGTGGTTACAACAGAAGAAGAAGTAACATCCTTTTCGATCAACGGTCTCTCTGCGGTGACCGTAACGACTTCTCCTTCAAGCACGGTTTCTTCCAGCTCAAAATTAATTTTTGTCGTCCTGTCAATGATGACCTGGACTTCAGTTATAACTAATGTTTTATAGCCCATCATCATCGCCCTGACAGTATATTTTCCGGGTGGAACATTGATGATGTAGTATTCACCTTGTGTATCTGTCGCGGCTCCAAAATTTGTGCCTTCAATCATGATATTTGCACCGATCAAAGGTTCGCCAGTATTTGAGTCAATGACCCGACCAGCGATCTTGCCAGTTGTGCCGCTAAAAATTAGACTGGCGAGGATAAAAATGGAAAACAGAAAAACAGCAAAACATGTGAACTTGTTGTTCATGAAATACCCTCCTCTACTGGTTAATTTAATGTCAAATCAAACAATAAAAAAAGAAGCACTTATCACCTCCTTTGAAGATTTGTATTACATTATTAGAAATATGAATGACCTGTTGGATTAATAGTTTTTTTTGTTTTTTTACTGATTAAACAGACCGCAGGGGCTGTATTAGAAGTCTTTGATAATTCCAATTCAATTCGATAATTATTAACAGTCTCTACAATCGAAAAATCCCTTTATTTAAAGCTGATATTTTTTACTGGTCATCCATATTAGAATAATTTAATTAAAATGTATTCCCGATTAATCAGTAAAGCACCCAGAAGTTAAAGAAATAATTCTTCTTATCGAAGCTGTTTGTTTAGAATCATTAATAAAACTATGGATAAAATATGTCGACACTGTCGATATAATACTCCCCTATTTAATAATGGCGATTTGAAACACAAGGATAGATTGCAGAATAGAATTTATAGAGGTTTAACAAAAGTTGTTCCATCTGCTTCGAATTTCGCCTAAGCTATTGATTTTAAGAATTACTTATGTGATTCACACTTTAAATATACTGTGCAATTTTATTCACGCTCTATGCAAAAACTCGAAATATAAGCTAAAGATAATTGGTTATATGATAATAATTTAACATTTTATTTATAATTGTCAAGTAAAATATTTGGTTCCAATTGTTTAAGGTAATATGACATTGAAAATTCAAATATTTTTGTATCAATCAGCTCACAAAATAAAAGCTCAGCCTCTGTAAAGCTGAGCTTATATTTCATTCAAAAATATCATTCATCATAAATAATATTTCTTGACAAAACTTTTTTCATCAATATGACTAAAATTCCAGCCCCAAACTAAATCGCTGAACATTTTCCAAAATGCCGAAGTCAGCATAAGCATAGTCCAGTTTTAATTTCATCTGACCCATCAAATCGTAGGCTAATCCGGCACCGAATGTCAAACCTTCTTCACTATCTTTCATAAACAGATTTTTGTAACCGGCTCTCAAAAATATCATCTTTTTAATGGCGTATTCGGTTCCCACATTCAAATATTCTGTATTATCGTTGGGATGCATGGCATCCAGAGCAACCGTCCAGCGATAATTATAATTGTTGATAACATTCATTGCTACACCAAAACGAAAGATCAGTGGTAATGACCATTGATCGGTTTTCATGTTGCCCACGATTTTATTGTTGTTTCCGTATTTGTCCGGCGCTACATCGACCGGGAATTGCGTGTCCGGACCGATCAGTTGCATTTTGCTTCCGAAATTGCTGATGCTCATTCCAACCGTCATACCATTAAACTGTGTCGTGAACAGCGTTCCGATATCAATCGCCATTCCGGATGCGCTCTCGTGCCAAAGTTGTTGATGAACGTATTTTGCATTAAATCCGATGGAGAACCGGTCTGTCAAATTTCGTGCGTAGGAACCAGTAATTGCAAAATCACTGGCGCCGAATTTCTCACCGGTGCCTTCGGGATAGGCAACAGTTCTCACCAGCATCTCGTCCATTGTCAACGAAGTAAAACTTAATCCAACGACGCCGGTTCGACCTAAAGAGAGTGTGACGCCCCCATAATCATAATAAACGTCTGCCAGCCAATTGGTGTGATTCAGCGTTACTTCGACATTGTTAGCCAGCCGGGCGATACCTGCCGGATTCCAATACAGTGATGTCGCATCATCAGCAACAGCAACAAATGCGCCCCCCATTCCGATTGCGCGTGCTCCGACCTCAATCGCAAGAAAAGAGGCTGCTGTGGTGCCAACTTTTGAAACATCCTTGATTACGTCCTGAGCGCTTAAATGATATCCGCTGAGTAGACTAATTATTAATATGAATAGCACTATTTTTTTCATTATATTATTCCTCCTCGCTATTTGATCACCGCAAATTTTCCGATATAATTTTGACCTGAGGGAGTACTTACGTGAAAGATATAAACTCCGTAAGCAATTTCCATCCCATCTTTTGATAGCATATCCCATGATTCTGCGCCATCATTGATTGGACTATCGTGATAAATCGTATCAACGAGGTAGCCTCTCATGGTAAATATTTTAATTGTACACTTCTGAGGCAAATGGATAAAATCAATTTTTCTCGTGCCTCGACCGGAGGAATAAAAATGTTGCGGTTCCCATGAGGCAGTTACAACATACGGATTGGGAACAACAGCAATGTTTTTCAATTGACTTTCATCCTGTGCTATTTTTTGGTCAACATAAGGCGCCTGCGCTTCAAATGAAAACCGATCTGCTCCGGAAAATGGTTTATTTACTGCAAGATAAAAAATATCTCCGGCTTTCGGTGGTATTTTTTCCACCATTATCGTGTCCACCGGGAGTTTGATAATCTCTCCTTCTTTATCTCTAACCGAATAACCAAATTCATTTAACGAATCCCGCCAAACCACTTGATCTCTTGGTGCCGAAAACCGAACCTGCCAGGTTCCGCGTGGCCTATTCTTGACGTAGGTTAAAGGCGTTAACAAATCCTGATCCGATAGCATCGAATCCCGGTCCTGATCAAAAAATACAAAATCTGACGTATCTCCGGTTGTTAAATTAAAAACGAGAAAATTCGCCGGCCGCTTCTGAAAATCTTGCGTGACCACTGAATCATAAATCGCGATCATATAATCATACGGTACGGCGTAACCGTTGTTGGTGTACAATCCGACGAAATAATCATAATTTGTATCGGTGACATATTCATCAGGAATCAGATCATTTTCACCGATAAAACCGAATTGCGCCAAATACTGTTGATGATCATCTCCTGTCAGCCAACCGCTTCGATCCGTGCTTGCTTCCAGTTCATGATTGTTAACCAGGATGCGTAAGCCGTCAAAATATTCATTTCGGTCTTCACCATTAATATAGGTGCTATTATAAACCGGATAATATTGATAACTCACTTCCGCATAATAAGTATTCTCTTCATCACTGATCGGCAATGCACCACCGGGTAATGCCCTGAAATTACCCACATCAAAGCCAACTTCGTAATCCACGCCGATCTCGTACTCAGTATCCTCACCCTGAACAGTAACTACTGTTGAAGACGGAACGAGATGTTCCCTGTTTAGCAGAACAAAGTTGGTATCGATTTTGACTGTTTCGGTGTTAACCTTTAAATCTTTAACGAACAATGTCGTATCGATAACAATAGTATTTCCATTTTCAACAATATAATTACTGCTATCATCAAACGTGATTTCGTATTGAGCACTGTTAATAATTTTGATGGGATCCAGCGCATCAATGATAATTTCACCGGTACCGTGCCCTTCAACTCTTCGCACCCATCCGTTATCACGATTCAATTCCGGGGGATCAATATATCCAACAACTGGTACATTCGGTACAACTTCCGCACAGTTTACATCGATGAAGGTTACTGCGCCGGAGGCATCAAACTGAATCCTCTTTTCACAGACTGCCGGTGCTTTTTCCTGCAGACTATCGAGTTCAGTTAATCCTCTTTCGAAAAAGTCATCATAATATCCTTTATCATAAGAGCATACGGCATAGTAATAGGTCTGTCCGTTTTCCACAGGTCCCTGCCAGGTTTGACCGGAATCAATAAAAGTATATTGCAAACCGGTATCGCTTCCCATATTGAACTGAATACCGTCTCGTGCCACCGGATGTGGACCTTTCAATCCATTCTTCAAATCGAACTGTGCGATCGGTTTGTTAAATGACTTATTACCATAAGTGTCAGTACCGATGTAACTTTCTAAAAAGCCCGGATCGGTTGCCCGATAAATGACATATCCTTCAAAATCATACCCGTAAATCGGATCGCGGGAGCCTTCTGAAATTTTATCCCAGTAAAGCGTGACACGTTGATCACCGGGAACAGCAGTTACGTTAGGTTTCAACGGAACTGCGGCAAAATTATAATCCGCATTATAAATCTGTTGCATAGTTTGTGCATTTCGTACCAAATCGTCACGATCTGCTCCCATCACCATACTGATCGCAAACTTTCTCCGTGAATCCGGATTGGGTTCCGGTGGCACCTCAAAATAACCAGAACCGTAATGCATCACAATATCGACTTGACTCAAAGCTTTGGAAAAGCTACCAGGGATCGTTTGTGACCATAATTTCTCATCTTCTCCCAATTCGATCAGCGTCACTTTCCAGTCAGCACTTAAGAAACTGGTTAGACCGATCTGATCTGATTCGTCATTATCCGTATATTCAAAATTCGGCTCTCCTCGATCCGGAACGCCATTTCCTTCTGTACCGTCCGGATCGGGTCCGGGATAATCAGGATAATCCGGTCCCAAACCATCGCTCCCGATATCATCAATTTTCGGATCCCAATCCCCATCATTATCAATTCCATCCTCCTGACTCTCATCCCAGGGATTACCATCCGCTCCGGGGAGGCCATCGCCATCATTGTCTATTCCATCATGCGGGTTACCCGGAGATTCCAAAAATTTCCATCCAAAATAGCCTGGTGAAAAACCACCATCTGCGGGGGAGTAAAGGTCTTTGTCCCACTGATAGACGATATCCTCGTCCTTATTGAATTGCGAAAGATCATCACTATTATCTTCTTGTTCTCCAATATCCGCGTCGCCATACATCCCGAAAATAGTTTTCTCATAAAGATATTCGCCGGTGTTCGTGATCCAATAAGTAAAAATAAGAATATCTTCAGCCTGAGGATCTGCCCACTGATAACCGCGAACTTCGACTTCCAAACCCAACCCGCGTTTTGAAGAATCCGCTGGATCGGGAAAAAAGTAAAACTCGTCATTTGCATCATCGTTCATACGGAAGTAAGATTCCTGACTAGCTCGCGCATAAGCGCCGTATTGTCCATTCCAAAATGGCACGCCAGTTCTCGGATCAACCCAATCTGGTTTATCAGGCCAAACCGTGGGCCAACTATCCGGTTTTCCGTCATCATCTTCGGATCCCATGTGAGCCGGAATACCGTCCGGACCATCATTATCTTCCGATCCTTTTGCGTTGACCATGGCGATGTAATCCTGATTCGGATCAAAATAGCCGGGTAATGGTTCAAAACAATACTGATATTCGCCACCCGGCGCCATATCTGCACGGCCTGTGTGTCCCAAACCGTCACTGAAAATATGCCTGCGCTGTCCATAGCCGTCATAAACTTCTGCACCGACAAAAGGACAAAATTCAGCAAAATAACTATGCCCGGAGCCTTTGGGCCAAATACCGGACTGAAGTCTGTTTGAATCTTCAAACCAATTACCAAAGTTGCCATAGTTAAAAAATATGGTCAGAATATTGTTACCATCGTGAATCCCGCTGCGACGATGTTCATGACCCAGAGTTTTTTTCAAACTCTTGTCAGGCATTGTTTTATCGCCTGCACTAAACAACGGCAAGCTAATAACTAACAAGAAGCTGAAAACAAGTATAAAAATTTTTCTGATTGACGTCATCCATAACCTCCATCGGTATTGAAAAAAAATCAACTATTGATTGATAGTAAGTTTTCTTTTTCTCAGTGAATACACTCAATATTTAAAACGATACTGCCATACCCAGACGAATACTTCTCGGCGCTGAATAATAATACGGTCGCAAGAAATATTCATCCACTGTGTTTGGACCCGGAGTATCTGTTGTTCGAAGTTGTTCAATGGAATAGCCCGCGCTTCCAGTATCCGAATAGACATAGCGTTCATTTTCGATGTCAAATAAATTGTAAATGTTGCAGAACAGGGATAATTTCAAATTGTTGTAATACACATCTTTATGCATTCTAACATCGACGTTGAAGTTCGCCGGTTTTCTGCCGCTGTTTTGAAATACAGTCTGCAAATTCTGAAATCCCTGCAACCCGGTGCTGGTAGGCGTGTAGGGCAGCCCGCTTCCGTATTGCCCGACAAAACTGATCCCCCAATCTTTGGGTTTGGAAATATTTAACGACAAATTAATCGTGTGTCGTTGATCCCAATCCAGCGGCACAAGCTGCTTCTCCGGATCCCGTCCTGCTCGTTGATCATAGTAAGCAGCAGCCGGATCGGATGCGTTTCCTTCAGACACTGAAAATGTGTAATCCAAAGATCCGGAGATATAATTGGAGTATCTTTTTTTCAAATTTAACGTAATTCCGCGAACGTTTCCATAATCGCGATTGATATAGACAGCATAAATATCCTGGCTATAGGTTTTCTTTATTTCCGTACCTAATAAATTTCTAATGTCTTTATAAAACCCTGTAATATCGATGGCAATATTGTCGGTGAGCTGCTGCTGTAAACCAATTTCATAACTCACGGTTCGTTGCGGCTCCAAATCCGCATTCCCCATTAAGCTACCTGCCTGACCTGTGCTAAGCGCAACTTCGAATTCAGGATTAGTATAGAGGTAGCTGTAATTGGGAATCTGTAAAAAATGTCCGTATGAAATGTGAATCACACCCTGTTCGGTAATCGGATAAGCGATACCGATTCTCGGGCTGATTTGATATTTTGGCGTCGTATCATTAAACCAGTTCATCGAACCCCGGGAGATCGGATTCCCGATTGTTGTATCGACCAGTGTCACATTCTCCAAATATTGAGCAGATTCTCTTTTGCGGCTATCGAGAACCAGTAACTGAATCGAATTATGATCCGCTCCCATTGGCTCGCCGGTGTTCGGATTGATAATTGTCTGATCACCGGTATTCGGATCGATTCGAACCGGTACTTTAACTCGCCTCGTGCCATCGTCCGTAACCGCATCCAGGATGACATATTTATTCGGTTTCCACAAATTCGGATCGCGCTCATCAGTCAGCGTGCGACTGTTGGGATCGAAATATTCGAACCGCAAACCGACATTGACGATCATGTCTTTTAGCTCAATTTTATCCTGTAAATAACAGGCAAAATCCCTGGGATAATTGGTATAACGATCATGAGATAAATTTGTCACATCCAGTACCTGCGGCTGCCAGTTTGTTGACTCATCATTAATGATTGAGAAACTATTGAGAAACAGCTTATTCCAACGATATTCAGCTCCTCCTTTAATCTGATGCACTTTGTTTACCTGACTGGTCATTTCAAATTTAAAAACATTGGTTAATGTATGCCGATCATAATGTCCCATGCTTACGCCGCCCATGTAAAATTCATAAGTACCAGCTCTGTCAAAACGTTTGGGGGAAATGTATCTGGGATCGTATTCATCTTTATAAGCATAAGATTTTCCCATATTGAGAAAGTTGGAGTACTTCAAACTATAAAATGTATTCGGACTCAAGGTATGCGTCCAGGTGAGAATCTGATTAGCTGCGTCTTTATAACTGGTCGTTCTTCCGTCCGGATTATATTTATATTTATGACTGTATGATTGCGATTGGGTTCGTTCCAGAAATACATTATAAGTGAGTTTCATATTTGGTCTGAAGCTGTAAGCCAACTTTAACTGACCGGTATTTTTAAGATAAGTATTCATCGGTACAAAATCTCCGTCTCCGGATTCCTCCAGAATCCAATCCGCCGGATCGTCACCGATATAGGAGTTTGAGTCAGTCGGAGCATAGCGGCGAATTCCGTAGAGATAACCGTCCGTATCATAACGGCGACCAGATAAGAAAAACGTCATCTTATTATTGGTAAAAGGCACCGGTCCGCTTAAACTTCCCTGTGTGTCCCAAATTGAGAACGGATTAATCTCATCAATATTCATAAATGTTTCGTCGTTGGAGCTAAAATAATCACCAATATAACTTTTCAATTCGCCTGAATAACCCTGACCACCCTCTTTTGTTACAATATTCACGATACCGGACATTGCCTGCCCGTATTCTGCATTAAAGGTGCCACTAACTAATTCCAATTCCTGAATGGCAGAATTTTCTACCGACACAGCCATGCTTGAAGAATACGGATCAGTGACCGAGATCCCATCGACTAAATAAGTGACCTCATTTGAACGACCACCGCGAACGTGCATTTCACCGCCGCTGCCCTGAACGACACCAGCCTGCAATTGCAAAACCTGATGAAAGTTTTCCACCGGCATTGCCGAGATTTCTTCGGCGCCGATAATCGCGCGACTCGATGTGATATCTTTTTGGACTAACGGGCGTTCGGCAACAATTGTCACTTCCTCCCCCATTTCCAATACAGTGGGGCTCAAATCAAAATCAATCGTTGTTGTCAAATCAACTCTGACCCGCACCTCTGTTTTATTCACAATTGTATATCCCATCATCATCGCTTTGACAGTGTATGTGCCGGGAGGAACATTAATGATGATATAATTTCCTTCCATATCCGTCGCAGCACCTAACTGTGTTCCCTGAATTAAAACATTAGCACCGGGCAATGGTTGTTGCGTTTCTGCATCCCGAACAACACCCGTTATTTTTCCGGTTGTCCCCCCGAATAATTGGAGAGATATTAATAATATGATACAAAAGCTAATAAAGATAAATCTGCGCATTTTGATATCTCCTGGTTTTTAATTAAAATGATAAACCAAAACCGGCTCTTAACACTAAACCACTTAAAGATAATTTATCAACCTTAAATTTATCGAAAGCTGTTTTTTCCATACCATAATAAAATTTCTGATCTTCCGAGTATCTCGTCTCGTATTCGCCATCAACGAGGTCTTTTCCTTCTATTTTAGATATCGGTGTATATTGTCTGCTGAAAAACTTCCAGTCTTTATCATCGAAATTGGCAGTGACAAAATTATACCCCACTTCAGCGTTAAGATTCAGAATACCGAATCGATAGTTAAATCCGGCTGAAACATGGTAGCCAAGCGGGTTCGCGTTTGCCCGAATATTGCCTAACAATTCCACTTCAATCGGATTTTGACTAAAGACCAGAGTGTCCCAGGGCGCCGAACCTCTCAGGATTTCATTGGTGATTCCTTGAGATATTTCACTCTTCAATTGTGAAAAATAGAAACCAAGACCGCCGCCGACGTAAAATTTCATATGATCCTTTAATGGTGAAAACGGCAAGTTATAATAAAGCGTTAACAACGTAGGATAGATTTCAACAGATTGACTGACTTTGATGCTGCCCGTTTCTTCATAAAAAAAATAGGGCCAGGCGCCCTGACCATAGCCATACGCGTAAGCATAATCATTACTCACATCACTTTTAAATCTGGATACAGAGAGGGATAAACTCAAATCCGGAGTAAAATAATATTTAACTCCGAGATTGGAAATATAATTTCCTTCCAAAATACTTGTCCCGGTTGATACCCGCATGACCTGATAGGGATCACCCTCTTCGAATGTCGTAAGTTCAGTATCATATTCCTTTATCGCGTCATCCCATTTTTGAAATGAAGGGGTAAAAAATCCACCTCCGAAAAATAGTTCCAGTTGCGGCGTCAAATTCACGCCTGTTCGATTTGTTGCTTGAGGACTGCTTTTTGCTCTCGGATGAGCAATAAGCAACGACGTAAAAAGGAATGACGAGAGAAGAATAATCGAACATTTTTTGATCATATCTGTCTGTCCTTTCTCCAAAATTGAGTTATCAGATGGGTTAAACAAAAGGCATTAAGGATCTATTTAATGCCTCTCTTTGAACATTTAAAATTCGATTCCAATTGAGAACCGTTGTGTATTTTCCAATCGCCCGAAATCAGCAAACGCATAATCCAATTTAAGTGTTAATCCCGGACTGAATGAATAGTTGACACCAACCCCGACATTGGAGGGAACAATATCACTTCCCTCATTCCCTTCACTAAAAAGTCCGCCTCTTTCATCATCCTCCAGAAATAACGCCTGCCAGCCGCAACGAATGAATGCCCAATTGTAGAAAGCGTATTCAAATCCCAGGTTGACATATTCAGCGTTATCATTTGGATGCAACGCATCCAAAGCAACCGTTAAACGGTTTTTATCAGTTTTAAAAGCATCCATTGCCACACCGACGCGAAAAGTCAGAGGTAACGCCCACGCCTCCATCTGCCGGAAAGCAGGGATTTGATCATTACTGCCATTTGCATCAGGATTAACATCAATATACTCGCGAGCATCGCGACCTGACATCTTCATATCCGTGCCAAAGTTGGAAATGCTCATGCCGATTTTCATATCATTAAACTGGGTGACAAAGATGGTTCCAACGTCAACCGCAAAACCGTTAGCAGACATGTGCCAGATATTTTGACGAATATATTTGAAATTGAATCCAATTGAAAAACGGTCGGTTAAGCTTCTCGCATAGGCAAGACTTCCCGCAATATCACTGGCATTGAAATATTCGCCGGTTCCTTCCGGTTCCAGCTCAGAACGAACTCTCATCTCTCCCATACTCACTGAAGTAATACTAACCCCGATCGAACCCAGGCCTCCCATATTTACAGCGACGCCGGCATAATCGAAGCTGATATCTGCCAACCATTCCGTATGGAGCAGGATAGCTTCGTTATGGTATAATCTTCCCAGACCTGCCGGATTCCAATATAACGAAGTCACATCATTGGCGACAGCGACAAAAGCACCTCCCATGCCGTTCGCTCTCGCGCCCACACCGATTTTTAAGAATTGCGCAGCAGTCGTACCCACTTTTGAGCTGGCAAAGCTCAAAGAAACTGTCAATATCAATATCAAGATGGCTAATACTATTTTTTTCATTAGGATAAACTCCTGTTAATTTTATTTAAAATTCTCAAAATATCCCAAACTTACTTTATGATTGCAAATTTACCAATATGTTCGCCAACGCCCGGCGCATCAACATGGAAAATATAGATGCCATAGGCAATTTCCATTTGATCCCTGGACAATAGATTCCACGATTCCGATCCATCTTCAAAAAGGCTATCGTGGTACAAGGTTTTGACGAGTTCACCGGACAGCGTATATATTCGGATAGTGCATTTCGCCGGTAAATGAATGAAGTAGATCAATCGATCACCACGTCCGGATTGCAAATTCGGTTTTATTTCAAATTCCGAAGCCGCTACATAAGGATTGGGAACTACGGCAACATTACTCAACTCTGATTTGGCACGCTCTTGTTTGATAAAAGATTTTTTCGTGGTAAAACTATAAACATCCTGGTTGGTAAACGGTTTTTTGATACGAATCATAAACATATCACCCGCTTCCGGCGCTATCTTTTGAGCGAAGATCGTGTCCACAGGAATTTGAATTAATTCATTTTCTTTGTTATAAACCGGATATCCATCAGCCGTTGTAGAATCCCGCATAACAATGCTATCTCTTGGCGCTATAAACCGCGCCTGCCAGGTACCGCGAGGTCGATTGTTAAAATAAGCTATCGGAGTAACAATATCCCCGTTAGATATCATTGAATCCCGATCCGAATCCTGGAATAAAAATTCGGATTCTGTACTATCTGTTATATTCAGCACATAAAACTTGCTCGGTTTATTTTGAATATCATAAGCCGCAATGGTGTCCGTCAATACGATCAGGAAGTCATAAGGTACAGCGACACCCTGATTTGTGTATCTTCCAACAAGCACATCGTAATTAGTATCACCTTCAATAAAACGACTGCCTTTCTGATCGACTTTCAGCGGATCATTTTTGACCGTAATTTTAAAACCATCAATATAAGGATTATTATCCGATCCATCCAGATGGGGAGAACCCGCAATCAGATAGTATTGATATTTAACATAGTATAATTCATCAGTTGGCATCCGGGTTGTATCTTTGATCACGACCCAACCTTTTAATGGCTCTAACTCGAACAGCGTCGTATCACGAGCAAAGAGTTGAGAACTGTCCGCATTATAAACTTCAAAAAATTCATTATCAATAACATTATGTTTCGTTAAATTTATCGTCGTCCACCTAATCGAATCTGTTGGCATCGGGGGCACTTTTGTTGTGTCCCATTCAATATATTCGTAACGCGTCGTTACTGGCAACAATTCTGACTCGACAACATTGGTATCCCATAAATAAAATGTTGTATCCGCTTTTGATGAATCATTAAAGGTAACTTTATATTGATGCCCTTCTTTCACTTTGTTCGGATCTAAAAATTCGAGTTTAACTTTTCCCGTTGCCGGTCCGATGTGATCAATCTGGTTGTTTTCGACAGAAGGCGGCATATAGCCCGATGCCGGCGCTTGTGGTGTCACAATCGCTGTATTAACCGTTGGATAAAACTTACCGGAAAACGGAGGAAATTCATCAAATGTCCAGGCACACTCTGTTGGCGCAATATTAACAGAATCACCATGATCAAAAGAAACAACTGCATAGTAATAAGTTTGTCCGTTAACAACGTTTGTATCTACCCACGAATGCTGTAATCCGCTGGTATCATCAGCTCCCATGAAGAAATGAATCCCATTCTCCGTTTCCACCGGATGCGGACCGTACCAGCCATCCCCAGCCACATTGAACTGGGCAATAGGTTTATAAAGCGTCGGATTCCCCTGTGCATCTGTGATCACATAAGCATCACTTAATCCCTTATCAGTTCCGCGATAAATATTGTAGCCGGCAAAATCATATCCATGAATCGGATCGCGCGAATATTCAGCAAAATCGTCCCAGTAAAGAGTTACTCTTCCGTCTCCTGCAACAGCATTCACCTGAGGTTTCTCAGGCGCTTTGGTAAAGCGGTAGCCTTCATTATAAATTCGCTGGATTGTTTTGGCACTGCGAAACAAGTCCGGTTTATCATATCCAAAAAACAACGTAATGGAGAATCGCCTTTTATCGTCGGGCGCCATTTTAATCGGTCCTGACCCATATTGAAAGACGTTGTCAGTCGTTTGTCCAAAAGTCGTGTCAAAAACACCGCTCACCATTTTATTCCAGGTTGCAGCATCTTGATATGGAAACATAGATCCATATTCATACACAGCAAATGAAGTCAATCCGATCTGATCCGCCTCATCTAAATCTGTTTGATCAAAATTTGGTTCTCCGGGAGTCGGAACACCGTCGCCTTCGCCTTCATCCCAATATTCACCCTCATCCTGCACACCGTTTCTGTTGGTATCACCATTAATACCATCTGCCCCCACATCATCCGTTAAAGGATTCCAATCGCCGTCATTGTCAATGCCATCCTGCATGGATTCGTCAATCATTCCGTCTCCATCATTGTCTATTCCATCATACGGATTTCCCGGACTCTCAAGAAATTTATAGCCCAAATATCCAGGGACCCAGGCATTCGGCTTACCGCGAAAATCATGGTCCCAGGCATAAACCATATCGTAAAAAGTATCCCACGCAGCATCGTCATCATCATAATCGTATTCACCACCAATATGGGGATCACCATACATACCAAAATAGACAGTATTAAGGGTATCCGCGCCTACATTTCTAACATTATAAATGAAGAAAATACAATCCTGAGCTAACGTCTGATGCCATTGGTAACCACGCGACTCCACTTCAAAGCCCAAACCTCTGCGATCCGGCTCGCCCACAGGGTTGGGCCAGAAGGCAAATTCAGCATTGGCAGCATCGTCCATAACATAATAACTTTCCTGATCTGCTGTTGCTGCACCAAGTCCGTATTCGGCTATCCAATGACCTGCCCAGTTTTCAGGTCTGTTGGGCCAGGAATCAGGCCAGGTCGACTTATCATCGCTCATGGCGATATAGGGTTGGTCGTAGCGGGCATAACCCGGAAGTGGTTCAAAACCCCATGGCAAACCAGATGGAGCAGTGTCACCGCCGACATCTAACCCTTCAGAAATAATGTTTCTTCGGGTTCCGGTCGTATCAAACACCTGCGCTGCCAATAAAATCCCAAATTCAAAACCATAATCATATCCGGTACCCTTGGGCCAGACCAAAGATGCTGTGTTATGCGGCTGACCAATCGTTCCGTAATTATAAAAAACAGTAGAAACCTGATTCCCATTATGGATTCCTTCTTTACGCCAATCATGGTCTCCACGTAGTATTTTTCGTAATCGCATTTTATCTGCGCGCCATTGTTCCCAAACTTCCGGTGGATCTGATTTTTTGGGAGTTGGTAAAGTCTGCTGCGCAAAAGAAACGCTGATACTTGTCAACAAAAGAATGACAACAAGATGTAAACAAATTTTTCTAAAATTCATTCGCTAATTTCTCCTTTGGTAATTTTTATTTGCTTTCCAGAAAAAATAGTTTTCATGGCAATGTTAAAATCCGAACGACACACCTAATCTGACAGATCTGGGACCTGAATAATAATGCGGACGTGTTAAATAATCATCCAGGCTGTGTCTTCCGTATTTATCTCCATGATCCGTGCTCGGATAGAGCGCATAGGTTGCTCTTCCGGTATCTGAATAAACCAACTCTTCATTCAACCGATCAAATAAATTATAGACCTTCAAAAATATTGTCATGTGGTTATTACCTGTAAAATAAAAATCTTTATGTGCATGCAAGTCAAATGTAAGCTGAGATGGTTTGCGTTCACTGTTTTCAGCATCTACACGGAGTGCATCTCGGGTCGGTGTATAAGGTAAGCCCGAACCCATTTTACCGAGTAAACTTATCCCCCACGCTTTGGGTTTACTTACAGTTATGTTAAAATTTAAAGTATGCGTTTGGTCCCAATCCAGCGGAACTACCCGTTTTTCACTTTCTCTTGGCGGGATGCTTTGTAAATCATAAAATTTTGAAAGCGGATCCGAAGAGTTACCTTCAGCCACTGAATAGGTATAATCAATCGAACCAGACAGATAACCTGACCGTCTTTTTTCCAAAGAAAGCGTAAATCCCTTCACATTTCCGAAATCAATGGTCGCGTAGCGGCTATAATAATCACCGCGGGTGTAAAGTTCAAAAATTTCGGTGCCCAACCAATCGTTAATATCTTTATAAAAGGCAATCGCCTCAATTCCTAAATCTTCGGCAATCTGTTGCTGCAATCCAATTTCATAGATTACTGTACTTTGTGGATTCAGGTCAGCATTGCCCAAAACCGATTTAAAACGACCGCTGATCACTTCAAATTCAGGATTCGAGTAAAGATAAGCAAACGGGGGGATCTGGAAAAAATGCCCGTAAGAGAAATGGATTGTTCCCTTGTCTGTAATCGGATAAGCGATTCCCAATCGGGGGCTAATTTGGTGCTTTGGTGAAGCTTCCTTCAGTTCCAAATCGTCCGGCGAATTTCTGTTACCAGCAACAAGCATTCGGTCGCTGTTATCTTTGGCGATTTTCCAGGCAGAGTCAAAGTAATCGTACCGCAAACCAATGTTGACAATCATATCCTTTAATTCAATTTTATCCTGAAGATAAGCCGCAAACTCTCTCGGATATCGTTGATAGCAATTATTGGAGGTGCTGGTTTCCGGTGTGTGAATTGTAGGCATCCATCCATAAGTTTCATTAATATCGATATAAAATTGGTGGTAGAACAATTCATAATATCGCCCCTCGATTCCCAATTTGAACTGATGGGTTTTATTCCACTGATTGGTAAGATCAAATCGTAACACGCTGGTTTTCGAGTTTCGGTAACTATGGTTTTTATTCATCCCCCCACCATAGAACTCATTTCCCGGTGTGCTGGACAAGAGCACATTAGGAAGATATCTCGGATCTTGCCAGTCTTCGTAGAGATATTGTCGAAAATCACTTTCATAACGGGCAAGTTTAAACTCATAAAACGCACTTTTCGACAGTTGATGTGTAAAATCAATTTTATGAGAGATCGAATAGCGATAAGTTGTGGGAATTCCTTCGGGATTATATTTATAAAAATGATTATATGATTTGTTTTCAATATTATCATAAAGAATCGTATAACGGAAAATCAAATTGGGAGTCAAACGATAAGTTAATTTCGCCTGCCCGGCAAACTTTCGGTACGGATTCATCGGCACAAGTTTGTTATCGCCACTAAATCCGTTATCCCAAGTACCGTCCTCATTCAGGTCATTGAACGGTTCTGCTTCACTGTAATATCCGTCACCATCAAGGTCTTGGAAGGATTCTCCGTAATCATAAACTCCGTTTCCATTACTATCAGTGAACGGCTCTGCTGTGTCGTATTGCCCGTTCGAGTTTTCGTCCGTATAGGGTTCCAAAAAGTATAGCCGACCGTCATTGTAAGGGCTATCAGCTAATATTTCAGCGGTGGACGCCTCCACATAAATGGCATCACCGGGATTATGTTCCCGCTTGCCGTAAAAATAGCCACCTTCATTATAATAGCGCCCTGAAGCGAAAAAGGTCATTTTATCATTGAAAAAAGGTACGGGACCGTCTATGCTGCCGTCAAAATTATATTGGCTCAACGGGTTTATATCGCCGATATTAAGAAAAATATCATCATGCGTGCTGACTCTGTCACCAAGGTACATTGAAATATTACCGTGATATTCCCTGCCACCTTCCTTTGTGACGATATTAACGACACCGGACATTGCCTGACCGTATTCGGCATTAAATGTTCCGCTAACGACCTGCAGTTCCTGAATTGCCGTGTTTTCTACTTCAACAGCCATTCCACCCCAAAACGGATCGGAAACCGAAATACCATCGATCATGTAAGCAACTTCGTTGGCACGACCGCCACGAATGTGCATTGCTCCGTCAGATCCTGTTGTGACACCTGCTTTTGTCGAAAGTACACCACGAAAACTCTCAACCGGCATTTCTTTAATTTCTTCAGAGGTTACAATTGCTCTTCCGGACGTTAAATCCTTTTGCACTATCGGACGTTCAGCAGTAACCTCGACGACTTCCCCCAGCTCCAGCACAGTTGAACTCAAAGTAAAGTTAACTTCGGTCGTAAGTCCGACCTTAACCAGGACATCCTTCTGTCGGACACTTTTATAACCAATCATATCCGCCCGGACATCATAGTTTCCTGGTGGAATATTTATAATGTAATAAGACCCATCAAGTCCTGTGGAAGCACCCATTGTCGTGCCTTCAATAATAACGTTCACACCAGGTAAAGAGTCTCCTGTCTCTGCATCGGTGATAACGCCACTTATTTTTCCGGTGGTCGCCGCCCAAATCGATATCGGTGCCAAAAGCAGACAGACACAAAGCACACATAGTTTTTTCTGAATAGTCAAGACAAGCCTCCATCTTTCCAGTTAACTTTTTTTATTATCTTTTCATGATCCAAAATTTTATTTTAGTTAAAAATGTAACAAAAGATGAGCACATAGTCAAGGAAAAAATTCACCCAATTTCATTTTTTTAATTTTTCATTTGACATTTATGATTTTTTTTATTATACTTTCATCTACAACACATGTTTATAAACAATAATTATCCACAAGAACAAATAAATCGCAAGGATTTATGAGTTTACATAAACCTGACATTATCCAACAGCAAATTCTCGATAAACTTACCATTAACCATAAAATCATTAGACAATTATTTTTATTATATTTTAATTCACTGAGAGCATTAATGATCGTCCGAAAAAATTTTTGAGGAGGTGATGTTTTTTCAGCAAATTGGTTTTCATTATTTATTTCTAATTAATTATTTGTCTTAACAAACCTTTTAAGGAGGTAACGTATGCACTACAAAAAGCTACTGGTACTCGTACTAATCACAATGGTTATTGGTACCTTCGCTTTGCAAGCAACAGAAGAGGGAGAAAACAAGTTTCATCACACATGGTCATCTGAGAAACTTGATTTTCCGGATGGTATTCCTTACACTCTTTGGGCGACCAAAACTTTGTCCGATTTGAATGAGAACGGCAAGAATGAAATTTTCTGTGCCGCGGACGATCCGGTAGAAGGTGCCTGGTATTTTGTCGTTGAAGCTACAGGGAACGACGAATATGAAGTTGTCTGGTACTACTACATTTCAGACTGTATTTACAGTTACGTATTAGATGCAACATCAGCCAATGCTGATCTTGATGGCGATGGACTTCCTGAATTGATAGCTGGTGTGGCTCAGCCAGCAGGTCCGGGAGCTCCTCCGGGAGTAAGAATTTGGGAAATGGACACCACAATTACAGACGCCTATCCCTTCCCGATGGATCAGGTAACCGCTGCTGTGGATGTCAATGGTATGGGCGGCAGCATTTCGATGATTTTTGCCGGTAATGTCGATACCGATCCCAACGTCGAATTAGTAGTTGGTGAAACCCGCGAAGACATTGTTTGGGTTTTGGAAGAAACAAGCGGCGACTTAAGCTTCCCGCTTTTTGAAACCGAATATACTGACACATTAGTCTATAGCCCGTGGGGTTTCTGCTATGGTGATATGGACAATGACGGATTAGGTGACTTCGCAATAGGAACATCGGATTACAACAGCATTCGAATTTACGAATGTACCGGTGAAGAAGACACCTATGTCAAGCACATGGAACTGAACCTGGCGCGCGATGTCGATGGTTACTGTCTCCGCGGTTTGGGACAACGAGATATCAATGGTGACGGACTGAGTGAAATTATTTACGTCCGAAACACCAGCCCCGGTAAAGTCTTCATCGTAACCAATCCCGGCGAATTGGCACTGATTGATACCACTAATGTCTATACGATTTGGGAAAACCTTGATGGATTCAGCGCTTCCGGTCTTGCTTATGGTGATATGGATCATGGATTTGGTAGTGATGGTCCAGATCTCTATTTTATCGCTTCATCTGAAAAAGTCATCGATATGGAATATATCGGACCAGTTGGCGAAACAGCAGATCCGGCAGCTCCCGGCGACCCGGCAAATTGGGTGACTTATGAAATTTTTGAAGACACAACTCAAGCCATGCAACATCTCTGCATCAGTGATTTCGATCGCGACGGCGAAGGTGAAGTGGCCCTTATTTATCGTGGCGGCGCAGATGAAAATTACATCAAAATCATCGAGCACGAAACATTGCCGGATGCTGGTTTTGAAGTGATGTGGCATGACGATCCGACAACCGATCTCAATGTCGATCCGGTTTGGTCAAATCCACGCGGTATTTTTGCCGGTTCTGATGTTGATCAGGATGGTAAAAAAGAGATCATTTGTACCGAATATGAAGGTAAGCTTCATGTTTATGAAGTGATCGATGATAATACTGTTGAATGGGTATGGTCATACAAACCGGGTGCTCCAAGCAGTGGACTTACACCGCGCGACGTAAAAGTCGGTGATGTCGATGGTGATGGTTACGATGAAATTATCGCCTTTATGGGATCAACAGACCTTTCAGTGAATTCAGATAGTGCTGGATTTTATTTCTTTGAATGGGACGGCTCAACTGATAATGGATTCGGAATTGACGGCGGACCCACCTATATTTTACCCGCAAAACAAATCGATGACCGGTTAGTTGCTACTAACCGAACAGAAGGCATCTGGATCGAGGATGTTGACGCTGATGGTAATCAAGAGGTCTTATGGCCCAGTGATGCAGGTTCCTTAGATGGAGACGGTCTATACATATTCTCCTGTATTGACGGTGACTTGACTGGATTCCCAACATGGTTGGTAGAAGTTGCTCAACTTCGCGGCGCCGGCGAATGTACCGGTTCACCGAAAATGGCAACCACCGCTGACTTGAACGGAAACGGACAGCGCGAAGCTATTTTTGCAACCTGGAACAATGGTCAAATCTCGATCTTCGAAGCAACTGCTCCGGATACTTATGAAGAAACCGTGATCTTTACGGATACCACCCTGACGGATGAAACAATCTACAAAGGCATGGGTGCTCTGGATGTTGATGGAGATGGCGACGATGAGCTGATTTTCAACTCTTACTGGAATTCTACCATCTATTTAATCAACTCACCGGAAAACATTGCGGACATCGATGTTTACAATCCGAATCATTATGCCTGGTTACGCGCTGATGCTGGTGGTGCTGGTTTAACCGGTGCTCTTGGTGATCAAAATCAGAATGGATTGCCGGAATTCTACGTCACCTTGTATGCCCGTGGTGCTGTCAGAATGTTGGAGTACAACGGGGGTGGCGCTGATATGATGGCTGCGGAAAGCTGGACCATGAAGGAAGTTTATGTTGACCGCGATTTCGTTTACGGTGAACATTACAGTTCTGGCGTTGTTTCAGCAGTTCACGGTTCGTTTGGAATTACTGCACCGGCAGAAGACTTAGATGGTGATGGAAACAAAGAAGTTGTGGTGACAATGATCGAATCACCCTATTCGGATACCTGGCTCTATGTCTTCGAACACACCGGTAGCGTTGGCGTTGCCGAAAAAAAATGGCGCGTCATCACTCCGAAAGACTATAATTTAGCACAAAACTTCCCCAACCCATTTAATCCAACGACAAGTATAGAATACACAATTCCGTTGGTAAAACAGGTAACGGTTAAAGTTTACAACCTGATGGGTCAGGAAGTTAAAACATTGCTGGACAACAAATTTAAAGCTGCTGGTACACATCGCATCGTATGGGATGGTACTGATAATAGCGGTAATGTTGTTGCGAGTGGTAATTACATTTACAGCCTGGAAGTTGGAAATGTAAAACATACCAAACGCATGACATTAGTAAAATAATGTGTTAGCTTTCACAAAAAAACCCCACTCCTTTATCGGGTGGGGTTTTTTTTATCAGCACTTCGATTTTTATTCGTTTAATTGCCTCTTGCTAATTTTTCCCTTGATATTTAACAAATCATTTTGTATATTATTGATAATAATTATCATTATTATTTTATTGTAAGGAATAAAATGGATTCGAATTTAGTGAATCGCTATCAGGAATTCATAAAACTCAAAAACCTAAAGTCATCTAAACGCCGGGATTTCATTTTCAACCATATTATTAAAAACATTGAAAATCATTTCACAATTGATGATATTTACAACAATATCATGAAAATTGATCCCAGTATTGGCATCGCTACGATATATCGAACGGTTCGCTTACTCGTTGAAAGCGGTCTCATCGTTGAACACAGCTTTAGGGAGAAAAAAGGATTTTTTGAAATTATAAATCACAGATCGCCAGACCACGGTCACCTGATCTGCCTCAAATGCGGAAAAATCAAAGAGTTTGAATGCTCATTTATCGACGATTTTCAAACTGAGATTGGTAAGAAGTATCACTTTGGCATCCGCTACCACAAGTTGGAAATATACGGTGTCTGCGACACATGTCAAAAGAATGAAAATGGGAAAAAACAAGAGAATGAGAATTAATCACAAAACTGATAATAAAAATAAGAAAAAAAAACAGATTTTATTAGTCGGAAATCCCAATGTCGGAAAAACGACAATTTTCAATCATCTGTCAAAAAAGTATGCGGTAACTGCCAACTATCCCTTTACGACCATTGAGTTAAATCAGGATATCATCAAAATCGATCAGGAGGAGTACGAATTAATTGACACCGCTGGTATTTACCGACTCGATCATCCTTCCGAAGAGGGACAAATCACAAGAGATTTGCTGTTTAACCAACGTGATAAATTCATCATTCAGATTGTCGAATCAGCGAAGTTAGAACAATCTTTATTACTGACATTCCAATTATTGGATTTAAATATTCCCATGGTTCTGGTTCTCAATATGAACGATGAGCTACCAAAACAGGGTGTTCGAATCAATTCTAAAATTTTGTCCGAACAGCTCGGCATCCCGGTGATTGAAACAATCGCCACTGAAGAAAAAGGCGTTTTTAAAATTATCAACCATCTCAAAAATTTGATTTCCGCTCCGGAAGCCAAACAATATCCACCTATTTTAAAATCATTCATTCGTGAGATCGACCGCTATTTCCCGGACGATCAGATGCCGCCCAGATCAATTATAAATTTACTGGTCCTGGATGATCCGTTTGCGATCCATTGGATAAAGCAAAATTACAATCATCGTCTTCATCAGCAAATTATTAAAGCCAAAGAAGAATATAACGATAATCATGTTGCCAATTTGAGCGTTTCAGTCATCAACTACCAAAACGTTTGGATTAAAAAAGTAATTAATAATGTGATCACACGCAGGGAAGAAATCACTAAATTTGGCATCCAGAAGTTCGGCGAGTGGTCCAGGCATCACATTTTTGGCTGGTTGATTATGCTTGCTGTTATTTTACTCACTTATTTGATTGTCGGCAAATTTGGTGCATCATTTCTGGTGATACAAGTAGAGCATTTGCTGATTGAACCGATTGTTAATTTCGTTGACCAGCTTGTGACAGTGCCTTTTATAAATCGACTGTTAGTTGGTGACTACGGCATATTAACCGTCGGTCTTTTCAATGCAATCGGAACTGTTTTACCGATCATCACACTGTTTTTTCTGGTGCTAAATTTTCTCGAAGATTTTGGATATTTGACAAACCTCATTATTCTGACCAGCAGAGTATTTAATAAATTTGGTCTGACAGGAAAATCAATTCTACCTATTGTTCTCGGATTCGGTTGTAAAACCATGGCAACGCTGTCAACAAAAATACTGGACTCAAAACGGGAAAAATATATTGCCATATTTCTCATTGGATTGGCGATTCCGTGTTCCAGTCAGCTCAGTATTAATATCGCTGTTTTATCCAAGGAAGCGATCACCTCCTTTTTCATTGTGATCGCCATTTTAACGCTTATCGAAATTTCAGCCGGATTAATCTTGAACCGAATAATACCGCAAGAAAAACAATCTGATTTCATCATCGAAATACCGCCATTGCGAATTCCCGATCTAAAAATGTTATTACAAAAAACGTATTATCGCACATTATGGTTCTTAAAGGAAGCAGTCCCACTTTTTATCCTTGGCGCATCAGTCTTGTTTGTTTTAAATGAAACGAGTGGGATGGATATTTTAGAAAGACTTTTACGCCCCATTGTCGTTGACTTCTTAAATCTGCCAATTCGTTTTTCTGAGGCAATGGTCATGAGCTTAGCCCGTTCCGAAGCAGGTGCGGTGCTGATTATGAACATGGTTAATCAAGGCGAGTTGAATCCGATACAAGTGATTGTATCGGTAACCGTCATCACTCTGTTTATTCCCTGTATTTCCAATGTAATGGCAATGATCAAGGAAATAAAACTCAAACAATCGCTCATTATGCTTTTTGTTATCACATTTTCATCCATCATGATTGGTGGATTAATTAATTTCATTTTAAGACTATTTTCTTACGGAGGTTAATTTAAATTGAAACATTCGAGAAGATTTCGAAACAGGCGCCATCGAACTGAGATTTCCCAAAAAGAGATTGACGAATATCTTGAAATTCTCTGGTATTTTCAAGAGCGTCATGGTGCAAATATGATAAATTTTCCTTCTGATAAAAACGGTTATTGGGACGATTCAGTTTTATCGATCCTCAAAGAAAACGGTTTTATCGAAGAGACCAGGAATGAACTTAAATTCACTCAAAAAGGCTATAATCACGCTCGTCAAATTGTTAGAGCCCATCGACTCGCTGAACGTTTGTTAACAGATGTACTAAACATGAAACCGGACTCAGTCGAGACAGGCGCTTGCGAATTCGAGCACATGGTGGTCCCGGAAATTGTCGATGGAATTTGCACATTACTGGGGCACCCAAAAGTCTGTCCCCACGGCTTACCAATTCCTGAAGGCGCTTGTTGCAAAGAAGCTCGCAGTTCCGTTGCAACGGCAACTAAGAGCCTCGCTGAAGTTAAATCAGGTCAGGAGGCACGAGTTGCCTACATCAACACCAATTCAAACAGGCGGATGCATCAGCTAACTCAATTGGGGATTCAGCCCGGGAAAAAAATTAAAGTTCATCAAACTTATCCGGCGCTGGTTATTAAAATTGATTCAACGCAACTTGCCTTGGATAATGAGGTTGCAAAGGATATTTTAGTATGGGATTAGCGAGAAAGAAAACGACCGACGCCAGTTGATGATTCCGGTAGCCATGTTGATTTGCGAAATTGCAACGCCGGATCAAAGGTTTATTGTTGATAAATATTTTAGTTAATCATCCATGTTATAAAAAAAAAGCAACCCTTTAAAGAGCTGCTTTTTAAATTTATTGCTAATTGAAATATATCTTCGCCAAACAGGTTATTCCTCGGACGCTGCCGGTTGTTGTTCTTCTGTTTTCGGAGCTTCGGTTTCCTTTTTCTTTGTTGCTTTTTTCTCCTTTTTCTGCTTTCTCACCCCCTCATATCCAACCAATTCGAGATATGCTAATTCTGCTGCATCGCCCTGTCTTTTTCCCAGTTTCACAATTCTCGTATAGCCACCATTCCGATCCGTATAGGTTGGTGCAATTTCGTCGAACAACGCTTTGACAACATCTTTATCCCGAACAGTCTGCAATACTCTTCTCCGGGCGGATAAAGTACCTTTTTTTGCAAACGTAATCAGCCGCTCAACAACAGATCGGGCAACTTTGGCTTTTGCTATTGTCGTACGGATTCTTTTATGTAGAAAGACCTGAGTTGCAAGGTTCGCCAGCATTGCCTTGCGGTGGCTTGCTGTCCGATTCATTTTTTTCACTGTTTTGCGATGTCTCATAACCAATCCTCTATTAAATCAATAATTATCCGCTTTTAAATATTTATCCACATCCATACCAAAATGCAAACCTTTTTCCTCTAAAATCTTGTTTAACTCGGACAAAGATTTCCGACCAAAATTCCGGAATTTTAACATTTTCTGTTCATCTTTGCTTACCAAATCGCCGATTGTTTTGATATTTGCAGCCATCAAACAATTATGGGAGCGCACTGATAATTCCAGTTCATCCACACTCAATTTCAGCAATTTTCGTATTCTCAATGCTTCTTCATCAATTTCCGGACTTTCCTCTTCTTCCGGTTCAATATCAAAATTAATAAATAACTGAATGTGATCTTTCAATATTTTGCCGGCATAGGTAAGCGCATCATCCGGCGTGATACTTCCGTCAGTATTAATTTCCATAATTAATCGTTCATAATCCACCTTTTGACCGACGCGAGTATTTTCAATTTCAAAACTTACATTAGTCACGGGCGAAAATATTGCGTCAATGGGAATCGTTCCGATGGGTTGATCTGGCAATTGATTTTCTTCCGCCGGGACATACCCTTTTCCTCGTCCAACTTTTAGCTCCAAACGAAATTCCGCATCTTCATTAAGGGTTGCAATGTTCTGATCGGGATTCAGAATTTCAAAATCAGTTGTTCCGTTTTGAATATCACCGCTTTTAAAGACTTTCGGACCTTTTAAATCCAACACCACTTTATCCGGTCGTTTGTTAATCAGTTTGATTTTCACTTGTTTGAGATTCAAAACGATTTCAGCAACATCTTCCACCACACCGGGAATCGTTGAAAATTCATGCAGGATGTTTTCCAACCGGATGGAAGTAATAGCAGCACCGGGCAACGATGATAATAAAACTCTCCTCAGGGCATTACCAATCGTAATTCCGAAACCACGTTCCAGTGGCTGGACGAAAAATCGTCCGTAAGTATTTGTATATGTTGATTCATCTAATTCAATACCTTCAGGCATTCGAATATTTAGCCAATTCATTCTACAAACTCCTCATAAAGAGAGGTTTAAAAGTTACATCAATTAATTAAGTTAATTCAATATCGAACTGATTATTTTGAATATAACTCAACGATCAAAGACTCGTTTATGACATCAGGAATGTCTTCACGGTTGGGTTCATTCATCAAGGAGCCGCTCAACTTTGCCTTGTCCAAACTCAACCACGAATATAAACTTTCGTCTTTGATCTTTCTCAATGAAGTATGTATCACTTTGAGTTTTTTGCTATTCTCTTTGATTTTTATGACATCACCAACTTTTACGTTGTAAGACGGAATGTCCACGATTATATCGTTCACCATAATGTGACGATGACGAACCAGTTGTCTCGCTGTTTTTCGAGACGGTGCAAAACCTAATCGATAAATTACATTATCTAATCGGCATTCCAAGAGTTTTAACAAATTCTCGCCAGTAATACCCTTCATTTGATCGGCTTTTTTAAAATAGTTTCTGAATTGAGCTTCCAGAATACCGTAAATTCGCCGAACCTTTTGCTTTTCCCTTAACTGCGTTCCATATTCAGATTGTTTAAAGCGACGCGTTCTGCCGTGTTGACCAGGTGCGTATCCTTTTTGTTCGAACGGACATTTGTTTGTGCCACATTTAATACCCTTTAGGAAAAGCTTTTGTCCTTCTCTGCGACATAGTTTACAATCTGGTCCTTTATATCTTGCCATATCTTTACTAAATCTCCACTGATTATTTATTCAATTATTTACACACGACGCCTTTTTGGCGGTCGGCAACCATTATGCGGAATTGGGGTCACATCCTTTATTGCAGTGATCTCCAATCCTGCTGCCTGTATAGCTCTGACTGCGGCTTCTCTACCTGAACCCGGACCTTTTACATACACTTCCACCCTGCGAAGTCCTAAGTCCATCGCCTCCTTTACGGCGCCTTCGGCAGCGACCTGAGCTGCAAACGGGGTGCTTTTTCGTGATCCCTTGAAACCGGCTCTGCCTGTTGATGACCATGAAATAACGTTCCCGTAATTATCAGTCAGAGATATAATTGTATTATTAAACGTTGCCTTGATGTGTGCGACTCCGTTTGCTTCAACTTTTTCTCTTTTACGGGTTTTTTTCCCTCTTGGACTAGCCAAAGTTTACCTCCAAAACAATAATAATAAATTATGAAAAATGATTAGCTTTTTTGTTTCTTTTTAGCACCCACAGATCGTTTCTTCTTTCGGCGGGTACTTGCATTGGTATGGGTCCGTTGACCGCGAACCGGCATATTCCGACGATGTCTGAGTCCTCGATAGCTGCCAATGTCCATGAGCCGTTTAATATTCATCGATACTTCAGCTCTCAATGCACCTTCAACAGTATAATCCGAAATTATCGTTCTGACCTTACCAAGTTCTTCGTTTGATAAATCCTTGACTCTTGCGTTTTCGTCTATTTGAGCCTTCTCAACAATCGATTTTGCTAAAGACCTACCAATACCATGAATATAAGTGAGCGCTATTACAACTCTTTTATCGTTTGGAAGATCAACTCCTGAAATACGAGCCAAAATTTCCTCCTCAAATTATTACGTATTAATTTTATCCTTGTCTTTGCTTATGGCGTGGATTTTTGCATATCACGCGAACTTTTCCTTTTCGCTTAATAACTTTGCAGCTATCACACATCTTTTTTACCGATGATCTTACCTTCATTTTATCCCCAATACATCAATTCATTAAATATTCTGTCTTATTTACATTTTATGTTACTTATAACGATACGTAATCCTGCCTCTGGATAAATCATAAGGAGAAAGTTCCACGGTCACTTTATCACCGGGGAGGATTTTAATGAAATGCATCCTCATTTTTCCGGAGATATGTGCCAAGACCTGGTGCCCATTTTCCAATTCCACTTTGAAAGAAGCATTTGGAAGCGTCTCAACGATTGTACCGTCGACTTTGATTGCTTCTTCTTTTGGCATAAAATTTCTCCTTAATTATCTTCCTTGTGTTAATATTTCTGCTTCATTTTTGGTAATTAAAATTGTATGCTCAAAATGAGCAGATGGTGTCCTGTCAGCAGTTCTCACCGTCCATTTATCATCTTCTATTACGATCTTATAATCACCCATATTGACCATGGGTTCAATTGCCAGCACCATTCCCGGTTTTAGCTTCGGGCCTTGATGCGGTTTTCCAAAATTCGGTATCTGCGGATCCTCATGCAATTGTGTGCCAGTGCCATGCCCCACCAAATCCCGTACTACTGAGAAACCATTGTTTTCAACATGCGTTTGAACAGCCGAAGAAATATCAGACAATCGGTTACCTGCTCTCGCTGCTTTTATTCCAAAATCAAGCGCTTCTTCAGTGACCCTTAATAATTTCTTCTTTTCCAAAAGTATATCACCGATCTGATATGTCTTGGCCGCATCTGAGAAATATCCGTTTAGCTCAACACCAATATCAATACCTGCGATCTGTCCATTCTGTAATTTACTTTTGCCTGGAATCCCGTGAACTACCTGATCGTCAATTGAAATACAGGTACTTGCCGGAAAACCATTGTATCCTTTGAAAGCTGGATTTGCTTTGTTTGATCGAATAAATTTTTCGACTTCTCTATCAATTTTTCGAGTCTCAACACCAGGCTCAACCAATTCATCGACTAACTTAAATGTTTCAATTAAGATCCGAGAACTCTTTCTGATTTGTTCGATTTCCCGATTGCTTTTAATTATGATCATAATGTAACTTTATTCTCTCTCAGAAATCTTACAAGTTGAAGCTGGATATCATCCACCGAACCGGCTGCGTTAAAAACTTTCAATTTACCTTTCTTTTGATAATAATCTTTAACCGGCTTTGTTTTCTCCTCATAAACTTCCAAACGATTTTTCACCGTATCTTCAGTGTCATCTGACCGTTGGATAATTTCTCCGCCGCATTTTTCGCAACGGTTGTTTTTGGGTGGCGGATTCGTCAAAATATTGTAATCTTTTCCGCACACTCGGCAGACTCTTCTGCTTGTCAGTCTTTTGAGAATTTCTTCATTGTTCAGCTCAAAACCGATCACAAAATCTAACGTCAGCTGTGTTTTCTCAAAAATTTTATCCAACGCGATGGCCTGGTTTATCGTTCTCGGGAAACCATCTAAGATAAATCCGTTCTTGCAATCTTCCCTAACTAATCGCTCTTCAATGATTCCGATCATCACGTTATCTGGAATTAGCATACCTTGATCCATCATTGTTTTTGCTTTAAGCCCCAGAGCGGTGTTCTTTTCAATCGCATCCCTCAAAATATCCCCTGTCGATATATTCGGAATGTTAAAGTGTGCGCTTAACAACTTTCCCTGTGTTCCTTTTCCTGTTCCCGGAGCACCAATCAAAATCAAAATCATAACGCTTTACCACTTTGAAAATTCAGAATTAAAACCGTCTGCGGCCTCTGAGTTTTCCGCCTTTCAAAAATCCATCATAATGCCGCATCAACAAATGGGACTCAATCTGTTGTAGTGTGTCCATTGCGACACCAACGATAATCAACAAAGACGTTCCGCCAAAAAATGACGCGAATGTGAACGATACGTTGGTAAATTTGGTAATGAAATATGGGAATATGGCAACAATCGCCAGAAATATTGAGCCTGGCAATGTGATTCTCGTTAAAATATTATCAATGAACTCTGCGGTTCGTTTACCGGGACGAACACCCGGGATAAATCCACCTGACTTTTTCATATTATCCGCAACATCGACCGGATTGAAGGCGATGGCAGTGTAGAAGTAAGTGAAAAATACAATCATCGTACCATACACCAGCCAGTAAACAAAAGATGTATATTCAAAATAGGATGCCACAGTGTCAACAAATCCACTATTCGGAAAAAATGTTTTAATGGTATTCGGAATAAACATGATTGACTGGGCAAAAATAATCGGCATCACACCAGCGGTATTAACGCGTAGCGGAATGTGTGTACTTTGCCCGCCATAAATTTTTCGTCCGACAACCCGCTTCGCATATTGGACAGGTATTTTCCTTGTGCCCTGAGTCAACAACACAACAGCAGCAATGGTGACGACCATCAAGGCAATTAAAAACACTTCGGTTAGAAGTGCTCTGTTACCTCCGATGAGCTGATCAATTTCTGTTGCAATGGCGCTAGGAAATCGAGCGATGATTCCAATAAAAATGATCAACGAAATACCATTACCTATTCCCCTTTCCGTAATCTGTTCTCCCAGCCACATGATAAGCACACAGCCACTTGCCATTGTAAACATGGTAAATATTTTAAACATAAATCCTGGATTAGGAACAACCAACTGTCCATTCATCGGCTCGATGCTTTCCAAAAACACAGCCAAACCGTACGATTGAAGCGCACTGATTAATACTGTTCCATAACGCGTTAATTGCGTAATCTTTTTTCTTCCTTCTTCACCTTCTTTCTGTAACTTTTGAAAATAAGGAACTACAGCACCCAGCAACTGCAAAATAATGGATGCGGAGATATACGGCATAATACCCAAGGCAAAGACTGTTGCTTGCATTAATGCACCACCGGCAAACATATCGTAAAGGCTAAAAATACCACCGCCACCCAATGTTTCAAAATATGAAAAAAGGACTCTTCCATTTATACCCGGAACAGGAATATGTCCACCAATACGATAAACAATAAGAATAAAAAGAGTAAATAGAATACGTTTTTTCAGATCCGGAATTTTGAAGATACTCTGAACACTCTTTATCATAAAACAGTTATCCTCCCCTGGGCAGCCTCTATCTTTTCTTGTGCGGATTTGCTAAATGCATGAGCTGAAATTTCCACTTGTTTATCAATTTCGCCTGTGCCTAATACTTTTACAGGGACATCCTTTTTTCGGATTAAACCTTTTTCAAACAACACCTGTGGATTGATATTTTTAATATTCTTCAATCGTTTTAAATCTTCCAGATTAATGACTTGATACTCTTTTTTAAAACGGTTAAAAAATCCCCGTTTCGGTAGCCGTCTTTGCAAGCGAGTCTGCCCTCCTTCATAACCGATTCTTCTCTTGAATCCGGATCTTGATCCCGCTCCTTTATGACCTCTGCAGCTGGTTTTACCATGTCCGGAACCCTGCCCGCGTCCGACTCGTTTTCTTTTCTTTCGCGATCCGGGAGCGTATGTTAAGGTACCTAATTCCATAATTTCCTCATTTGATTCCTGTTTATTCAATTTCTTCTACTTCAATCAGATGAATTACTTTATTTATCATACCTCGAATTTGAGGTGTATCGTTATGTTCAACAGTATGATGCAGCCTTCGAATTCCTAAAGCCCGAACAGTCCGTTTCTGTTTGAAATTGTAGCCAATGGGGCTTTTCTTCAGCGTAATTTTAAGTTTTTTGTTATCTTTTTTATCCATTACTTTCTCAGCTTATGTTAAGTCGTAAAGGTACACTTCCATTTTCCGGTTTTTATGAAATCGGTTTTTGAAAAACTTCCCGATAGCTAATCCCTCTTTTTCGTGCAATCTGATTTACATCAACCAGTTCGGTTAATGCCTGCAATGTAGCCTTAACCACATTATGAGGATTTGCTGACCCGATAGATTTCGTCAGAATATCCTGAACTCCTGCTGCTTCGAGTACAGCACGCACAGGGCCACCCGCGATCACGCCAGTACCAGGGGATGCTGGTTTCAGAAAAACTCGCGCCGCGCTGAATTTCGATGTTATCTGATGAGGGATTGTCCCTCTTACCAGAGGAACCCGCACCAAATTTTTCTTTGCCGTATCTGCGCCTTTAGTAATGGCATCGGTCACTTCATTTGCTTTGCCTAACCCAACACCGACATGACCATTACCATCTCCGACAACAACGATTGCATTAAAACTGAAATTTCGTCCCCCTTTCACCACCTTTGCAACACGGTTGATATGGACAACTCTTTCTGTTAAGTCTAATTCGTTCGGATTAATTCGTTCAACTTTTTTCACAAGTAAAATCTCCAGAGTTTTTGTTAAAATTTCAGACCGCCTTCGCGTGCGCCTTCAGCAACAGCTTTTACTTTCCCATGATAGAGATAACCATTTCGATCAAAAACGACTCGTTCGATCTTTAAATCTTTTGCTTTGCCGGCGATTGATTTCCCGATAACATTAGCAATCTCAACTTTGGATTTTGCCTTTGCGACATCTCCCTTGAGATCTTTTGTCAGACTGGAAACGCCGGTAATTGTTTTTCCATTCAAATCATCGACCAACTGTGCATAAACATGATTAATACTCTTAAAAACAACTAATCGCGGCCTTTCCGGTGTTCCATATACTTTCTTTCGTATATGTCTTTTTGTTCTTAATCTTGCTAATTTTCTTCTATTTCTATCTGTCCTGCTCATTTCGCACATATCCTCTATTTAATTTCGCTGTTAAATTCAAACTTTACGCAGCGGTCTTTCCTGCCTTTCGCTTGATATATTCACCCTCATATTTAATTCCCTTGCCCTTGTAAGGTTCAGGCGGACGGAAAGAACGTATTTTTGCAGCGACCTGTCCAACAAGCTGTTTATCAAATCCTGTAATTAATACTTTCGATTGTTCATCGATCTTAATTTCGATATTTTCAGGCGGTTTAAATAAAACCGGGTGCGATAATCCCAAACTAAGCAGCAAATTCTTACCGCGCATCTCTGCACGATAACCAACGCCCACGATTTCCAACTTCTTACTAAAACCAGTTGTTAAACCAATGACCATATTATTTATCAGAGAGCGATAAAGACCGTGCAGTGATCGCTGGACTTTTGACTCATTGGTCCTTTTCAGAACAATTTGTTTTTCCTTTTCATCGTATTTCAAAGATAGCGCGGGATTTACATATTGTTCCAATACGTTATCATCCTTTGAAATCTTAACCATATTATCAGCTATCTTTACGTCAATTCCTTCTGGTATGTCAATTGGTTTTTTACCAACACGTGACAATGTTCTACTCCTTTAATATAAATGATT
>CAYYMH010000006.1:0-125332 GCA_964472785.1 uncultured Cytophagia bacterium | reverse complement strand
ATAAATGATTAGATTTTACCAAATATAACACAAAACTTCACCACCGACTTTGAACTCCCGGGCTTCACGATCTGACATCACGCCTTTGGACGTGGTTAAAATAGCAATCCCTAAATTATTTAAAACTCTTGGAATTTCAGTCGATTTCACATATTTTCTTAAACCGGGCTTACTCACTCTTTTTAACGAACTAATAACGCTCTTATTATCCTGGTCGTATTTCAGATAAATTCTTATCAAACCCTGCTTATTGTCATCAATTATAATGTAATTTTTGATATAATGATAATTTAACAGAATTTTTGTAATTTCTTCCTTCACACCTGAAAAAGGAATATCTACCTTTGTATGTTTTGCCTTTAACGCATTTCGAATCCTGACTAAATAATCGGCAATCGGATCAGTCATTGACATTGAGATTTCTCCATGAATTTATTTCGTAACAAAAAACGTTTTACCAACTTGCTTTGGTGACACCAGGGATTTGACCTTGCAATGCTAATTCTCTCAAACAAATTCGACAAACGCCAAATTTACGGTAATACCCTCTTGAGCGTCCACATCTTGAACATCGGTTATAATTTCTCACCTTGTATTTTGGTTCTTTTTTGGCTTTTGCTATTAGCGCTTTTTTGGCCAATTTACTAACTCCTTAACTTTGGTCTTTATTCTTATTATTCACAAACCACTGCAAACTTTTTAAGCTTCTGCTCCTTTTTTCTCGAAAGGCATACCAAAACTCTTGAGCAATTCCAATGCTTCTTCATCTGTTTCTGCTGAGGTCACAATTGTAATATTCATCCCCCGTACTTTTTCAATTTTATCGTAATCAATTTCCGGGAAAACGATCTGCTCTTTGAGTCCCATATTATAATTTCCACGCCCATCCATTGAATTGGCTGGTAAACCTCGAAAATCACGAACCCGGGGAATAGCAATATTAATTAAGCGATCCAAAAATTCGTACATTCTCCATGAACGCAAGGTCACAAAACAACCGATCGGCATACCGGCTCTAATTTTGAAATTTGAAATCGCTTTCTTAGCTTTTGAAACGGTCGGGCGCTGACCAGTAATCACGGTAATTTCTGCAACTGCATCATCCAGTGCTTTCTGATTTTCAATAGCCTCACCAACTCCCATATTGAGAATTATTTTTTCCAATTTTGGGACTTGCATGATATTTTTATATTTAATTTTTTTTTCTAACTCGGGTACAACTTTCTCTTTGTATTTTTTTAACAATCTCGGATAATATTTCATTTTTCGCCTACTCAAAAATTATTGTTGATCGTTTAAGATGATTTTGATACAATCATTTCACCACATTTTTTGCAATAGCGCATCCGGTTCACTTTTTTCTTAGCTTCGGCTTTTACTTCTTTCATGCCTGTTTTTGATAGTTGATTACATTTGGGACAAACCAGTTGGACATTGGATGAATGAATCGGTCCCTCACGCTGGATGATACCACCCTGCGGGAGTTTTTGACTCGGACGTGTATGACGTTTTAAAAAATTAATTCCTTCGATAATCACTCGTTTTTCTTTCGGAAAAACTTTCAGTACGCGGCCTTGTTTGCCTTTATCCTCTCCGGTCAAAATTTGTACAACATCATTTTTCTTAATATGCATTTTAACTCCATAAAAAAAATTATAACACTTCGGGTGCTAATGATACGATTTTCATAAAATGACGTTCTCTCAGCTCTCGGGCAACCGGTCCAAAAATTCGCGTACCCTTTGGTTCGCTTTGGTCATTAATCAAAACCGCTGCATTCTCGTCAAAGCGAATATATGAACCATCTTTGCGGCCTATTTCTTTTTTTGTGCGGACGATCACCGCTTTACTCATATCACCTTTTTTGACAGCGCCACCCGAAATAGCCGATTTGATGCTAACAACGATCACATCGCCAATAGTAGCATATCTTCTGCTTGTACCACCTAAAACACGGATACATTCAACCTTTTTGGCACCAGTATTATCAGCCACATTTAATCGCGTGTATTCTTGTATCATGGCTCTATTAAAACTCCTATACTAAATCTCATTCCCGAAAATCTATGATCTACTTGGCTTTTTCAACGATCTCAACAAGTCTCCATCTTTTTCTTTTACTGAGCGGACGTGTCTCCATGATCGTAACGATGTCTCCTGCATGGCTTTCATTAGCCTCGTCATGAGCCATAAATTTACTCGTTTTTTTTACAAACTTCTCGTATAATGGGTGTCGAACGTAATTTTCGACTTTAATGACACGAGTCTTGTCCATTCTATCGCTGACAACCTGACCCGTTTTTACTTTTCTATTTCCTCGCTGCACCATAAACTAATTCTCCAACTTTCAATTTGTTTGTTTACGAGGCTCTCTGAGTCCTGACTCAAATTCCCTGATGATTGTTTTTAAACGCGCAATATCTCTGCGTACACTTCGGATTCGAAGCGGATTCTCTAATTGATGAGTTGCATTTTGAAATTTGAGATTCTGCATTTCTTCCAGGGAATCTTCCAGTCTCTGCTTTATCTCTTGTTCAGACAATTGAATAATTTCATCAACTTTCATGTTTATACTCCATAATCTGCACGGGATACGAACCGAGTTTTAACCGGTAATTTATGAGAAGCCAAACGCAATGCTTCCTGAGCCGTAGTTTTATCCACGCCCTCAATTTCAAACATAACTCGTCCCGGTTTAACTACTGCCACCCAATATTCCGGGGCTCCTTTACCTTTTCCCATTCTGGTTTCTGCCGGATGCGATGTAAAAGGCTTATCCGGGAAAATTCGAATCCACACACGACCGCCACGTTTGATAAAACGCGTCATTGCGACACGTGCTGCCTCGATCTGGCGGCTGGTTATCCACGCGGGTTCAAGCGACTTCAACCCATATTGTCCAAAAGCGATATGGGAGCCACGACCGGCTTTACCTTTCATTCGTCCGCGCTGTTGCTTACGATATTTTGTCCGTTTTGGCATTAACATAATATTCGATCTCCAACAAAGAGCAGTTCCAATTTATTGTTCAAACCGTTCACCCAAACAAATCCATACTTTGACACCGATGATTCCGTAAGTGGTTTTGGCAACCGTACATGCATAATCGATATCCGCTCTCAAAGTATGCAAGGGTATTCGTCCTTCTTTATATCCTTCTGTTCTTGCCATTTCAGCCCCGCCAAGGCGTCCCGAACACGAGACCTTGACACCCTCTGCCCCCATTCGCATGGAGGAAATTATTGCCTTTTTCATTGCCCGCCGAAAACTAATTTTTGACTCGAGCTGTTTGGCAATATTTCGGGACACTAAATAGGCATCTAATTCAGGACGTTTTACCTCTTCGATATTCAACTGAATATCTTTTTGAGTAATCCTTTGCAGCTCAACTTTTAGTTTATCAACTTCAGCCCCTTTTCGCCCGATAACGATCCCGGGTCGAGCAGTATGAATCGTTAAAGTTATGCGCTTAGCTGTCCGTTCGATGTCAATTTTAGAAATCGCTGCATGGTCCAGACGAGCCTGAATATATTTGCGTAATGTCAAGTCCTCTGATAACTTTTTATCAAAATTTCTCTCATCGAACCAATTTGAATCCCAAGTTCGATTAATGCCTAATCTTAAACCGACTGGGTTTACTTTTTGTCCCAAATGATCCTCCTAAAATTACTTACTCTCCAATCTCAGCAACTTTTATAAAAATATGACTCGTTGGTTTTCTTATTCGTACTGCCCTGCCCATCGCAGCGGGTCGGAATCTCTTCAATGTCACGCCTTCATCGATGCGTATTTCTTTGACATAAAGGTCATCATAATCAACTTTTGAGCTTGCTTCCAAATTTAACATATTCGAGATAGCAGACCTCAATGTTTTTTCCAAAGGAATGCTGGCAGATTTTCTGGTAAAATGCAAAATATTCAGCGCTTCAACGACATTTTTACCACGAATCAAATCAGCCACGCGCCGCACTTTTCGGGGTGACATCCGAACATATTTTGCTATTGCTTTCGATTCCATTATTTATCTCCATTCATGTCGCTAACTACTTTACATCTGTTCATCACTTTTTAATACTGCTTTTCCGATCACCTTTATCCGCATGACCACGGAACGTTCTTGTCGGTGCAAATTCACCCAACTTATGACCTACCATGTTTTCATTTACAAAAACCGGGATGAATTTATTGCCATTATGAACTGCGAGTGTATGGCCCACGAAATCGGGTGTTATTGTCGATCGGCGCGCCCAGGTTTTAATCACTTTTTTTTGATTTGTCTTGTTTAGAGCTTCGATTTTAATTTGAAGCTTCTCGTCAATATAAGGACCTTTTTTGATTGATCTTGCCATAAGTTAACAGCCTATTTTGTTTTCCTTCGTTTTACGATTAATCGATCTGAACTCTTAATCTTTCTCGTCTTTTTACCTTTTGATAAAACACCCCATGGTGAACACGGGTGTCTTCCACCTGATGCTTTACCTTCTCCACCTCCCATCGGATGGTCAACAGGATTCATTGCAACACCTCTGACTTTCGGTCTTCGTCCTAACCATCGGCTTTTACCAGCTTTACCAACCTTGACATTTTCATGTTCTATGTTGCCAACCTGTCCGATCGTTGCCTTGCATTCCAGCAAAACCATTCTCACTTCACCAGAAGGCATTTTCAGTTGAGCATATTTCCCTTCCTTGGCCATTAATTGCGCATACGAACCAGCGCTTCGGGCGATCTGGCCGCCTTTTCCCACTTTCAATTCAATGTTGTGAACGGTGGTACCCAGTGGGATATTGCTCAGTTTCATTGTATTTCCAACACGAATTTCAGCTTTTTCGGCAGACTTAAGCTGATCACCAACTTTTAATCCAACGGGCGCCAATATATATCGCTTTTCACCATCTGCATAATTTAGCAATGCAATCCTCGCTGATCGGTTGGGATCGTATTCAATTGAAGCCACACGGGCCGGGATGTCTGTCTTGTCACGCTTAAAATCAATAATACGATAGGCGCGTTTATGTCCGCCTCCACGGTGCCTGCACGTAATTCGTCCGCGATTGTTGCGTCCGCCCTTCTTTTTCAACGAGACAACTAAGCTGCTTTCCGGCTCGCTTTTGGTAATTTCTTCAAATGAAGAAACCGTTTTGAACCTCAGCGACGGTGTCGTTGGTTTAAAATGTTTAACTGGCATTTTATCTCTCCAAAACCATTATTATTCGAAGTACTATACATTCTCAAAGAAATTGATCGCATCGCCTTCTTTTAAAGTCACAAGTGCTTTTTTCCAATCTGCACGTTTACCGGTTGTAATGCCACGCCGGGTGTTCATCTTTTTTGATTTGCCTTTGACATTTATCACCTGAACACGCTCAACCGTAACATCAAAGCGATACTGAATCGCTTTTTTCACATCAATTTTATTCGCATTCCTATCCACTTTAAAGGCGTATTTTCTTTGATTTTCCTGTAATTTTAACATTTTTTCAGTTAATATCGGATAAAGTAAGATGTCTGAGTTTTTTTTCATAAGGTACAGACCTCATTAATTTTTTCGATTGCGTTCTTTTCAATCAGCAAAACATCACATTTCAAAATATCAACAGTAGATACATCGGTTGCCTGACGGACAACGAGTTTGGGAATATTTCGACTCGCACGTAAGATCTTCGCATCATAATCATTCAGCAATAACAAAACTTTTTCCTGATCAATGTTCAAATTTTTCAAGACCTGAACGATCTCTCTTGTCTTGGGATTTTCGATTTTTACTTCATCGATTATCATGACTTCATTTTGCATCGCTTTGTAGGAATAAGCTGAAACGCGAGCTGTTTTTTTCATCTTTTTGTTCATTTTCATTTTTAAGTCTCGCGGGTGTGGCCCAAATATTCTGCCACCACCAACCCATAAAGGAGACCGGATCGTTCCGACACGTGCTGTTCCCCGTCCTTTTTGTCGCCAGGGCTTTCGGCCACCTCCTCTTACCATTGAACGGGTTTTCGTGGCTGCGTTTCCCTGTCGTTTATTTTTTTCTTCGCATCGAACAGCCTGGTAAATCAAGTGATCATTGGGTTTTGCCCCAAAAACATTTTTTGGCAGCTTCAGCTTATCACCAGCAGATAATCCATCAGTTTTATAAACATCTAATTCCATAATTTCAATCCAATTTTTGCTTTTAATGATGTTTTACTTCTTTTCAACAACGACATAACTCTTCCTGTGTCCCGGGATTGCGCCTTTAATTAAAAGGTAGTTATTTTCTTTATCAACTTTGACAATTTTCAGATTTTTCACGCTGACCTTTTTGTTGCCCATCCGACCCGGCATTTTGATTCCTTTTATTACACGGGACGGTGTTGATGACTGACCAATAGATCCGGGGCTTCGAAGTCGGTCGCTTTGACCATGAGATTTGGGTCCGCCTCCGAACCCGTATCGCTTCACAGTACCCGCAAAACCTTTTCCTTTTGAGATTCCGCTGACACTCACAATATCACCGACCTTAAAAATATCGACATTGACTTCATCACCTAATTTTAGTTCGCTGTCTGAATGAAACGGTCTGATTTCTCTTAAGATTTTCAAAGGCTTAACCCCTGCTCTTTTAAAATGTCCTTTTAATGGCATGGTGGCTAATTTGTCACGACCTTGCTCAAAGCCCAATTGAACTGCATCATATCCGTGATTATTTTGGGTTTTAATATCTGTGACATAGCACGGACCCGCTTCGACTACAGTTACTACCACTTTTTGGCCATTCTCATCAAAGGCTCTGGTCATACCTATTTTTTTACCGATTAAACCAATCATTTTTTCTTTATCGCTATTTTTAATATATATTATGGGTTATCAGATACAATTGATAACACAATTATATCCGGACTGAACAAAATAATTATAAATTAATCAAACCTTAATTTCGACATCAACTCCGGCTGGTAACTCCAACTTCATCAACGCATCTACCGTTTTCGGGTTCGAATTCAATATATCAATTAAACGTTTGTGAATCCTCGTTTCAAACTGTTCACGTGATTTTTTGTCCACATGTGGTGATCTCAAAACAGTATAAACGCTGCGTTTTGTTGGCAAAGGTATTGGACCTGATATTTGTGCCCCGGTTGATTTCGCTGTTTTAATAATTTTATTCGTTGATCGATCGATCAAACGATGATCATAGGCTTTCAATCGAATTCTAATTTTTTGCCCAGCCATAATTTATAACTCCGATGCTTCCACTTATTTTATAAGTCTGATTATTAATTTTATAGTGCTATTCAACGATTGCTGTAACAACTCCGGCACCAACCGTTCTACCACCTTCACGAATTGCAAATCGTAAACCTTCTTCCATAGCGATCGGTGTAATCAACTCTACATCCATGTTGATATTATCACCAGGCATCACCATTTCAACGCCATCCGGAAGCTTAATAGATCCGGTAACGTCGGTTGTACGGAAGAAAAATTGCGGGCGATAGCCGTTGAAAAATGGCGTATGCCGACCACCTTCTTCTTTTTTCAACACGTACACTTCACCCTTGAATTTGGTATGTGGTGTAATAGAACCTGGGGCAGCAACAACCTGTCCGCGCACCAGTTCGTCTTTATCAACACCGCGGAGCAACAGACCAACATTGTCACCAGCCTGGCCTTCGTCCAACAGTTTTCTGAACATTTCAACACCAGTGCAAACGGTTTTTCGTTTTGCGCCCAAACCAATGACTTCAACTTCTTCGCCAACGCGCACTATTCCACGCTCAATACGACCGGTTCCCACGGTACCACGACCAGTGATCGAAAAAACGTCTTCAACAGGCATCAAGAATGGTTTGTCTTTGTCACGTTCCGGAGTTGGAATATATTCGTCGATATTATCCAACAGCTCCTGGATTGGTTGCCATTCTTCGCCTGTAAATTCGCTATTAACACCTTTTTCCATTGCTTTCAAAGCACTGCCCTTGATGATCGGAATTTCGTCACCCGGGAATTCGTATTGGCTCAACAATTCTCTCAGCTCAAGTTCAACTAACTCCAGCAATTCAGGATCATCCACCTGATCGGTTTTGTTCATGAAAACAACGATCGAAGGAACATTCACCTGACGAGCTAACAAGATGTGTTCTCTTGTTTGGGGCATCGGACCATCAGCCGCAGACACAACCAAAACAGAACCGTCCATCTGCGCTGCTCCGGTGATCATATTTTTGATATAGTCAGCATGACCCGGACAATCAACGTGAGCATAGTGTCTTTTATCAGTCTCATACTCAACGTGTGCTGTGTTGATGGTTATTCCGCGAGCCTTTTCTTCAGGAGCGTTATCGATTTCTTCGAACTTTTTGATGTCCGCTTGCCCCTTGTTGGCCAAATACATTGTAATAGCAGCAGTTAAGGTCGTTTTTCCATGATCAACATGACCAATAGTACCGATATTAACGTGCGGTTTCTTACGTTCAAACTTTGCTTTTGACATGATTTAATACCTCCGTTCAATAGTATCTTTTTCTAAAACTGTTTTTTTCTTAAAAACCTCCGCTTCCTGTTAGCATCTTTTCCATCCGTTCTTCAGGAAGCCGATCGTAATGTAAAAATTGCATTGAATGTGTTGCTCGTCCTTGTGTAATAGATCGTAACATTGTTGTATATCCAAACATTTCACTCAAAGGTACAGTCGCTGATACGATCTGTAAATTTTTTCGTGCTTGAATCTTGGAAATTTTTGCACGCTTCGAATTCAAATAATTGACAACATCGCCCAGATATTCTTCAGGCACTGTAACTTCGACCTCCATAATTGGTTCCAATAAGATAGGCCCGGCTTTTTCAACCGAATTTCTAAACGCTCTTAAAGCTGCTATTTTAAATGCCAATTCAGTCGAGTTTTGTTCATCATAAACACCTCCCACTATTCTCACAACCACATCGATCATTGGATATCCGAAAAGTACCCCCCCTAACATTGCTTCTTTGACACCATCTTTTATTGGTACGACAAACTGCTGGGGAATTACATCAATGCCTGTCAAATTTTCGAACTTAAATCCCTTGCCTGTCTCGTTCGGTTCGACTTCTAAAAAAACCTCTGCGTATTGCAATTTTCCGGCAATTTGTTTAAAAAACTTTCCCTCGCCTTTATTTTGCTTGGTGATCGACTCTTTGTAAGCGACCTGAGGTTTGCCTACATTTGCTTTCACTTTAAATTCTCGAGTTAGCCGATCTACCAAAATATCTAAATGAAGCTCACCCATCCCGGAAATAATTGTTTGCCCGGTCTCTTTGTCGATTTTAACGATAAATGTTGGATCCTCATCCGCTAATTTATTCAACGAATTTTCCAACTTCTCCTCATCCGCTTTTGTTTTCGGCTCAATCGCTATCGAGACAACAGGTTCGGGAAACTCCATACTCTCCAAAACGATTTGATGTTTAAAATCACTTAATGTATTACCAGTAGTTGTATTTCTGAAGCCTGCGATGGCTACAATGTCGCCGCAGTGAACCTCTTTCAGGTCTTCTCGTTTATTTGAGAACATTTTTAAGATGCGACTAATTCGCTCATGTTTCTGGCTTATCGTATTGTAAACACTCTCTCCCAATTTTGCGACACCGGAATAAACCCGGATGTAAGTCAATTTATCAACATAAGGATCCGACGCAATTTTAAAAGCCAGTGCGGAAAAGGGTTCGGAGTCCGAAGCTTTTCGTTCCTCGATGCGATCATTTTTCGGATTAACACCTTTAATCGGTGGCACCTCTAATGGTGACGGTAAATAATCGGTAATCGCATCTAATAAAGGTTGCACACCTTTATTTTTGAGAGCTGAACCACATAGCACCGGTGTTATTTTGACACCATTTGTGGCTTTCCGAATCGCATGCTTTAACTCCAAAATTTCAATTGGTTTGGAATCCAAATACTTTTCCAGTATATTATCATCAAACTCTGATAGCGTTTCTAGCATTTGATTTCGAGTTGTTTTCGCTTTTTCAAAGAACGCAGAAGGGATTTCTTTTTCTTCAAACTTCGCACCCAGTGTCTCTTTATCGAAATAAAGATATTTCATTCGGATGAGATCAATCATCCCTTCAAATTTATCTTCAATACCGACTGGTATTTGTAATAATAACGGCGTGGCTGCCAACCGTTCGCGAATCATATTTACAGCGTTGTCAAAATCGGCTCCGATCCGATCAAGTTTGTTGATAAACGAAATTCTGGGAATTTTGTAATGATCGGCCTGACGCCACACAGTTTCTGACTGCGGTTCCACTCCACCGACGCCACAAAACACTGCCACCACTCCATCAAGAACGCGTAACGATCTTTCAACTTCAACGGTAAAATCAACATGTCCGGGTGTATCAATAAGGTTAATCTCATGTTTCTTCCATTTAAAACTGGTGGCTGCAGAGGTGATGGTAATGCCACGCTCTTTCTCCTGCTCCATCCAATCCATGACTGCTGTGCCTTCGTCAACCTCACCCATCCTGTGAACTTTACCAGAGTAATACAAAATACGCTCGGTGGTCGTCGTTTTACCAGCGTCAATATGGGCCATTATTCCGATATTTCGTATCAGCTCTAAATCTTTATCTCTCGACATAAAAAACTCCACCGAACAGATTAGAGAGATTTTTCGCTAAATCTCTGTCCTCCCTAAAGTTGTGGAGAAGATTTCAATTTCGTTTCAATTAAATTGGTCGTTAATTATTTTTTTTGCCTCAAATAATTTTCTTTACCACCGAAAATGAGCAAAGGCTTTATTCGCCTCTGCCATTCTGTGCGTATCTTCTCGCTTTTTAATGGAAGACCCTTCGTTATTGGAAGCGGCAATTAGCTCAGATGCTAACTTTTCAGCCATCGTTTTTTCGTTTCTTGCCTGGGCATAACCGATTATCCAGCGAATGGCTAACGCCTGAGCCCGTTTTTCTTCAACTTCCACAGGGACTTGATAAGTTGCACCTCCAACCCGTCTGGATTTTACTTCAAGAATTGGCTTTACACTATCCAACGCTTTGTAAAATGTATCTAAACCCTTTTTCCCAGTTCGTTGTTCAATGATATCCAGTGCATTGTAAAATATCGTTTCCGCAACACTTTTTTTACCACGCGTCATAACACCATTAATAAACTTAGTGACAACAAAACTATTGTACTTGGGATCGGGTAAAACTTCTCTTTCTGCTACTCTCTTTCTTCTTGGCATAGTTTAATCTGATCGTTTTAGTTAAACACTGTTCAAGTTATTTTCTTTTTGTACCGTATTTGGAGCGACCTTGAGATCGCTCTTGAACGCCAGCTGTGTCCAGAACACCACGAATAATATGATAACGTACACCAGGCAAATCCTTGACTCTGCCACCGCGAATCAAGACGATGGAGTGTTCTTGCAAATTATGCCCTTCACCCGGAATATATGCCGTAACTTCGAATCCGTTTGTAAGCCGAACTCTGGCTACCTTTCTTAAAGCCGAGTTTGGCTTTTTCGGTGTTGTTGTGTAAACTCTTGTGCAAACACCTCTCCGCTGAGGTGAGCCTGCTAAAGCCGGCGCTGTAATTTTCCTTGAAATCCGTTTTCGACCTTTTCTAACTAATTGATTTATTGTCGGCAATTTTCGTCTCCAAAATTTGAAAATTTCAATATAAATATAATATTTAAAAATAGCAACAGTTTTTTTTATTATTTTCAGTTGCATTTAGCCAATTATAGCTCAACAGATTCCTCTACCTGCTGATCATCTGCTTTCTCTGACTTTTGGACCTCATTGTCATTTTCTTCGTCTTCCATGGGATTGTAAACTAACACATCGCGATATTTATTTAAGCCTGTGCCTGCCGGAATAAGATTTCCCATAACGACATTTTCTTTTAAACCGCGCAAATAATCGATTTTTCCTTCAATCGAGGCATCAGTCAACACACGTGTTGTTTCCTGGAAAGACGCAGCAGAAATAAAGCTTTCTGTTGTTAATGACGCTTTCGTTATTCCTAATAAAAGCGGCTTGAACGTCGCTGGTTTTGCTGGTCTTGATTTTACAGGATCTTTCTTTGACTTCTTTAATTTCTGATTCACCTTTTCCATACTCGACCGCTCAACAACCTGATTTTCTTTGAAATTTGAATCACCGGGATCAGTAATCACGACTTTTCCCCTGATATTGTTGTTCTCGATCTGAAATGTAATTCGATCGACGTTATCACCGGGCAAATAGATGGTATCACCGGGATCATCAATCTTAACCTTTTGAAGCATTTGTCTGACGATAACTTCAATATGTTTATCATTAATTCTCACACCCTGTAATCGGTAAACTTCCTGAATCTCATTCACTAAATATTCTTGGACTCTATTGGAACCCATAATATTCAGGATATCATGCGGAGCCACAGATCCCTCACATAATTTTTCTCCAGCTTCAACATAATCACCATCGTGGACAAGAATGTGCTTACCATAGGGAATATGATAATTTTTCTCTTCCTGTCCGTCCATAGAAGTGATACTCAACTTTCTCACGCCACGTCGAATTTCTCCGAATTTAACCTTGCCGTCAATCTCACTGACAACGGCTGGATCTTTGGGACGCCGAGCTTCAAATAATTCTGCAACCCGAGGCAAACCACCGGTAATATCACGCGTTTTTGATATCTCTCGTGAAATTTTAACCAGTGCATCACCCGCTTTTACTTTGTCTCCCTCTTTGACTTGAATGGAAGATCGAACCGGTAAGATGTAAGAGCTGAGTTCTTTTCCATTATCATCCAATATTTTAATCTGGGGGCTAAGACTTCTATTTCTGGACTCGATAACCACCCTCTGTCGCAAACCGGTCGCTTCATCGGCTTCTTCGTGATAGGTTACATTTTCGATGATATCTTTGAAATGAACCGTCCCTTCATGAATTGTTAATATCCCTGTAATATACGGATCCCATTCAAAAAGAACGTCTCCTTTTGGAACTTTCTGTCCATCATCCACTTTTATCTTAGCAGCATAGGGTATAATGTACACCGATAATGTTCGGTTATCATCGTCAATTAATTTGATTTTTCCATTTCTGGCAACAACAACAAGGCCTTCTTCGGTTTCAATATATTTTAAGTTTTCAAAAACAACTTTCCCCTCTTGTTTGGCTGTTGCCTGCGACTGTGCCGCAATTCTAGCCGCTGTACCACCAATATGAAATGTCCTAAGCGTAAGCTGTGTACCGGGTTCACCAATAGATTGAGCAGCCAATACGCCAACAGCTTCGCCATTTGTAACCATTTTGCCGGTTGCCAAATTTCGACCATAACACAGCGCACAAGTACCTCTCCGTGCCTCACATGTCAATACAGAGCGAATGTTGACCGTCTCGATGCCGGCGTCATATATTTTATCTGCCATATCTTCATCTATCAATTCACCTGCTTCGACAAGGACATTTCCTTCATCATCAAAAACATCTTCGGCAGCCACACGACCCATGATACGATCTCTCAATGGCTCGATTACTTCCTCGCCTTCTTTCAAATCGCCAATCCTTAATCCTAAAATCGTGCCGCAGTCCTTCTCAGTTACAATGATATCCTGAGCAACATCAACGAGCCGACGCGTCAAATATCCTGCGTCAGCAGTTTTCAACGCAGTATCTGCCAGTCCTTTTCGAGCACCATGGGTCGATATAAAGTATTCTAATACAGACAACCCTTCTTTAAAATTTGATGTAATCGGGTTTTCAATAATTTCGCCCATCTCACCGGTCATCTTCTTTTGAGGTTTTGCCATCAAACCACGCATTGCAGCTAACTGCCGAATCTGCTCCCGTGAACCGCGCGCGCCCGAATCAGCCATCATGTAAATCGGATTGAATCCATGATCCGATTTCTTGAGTTCCTCCCACATCATTTCAGCAACATCGCTGGTTGTGTGAGTCCAGATATCGATGGTTTTATTATAGCGCTCACCATCAGTGATTATCTGGTTTGAGTATTGATCTCTTATTCTTGTCACCTTGGAAAGGGCTTCTTCTAATACTTGCGGTTTTTCTGTCGGCGTAATCACATCGTTCATACCAATAGTTAATCCGCCTTTCATAGAAAAATAAAATCCCAAAGATTTTATTTTGTCCAAAAATTCTGCCGTGCGGTAGTTCCCTAATTTTGAATAAATCGAAGCTACGATTTCTTCAATCCGCTTTTTAGTTAAAAGCTCATTAATATAAGGCATTTCTTTGGGTATAATTCTATTGAATATAGCTCTTCCGGGCGTTGTTTCAATTATCTGTCCGTTCAATCTCAATTTAATTTTAGCATGCAAATCAACGACACTATTTTCATAAGCCAGATCGACTTCCTCGGGTGAACTAAACAATTTACCTTCACCTTTACAGTTCGCCCGTGTCTTAGTCAAGTAATAACACCCCAAAACAATATCCTGACTCGGAATAGATACCGGTCTTCCGTTCGCCGGAGACAAAATATTGTGGGTTGAAAGCATCAAAACTCGTGTTTCGATCTGCGAATAAAATGACAACGGAATATGAACCGCCATCTGGTCACCGTCAAAGTCCGCATTAAATGCTGAACAAACCAACGGATGAATCTGGATTGCTTTTCCCTCAATTAAGATTGGCTGAAAGGCCTGAATACCCAGCCTGTGCAATGTCGGTGCACGGTTCAGCATAATCGGATGATCAACAATAATCTCTTCCAGAATTTCCCAGACCTCATTGCCGCGTTTTTCAACCATCTTTTTAGCACTTTTAACGGTTTTCACCATCCCGCGTTCAACAAGCTTTCTGATGACAAATGGCTTGAACAATTCAAGCGCCATTTCTTTTGGTAAACCGCATTCGTGCATTTTCAACTCAGGTCCGACCACAATAACCGACCGTCCGGAATAATCGATTCTTTTTCCTAATAGATTTTGACGGAAACGACCCTGCTTTCCTCGAAGCATGTCAGAAAGAGATTTCAGCGCGCGATTTCCGTCTGATCGCACCGCTGCTGACTTTCGGCCATTGTCAAATAATGAATCAACCGATTCCTGAAGCATGCGTTTTTCATTGCGCAATATGACTTCCGGCGCCTTAATTTCTAATAATTTTTTCAAGCGGTTATTTCGAATAATCACCCGACGGTAAAGATCGTTTAAATCGGAGGTCGCAAACCTACCTCCTTCCAATGGAACCAAAGGCCGCAATTCTGGCGGAATCACCGGAATAATTGTGGTCACCATCCATTCCGGTTTATTTTCTTTGTGAAATTTGCTCCGTTTGAAAGACTCGATGACCTTGAGGCGTTTCAACGCATCTTTTCGGCGTTGAATCGACGAATCCGTATGTACCTGATAACGCAATTCATCGGATAACGTTTCAATATCAACTCGTCTGAGCAGTTCCAGGACTGCCTCACCGCCAATTTTCACAACAAATTGTTCATTCTCATCTTCGGCTTCTTCATTTACTTCCGGATATTCACTTAAAATTCTGAAATACTCTTCCTCGCTGATCAAATCTTTTTCTTTTAAACCGCTCTTTCCCGGCTGAATAACCACATAAGATTCGTAATAAATAATTTTTTCCAAATTGGTAATACTCATCCCAAGAATATAACCAATCTTTGAAGGCAGTGATTTCCAGTACCAGATGTGCACCACAGGAACAGCCAACGTAATATGTCCCATGCGTTCTCTGCGAACGCTTTTCATGGTGACTTCGACACCGCATCTATCGCAAATAATACCCTTATACCGAATCCGTTTATATTTTCCGCAATGACATTCCCAGTCCCGAACCGGTCCGAATATTTTTTCACAGAAAAGTCCGTCCTTTTCCGGCTTGAACGAACGATAATTAATCGTTTCAGGCTTGGTTACCTCTCCCCGGGATCTTTCCAATATCTTATCCGGAGAAGATAAATTAATTGAAATTGCGTTAAATTGTTTTTTCGTACCTGCCATTTTTGATTTCATTGACAGCATTTAGGGATAACCTCCCTCCGCAATTAAAAATATAGTGTTCTGTAAAATACGTTAATTTTTAAATATTGTTGTTATGTCTGCGAACAAAGAGACTCCTGCATTCAACGGAGTGACATCTTTCATCCGCTTTTTTGTTTATTTTACAGGACGCAAAGTTAAATATATTTTGTTATATTAAAAAAAATTATAAAACTGCCGAACAGTATGTATCAGGAAAACTCATTTTGTTGTCATCGTTATGAGTAATCACTTAAAGATTAAATGTTTTATTAATTCTCATCTTTTTTTTCGATTAGTTCTATGTCCAGACCTAATCCCATTAATTCGCGAATTAGTACGTTAAAAGATTCGGGGATCCCGGGTTCAGGCATCGTATCACCTTTTACAATTGCTTCGTATGCTTTCGATCGCCCGCGGACATCATCAGACTTAACGGTTAATATTTCTTGCAATGTATGGGCAGCGCCGTATGCTTCCAACGCCCATACTTCCATTTCACCAAAACGCTGACCGCCAAATTGCGCCTTTCCACCCAACGGTTGCTGTGTAATTAGCGAATAAGGACCAATTGAACGGGCATGAATTTTATCTTCCACCAGATGCGATAATTTCATAATATAAATCGAGCCAATGGTTATTCTCGAATCAAATGGTTCACCCGTTTGTCCGTCATAAAGTACCGATTTACCATCTGTCGGAAGATTTGCCTTTTCCAGCTCTTGCTGAATTTCTTCAAAAGAAGCGCCATCAAAAACAGAAGAGCCATACATGTGCTTCAATATATGCGCTGCCCAGCCCAGATTCGTTTCCATGATCTGTCCCAGATTCATACGTGAAGGTACACCTAATGGATTTAATACAATGTCAATAGGCGTGCCATCGGGTAAAAAGGGCATATCTTCCATCGGGACAATTTTTGCCACCACACCTTTGTTTCCATGCCTGCCAGCCATTTTATCGCCAACCATGAGTTTTCTTTTTTCCGCTACATAAACTTTCGCTGTCTGTACAATCCCTGGGGGCAGTTCATCACCGACACTTATTTTGAATTTTCTATTTTCATATTCCTCATCTAACACTTCAAGCTTATCATAATACTTTTCTAATATTTTTCCGACAAGCTCATTAATTTTTTCATCTTCAACCAATGGTTGAGAAAAATCAATACTATCAAAATCAACTTCTTCTAATGCTTCTTTTTTCAGAGATGTTTTGGCACGGATAATTGGTTTTCCTTTTTCAATGTCCCTAAAGTTCTTGACTTGTTGGCCTGTGAGAACTCTGATTAGCTTTTTATCTCGTTGCCGTTTGATAGCATGTTTCTGATCATGAAGCCAAAGATCTAATTTTTCTGTTTCTTTTTTATCCTGTCGCCTTGTTTTGGGATCTCGCTTTTTTCTGGAGAATAATTTTGTGTCGATCACAATCCCCTTTAATCCTGTAGGCGCTTTCAAAGACGCATCTTTAACATCCCCGGCTTTTTCTCCAAAAATCGCTTTGAGTAGTTTTTCCTCTGGAGTCGGATCGGTTTCCCCTTTTGGCGTCACCTTACCAACCAGAATATCTCCGTCTTGGACTTCAGCGCCAGCACGAACGATTCCGTTATCATCCAGATTTTTCGTTGCCTCTTCACTGATATTCGGGATTTCCCTGGTTAACTCTTCTTCACCCCGTTTTGTGTCTCTGACTTGAAGTTCGAACTCTTCAATATGAATGGATGTGTAGATATCATCCTGCACCACACGTTCGGAGATGACAATAGCGTCCTCAAAATTATATCCGCGCCAGGGCATAAAGGCGACCAAAATATTTTTACCGAGCGCTAATTCGCCGCCATCTGTTCCGCAACCATCAGCCAATACTGTCCCGGGTTTTACCTCATCACCCGCTTTTACGAGAGGAACTTGATTAATACAGGTATCCTGATTAGTTCTCATAAATTTTATCAATTCATATTCATCAGTTTCACCACTCTCAAAATCGAGCAGCGCTTCCTCGTCTAATTTTTCCGTATCTTCTATATCCTTTACCCGCACAACGATTTTATTTGCAGTAACTTTTTCAACCACGCCCTCTCTTTGACAAACGACTAATGCCCTCGAATCATGAGCAACTTTTGATTCCATTCCCGTTCCAACCAAAGGAGCTTCAGGTTTTAACAGAGGAACAGCCTGACGTTGCATGTTTGATCCCATCAATGCGCGGTTTGCATCATCATGTTCTAAAAACGGAATCAAAGAAGCAGCCGCAGATACCATCTGTGTCGGCGAAACATCCATATAATCAACCTCTTCCGGAGCGACTAACGGGAAATCACCTCGATAACGGACCAAAACGGATTCATTTATAAACCGTCCGTCTTTATCCAGCGGAGCATTTGCCTGAGCCACCCGCAAATTTTCTTCGTCATCAGCCGACAAATAATCTAATTTAGTAGTAACCCGACCGTCAACCACTTTACGATAAGGTGTTTCAATAAAGCCAAGATCATTGATTCTCGCGAATGTGGTCAGTGATGAAATTAATCCGATATTCGGACCTTCCGGTGTTTCGATCGGACAGAGCCGTCCGTAATGAGTATAATGAACATCTCGCACTTCAAATCCGGCGCGTTCCCTTGTTAACCCCCCGGGTCCAAGAGCTGACAAACGGCGTTTATGCGTCATCTCTGCCAACGGATTTGTTTGATCCATGAATTGTGATAACTGACTGGTTCCAAAAAACGTATTAATAACTGACAAAATAGTTCGCGCGTTCACCAAATCCTGGGGTGTCAATTGTTCGTTATCACGTAAATTCATTCTTTCTTTGACAGTTCGCGCCATTCGCGATAATCCGACACTCATTTGAGCTGCTAATTGTTCACCCACCGTTTTGATTCGTCTGTTTCCCAAATGGTCAATGTCATCAGCAATATGGATACCTTTTCTCAGTTCCAGTAAATAATTTATAATCGCAATGATATCTTCTTTTGTTAAGACGGTCAAATCAAGATCAATATCAAGCTTGAGCTTTTTATTTAGTCGGTAACGTCCAACCAAACCCAAGTCATATCTTTTCGGATTAAAAAAGAACCGATCAACCAAATTGCGCGCAGTTTCAATATCAGGAGCGTCACCTGATCTTAATTGACGATAAATCATTTCCAGCGCTTCATCTTCTGATTTTGCCGGATCCTTTTTGATCGTATTGTTAATCACTTCAGGACTATATGGCGAATCTGTTTTCAAAAAGCGGATCGAATCGATTTTGGTCTCCTTTATCCGATCCAGGATATCCTGATCTAACTTTGTATCCTTTTCGATAATAATTTCACCGGTTTCAAAATCGATAACATCCATCAGCACAGACCGATCCAAGTATGATTCGATTTTCGGATCCGAGACTTTAACTTCTTCCACCATATCGAACAATTCAAACAGTTTTTCATCACTCGAAAAACCCAACGCTCTCAACAACGTTGTCACTGGAAATTTCTTGCGCCGGTCAATGTACACATACATAATATCATGAATATCAGTCAGAAACTCCAACCATGAGCCGCGTAGCGGAATGATGCGTGCGGAATAGATCTTTGTTCCGTTGGGATGTTTTGTCTCATCAAAAAACACACCAGGTGAGCGATGCAATTGACTAACAATAATACGTTCCGCTCCATTGATAATGAATGTTCCCCGATGCGTCATAATCGGTATATTGCCTAAATAGACAACCTGTTCCGCTGTATCAATAATATCGCCGGATTCACTTTCGGGATCACGAGTCGACAAACGCAACCTTGCTTTCAGTGCAGCAGAATACGTCCCGCCTCTTTCCTGACATTCTCTGACATTATATTTCGGTTTTTCCAAATTATATGACACAAATTCAAGAATGAAATTTTCTCGACTGTCGATAATTGGAAATAAGTTGTTAAAAACTGCTTGCAGTCCAATATTTTTCCTTTTTTCTGGATCAACATTCGGTTGAATAAATTCCTGAAAGGATTTTAATTGGATATTAAGTAAATCGGGCAGTTCAGCAACTTCTTTTATTTTTGAAAAGGTCTTTCTTTTAGTTATATTTGACATGAAAAGACTAACCTTTCTTTACATTGCCGTTCTTAACTTAACTCAATAAAAAATAAACTTCGAAATCCATGAAATTCAATATAAAAATGTTTCAAATCGACCTCGAAGATTATTTATTGAAAATTGAATAATTATTTAATTTCGATTGTAGCGCCAGCTTCTTCGAATTTTTTCTTAATCTCTTCAGCTTCTTCTTTTGGTACTGCTTCCTTAACAGGTTTTGGTGCGGAATCAACCAGATCTTTTGCTTCTTTTAAGCCAAGTGATGTCACTTCACGCACTGCTTTAATAACCTGGATTTTCTTGCTTCCAACTGAAGCCAATACGACATCAAATTCGGTTTTTTCTTCTTCTGCTTCAACTGCTGCTGGTGCAGCGGCCACTGCCGCCGGTGCTGCCATTGCAGCCTGGGCTGAGACACCAAATTTATCTTCCAACTGGCTAATAAGTTCGACTAACTCCAGTACAGATAATTTTTCAATCGATTCGATGATTTTGTCTACATTTTTGCTCGTAGTCGCTTTTTTTTCATCAGCTTTTTTTTCATCGGTTGCTTTTGCTGCTTCTTTTTTCTCAGGCATTGCTTATCCTCCGTAGTATAAATTATGAATCTAAAAATCTTTTATAGTTCAATTTTCTTTTTGTTTTTTAATTTGATCTAAAACACTGACCATAGCAGTCAAGAGTCCGTTCATCAGCCAGACAAAATTTCTTAATGGTCCACTGATCGCAGCAACGGTCTGAGCCATGATCTGTTCTTTTGCTGGCAATTGGGCGATCTGTTTTATCCGGGCTTCGTCATAAACCTGACCATCAAAAACGCATGCCTTCAATCCGAGATTTTCATTTTTTTTCTTAAAATCGCTCAAAATTTTTGCCGCCAATATCGGATCTGCCGAGCAAAAGGCCATAGCAGTCGGACCGTTTAAATATTCGATGAGGTCCTCAAAACCAGCTTTGTTGACAGACAGGCGAGCTAATGTATTTTTAATGACTTTAAATTCAACCGAAGCATCGCGAAGCTGGCTTCGCAACTCGCTGATGTCTTCAACATTCAATCCTTGAAAATCTGCCAGATACACACCAGCAGCAGATGACAGCTTGTCAGCTATCTCATCAACTGCTTTTTCTTTTTCAATTCTTGCCATTGATCTATTTCCTTAATCGCTTAAAATTTTCATTTATTTGATCTCATCTAACAAAGCAGCTCTATCCAGTGGAATTCCCGGTCCCATTGTTGTTGTCAGGGTAGCACTTCGTATATATTGTCCTTTGGCCGCTGGTGGTCTTAGCCGAACGACCTTTTCCACAAATGCCAGAATATTTTCCTTTATTTGCGGCTCGCCAAATGAAAATTTACCCACAGCAGCGTGTAGATTACCATTTCGTTCCACACGAAATTCTATTTTACCTGCTTTAACTTCCTTGACAGTCTCACCGACATCCATAGTAACAGTTCCGCTTTTCGGATTTGGCATCATGCCCTTGGGCCCCAAAACTCGGCCTAATTTGCCGATCACACTCATAACATCCGGCGTCGCAATAATCACGTCGCAGTCCAGCCAGCCTTCCTGGATTTTTTCGACATATTCATCCAATCCGGCATAGTCGGCGCCTGCTTCCTTTGCCTCTTCCACCTTTTTATCTTTCGCCAAAACGAGAACTTTGACCGATTTTCCGGTTCCATTAGGCAGTGCTACAGAGCCCCGCACCATCTGATCAGCGTGTCTGGGATCAACGCCCAGTCTTAATACGACTTCAACCGATTCGTCAAATTTTGTATTGGGGAACTTTTTCATTAAACCAACTGCCTCATCTAACGGATATTTTTTTCCGGCTTCGATGCTGTCTTTTGCTTGGATGTAACGTTTACTTCTTTTCATCTTATCTCCATAAAATCAAAAAAATTGATTTAACCTTCAACCACGATTCCCATACTTCTTGCTGTTCCTTCGATTATCTTAATTGCACTTTCAATGGAAAAAGCATTTAAATCCTTCATCTTTGTTTCAGCAATTTCCTGTACCTGAGCCTTTGTGACTTTGCCAACTTTTTCACGATTCGGTTCTCCGGAACCTTTTTCCAGACCGGCTGCTTTTTTTAGTAAAACTGCCGCCGGAGGTGTTTTGGTAATAAAGGAGAAAGAACGGTCACCATAAACAGTAATAATGACCGGAATAATCAGTCCTTTTTTTTCTTGTGTTTTTGCGTTAAATGCCTTACAAAATTCCATAATATTCACGCCATGCTGTCCCAGGGCAGGGCCAACAGGCGGCGAAGGATTTGCACTCCCAGCGGGAATTTGCAATTTGATTGTTCCAATTATTTTTTTTGCCATAAAAACCTATTTCTCCAATTCTACTTGTAAAAAGTTTAATTCTACAGGTGTTGATCTTCCAAAAATGCTCACCATCACTTTAAGCTTATTCTTCTCTTCATTTACTTCTTTAACAACACCGGTGAAATCGGTAAAAGGACCATCGATAACCTTGATGGGATCGCCAACCTTAAAAGGCACTTCGAGCAAATCCCGATTTTTTGCCTCATCTACTCGTCCCAGAATACGTTTTATTTCGTCCGGACGCAGCGGTTGGGGCTTGTTTTTCGATCCCACAAAGTGAGTAATACCCGGTGTATTTGAAATTAAATGGGATGTATCCTTATCCAGTACCATCTCGACCAAAAGGTAGCCCGGAAAAAAAACTTTATTCTTTGTTTTCTTTTTTCCGTTTTTCATTTCAGTGATCTCTTCGGACGGTATCAGAACATTGGTCAGCTTGTCCTGCAATTCCAGCCGATTAACTTCACTTTCAATGTAAGCTTTGACTTTTTTTTCATGTCCGGATAAAATATGAACAACGTACCATTTTTTTTCTTGGTCTTCCAAAAAAATCCCCATCAAGTTATTATCAAAACATCAATAAATAATATTGATTAATCCTTGCAATACCTTATCTGTTATAAATATGAACACAGCGAGAATAAGAGATATTACAATCACAATAATTGTGGTTCCTTTTAACTCTTCCCGAGTTGGCCAACTGACCTTAGACATTTCTTGTTTTACATCCTGAAAAAATTTAGATATTTTTCGAAACATTTAGCTCCGTCCAGTTTTTATTGAAATAATAGCAGGCCAGGAGGGATTCGAACCCCCAACACCCGGTTTTGGAGACCGGTGCTCTAACCGTTAGAGCTACTGGCCTACTGTATTATCTAGTTTCTTTGTGAATCGTGTGTTTATTACAATAGGGACAATATTTTTTGAACTCGACACGTCCGGAATGAGTCCGTTTGTTTTTGGTTGTTGTATAATTTCTGTTTTTACATTCCGGACACTCTAATATGACTAAATTTCTCATTTTCTTACCTAAACCTTAAAATTCTTCATCAATAAAGTTGTCTAAAACATCCCATTCGGATAACTATCAATTTCACTTTTTTGAGCCCACGACCGGGATTGAACCGGTGACCTCATCCTTACCAAGGATGTGCTCTACCGACTGAGCTACGTGGGCACCCAGTCCTTTTTTCTTGAGCATTTAAAACCCCTCATAATTAGCTTCGCTCAAATTTTCAGCCGTATTGATTAAATAAATATGACCCATCAACCACACACCCTATTCCTTTCTCCCTGCTGAGCAACGTCTCGCGAATCAAAACCCAATCAATACGTGGGATGGGAGCCTATTATGAGGGGTATTACACGTGGAGCGGGAAACGGGATTCGAACCCGCGACCCTCAGCTTGGAAGGCTGATGCTCTAGCCAACTGAGCTATTCCCGCATCGCGTAAATTCATATTTAACATTTCTCTGTGGGAAGGGGAGGATTCGAACCTCCGAAGGCTGAGCCGACAGATTTACAGTCTGTTCCCTTTGACCGCTCGGGAACCTTCCCATTTATTAAGAGAGCCACCAGCAGGAGTCGAACCCGCGACCGCCTCATTACAAGTGAGATGCTCTACCAACTGAGCTATGGTGGCAATTTCTACATTTGATTGTTGTAAAAGATAAATATTTGCAATTATACAAAACTGATAATATATAATTTTATCATTAAAAGTCAAGTTATTTTTTGATTTTTCATCACTTTTTTTATTTTGCGGCTTACTTCAAAAATAAAGTAACTTTGAAAAATTTGAACATTTTGAAAAGTTGGTCGTTGTTTCATAGTTAATGTAACCGATTATTTAAAAGGAGCTATCTATGAACACAACGACCATTTATTCTATTACACCCAAAAACTTTGTTATTTTAACAAAATTTTTTAAAAGATACCCATGCAAAGCCGCAGAGACGCAAAGATGCCGTAAAGGGAATCTATGTAAAATGCCACGCGACTGTTTTGCGACTTAGCCCGCTTTTTGGTGGGTGAGTACTAAATTTTTTAAATCCGTGCAAATCCTTGTCATCCGCGTTATCCGCGTTCTATTTTGGTTGCGGCTTTGCTGCATTAGGAATAATTTTGGCTAAATATCTCTGGTGCTCTTTATTTTTTTCGCCATATCGTTTTATCGGGATAATCTTTTAATTCGATGCCTACCTCTTCCAATCGATCCCGAATTTGGTCCGAAAGTTCCCAATGTTTTTCTTCTCTCAACTTTCTCCTAACATCGATTAGAATACTGATCAGCGCTTCTTCATCAATTGAGGTCTGAAGCACATTTTTATAATCTAAAATTCCAAGAAATCCATCAAATTCATCAACGATCGCTTTTATCTTTTTCAAACTCAAAACATCTGTAGCATTGAGTTCATCTTTGGATAAAATTAGATTGGCTTCTTTGACCAAATCGAATATTTTTGCCATTGCGCCGGCCGTGTTAAAATCATCGTCCATTTCAACGATAAAGTCTTTTTTGAGTTCCTCAACCGAGTTCAATAGTTCACTGTCTGTCTTATCGTCAATGCTCTTTTGTTCATCAAGTTTGATCTCAATGTTTTGCAATGTTGTCACAATTCTTTCTAAAGCATTTTTTGCCTCGATAATCCTATCCTCATTAAAATGGATCGGACTACGATAATGCTTCAGCAAAAAGAACATTCGGATGACTGCCGCATGATATTTTTTTAATATATCCCGCGCTGTGAAAAAATTCCTGAGTGATTTTGACATTTTTTCACCTTCTATATTAAGGAAGCCATTGTGCATCCAATATTTGACAAATTTCTTTCCTGTGGCGCCTTCACTTTGAGCAATCTCGTTTTCATGATGCGGGAATACCAGATCAATGCCACCAGCGTGAATATCAATGGTTTTTCCCAGATATTTCATCGACATAACTGAACATTCAATATGCCAGCCGGGTCTGCCTTTTCCCCATGGACTTTCCCAGTAAGGTTCGCCCTCTTTGGCTGCTTTCCAGACCGCAAAGTCCAGCGGATTCTTTTTTCGCGAATCCACCTCAACCCGAGCGCCGGATTTCAATTCTTCGACATTCTTTTTCGATAATTGTCCGTAGTCCGGAAATTTTTCCACAGAATAAAAAACATCACCATTTATCTGATAGGCGTATCCATTATCAACTAACTTTTTAATTAATCCGATAATATCTTCAACATTCTCGGTTGCCTTGGGATAAACATCAGCCCGTTTAATTCCCATTTTCTCTGTATCTTCGAAAAATGCCGATGTGTATTTTTCAGCAACTTGGTCTGTTGTGGTCCCTTCCTCATTTGCTTTTTTAATAATCTTATCATCAATATCCGTTAAATTAATGACAAACTTGACCTCATAGCCTCTGTACTGCAAGTAGCGCCGAAAAATATCATACATCACAAAAGGTCTCGCATTCCCGATGTGGAAATAATCGTAAACTGTCGGACCGCAGAGATAAATAGTCACCTTACCTTCTGTAACCGGTTTCAGTATTTCTTTTTTTTGCGAGAAGGTATTGTAAATTTGTATTGCCATTTTAAAGACCTAACTGTTTTGTTGTTTCATTGATTTTTCAATTTTTGCCCAGGTATCCCGTAAAGGAACCGTTCGATTAAATACCGAATTATCCGGCGTCGAATCCCTGGAATCAACACAAAAATAACCCAATCGTTCGAACTGGAACCCCTGACCCGGCTCTGCATTTTTTAATGACGGCTCAAGTTTACAAGCTTCCAGCACTTGCAGAGAATCGGGGTTCAAATGAGCTTTAAAATCCGTTCCGTCCTTTGTCGCTGTCGGATCAGGTGTCATAAAAAGCCGGTCGTACAATCTCACCTCTGCCCCGATCGCATGAGCTGCTGACACCCAGTGCAGCGTTGCCTTCACCTTCCTGGCGTCTGGTGCATCGCCGCCTTTGGTTGCCGGATCATACGTACAGCGTAATTCGGTAACTTCACCTGTCTTTTCATCTTTGACAAAATCATGGCATTTGATAAAATAAGCATATCTGAGGCGCACTTCTCGACCCGGAGCAAGACGAAAAAATTTCTTGGGCGGATCTTCCCGAAAATCTTCCTTTTCAATATAAAGCACTCGTGAAAAGGGCACTTTTCGGGTTCCCATAGAAGCATCTTCCGGATTATTTATCGCGTCCAATTCTTCAGTTTTATCTTCGGGATAATTTTCGATCACCACTTTCAGAGGATTCAGAACGCCCATCACACGCGGTGCTCGCTTATTTAAGTCCTCGCGAACGCTGTACTCAAGCATGGCGACATCCACAATGCTTTCCCGTTTGGCAACCCCGATCATTTCGGCAAAATTTCGGATAGATTCCGGCGTGTAGCCGCGACGTCGTATACCTGATATCGTGGGCATTCTCGGATCGTCCCAACCGGAGACATAGCCTTCTTTTACCAGCTCTAACAGTTTCCGTTTGCTCATCACCGTATAATTCAAGTTCAACCGGGCGAATTCGATCTGCTGCGGATGGAACACACCCAATTGATCCAGAAACCAATCATAAAGAGGCCGATGGTCCTCAAACTCCAACGTGCAGATTGAATGGGTTATCTTTTCAATTGAGTCTTCCAAACCGTGTGCCCAATCGTACATCGGATAAATACACCATGCGTCGCCGGTGCGGTGATGTTTGGCATGTAAAATACGGTACATCACCGGATCGCGCATATTCAAATTCGGATGAGACATGTCTATTTTCGCCCGAAGCACCTTGGAACCGTTGGGAAATTCGCCGGTACGCATTCGTTCAAAAAGGTCATAATTTTCTTCCACTGATCGATTTCTATAAGGACTCTCCTTGCCGGGTTCGGTCAATGTGCCGCGATAATCTCTGATTTGCTCCGCTGTTAAATCACACACATAGGCTTTACCTTTTTTGATAAGCTGTACCGCATATTCATAAAATTGTTCAAAATAATCGGATGCGTAATACAACCGATCTTCCCAGTCAAATCCTAACCATTTGACGTCTTCAATAATGGAACGAACGTATTCATCTTCTTCTTTCACTGGATTTGTATCATCAAAGCGTAAATTACAAAGACCGCCAAACTCCTCAGCTAAACCAAAATTCAGGCAAATTGATTTTGCGTGACCAATATGCAAATACCCATTTGGTTCCGGAGGAAAGCGCGTGTGTACCCGACCTTCGTGTTTATTATTCTTCCTGTCTTCTTCGATGATGTTACGAATAAAATTGGGCGTCCGTTTTGTATTGTTGTTTTTCATGAATGTGTTTCCTGCGAATAGTATTCTTTTAACATTTACACAAAATTCGTTTAATTGTGAATGACCTGTTTGATAAACTTAACACATTTTTCTTTGCCTAATATTTCTGCCACCATGGGTAATTCCGGACCATGCATTTGACCGGTTAATGCAACACGCAACGGCATCCACAAATTTTTGCCCATGACGCCGGTTTCTTTTTGAACAACTGTCATCATGCTGCGGAAATTATCTTTATCCAATTTCGCAACTGCATTCAATTCTCTTAAAAAAGACCACAAGATTCTCTGGGCACTGTCCTGCCGAATGATAGATTTTGCTTCAGTATCCTCAATCACCATCTGATCCCGGTAAAAGATATCAAGATGATCGCCCAGTTGATCCAAATAATCTATTTTTTCTCGTACCACTGAAAGGATCTTTTTTACTTTGCTAATATCATCCACCGGATAGTTAAATTTTCGGAAATACGGAATTGCCAATTTTGTCAACCGATCAAGATCAGCCTGACGCAGGTAAAATCCATTCATCCAGTTAAGTTTTTCAAGATTAAAAATGGCAGAGGACTGCGAGATTCGACCCAAATCAAATTCATCAATTAAGCGTTCGATGGATAAGATTTCATCTCCGCTTTTTGACGACCAGCTCAGCAAACTTAAAAAATTAACCAGAGCTTCAGGAAGATATCCCTGATAACGATATTGATCCAGTGAGGTTGCCCCGTGACGTTTGGAAAGCCGCGTTCTGTCCGGGCCTAAAATCATCGGGATGTGAACAAATTTTGGTAGATCAAATCCCAGCGTCTGATATAGCAAAACCTGTCGCGGCGTATTCGAGACATGATCATCCCCTCTGATAACATGCGAAATCTTCATCAATCCGTCATCAACAACAACGGCAAAATTATAGGTTGGGATCCCCTCACCTCTCATGATCACAAAATCACTGATATTTGCCGCATCAAATTTTATTTCTCCTTTGACAATATCCTCAAAGACGACGGCTTCCTTTTCTGGCACCTTAAACCGTATTGCCGGCTTTCTGCCCTCGTCGATAAATTGTTGTTTCTCATGGTCACTGAGATGAAGACACCGCCGATTATAAAAACCTGTTCCTCCTTTATCGAGGCTCTCCTGCCTCATCTTTTCAAGTTCTGCTGCTGTACAGTAACAATAGTATGCTTTTTCTTCCTTTAATAATTGATCCGAATACTTTTGGTATTTCTCCAATCGTTCCGATTGTCGATAAGGTCCGGCCACTCCGCCGACATCAGGACCTTCTTCCCATTGCAAACCCAGCCATTTCAAATCTTCCAGAATATTACCGATATATTCTTCTACTGATCGATCCGGATCAGTGTCTTCAATTCTCAATATGAATGTGCCATGATAGTGTTTTGCAAACAGCCAGTTCAAAATAGCTGTTCGCGCATTTCCGATGTGAAGATGACCTGTCGGACTCGGAGCAAATCTAACTCTCACTTCCATAATAACAACATTTCCCTTATTTTTTTGATGAAATATTTGGTTGGATAACCATAAAAAATCGAAACGCTTAATTCTTCAGAGCTTTTTCACAAGACAAATTGCATAGGCTGAAATACCTTCACCAGTTCCGGTAAAACCCAATCCTTCTGTTGTCGTGGCTTTTACTGATACCTGATCGACCTTCAGTTTTAAGGTTTCAGAAATATTTTTTCGCATCTGTTCGATGTAGTCTTTCAATTTCGGTTTTTCAGCGACTATCGTGGCATCGATATTTTGAATCCCCATCTGATTGTCTTCTAACAGTGTTTTGATTTTTTTCAATAAGACTAAACTGCTGATATCTTTATATCGCTCATCAGAAGGGGGAAAGTGTTTGCCCAAATCACCAAGTGCAGCGGCACCCAAAAGCGCATCGCCGATAGCATGACTCAAAACATCCGCATCTGAGTGTCCCAAAAGCCCTTTTTCAAAAGGAATGTCCAATCCCCCTAAAATAAGCTTTCGTCCTGACATCAAACGATGGACATCATATCCTATTCCCACTCTCATTTTAATTAACCAAACCCTGATTGATCAAATACTCAGCAAAGTGCAAATCAACAGGTCGAGTAATCTTAATATTCGCCTCATCTCCTTTAACAACATAAACCCGATACCCCAACCTTTCGACAAGCGACGCGTCATCTGTAGCGACAAAATTCAGTTCGCCAATTGTTTCGTAAGCTTCGAAGATCAATTCTTTCCTGAAAACCTGAGGGGTTTGCACTTTCCAGAGTTCGTCCCGTTTCAATGTCTTTTCCACAATTCCTCTTGAAACGATCTTTATAGTATCCTGAACGGGCACGGCTAAAATTGCTGCGCCAAATTCCTCGGCTTTGGCGATCAGCTTTTCAATATGTTCGATCTGTACAAACGGTCTTACAGCATCATGTACGGCAACCAGAGAAGTCCTATTTTCAATATACTGAAGTGCGTTAAAAACGGATGCTTGTCGATTGATACCACCGCCTGCGATGTGTTTTACTTTTTTGAAATTGTATTTTCCGATGATTTCTTGTTTGACAAATTCGATCCAGTCAACTGGAATGGTTAAAATAATATCATCGATTAATTTGCACCTGACAAATTTATCAATGGTGTGTGCGATGATCGGTTTTGAAGAGATTTCCAAAAACTGCTTGTTAATGGACTTTCCCATCCTTACGCCACGCCCGCCGCCAGCGATAATCGCACAAATACTCACAATATCCCCCATTTATAAAATCAACATGGCATCGCCATAACTGTAGAAACGCCATTTTTCTGCAATAGCTTCCTGATAAGCCTTGAACAGAAAATCTCGTCCGGCAAATGCAGATGCTAACATGATCAACGTCGAACTCGGCAGATGAAAATTGGTAATTAAATGATCCACGATTTTAAAATCATACGGCGGATAGATAAACTTGTCTGTCCATCCTTTGTTCGCTTTTACCAGCTCTTTTGTTGTTACAACAGATTCCAAAACCCGGACACTGCTCGTCCCAACGGCAAAGACTGCGCCCTTGCTTTCAATTGTTGCATTGATTTTTTTAGCTGCATCTTCTGTAATCTCAAAGTACTCCGAATCCATTTTATGCCGGCTTAAATCCTCGACCATGACAGGACGAAAACTTCCCAATCCCAGATGTAGCAAGATCGGAACGATTTTTACGCCTTTTTTCTTAATTTTATCAAGCAGCTTTTGCGTAAAATGCAATCCGGCAGTGGGTGCTGCCACAGCTCCTCTTATTTTTGCATAAATCGTCTGATACCGTTCTTTGTCATCATCATCCGGTTCTCGTTTTATATAAGGTGGCAATGGTGATTTACCGATTTTTTCAACAATATCAAAAAAATCTCCTTCATAAAAAAATCTAACAACTCGCCCCCCTGAAACAGTATTATCGATGACGTCACAAACGACATCTTTGGTAATCGTCAGCCGATTACCGACTCTGACCTTTCTGGCAGGTTTAACTAACACCTCCCAGAGATTACTTTCTAACTCGCGAAGTAAGAAAATCTCCACTTCGGCGTCTGTTTTGTCTTTTGTTGCCATCAAACGAGCTGGAAAAACTCGTGTTTCATTGACAACGAGACAATCCCCTTTTTTAAAATAATCCACAATATCTGAGAACACTTTTTTCTCAATCGACTCTGTTTTGCGGTCCAGAACCATCAATTTTGATAGATCACGTTTCTCAGAAGGATATTGTGCGATGAGCTCCGCAGGTAAATTATATTTTAATTCAGATAGCTTCATAAAACTTACTCCTCAAAATAGTTTCCTTTGAATTTGAGTATTAAAAGCAAATCCAAAATGGTTGTATGCTATTTCAGTCGCAACTCTTCCGCGTGCAGTCCGATTTAGGAATCCTTGTTGAACAAGAAACGGCTCATAAACTTCTTCCAATGTGTCGCGTTCTTCACCGACTGCCAGTGCTAACGTATTTATTCCGACCGGTCCTCCGCTAAATTTCGTAATGATGGTTTCAATGATGCGTTTATCCATCTCATCCAGTCCTTTTTCATCGATGTCCAATCGTTTCAGGGATTCGGTCGCCATATTGAAATTAATCTTACCATCACTTTGAACCTGCGCAAAATCACGCACTCGTCTCAACAATCGATTCGCAATTCGGGGTGTTCCTCGTGATCTGCGGGCTAATTCCATTTCAGCCTCGTCATCAATCTCAATTTCCATAATTTTCGCCGAGCGTCGGATTATCTTTTTCAGGTCATCATCGCTATAGAAATCAAGGCGAATAACAACACCGAAACGTGCCCTTAGCGGAGAAGTTAATAAACCGGCTCGAGTAGTCGCACCAACTAAAGTAAAGTGTGGCAATGTCAATTGTATTGTTCGGGCGTTTGCCCCTTTATCGATAATAATATCCAGCTTAAAATCTTCCAGGGCCGGATACAAGTATTCTTCAATTGTCGAGTTTAACCGATGAATTTCATCAATAAAAAACACATCCCGCTCGGACAGGTTTGTCAGCACGCCAGCAAGGTCTCCTGGTTTTTCCAGGGCGGGTCCCGATGTCATTCTGACATTCGAGTTTAATTCATTGGCGATAATGTGCGCCAGTGTTGTTTTTCCCAAACCCGGCGGACCGTAAAACAAAACATGATCCAGCGCTTCACCCCGATCTTTTGCTGCCTGGATAAATATTTTCAGATTTTGCTTTAATTTTTCCTGACCAATAAAATCATCCAGTAAACGCGGACGAAGCGTTTGATCAAATTCAAACTCGTCTTCCATTTTTTGGGGAGAAATCGCGCGTTTTCGGGTTTTGTCATTCATGGCAATTCATTTTTTTATTATTACACCGAAATTTATAAAATGAATTATAACAATGAAAATATAGATTTATTGCCCACGGAACACGCAAAATAGCGCTAAATTCAAAATCAAAAAACAATATTTCGTGCATTTTTGTGTGTTTAGTGGGCTAGTATTGGTTAATAATTTTCCTTTTAGAATTTTAGGTTACAAATATTGCAACGCCTGTTTTATCAATTCCTCCAGGCTGATGTTGCGACCGCTTTTTTGCATTACCTTTTCGACAGCAACCTGAGCACTGTTTTTATTGAATCCAAGCGAACCCAAAGCTGCAATAGCTTCCTGTTTCAGATACACAACTGAAGCGGATTCTTCGCCGCCAAAGTCAACCAGTTCACTTGATCCGGTCTCGATTTTATCTTTTAAATCCACAATTAGCCGCTGTGCCGTCTTTTTGCCAATGCCGGAAATAGAAGTCAGTGCGGACGAATCTTCTTCAAGAATATATTTTTTAAACAAGATAGCGTTCACACTCGATAAAATGAGTTGGGCTTTTTTGGGCCCGATTCCCGGCGCAGAAATCAAATTCAAAAACAGATCATATTCTTCTTTGGATTTGAAACCATACAACTGCAGCACATCTTCACGCACATAAAGATAAGTCATAACTTTTTCTTGAGTCCCGACGTCGCCCAGACTTTCGAAACAGGATAATGTAATGTTGACCTCAAAGCCAACTCCGTGCACGTCAATGATGAGATTTGTTGGCGATTTATGAATGAGAATTCCATTTAAATAATTTATCATTATAGAATTTCACATATTTTAGAATCAATCACTCATGTTGATTTTTTTCATTCTCAAACAGTGACAATAGGCAACTGCCATCGCATCGGTTATATCGTAAAACTGCGGCGTTTCAGTCAAATTCAATAGCCTTACGACCATTTGCTGAACCTGGTATTTGGAAGCATTTCCGTTTCCGGTCACTGATAATTTGACTTCTCTGGGCGAATATTCCGAAATCGGAATACCTAAATTCACTGCGCTCAACAAAGTTACGCCGCGGGCATGTCCCATTTTTAAAGCAACTTTGACGTTTCTCGAATAAAATATCTCTTCCAGCGCCATGCTTTTTGGCTGATGAATCTTCAAAAACGAATAGACTCCATCGTAAATTTTTTTTAACCTCTGGTCAAAAGGCATATCCGCTGTTGTCTGAATATTTTCTGATGTGATGAGTTCGTATGAACATCCGGATACTTTCAGGGCGGCGACTCCAGTATTTTGAATACCCGGATCAATACCAACAATGATCATGGATTGAATACCTGATTAAAAAAAAATATTTTCATTATCAAGAAGTAAAGTTTGCAAGAACCAATTAAGCCGTTTTTTCCAATCGCTCCCAAATTTCTGAATCGATATCAAAATTTGAATAGACATTACTTACATCGTCATGGTCCTCGAGATCGCTCATCAAACGCAACAACTGTTCAGCTTCTTTTTCATCCACCTTTACCGTGTTTTTCGGATGCATGGTGAGCTCAGCCGATTCGAATTGTAGCTGGTTATCCTCTAATACTTTTTTGACCTTTTCAAATGCGGATTGTTCGGTCACGATTTCGTACATATCATCTTCTTTGTGCAAATCATCTGCACCGCCTTCGAGCACCAACTCAAATAATTCATCTTCCGAAACAGCATCTGCTTTTACATGGATCAGTCCTTTCTTATCAAAAAGCCAGGCGACACAACCCGCTTCGCCCATATTGGCACTATGCTTTGAAAGAATGTGGCGTATTTCTGCCACGGTACGATTTTTATTGTCAGTTAAAACATCAATCAGCAAAGCGGTGCCACCGGGACCGTATCCTTCATAAAAAACCCGTTCATAATTTACACCGGGTAGTTCACCTGTCCCTTTTTTAATCGCTCGATCAATATTTGAAGCCGGCATGTTTGCAGCCTTGGCAGAAGCTATCGCAGTTCTTAACGCTGGATTTGTATTTTCATCACCGCTACCAAACCGAGCGGCAACCGTGATTTCTTTGATAATTTTTGAAAATATCTTGCCCCGCTCTGCATCGGTTTTGGCTTTTTTGCGCTTTATAGTGCTCCATTTTGAATGTCCGGACATATTTTATCTCCTTCATTGAAAAAATATAAATTGCAATTTAATAAATTTTTTCCCTATTTCCAAATAAAAAATGATAAAATCAATAATTTTTCAAATCGATTTACAGCATCTAACCATTTTTTGTGATAAAATTAGCTGACAAATAGCTCATTAACTGCAATAAAATTTTTCCGAAATTGATTTCTGAATGTTGATCAAATTCCCTTTATCCACATTAGCAAAGAATGAATGGATATTAATCTTGTTTCACATAAAAATTATAATCATTTTTCATGCTGATAAGTTATCGTCTTCAACATCTGATTTAATATCTACGCCTTAAGGATGGAAATTGAAAAGATTTAATTCGGAGGCTCATCTGTTGTGGTTGGTTGGATATCTTCACTTTTTTCTATCGCTTTGACTTTTGTTCGCACAACCCAGGCATCGGGAAAACCTTTTTCAACTGCCCGTTTTTGGAGTTGTTCCGCTTCGTAGCGGGTGGTGCAATTTCCGACACGAACTTTGTAATAGGGACTATCGTATTTTAAATATACCTCTTCATTGATAAATGCAAATATCGCGTCCTTCTGAATGCTCTTCGCCTGATTCTCGTCTGAAACTGCACATATTTGTACGCGAAATCCGCTGACTTCTTCGGGGGTAATTTTTTCAACCTGATTATTTAAAATTTCATCAATATTGTCGGATTGAGAATCTACGGAAATTGTCTGTTTAATTTTCAGTTCATCCTCTGCCATAGCAGGCGGCTCGTAACTCTCATTAATCACTCCGCCTCGTGTTGTCACTTTTTCGCCTGCTTCACCTTCTTTTTTTAATTTGCCACTTACACCACAACCGATCAAGAAAATAAGGCTCAGGGAAATAAACAAATTTATTAATAATCTTTTCATATCACTCACTCCTTAACACAAATATGGAATATTGACTATATTCAAATTGTTGAACATTCAAACTGAATTCAATAATTAAATATATTGAATAATATGTTGAATGTCAATAAAAATTCGAAGGAATCTGAAACGTTGTTGGCACGAGCGACGGATTGGAAATGTCCATTTCATAATTGAAATTTTAGTCAATTTTAATCATCAAATTACAAAACCTCTTACTAACTAATTCTATTTAATTTATCCGTTTATTTGAAAATTTATGAAAATTATGCATGCTGGATATTGAAATGTTAAAAATTGGTTTCGACTTGATATTTTGCAGAAAATAGATTATTATAACACGAGTTAAGGCGATGATTTAAAATATGGTAAAAATAATTACTCACAATTTTTTATTGGTGTTGATCATTTAATTTTTCTAATCAAATTATCAAATCTATATTACAAACATGCAAGACATCCTTCACAAAATTTATCCGATTTGGAGTTTATTATGTTGAGATTTTATAAAATATTTCAAAGATTCTATCGAGCAAAAATAGTTGTCTTATTGATCAATTTTATGTTCATTCTTTTTTCCGCTGCTCAATCGAGACAGGAACTTGAAACAAATCCTGGTCTCGAAAAAGAACACCTACAATCACTTATCGAACAAATCGCAAAGATAGACCAGGCAACCCAACATGCAAGAAAAGCGATAAAAACGATGTCTGATTCCAGCTTTTTACCACAGTTGCTTTTCCAGCTTTCGGAATTAGAATTACGCCGGGAAAAGTTACATTTTGAATTTGAACTGGTGAAATACGAGCGAAAATTGGCAGCAGCAGAAAAGCAAGATTCATCGAATCTTCCGCAACCACCCAGCTTGAGTTATGCGAATACATTGAATATAAATCAACAAATTCTTAATGACTATCCGAACATTGATTTTACCAACAAAATCCGCTACCGCAATGCCATTTGCTATTACGAAATCGGTCAAAAAGACAGCTCGAAAAATATTTTGTTGGAGCTCATCCCTCAATGCGCTGATACTTCATTATTAGCAGAACTCTTTTTCAGACTTGGAGAATGCTATTTTGAAAAGGGTGACCATCGAAGAGCCCTGACCACTTACCAACAGATTCTGAAAAAGTGGAATTCCCCGTTCTTTGCCATGGCGCTCTATAAAATTGCCTGGTGTCACTATCAAATGGATCACATTTCAGATGCAATATCGACATTCTATTACCTGTTAAATGACATTCACTTACTGGAAAAAATTGATTCTGAAATTTTAGGGAAGACGCAAATTGAATTACGTCAGGAAGCAGTAGATTATATTGCCATCGGCTTTAGTGATTATGGTGGTTTAAAAGCTTTGCTCCAATTCATCCAAAAAATGGGACCATCCGAATATGATCCGGATTTTCTTTTTAAACTGGGAGAGGTCAATTTTAAAAGAAACTTTTACAAAAAAACGATTCAGGTTTTTGATGTATTAATACGAAAATTTCCGACATATCAGAAACTACCCGAGGTTTATCTCAGCCTGTTTGAGAGTTTCGATCAGATTGGCAGACAAAAAATGGCCCACTCCATGTTCGAACGACTGGTGAAGACATGCGGTCCGGGCAGTGGATGGGCTTTTCAAAATTACACTCAAGAAGACAAAGAATATTATGACGACATCGCCTGTGAAATTAAGTTTAAAATGGCAACACCCATTTTAAAAACAGCAGACAGCCTTTTTGTGGTAAAACGATTTCGTCAGGCAGCGCTTAACTATGTCAATTTTTTGGGTAAATTCCCTGAAGATACCCGGTCCGATCATGCCCTTTATCAACTTGCGGAAAGTTTTATTAATTTAAACCAATACAAGCTCGCTGCAAATAATTATAAAAAAGTTGTTTTGAATTTTCCAGACAGCAAATTTTTTGAGGATGCTGCCTATAATCGTCTGTTTTGTTACGATCAGATTTTAGGTTCTTCAAAAATCGATGTTAAAGACACAACACACTCTGCTGAAAATTCTCCGGAGATTAAAAACCTGATCCAGGCGTGCTACGACTTTTTAGAATGGATTCCAAATTCCGCAAGAACACCGGAAATCATGCTCAAGTTAGCTGAATTATTTTATCATCAAAAAATGTTTGATCTCAGTGAAAAATATGCCAAAGCAACGATTGTCTTTATCTCAAAACAAAATAAAGGACTTACGTATCAGTTGACTGCGCTTGAATTGTTGGCCCAAATTAACTTGAAAAATGGTAAATACAAAAAAGCCCAGCAGTGGTACGCGGTTTTGAAAAACCAAAAACCGGATTCTTCAGGATTGGTAAAAAAATGCGATCAGATGATTACTTCAGCGCAATTCAAAATCGGGGAATTGTTGAAAAACAGCGGGCATTCAAAACAAGCTGCCATCAGCTTTCAAAAAACCGCTCGCAACGCAACAAATCCTCAAATCGCCTCTGCCGCTCTTTTTGAAGCGGCGATCCAGTTTGAAAAAATGGAACAGTTACAAAATGCTGCTGGAAATTTGGAGATGATTTATCAACAATATCCTACCTCGAAAAAAGCACGGGAAGCCGCATACCGTGCCGGCGCTTTGCGCGAAAGAATGAAACAATGGCATTTGGCTGCAAAGAATTATCTTGAACTTTTTGCATTGCTGGAAAATCCGGCGGAAAAATCCGGCGCCCTGTTTAATGCCGGACTCTCCTTTGAAAAAGCGAAAGACTGGCGCGCAGCCTCCGACATTTTTGCTCAATTTACCGATGAATTTCCCAATGACCCGAACCTGACTTTGACGGCAATGTTCAAAACAGGCTCCAGTTTTGAAAATTCCGGCAATTTGCCAAAAGCCGGGTTGTGGTACCAAAAAGCATTAAATCTTTATAAACGATTGAATGCAGCCGGTGAGTTTCCTGACGAGTTTGTTGCCGCCGAAATCACATTTAGAATGGCAGAATTGAAAAATGTCCATTTTAAAAAATTAAAACTTATCCCACCGCTGCAACTTAAACTGCAACAGAAAAGAAAAGCATTCAATGACCTTTTATCCGGTTACGTTGCTGTGACAAAATTTGGTATCGCCGAATGGACAACCGCTGCTTTCTATCGAATCGGTTTGTCCTATGAAAAATTTTGTCAGGATATTTTGAATGCACCGATTCCGGCAAATCTAAATCGAAATCAACAAAAAGAATACCTGGCAAGCATTCAGCTTCAATATATTCTCCCTTTACAAAAAGAAGCCTTTAAATATTATCAATCAAATCAAAAATTGGCACTGCAAAATGGCATAAAAAACGATTGGATCACCAGTTCACAAGAACGAATGCTAATCATCAGGGAACAATTAGCTAATCACAATGCAATTCCGCTGAAGGATCAATTCAAGCAAGCAACCGGGACAGTGGACGGAGAAAATCAAAGCCAAAGAAGACGACTTTAAACAACAAAAGTAGTCTGTCGTTATTCATTTCAACTTCGTTCAGGAATCTCTTAGTTTTAAGCATAAGATTCCGTTATTCTGCTACGCTTTAACCGGAATTAAAGCGGAAATATGTTTTCCAATAATTATAAAATTTAATCACCACAACATTCTTTCCGATATATTTTCCCAAAGATAAGCTTGATTTTCATGAAAAAAAGTTGTATTTTTTACCCTGATAAAAAATATGGTTTGCAACCACTTATTATAATTCTGTACGAACTCACATACTTCTGGAAAAAAATGGCAATTAACTTAAATCGACTTATTCGGGAAGGCATCAGAAATCCGGCCCAGGCAATTCAATTTTTATTTAGCTTACCGAAGATCATCAAACTGATTTACCGATTATTTAAGGATGCCAGAGTGCCGCTTCATTTAAAAACTGTGTTAGTGTTAGCACTGATTTATGTCATCTCTCCAATAGACCTGATACCTGATTTACTGATACCTGTGGTAGGATATATGGATGACTTATTCATCCTGATTGCCGCTTCAAACTATTTTTTGAAAAAATGTCCGCCTCAAATTGTGGAAAGTCACATTCGGAATATTCAGCAGGGAAATTGATAATTGAAAACATTACTCACACTTTTGAGCATTCTCATTATAAACATTCAAACACAATTTGCTCAACCCAGAATCGAAGTTGTATATCCCAAAGAATGTGATCAGGTCATTGCCTCTGATTCTACTTTCATTATCGGAAATGTGCGCCCACGATCCGCTCAGTTTTTTGTCAACAACATGCCAATCGATCTACATTATAATGGGACTTTTTTAGCTGTTGTTGCTGTCAAGCCAGGTAATTTTACTTTTTCGTGCGTTTCCGTTTTTGGAAAAGACACGTTAAAACTTGAGCGAAATGTTTACATTCCCTATTATCTGAAAACCTCTCCCAATCATCCATTGTCAATTGATACAAGTTACATTTTCCCCAAAAAAACATGGGAACTTCCGCCAGGGGACATTTTTAAAGTGGCTTTTAAAGGAACGCCCGGCTGTGATGCAACATTTTCCATTGAAGGTATTGCCCGAAATCTGCCGATGACCGAATTAGGGCCCCGGGCAAACAATTACTGGGGTGAAGCACTTTTCGGACAGGGAACAAACTCGCAAATGCAGCATGTCGAGGGAATTTACATTGGTTCATATATTATTCAATCGTGGGATTGGGGTATCGAGAGAAATATCAAATTCACGCTGAAAGATGACTGGGGAAATTCGATTACCTCGCTGGCGCCGGGAAAATTACGAATCGATGTCTCCCGGGTACCGAAGATCGCGCAGTTCACTGAAAAAATGGTCGTGAGTCGAACCGGGCCAAAAGTTGGGCATCAAATTCATTTTCCTGAAAATTCCACAGTCAGGGTTACTGCCGCGAGAGAAAATCATTTACGCATCCGGTTAACCGACACCGATGAATTCTGGATTAAAAAAGAAAAAGTAAAACTGCTTCCCCCCGGATTATCGGAATCAGAAGGCGTTATTACCGAAATCAATACCGAATCACGAGACGGGTATTCGATCATCAATGTGATCATTGATCAACGGCTGCCATTCAAAGTGGAACAGATTCCCAAACCGAACCAGTTGCATATCACTTTTTACAATATCGCCGAAAACAATCCGCGCATCAAAATCAATTTTGATGATCCGCTGTTTCAAAACATCAATTGGGAAAAAACTGGAAAAAACGTCTATACCATTATTATTTACTTGAATCAAAAGCGTCAGTGGGGCTACGACCCATTTTATCAAAACGGAAATTTCTACATCAAAATCAAGAAAAAACCGGATATTGCCGGTTGGCCGCACTCGCCAATTAAAAACAGAATTATCTGTTTAGACCCGGGCCATAATCCGGACCTGGGTGCGGTCGGTCCTTCAGGAATCAGTGAAAAAGAGATAAATTATGAATATTGTGAACTGCTGAAAGATGCGCTTGAAGATAAAGGTGCTTTTGTAGAACTGACTCACGGCAGAAATGATGGAATTACGCTAACTTCCCGGGTAGAATTTGCCAAATTCATTGGAGCGGAAATCATGCTGAGTTTACATTTCAATGCCCTGCCGGACGGTTTTGATCCGAATGAAATTCGTGGAACGAGTACGTACTACTATCACCCGCACAGCTATCGGTTAGCTTATTTAATTCAAAAAAGAATATTGAAAGCAACACAACTGAAAAATTTCGGACTATTTCATAATAATTTGTATGTGTGTACGCCACCGCAGATGATTTCGATGCTCGCAGAGCCCGCTTTCATTATCCATCCGGAAGAGGAAATGTTGATCACCAATCCGTCATTCAAAATGAAAGTTGTCAAGGCCATTGTAAAGGCAATGGAAGAATTTTTATCAGAGAGCCGATAATTTTGAAGAACTCAATCAATCCGAAAAATTATAAATTTTGTCCGGTTTGCGGAAATTCATTGGGCATAAAATATCTCCCAGATGAGCAAATGCAGAGATTGGTATGCAAGGACTGCAATTTTATTTTTTACATGAATCCGATTCCGGCTGTCGCTGTCATTATTATGCAGGACAATCAGATTTTATTGGTGAAAAGAAAATTTGAGCCCCAAAAAGGTGACTGGTGTTTGCCAGCGGGATTTGTGGAATTCAATGAAACCACCGAACAAGCTGCCATCAGGGAAACAAAAGAAGAGACGAATTTGGACGTATCGCTGAAGCAGCTTTTTTCTGTACAGGCTGGTTTTGACGATCCGGGGATGCACGTCATTCTCGTTGTTTATGAGGCAGAAATAACCAATGGCAAAATAAAAGCCGGCGACGATGCGGTGGATGTCACTTTTTTTACATTGGACAAATTACCTGAGAACATCGCCTTTTCCGCTCATCGAGAAGTAATCGGCAAGTTGAAATCCCAAACAAAATAACTTCCACAAATTAATCCCACATTTATGCTAATAAAATTTTTCCGGTCGTGCATTTTTCTCTTGAAAAAAACAAAACATTTGATTAACATACAGTGTAAAGAAAGCAATACGTTATAATCTTTCAGATCGCGATGAAAATCAATCAAATTCACGAGAGGAGGGAACAATAAATTAGACCGACCAATGACGAAAACAGGTATTGTTTATCACAAAAATTTTCTTCTCCACCAGACGGGTTCCTGGCATCCCGAACGACCCGAACGTCTGTCTGCGATTATGGATCATTTGACGAAAACTGGTTTAATTAACAAACTTACATCGATTGATGCAGCACCTGCTGACAGGGAATGGGTTGCCACAATTCACTCCCAATCCTATATCGATTCTGTTAAGTTAGCCTGCGAGCAAGGTTATTCGAATTTAGATCCGGATACGGGAATTGTGTCCGAATCGTTCGATGTTGCCATGTTAGCTGTGGGAGGTGCATTGGCTGCCGGAGATGCTGTGATGAATCAGCAGGTCGAAAACGTGTTTTGTGCACTTCGTCCTCCGGGTCATCATGCGGAACGAAATCGGGCCAGAGGTTTCTGCCTGTTTAATAATATCGCCATTTTGGCGAAATATTTGCAAATAAAACATCATATCGGAAAAATACTCATTATCGACTGGGACGTGCATCACGGAAACGGCACCCAATACGCTTTCTACGATGATCCTACTGTTTTTTATTTCAGCATTCATCAATATCCTTACTTCCCGGGATCAGGTTCCCGAAACGAAACAGGAATAGATGACGGTGAGGGTTTTACAATGAATTTCCCGCTCTCAGTCGGACACGGTGATGGCGATTACATCGGTATCTTCCGCAACTATCTTGTTCCTGCAGCCGATAAATTTAAGCCGGATTTCATTTTAATTTCAGCGGGTTTCGATGCCCACGAAGATGATTATATTTCAGGTATGCATGTTACGGATGCGGGATTTAAAAAATTGTCAGACGTTTCAGTGCAAATCGCTGAGAAGCATTGCAAAGGGAAAATTATTTCTCTGCTGGAAGGGGGATATCATTTAAATAAACTGGCAAAATGTGTTGAATTGCACATTGAATCATTATTAAACCGAGGGACATGATGAAAAAATTAGCCAACATATTGTTGATTTTTCTTTTTATTTTAGCATGTAAAAATAATAGCCCGGGGCAAAATAAACAGCAAGACAGCCTGCAAACAAGTGATCCATTGCTGATGCAACGGTTGAGAATGGTCGAGACGCAAATCGCTCAACGTGGTGTTAAAGATTCTTTGGTGCTGCGAGCCATGAAAAAAGTGCCCCGCCACAAATTTGTGCCGGAATTTCTGAAAGACTTCTCCTATTCCGACCGTCCGCTGTCGATAGGTGAAGATCAAACCATTTCTCAGCCTTACATTGTCGCTTTGATGACTGAGACGCTAAAGCTCGGTGGTGATGAAAAAGTTTTGGAAATTGGCACAGGTTCCGGCTATCAGGCAGCGGTTTTAGCGGAAATTGTTAGCGAAGTTTACACCATCGAAATCATTCCTTCATTGGGCAAACGGGCAAAAAAATTGCTCGATGAATTAGGTTATAAAAATGTTCACGCCAAAATTGGTGATGGTTATCAAGGCTGGCCTACGGCAGCGCCGTTCGATGGCATCATTGTTACTGCAGCGCCTGATCATATTCCGCAACCGCTGATCGATCAGTTGAAAAATGGCGGGCGGATGATTATTCCGGTTGGTGATTTTTATCAGGAGTTAATTTTGCTTACAAAAAACAAAAAAGGTAAGATAAAAAAGAAATCGGTTTTACCGGTTATTTTCGTCCCAATGACAGGTGATGCCGAGAAGAAGAAAAAGTGAAAAGCCAGGATGGCAATCTTTAATTATTTCTGAACGAAAATTCCTATTATAGACCTCACCCCGTGAGGCTGTATCAAAAGTTCCGATGCAAGATGTTTAGCCCAATTTGTAGTAGCGAATTTATTCGCTCCACACGATATATGGTATTTGACGAATAAATTCGTCACTACAAGTTAACTTTTGATACAGTCCAAGAAAATATGTTCCCCCTTCTCCTTCAAGGATAAAGGGTTAGATGATGAGGTCAACTAAAGTAAACTTGGAAAATCTCATTATTGTTTAGTTTAAAATTAGTTTTCGTTTAGGCACTGGTATATAAAAGTCAAGAGAAAAATAAAAGCATTTACTTAGCATTTATCAGTCGTCCCAGAACGATTCAAAATAATTCAAAATCTCTGTCAACGTTTTACTCAAGAATATCTTTGTGATCTCCGGAATTCTGTGGCAACGTGTGTGAAACATATTAAATGAAATTGCGTTATTAGTTTTGAATGTCTGACCAAAGTTTATATTAATCTGCTAAACTGTTTTGAATAGAAAGGAAGAATTATGACACCGGAAAAACAAGATCAATCAAAAAAGACCAGTGATATCAAGCGGCTTTATCGGTCAAAAGTTGACCGGATATTTGCTGGCATCTGTGGTGGTTTTGCAGAATATTTCAATGTCGATGTGACGATTGTACGGATTATCTGGTTGGTGTTGGCATTTTTTCAAGGGATAGGCATTGTACTCTATCTGGTGTGCCTATTTGTGATGAAAGAAAATCCGGAGCAAAGCGTCGCGGACCAAAAGAAGCCGCAAAATACCGGCATATATTGGGGAATCGGATTAATTTTATTGGGAATATCCCTACTTTCTCCACACTGGCGCTGGAGTTTCCCACCCTATTTCCCGTTCCGCTGGTATTTGTTTGAGCCATGGTTTTTTAACTGGGACAAATTTTGGCCTGTAGTGATTATTTTATTGGGTATTGTATATTTGATTTACGTACTCCGGCAGAAAAAAGAACCAACCAACGAAAGTCAAATCTCGCTTTACCGGTCAAGAGATGAGAAAATCATCGGTGGCGTATGCGGTGGTCTGGCAAAAAAGTTAAATGTCGATCCGGTTATCATTCGTATCGGCTGGGTTGTATTGTCTTTAATTACAAAAGTGCTCTTGGGAGTAATTGTTTACATTTTATGGATGATTATCGTCCCGGAAGAAAAGTTAGCGTCAGGAACAACAACCGCGCCTTCGGAGCAGAAATCGCCGCCGCCAAAGAAAACACCCAAACGAGTAAAAAGCGCACCGAAAGATGAAAACACTGAAAAACAGAATTCTTAATGAAAAACAATTGTGAGGACAAAATGACTGAATTTAAAAAAACCTCGTTGGTACCAGGATTGGTGCTGATCATTTTGGGAAGCATTTTGCTGATCAACAAACTCGCTCCCGATTTCTTGAACTGGTACCAAATCTATCCGCTGATTATCCTGGGATTAGGACTGATAATTACTTTTTCTGCCCTTCAAAAACAGGATAAAGGAGGAGTTTTCCCGGGAACGATCCTATTTTTGGTGGGGATCTTTTTCATTCTCCGCAATTATGATGTAATTCCATACTATTACGTAAGGGATATTTGGCCTGTATTTATCATTTTTCTGGGACTTGGATTTCTGGCATTATTTATTGTTAAGCCCAGTGATTGGGGCGTGCTGATTCCGGCAAGTCTTTTTATCTTTTTCGGGACAGCCAGCTTGCTGAGAATGTACGACATCATTGATTGGAGCGCCTGGCGGTTAACTTCCAGATACTGGCCAGTCATTTTAATTATCATTGGGGCTGGTATCATCCTCAGCAGTCTGAAAAAACGTCAGCAAACCTGAGCCATTAGTCCAGATTTTTTTCAGTTTACTAAAACTACCCAAAATGCACGTTATTTTGAGGTAGTTTTTTTATTTATAAATTCAGCATTTTCATTTCCAGAAACACAATACGCATCAAGTCATTTAATTGCTTATATTCTCAAATTTCTGCAGCGGATTTATTACTTGACAAATAACTATTAAATTATTATATTTTAAAAATTTTTTTTCCCAATCAATAATAATTGACACGGTTAAAGATAACGCTTTCTCAAAAATTTGCTAAACTGTCCTTGCCAAATAATTGTATTATCAACCGATTATTCATCCAAAAAGGAGCAATCCCAATATGTTATTTCTGATTCTAAATATACTCATTGCCTCATTTTTTCTCTTTTTGATTATCGTCGGTGTAATTCTAAAATATTATACTTACATTCCGATCAACTCGATTGGGCTTATCGTTATCGGCAGCACACTATTCCTTGAATTCAACAATCTGCTAACTTCCGAACGCATCATTTTTCTTTTGGTTATTTTGGTCATTGTTTTCATTACAAATATGATTTATGTTTTTCGTGATTTCAAAGAGGAGATCACCGAAACCGAAGCCAGACGCCGGAAAAAATATCTGGTTAAAGGAATCCTGCACGAACACTTCAAAATCATCAAAGATGAGACCGCTATTAAAAACGAAATTGAAAAAAACAAGAATATTCCCATTCCTGAAAGAACACAAGCCTTTGAAATGATCAAATTGGGGAATCAGGCATTTGAGCAACAAAATTACAAAGAAGCGTTGGAAAAATTTGACCTGTCAACCAACTGGGTGGAATCAGGAATTGGATTTCTAAACCAGAGTGGTGTTTTACTGAAACTTGGGCAATACGAGGATGCGCTCGTTATCGCTGAAAAAGGCGCCGAAGTAAAGTCCGATTTTTATGAAGCGTACATAAATCAGGGCGTGGCTCTGGAAAAATTAGAACAGTACGAATCTGCGCTGGAGAAATTTAAAATAGCTGCTGAACTTTGTCCGGATGAATACGACGTCTGGTACTGTCAGGGAGATGCGTTATTCAAACTCGGAAAATTAGAAGAGGCGATCCCGCTGTACGATAAATCGCTTCAGCTTTACGGAAAACAATTCGAAGCCTGGTATCATAAAGGTATTGCATTGCAGAAAATAAAAAAGGAAGTTGAGGCACTCCGTAGTTTTGATCAGGCGATTAAGCTCAAGCCCAATCACGCCAAAGTTCATTATCGTGCCGGCAACATTCTGTGCCGCCTGAACCGTGACGATGAAGCGATTGCCGCTTATGAAAAATCCATCCGACTAAATGCAGATTATGTTCAAACCTGGAATAATTTGGGAATTACATTAAATAAGATCGGCAGAACAAAGGATGCCATCAAATGCTATGAACGGGCGATTAAAATCAATCCCAAATATTTCGAGGCATGGCTGAACAAAGCGCTGGCTCTGGATTCAACCGGACAGCACAAAAAAGCATTTGAAAGCTACAAAAAATTTCTTGAGCTGGCTCCCAATGATTTGGAAAAGAGGCGCCAAATTACAAGAAAGAGAATCGACGAACTGAAAAACAAGTTCAAAAAGAAAGGAAAAAAACAATTTAGCCTCTTTAAGCTGAAGAAAAAACCAAAAACAAAAAATTCTGCAAACAAATCAATGAAAATAACTGACATTAAATAACGTTGTTTTAAATTGCACAATTGAATCATTTAGATACAATTATGTTTAGGATTTATACATATTTCAATATAGCTTGACAGTTAATTTTAATTAATTTTTCACTACATCAATCCGCATTATTTTCTATTTTTTTTTATTATGCCTTCAATATTTTTAAACTCTGGCAGCTTTATAACCGAACCGACATCATGTCTCACAATCAGGATTATCATGCAAACCTAATTTTGTCAGTAAGTTGTCATTAGTATAAATTTCCACTTTCAAGCCGGTATCTTTTCTCTAAAATGATTCAACAATCAACATACAATCGAAAAGGAAATTTCATTTTCAGTTACCACATTCATAGATTTGATCAATCCACCAACATTTCACCTTGAAATTACTAATGGTGCTAACATTGCATTTTTAAAAATATGAATAGATAGCCGTAGTTTTATTTTTCTAAATCGATTTAAGTTCAATGTTTCTGAAAAAACACTAAAATGTGACTGGCTTGAAAAATATTTATAAAACATTTGAAATTTTAGCAGATTTAACCAACTGTTTTATTTAGGTTAAAATTATTAATGACAGATATTATATTTCAATATTATCAATAAAATTAAATTTTGATCTCTTTGTTTACATTCTTTTTAAATTTACATTTTCCATTTAGCTGAAATTCGATTTTTTCGCAAAACAAATGGCATGATTTTTGTTCAGATAACTTATTGATATATCTTTGGCTTAATGAAAAACGAAAGAACTGAATCGCTTATGAAGGAATTATTCTATTTTTCAATGACGAAATTACTTGTCGAAGTTGATTATATTCAAGATAACAACACGATTCAATATTCAACCCATCGAGACATTGGCCTTGAGGAAAAACGTATTATCGAGGAATACATTCTCAGTAAATTTGCTATAAAAACAGATTACTATTCGATGTCGCCCTCAAATCTTAAATATGCGGGTAAACAAACAAGTCTGAAACGGAAATTAGATATCATGCGTCTGAGAAATGTATTGAAATTTATGTCTGTCCGCGAAAAAGAAGCCAAGGAAAAAGTTGATGAACTGATCAATAGTTCTTTGAGCAATTATTATTTTGAACAAATTGGTGATACTATTCTTGAAATACGAAAACAGCTCGTCAATAATACGAATCAAACTGTTTTCACTATTGAAAAAAGCAAGAACGAAATTGAAGAATTAATCAAAGCTTATAATAACTATTCGGGCAAACAAATTTCACTGGAAAAAGTGATACCAAAAGATTTGATTGAATATTTTAATTAGCAAGAGTCAGCTAAACACATTTTTGTCATCATTAATTGACCCTATTTTTTTACACTAAACCAGTTCCATTCGATTTAATTCATTGGCGTCAGATATCTATTTACATTAATGAAATTACATAATTAGAACAGCAATTTTGAAGTGGGGGGCTTATAGGAGGTATCAAAGATGAAAACAAAAATATTTTCTGTAATACTAATCTTTCTCATCTTAGCTTTCAGTTATAATCTCCAGGGGCAGGTCTTATCGGCTGGCAGATCAGGTATCGGTTTGAATATAGGTGGCGCCAAAATATACGGAGGTTACAGGGATGTCAACAACAATAACCGGCCGGTAAAGAGCGGAGTTGGCGGTTTATTGGAAGCATATTATCGTTACACATTAAATCCGCGATTTTTTATCGTCGGAGCCCTCGGCTACAGCGAGCTCAGCGATGGGACGCTGGTATTCGATAAATGTTCCTTTTCCACTGATGTCGTAAATTTAGATTTTAAAATCGGCGCCAATTTGCTCACTGAAGGGAAATATATACCGTATGGCTATTTCGGCCTCGGGGCAATCTGGTTTCACCATGGGACTGGCGCTGCTGCCGCAAGATTGCCGGGCAATTATTTAGGCGGCTATTTCGATCCGGCTTACTTTCTCGGTGGAGGTGTGGAAACTCAAGTAAGTCCCAACTTGGGATTGAATGCATCAGCCGATTACCGGTTTACCACCAGTGACGATCTTGATCCGGAACACTACCCGGATAGCGCTAATGATGGATACTTAACTTTCCGAACCGGACTCACCTATTATATGGAACCGACCCGTTTTGGTACAGGTGGTGATATCGAGGTTTCCGAAAGAACACCTATCGAAGAACTTGAATCTTCGGCTTTTGGTACCGGAGAGCAGTCAGCGGCTGATGAGGAGCTCAGTGCATTGATTGAAGGCATCGACAGTTATGAAGCGAAGTCAGAGAGTGATTTTGCCATGAATGAATACATCGAGCTTAAATCGCGTGTCGACGAACTGAATGATGCTATTGGCCAAAAGGAATTAGAGATTGAAGAGTTGAAATCACAATTAAGTTTCAGAAAAGAGCGGATCGCTGAACTCGAATCCAATCTGGCAACAGGAAGTGGTGCGCTGGCATCCTCATTGAATGTCGATTTGGAAGATTTTACCCGAAGTTATGAGCAGGCGCTGCAAAATTTCTATTCCAGAGAATATGATGCAGCAATCTACTTGTTCAATATGTTACTGGAAACGTACCCCAATCATAAATTATCCAGCAATTGTCAATATTGGATTGGTGAATGCTATTTTGGCAGAGGAGATCACGCCAGCGCAGCCGAAGCATTCGAGAGTGTTTTGAATTTTCCGCAGACGCACAAAAAAGATGACGCATTGCTCATGCTCGGACGCTGTTACATCAAACTTGGCGATAAACAATTAGCCGGACAGATGTTCGATCAATTGATTACTGATTATCCGGAAAGCGAATACGTCGGCAAAGCGCAACAGTATGCAAACAGCATTTAAAATAATATAACGATCATCTGATACTTCTCCTCCCCTAAAAGTTACAAAAAACCCCTCTGATTCGTTGAATGAGAGGGGTTTTTTGCATCATAAATTTCTTGGGAAAAACGATTTTAGAAAGCGAAATTTAAACCTGCCATAATATTGTTTACGTCCATACCGAAATCACCAGCCATATTTTCAAAACCGTTTTCTGTGTTATAGACCCATTCACTGATGCTGCGGTCACTGATCAGGAGTTTTTCATAATTGGCATACAAGGTGAAAAGTCCGAAATCGTAGCTTCCACCAAAACTAATCGCGTAACGGCGTCCCGCATCCGGAATCGTCAGGGTGAAAGTTTCATCCGGTGGTGCTGCTGATTCAGTGTAGAATCCACCTCTGAGCGCTATTTTGTCGGTCAGAGTGTATTCGGCACCTAAACCCATCCGGAGACCATCTTCCCATTTTTCCACTAATTCGGAGGTAGATCCGTCTTCCAACTTGATTTCGATAACATCCCAGCTTGACCATTGTGTCCAGGAAATGTCAGCGGACAGCAGTAAATTGTTGATGCCTTTGTAAGCAAAACCAATACCAGCAGTCAACGGTAACGGCACATCAGTTTCAGCGGAAACGTCTTCTGCCTGCACTTCTTTTGTGCCGCTGTAAACACCCAAAATCGCCATTTTGGTAGCTTCATCGATTTGTCCCATGGTAATTAAGCCGTCGAGTGTTTGACTCAACTGTGCCATTGTTGCCTGGGGAATCGCGCTGTAGTAAGTTGTGGCGTTGATAAGTCCATCAAGAGGGATATCATTATAATAGGCTGCGCTGATACCGATTGAAAAGTCTTCGGACAGGTCAAATTTTAGTCCAAAATTGGCGCCAAAACCCCAACCATCTCCAGCCAATTCCTTGTCTGTCAAAATGTAGCCATATTTATCCGCGGTTAAACCCATAGGAGCTAACACACCATCTCTTAAGCTGGCATAGGCAGGGTCATAGATCAACGGATTTGGTGTGTATTGCGGTGTGCGAATGAGAATGTCGGCATACGTCATGCTTATACCCAAGCCAACGGACAGTTTATCACTGAACTTATAGGCAAACGTCGGTTGAATAGCGATGACCTGGAGATTATCTTCATAATCGATGCCCGGAAAACCGCTATTATAATCATCTGAATCCAAAACGTCCCATTCAGCGCCGAGTCCAAAAGGCGCATAAACAGCCAAACCGAAGCTCATATTTCCCATCCCGTAAACAAAACCAAGCGCCGGAATGAAGAATGTTTTCGCTTCATTTTCCAACTCCCCTGTTCTGAAAAGACCAAAAGGCATGGCGTCATATTGAGCAAATGAATAGGTACCGACAGGCATAATTGCTTCTGTAGAAAATCCAAAGTGGAAACCCTCAATCTGTGTCAGACCAGCCGGGTTCCAGAACATCGCGCTCCAGTCATTGGCAATTCCTCTGAAGTTACCGCCCAATGCTGTAGCTCTGGCTCCGATTCCGGTGATTGCAACACCTGATGCAAAGACAGAGCCTGCGATAAATAAAACCATAACAACAGTCAAAATAGATGTAAAACGTCTCATTATGTAACCTCCCATTAAGTTAATAAAATGTTAGTTAATAATTTTTGCTTTGCCATAATTCATAGATATTGATTTTTTTATCACCTCCCCAATTTTAAAATTCTTTGTTAATTGAAAACACGAAATTTCTCATCGGAGCGATGTTTCGCTCGATTTGCAGGTAATTATATTGAAGTAAATTATTCACATTCAGCGCCAACTGGTAACCGAAAATGTTTGCCGCAATGCGGGCATCCCATACTTTTTGAGCCACCCGGTCATCTTTGGGATAAACTTTCACGCGTTCCAGCCGGCTGATGTATCGGAAGTCGAGTCCGGCATCAAAAATCGAATATTTAAAATTGACTCCGGAAATAAAGAGATGTTTAGGGCGATATGCCAACACCTCGTCTGTATCCAGATTGATCGCGTCCATATAGGTATATCCAAGGTCAAGAGTTACAAATTGTTTCAACAGGCTGGTTTTGGTGGTTAACTCCACTCCCTGAATTCGCGCATTGGCGACATTGATAAACTGCACGGTTTGATAAATATCCGGTTCCGGTTCAATAAAATTTTTGTACTCATTATAAAATAGTGCCACATCAACCATCAAATGTTGATTAACAATCTGGTTCAACCCAATTTCGTAAGACCAGGCGTGCTCTGCTTTCAAATTCGGATTTTGGATGACTTTGAAACCGGAGGTAAAAGTCTCTGTGAACATCTCCGCCATCGTCGGCGCCCGAAATCCCCTGCCGATCGATGCTCTGAAAGTTGTCAGCACAGAGGGCTTATAATTCAATCCCAGCTTGGGATTAAATTGGCTGTTCTCCACACCATTATCCACATGATGATAATCAAAACGACCGCCCAACGTCATAGCGAAATTTTTAATCAGCGATAGTTCATCCTGCACATAGCCAGCCAAAACATACCCGTCGTGATGCCCGAACAACGCAGATTTTGTGATATCATAAATTGCCTCGATACCGAAGGTAAAGGTGTGAATTTCGTTTGGTAGGTAATCAGCTTGTATTTCAAGTCCTATTTTTTTTGCTTGTGAAAAATCATTGTTATCGTGATGATGGTGCTCCCAGTCATTATAAAAATATGAAGATCGAATTTTGTATGTAAATTGTGAATTGACCAATTGGCGGTAAACAGCGTTCACACTGTATTTTTTCGAATCTACCCAATCTCCGACAGAAGGAATCGGCATTTGATAAACATCGTGTTGATTACGCCAGAGAAAAATTTCTCCGCTTTCACTGGTGAGCCAATTCGACTGAAGTGTCAATGATGATTGCGGCGTAATCTGATAATTTAATTTCCCAACCAAATTATACTTCTCATAATCTCCATTCTGTCGGTAGCCTGTTGATTCTTTTCTGCCTCCGGAAATCAGCAAGCCGATTTTATTCCAACTTTGAGAATGCGTGACGTCAACCTGACTGTAATAAAGCTGATCGTTTGTCCACTCCCATTCAGGATGGTAAGGTTTATCGTATAATCCAACAGCAAATTTCACTTCCGTTTTGGGAATCGAAGTCGGATCTTTGGTAATAATATTAATCACGCCACCCAATGCGTGGGAACCATACAAAGCTGAACCTGCACCTTTGACGATTTCCACCCGCTCAATTTGGGAGAGCGGAACAACGTCCCATTTAATATCCCCGCTATCACCGGGCATCATGGGAATACCGTCCAGCAAAAGCAACACACGGCTTCCGGCGCCCAGACTGAACCCGGACGAACCGCGGATGTTCACATCTCCCTCCATCAAATATACGCCCGGTGTATATTCCAACACTTGATCCAAATAGGTTTTATTGCGACGCTCAATTTCCGTTGTTGTTATTAGCGACACACTGTTGGGCACTTCCTGAAAACTCTGCGCCTTTTTACTGGCAGTCACGATCAATCCCGGACTTTCGATTACGGTTTCTTCCAGTTGAAAATTTAACGTCAACTCTTGCCCGGGCTGTACTGTGACAGTGACCACTTTCTCTTTATATCCCATCATGGATGCTTTTATCTGATAGCTGCCGGGAGGGATTCTTTCAATGTGATAATTTCCCTGCAGGTCACTGGAGGCGCCAATCAGCGTTTTTGTAACAACAATGTTCGCACCGGGAAGTGGCTCGCCATTAGCTGTGTCCGTTACTTGTCCGTCAATGGAACCATAGGTTGAACTCTGACTGTAAACCACCACAGGTATCAAAACAAAAAAAACAAACAGCAAAATTTTTTCATTTATTTTCATATTCATTCAATCCGAAATTTAAATGTTATCCCCTGTTATGGGTTACTTCTGAACGTCACTGTAAAATCAACTCCATCGACATGACTCGTTTCTGTAGGCACTTCGACCGGATTCAAATACAAGCCAACGACATTTTCGATTGACCATTCCTGGTCCTGAATTTTAATCAGCACGGCTAATGTTTTGTAGGTATCCGGGCTCACCGATATTTCATAATCTAAAGAATCCTGATAAGCCGACAGACTGCCGCTAAAACTGAGATCCAATAACGAGAGCGAAGGCGACATGATAGATTTTGAACTGGCGATAACTCTGACTTCTTCCACATTTTCGGGCCATTCGCCTTCAAAGAACAGCGTGCCGGAAATCGCGCTCTCGGATGCAATTCGCGCTCTGGAAAAATCAGCGACCATATCTTTTTTGGCGACTACAGTTTGTTTATCCGGAACCGTAATCACGCCGGGCATAAAGGTTTCACCCGGTTCAAAATAGATCGCGAAAATGCTCTGGATGCCCCAGGCAGAGTCTCTCCCCCGCCAAACCAATCCCAAATAGTAATCCCCGGGATTTACCCAAAAATTGTATTCTGTGGAATCTCCTCCGATCGGCATCATGTCACCAATAATCAAGTCTTCAACACTATTCGGCGGAAAACTGGTTGCAGCCACAATTCTCACCTCTGCCGTATTTTCAGGCCAATCGCCAACATAACTGATTTTACCACTAATACCGCTTCGGGTCGGTTCCAGCCCATGATCAGACTGACATCCCATTAGCAGTAATATAATCAAAACGCCTGTTGATAATCCAATGTAAATTCTTTTCATTTAACACCTGACATTAAAAAAAAATCCATGAAATGGTTCATGGTTTTTAAAAAATAAGAGCAATTTTCACTTACTGTATTCATAATTAACAAGTCAAATTACCTGTCTTTTTTAACGAATTAAAAATTATACATTCGAGATTAAGAGCCCACCTCTTTAAAAAATTGCCATTCTCAATTTAATAATTTTAAATAGAAATTTAGCCAATATCAGTTTTATTACAATAGATTAATAATAAAATAAAATTTTAACAATGTCAAGAATTATTTTAAAAAAAACTACCCCGACTAAGTTTTTGTATTTTATAAAGAAAAAGTACTTGACATTGATTGATAAAATTTTAAATTAATGAATGAGTATTCATTCACCAAAATTCTTACTAACAGTATTAACACTCATTAACCTAATTTTTAGTACTAATGAATAAAAAACCCGACGCAAAAAACGAAAAACGAGAACGCATTTTAAAGGCAGCGACGCATGTGTTTGCGCAAAATGGATTTTATAATTCAAAAATTTCTCAAATTTCAAAATTAGCGGAAGTTGCTGACGGCACGATCTATCTCTATTTTAAAAATAAAGATGACATCCTCATTTCTCTTTTTGAAGACGAGATGACAAAAATCATCAAAAGCGTAAAGGATGAAATTGCCAAAGAGGACGGCTTTGAAAATAAAATGCGGAAGTTTATCGAGAAGCATCTGGCGCTGATCGGGGAGAACCGGGAGTTGGCTGAAGTCATTCAAATCGAACTGCGCCAAAGTCACAAATTTATGAAAAGTTACAGCGGAACAAAGTTCAGCGACTACTTGAACATCATTTCTTCCATTATTATTCAGGGACAAAAAGACGGCGAAGTGAGTCAGGAAATTGTTCCGGGGATCGCCAAACGTATTCTTTTCGGCGCGTTGGATGAAATTTCCAGTTACTGGGTGCTTTCAAAAAATAAAAAATACAGCCTCAATATGTCAGAAAAAATGATCGGCGATATTTTCCTCAATGGCATCGTGAATCATTTCAAAGCAGTGAAACAATGAGTTCGTGATTCTTCCATAATTTTAAGCCCACTAAATACGCTAAATACAAAAAAATCTGTTACTAAATTTTTAGTTGCGCAACTTAATTGTCTTATTTAAAAATACATTTCGCGTACTTTCGTGTTTTTCGCGGGCTGAATTTTACATAAAGCAAGTCTCTATTTTTCAATTTTCAACCTTGCTTCACTGAACGCCATTCATTTTTTTCAAAAAAAAAGTTGACTTTGTGAAATTAAATTATATATTTAAAACCATTCAAACAAATGTATTTGGCAAATTGCAAAAATTTACTCATCATTACCAATCATTAGCAACAAAACAGTTTTGAAACCCAAATAGAAGGAGTGCTTGATGAAAATTTTAGTATGTGTAAAACAAGTTCCTGATACGGAATCACGAATCAAAATCGCGGGAGATAAAAAATCGGTTGAAACAGCTGATATTAATTGGATTTTGAATCCGTACGATGAATATGCTGTCGAAGAAGCCATTCAAATTAAGGAAAAATCAGACGACACGACAGTTACGGTTATTAGTGTAGGACCGGAACGTTCGGTTTCGGCGATTCGGAACGCTATTGCCATGGGCGCGGACGAAGCAATTTTAATCAAAACTGAAGAGCAATTTATTGATTCATTGGCAGTGGCAAATGCGCTGACAACGGTCATCAAGGACATGGAATTTGATCTGATCTTGTACGGAAAAAAAGCTGTTGACGATGACAACCTTCAGGTTGGTCCGATGGTCGCGGAACTGCTCGATCTGCCATGTGTCACATTTATTCATGAATTAAATATCGAAGACGGCAAAGCAACCACCAAACGCGAAATCGAAGGTGGAACTGAAGTCATTGAAACGTCGCTACCGGCAGTATTTACCGCGGAAAAAGGTCTGAACGAACCACGGTATCCGGCACTGCGCGGCATTATGATGGCCAAAAGAAAACCGGTCGATGAGAAGCAAGTCGATATCGAAAATCCTCAAATCGAAATCCTTAGTTTTGAATATCCGCCGGCACGGAAAGGCGGACAGATTGTCGGAGAAGGTGTCGAGGCTGTTCCTGAATTGACCCGACTTTTGAAAGAAGAAGCTAAGGTGATTTAAAATAATAGATAAATAAATTTAAGCAGCACTGAAATTAATTTTAATAAAACCACCCAATTGCAGAGGTCAATAAGTTCAGAGTTGTAAATAATACAATTGAATATATTAATATTTTTTTCTTCGCGGCCTCTGCGAACTTTGCGGTGAACTTCAAAACTGAACATCAATTTCACTGATATATTTTGGAGGCAGGCATGGCAAATCCAGTACTCGTTATCACAGAACAACGCAATAACGCATTTCGAAAAGTGAGCTATGAAATTGTGAGTGAAGGTCGGCGATTAGCAGACCAGCTAAACAGCTCGCTCGAAACCGTAGTTTTCGGCACCGATATTGAAACAATGAGTAAAAATCTTGAAAAATATGGGGCAGATAAAATTTATCTGGCTGAATCAGATATTTTTAAATACTATTCTGCCGAAGGTTACACAAAAACATTAATCGACTTAATAAAGAATGTCGATCCGCAGGTTATTTTATTACCGGCGACTGCGATAGGCAAAGATTTGGCGCCGCGATTAGCGGCACATTTGAAGGTTGGTTTGGCAACAGACTGTGTCAAATTGAACCTGGAGAATGAAAATCTACAACCGATCCGTCCCATGTATGCCGGAAAAGTAATAGCTACCCATCAATTCAATAGCGCTCCGCAACTGGCGACATTGAGACCGAATGTTTTTCAGGCAACTGAAGTCGATTCAGCGAAATCAGCCGACGTGGAAAAAGTATCGGTACCTGTTCAACAAAACGATTTAAAAGCAGTAGTGAAAGAAATCATCGCCAGCGAGGGAGGCAAATTAGATATTTCCGAAGCCGACATTATCGTTTCCGGGGGCCGCGGTTTAAAAGGACCGGAAAATTTTAAAATTTTGGAGGAATTGGCAAATGTATTAGGCGGTGCTGTTGGCGCATCCCGCTCCGCTGTGGATGCGGGCTGGCGTGCTCACGCAGATCAGGTCGGGCAAACCGGGAAAACCGTTTCGCCAATCCTGTACATCGCTTGCGGTATTTCCGGAGCGATTCAGCATATAGCTGGCATGTCATCTTCCAAATGCATTGTTGCAATCAATAAAGATCCGGAAGCGCCAATTTTTGAAAGAGCAGATTACGGAATCGTCGGTGATCTGTTTGAAGTAGTACCGAAATTAACCGAAGAATTTAAAAAAGTTGTTGAAAATTAATCCAAAGAACTTAAACATTTTTGGAGTCAATTTTATGCCGACAAGAGAAGTATTCTGGAATATTTCCTATCATGTTCTTATCTATCCGTTGATGGTTATTTCACTTGGTATTTTTGCCTATGGATTTTATCGTCTGATTCGAAAATGGAAACTGGGGCAAGCTCAACAGATAAAAGGCTCATTCGGAGAACGTCTTAAGGCTTTGCTCGTTTATGCGATCGGACATGGTCGTATATTAAAAGAAAAATATCCGGGCGTTATGCATCTATTGATTTTTGCTGGTTTTGCGGTACTGTTTATCGGTACGGTCATCGTGAGTTTCGATTATGACGTGTGGCAGTTGATCTTCGGGCAATCCTCCTTTTTAGTCGGTAATTTTTACCAAATCTTTTCTTTTATGCTGGACATCGCCGGTGTGATAGCGATTGTGGGAATTTTGATCGCCCTGTTCCGCAGATACATTCAGCGACCGGACAGATTGAACAATACTGCCGATAATGCGATCATTTTGATTTGGCTGTTGTTTATTCTGGTCACGGGATACTTCGTAGAGGGGGCTCGAATCGCTTCACCAGAATATGGAGTAGAAAAGTTCTCACCAGTCGGCAATTTTGTGTCGGGTCTATTTTCGAATTCAGTAATAAATTCGCATCAAATACTTTGGTGGATTCATTTGCTCGCCTCGTTCGGGTTTATTGCCTACATTCCTTTTTCAAGATTACGGCATATTTTTACCTCAGCCATGAACATTTATCTTCGTTCTCTCGAACCGAGAGGCGAATTGCAGCCCATCGACATTGAAAAAGCCGAAGTCTTTGGCGTCGGCAAAATCAATGAATTCACCTGGAAACATTTGCTCGACCTTGACGCGTGCACCAGTTGCGGCCGCTGTCAGGATCAGTGCCCGGCTTATTTGAGTGAGAAACCGCTATCCCCGAAGAAAGTCATCCTCGACTTACTGGACAATCTAAACGAAAAATCATCGAAATTATTAAAAAAAGAAAGTTTAGAAAACGATCCACCAATAGTGGGAACTGCGGTTCAAGCTGCTGAAATCTGGGCGTGTACAACATGCGGCGCCTGCGTGGAAGCCTGTCCGGTGTTTATCGAACACATTGATAAAATCGTGGAATTGCGGCGTGAAAGAGTATTGATGGAAGGTGATTTTCCGGCGGAACTGAATCAGACATTCAAAGGTATGGAAAATAATTTCAATCCGTGGGGCATTGGTTTTTCATCCCGCGCTGACTGGGCTGACGGACTGGAAATAAAACGGTTCGATAATGGTGCTAATTCCGATACACTCTGGTTCGTGGGATGTGCCGGCGCTTATGACGACCGTGTTAAAAAAGTATCTCTGGCATTTGCCAAAATTTTAAAACGGGCGAATGTCGATTTCGCCATCTTGGGCACAGAAGAAAAATGCTGCGGCGAAACCGCCCGGCGATTGGGAAATGAATATTTGGCGCAAACCCTCATGGAAATGAACATCGACATTTTCAAAAACTTCGGCATCAAAAAAATCATCACTTTTTGCCCGCACGGATACAATACGTTCAAATACGAATACCCGCAATTTGGCGGCAATTTTGAAGTGATCCACAGCACCGAACTGCTTGCTGATCTTGTTCAAAACAATAAAATCAAACTCAATCAGGGTAACGGGCAAAAAATAACATTTCACGATTCCTGTTATCTGGGACGCTACTCGAATATTTATCAGCAGCCGAGAGATGTCATCCGAAAAATTAACACTGACTCGTTAATTGAACTGGATCGCAACAAAGCGCACAGTTTCTGCTGTGGAGCCGGTGGCGGACGAATGTGGCTGGAAGAGACGATCGGAGAACGGATAAACAACCTTCGCACGGACGAGGTGATTGAAAGTGGCGCCACCAAAGTCATCACTGCTTGTCCGTACTGTTTGACCATGCTCACCGATGGATTAAAAGATAAAGATTACATTGATAAAATTGATGCGGTTGACTTAATTGAGTTAGTTGATTCAGCAATGGTCACTGATTAAAACAATAATTTTGTTACAATTTTTTACCGGAATCTCCATGCTGGTTATTTCGGAGATTCCGGTATTTTTTTCAAATGCAGGCTATTATGACGTTACTTCAATAAATTCAACTCAAAAAACCTTCCCTCATTCAGGTGCTGAAATTTTATAAAAATCTCTGAAAATTCCCCTTGATTAATTCTTCTCAATTATTTATTTTCCATCTTTAATCAAATTTATTTTTAACGTCAACAAAAAACACTTACATTAGATTTTAGCCTAAACCACAGGAGCACTAATTATGAAATCACATGAATTGGATTATCAAATCATCGGCGATGATATGCAAGTTGTTGAAATAGAACTTGATCCGGGGGAGACAGTGATTGCGGAAGCCGGCGCGATGAACTACATGGATAATGGAATTGGCTTTGAAGCAAAAATGGGTGACGGTTCTAAACCAGATGCCGGTTTATTTGGTAAATTGCTCGACGCCGGAAAACGTGTTTTAACCGGTGAGTCGATTTTTATAACGCACTTCACAAATAAAGGATCAGGAAAAAAGAGAGCCGCTTTTGCAGCACCGTATCCAGGCAAAATCGTATCCATTGATTTGACGGCAATCGATGGTGAACTTTTGTGCCAGAAGGATGCCTTCCTTTGCGCAGCGCTGGGGACAGAGGTGAGTATTGCCTTTACGAAAAGACTCGGTACCGGATTTTTCGGGGGAGAAGGATTTATTTTACAACGGCTTTGTGGCGATGGTAAGGCTTTTATTCACGTCGGCGGTACCGTAGTGAAAAAGGAGCTGCAAAATGATATCATTCGAGTGGATACCGGATGTCTGGCTGCTTTCACTTCGACGCTGGACTATAATATTGAAATGGTTGGTGGTTTGAAATCAATGTTTTTTGGTGGCGAGGGAATGTTTCTGGTGACGTTGCGAGGTACTGGTACAGTTTACTTACAGAGTCTCCCCTTTTCCCGTATGGCAAACCGTATTTTACAGCACGCGCCCAAAGCCGGCGGCAGCCGAAAAGGAGAAGGATCGATTCTCGGATCATTTGGCAATCTGCTCAACGGCGATAATCGAATATAATTTTTTGGAGTGAAGTAACTGCGTTACTTCATGCAGCAACACAGTTGCTGCACTCCAAAAATACAAAAATATCCGGCTGCCAATAAGGAGAAGGATCGATACTTGGCTCGCTGGTGGATTTTTTGGAAATCTATACTAACTTTCAAAATCAGGAGAAATTATTATGAACCGAGCTCGAGCAGTTTTATTCGTTTTAATGTTAGTTTTAACATTGGTTTCACTTCCTGTTTCAAACAGCGCTCAAATAAAACTAAAAACAGGAAACGTTATCTTTGTTCATCCGGATGGTTGCGGAATCGCGGACTGGGCAATCTATCGATTACTGGAGAAAGGACCGGACGGAAATATCAACTGGGATCAAATGCCGCACATCGGTATTTACCGTGAGCATTTGAGAAATTCCATTGTCACCAGTTCCAACGCTGGTGCCACGGTACATGCTTTCGGCGTAAAAGCCGACTACCGTGATTACGGAATTCATCCGGATCATCCCATTAAATCTTCGTCAGGCAAAGATTACAGTATTATGATCGAGGCCCAAAAAGCTGGAAAAAGCATCGCGTTAATTAACAGCGGTCACCTTGCGGAACCCGGCACTGGTGTTTTTGTTGCCAATGCAAAAAAGCGGCAAATGTACGACAGTATTACCAAAAAGATGATCGACAGTCAGGCAGAAATCATTATGGGCGGTGGCGAAATATATATGCTCCCCAAAGGTGAAATCGGACATCACGGAGCGCCGGGCGTTCGCACGGATGGTTTAAATTTGATTGAATATGCGAAATCATTGGACTACCAGGTGGTATTCACCCGGGATGAAATGTTTGCTTTGCCGATAACCACAGAAAAGGTGCTCGGTATTTTTGCACCCAGACATACTTTTAATGACGAGTCAGAAGAAACTCTGAAAGAAGAAGGGCTACCGCTTTACAATCCCACAGCACCGACGGTGGCTGAAATGATCGACTTTTCGTTAAAAATTCTTCAGCAAAAAAGAAACGATTTTTTCATGGTTGTGGAAGAAGAGGGCAGTGATAATTTTTCCAATTCGAACAATGCGCAGGGATTTATCGAGGCGATTCGACGGACAGATAACGGAATCGGAATCGTGCAAGATTTCATCAAAGACAACCCGAATACGCTGCTGATCGTCGGTTCGGATAGCAATGCCGGCGGACCTCATATCGTTAAAGTGTTAGACAAAGAGGATTACCAAAAACCGTTGCCCGAAAGAATGAAAAATGGTGCACCTCTGGACGGAAGAGACGGAACAGGTTCATTACCATTTTTAGCTGCTCCGGATCAGTTTGGTAACCGATTAGCATTTGGCGTGTCATGGGCAGGTTTCACCGATTTGGGAGGAGGTGTGGTCGCACGCGCTCAGGGACTCAATGCCGAACTACTGCCCGTCAATGTGGATAATACGGACATTTATTGGTTAATGTACGTCACTCTATTTGGCGTAAAACTCCCAAGGTAAATATGAATGTGGTAAATTTTTTAAGTCAATTCAGAGGATGAAAAACATGCAATCCAAAATTGTTTTGATCACCGGTTGTTCCAGTGGAATAGGCCGGGCACTGGCTCAGGAATTTTTTCAGCGAAATTTTATTGTGTATGCAACGGCGCGAAAAATTGAAACACTCGATAAATTGAAACAACAGGGAATGTACACACTATCTTTGGATGTCAATGATAATAAAAATGTGGATGAAGTAATCTCTCACATTATTCAACAGAGCGGGAAAATAGATATTTTAATAAACAATGCGGGCTACGCATCGATTAGTCCATTGATTGACCTGTCAGCCGATGTTTTGGAAAATCAATTTCAAACCAATGTCTTTTCACCATTATATTTAATCCAAAAAACATTTCCTCACATGAAAGAAAACGGTGGCGGGATGATTGTCAATATCGGGAGCATTTCCGGCATATTTTCAACACCTTTTGCCGGCGCTTACTGCGCGACCAAAGCTGCGGTACATTCTTTATCCGATGCACTGCGTATGGAATTAGCGCCTTTTAATATCAAAGTTGTCACAGTGCAGCCTGGTGCTATCAGATCGAATTTTGGCAATCGATCCGAAAAAGAGGTTACACAAAATGTTACCAAAAAATCGGATTACAACTCAATCATGGACGCCATTCATCAACGGGCGCAAACTTCACAGGAAAATCCGACGCCGGTGGATGTCTTTGCCAAAAAGCTCACTGATGAATTAACGAAACAAAACCCTAAACCGATTATCCGGTTGGGAAAGGGCAGTCATTCGCTGTTATTACTCAAGCGACTTTTACCAGAAAAAATGCTGGATAAAATTTTGATGAAAAAATTCAAATTAAACGAACTAAATAGACAGTAGAGCTGGAATCCTTAACAAAATGTTCCAACATTCAATTTTTTAATGAATAACCTTCCCGGTTTGGACGAAGCCATCTCCTCGCCGAACCAGTGGGAACCCGCTTCGAAAAACACGAGTATCACGTACTGTCATCCACAAAAAATCAGGATCGCAATGATTAAAATTTGAATATTTATGATAAGGAATTTTGATGAAATCAGTTGAATTACTTCTCCCTTCCGGGGATTTTGAAAAAATGAAATACGCCTTTGCTTACGGCGCGGATGCTGGTTATTTGGGCATCCCCAGATATTCGTTGCGGGCACGGGAAAATAAATTCAGAACTATTGATTCAATTGTTAAAGCGCTCAATTATGCCCATCAAATTGGGAAAAAAGTTTATCTGACTGCCAACATTTTTCCGCACAATCGAAAAGTTGAGCCGTTTCAAAAATTCATCGATCAAATTTTGAAGCGCTGCCAACCTGACGCATGGATTATGTCCGATCCGGGAATGATCATGTACATGCGAGAACGTTATCCGGAGCAAATTATTCATTTGTCAGTGCAGGCAAATACCGTTAACTACGCCACAGCAAAATTCTGGGAAAAAATCGGCATCCGGCGCATTATTCTTTCCAGGGAATTGTCGATTGAGGAAATTAAATCAGTCAAGCAGTATTGCCCCAATCTGGAAATTGAAGTCTTTGTTCACGGCTCGATCTGCATTGCCTATTCCGGGAGATGTCTGATCTCCAACTATCTGGCGTCCCGCGATCCAAATCAGGGAACCTGCACCAATTCCTGCCGCTGGAAGTATCGCATTTATCAGCGTCAACCCATTCAACCAGAGAATCTTCCCAAACCCAAAGTTGATAACACGGCTGTCACCCAAAATGGTGAAAAGTATGAATATCTTGCCGGAGATTATTATCTCGAAGAGGCTGAACGCAGGCAGGGAGAATTTATGCCGATAGACGAGGACGAGAACGGCACTTATATAATGAATGCCAGAGACCTTTGTGCGATTGAATATTTGCAGGAATTGAAGGACGCAGGTGTGGATAGCTTCAAAGTTGAAGGACGAACCAAATCACTCTATTATGTATCAGTCATCACCCGGGCTTACCGGCGGGCAATCGGTGATATAGAAGCAGGAAAACCATTTAACCAAGAGTTGTTCGAAGACATTTTCGCTACTGCAAACAAAGGATTTACCGCTGGATTTTTGAAAGGTAATCCCGGATTTTCAGCTCAAAGATTCGACGCGAGTCAAGCTGAGGAGCAGCATTATCGCTATGCGGGCAGAGTTTTAGAATATGATGAAAAAAGGCAGCTCATCCGGGTTGAACCCAAAAATAAAATTGTTCCAGGAATGACGTTGCAGCTCATCGATAAACAAGACACCAGAACTTTTAAAGTTGGTGATATTTTTGATGAGCATTTAAACAGCATTGAATCGGTAAGCGGAGGTGTTGGCACCGCCTGGATTTCCTGTCCGTACCAACCTGATATTTGCTCATTATTACGGGAACCGATTTGAGAGCTGATTGCACAATTTGTTAATTATCACTTGATTTTTTCGAATTAAATTTGTAAAATGACTTTATAGAGATTAATTATTCAATGTATTCTGAACTGGATAATCAGACCAACACAAATTCACATTAACTATGTGAATATCGACGATACTGGAGCATTAAATGCCAAAGGTTTTTTCCTGGAAAGGTTATCGATTTCATTTTTTCTCAAACGAGGGTGATCCTTTAGAGAATTGCCATATTCATATTCAAAAGGGAGCAAATCGAGCAAAATATTGGATTGAACCTTATATTTCTTTGGCATATAATTATGGTTATACCAGTAAAGAATTGAATAGATTTCACAAAATTATTGAAGATAATGAAGAATTAATTAGGAGGAAATGGAATGAGTATTTTGACAATTGAAGCCTCTGCTACAAAAGTTTGGTTTGATGAATACAACATGTGGGTTAGCCTCTCAGATGGAAGGCAATTATCCGTACCTTTGGAATATTTTCCCCGCCTATTGAATGCCAAACCATTCCAAAGAGAAAAATATATTTTAAGCGGTAATGGGACTGGAATCCATTGGGAAGAATTGGACGAAGATATTAGTGTACCTGGACTTTTAATGGGGAAAAGAGATTTAACTCACAAAAACCTCAAGAGTTAAAATATTTCTTGATAGAATGCAAACAATCTATCTGATAACCGCCAATTTCCCCCACTTCCTTTCCTGCTCATTTTCAACGCGATAAATATAAATTCCTGCCCCAACCGTTTGTCCTTTTTCATTTTTCAAATCCCAAATAACGCCACCATTCCCGTCATTCTCTTCGAGCGTTCGAATTTGCCTGCCTGATAATGTGAGAATCGTAATTTGCGCCCAACGCGTCAAATTCGCAAAGGTGATCCCCTGTTGCGCATTTCCAACTCGACAGGGATTGGGGTAAACAAACACCTGCGACAAATCCGTTCGATGAAATACCAGGGAAGCCTGATTTCCGTCTGTCGAGATCGGTGTTCCGCCTGCGCTGGTCAAGTTTTCAACTGTAATCACGTAACTGACTCCCAAAGCACCCACCGGTTGATGTTTTTCAATTATTAGCCTGACTTGATTGAGATTGTTTTGATCAACACCCACCTGTTCTATTTCCAGTTCCGGTTGAAACAGGTAATTCATTTTATCACCAGCCAAAACAGGATCGACAGGCAAATTAAAATTAAGTACAATAGCACCCTCTTCATCCAGCTCCGCATTTTGGAGATAGAATAGCGGCTTTTGTACCGGCACCTGAAACCACAAAACATTTCGGGTGGTATCAATAGGCGTTCGGTCTTTATCCCGGACATTTGTTACTTGAATTTGATAGTTGCCCGGAGACACCTGTTCCTGACTTAAGGTTAGCAGTACTTCTTTTCCCAAATTTGATGAGACGGCGGATTTCGGTTTATCGAAAGCCTCCAGAAAGTCATAATTCGAAACCTCCGATATCGATTCATCCATGGGTTCACTGAAACGAAGGCGTAATTGATTGGATAAAATAAAATCTGCATTTTCCAAAAATGGCTGCTGACCCGGACGCACGGCGATCGTTGCCGTCATTTTTCCTTCAACCGGGATATTAGAAGTATCGATTGTCGCCACAGCATAATAAAAAATGTTATTTTCATTCACCGTCGTATCTGTAAAACGAGTGGCTGTTATCAACTCGATCGAGTGCCACTGATTGAAACTATCCCCCCGGTAAATATGGTAGGCATCTGCATCTTTGACCGGCAACCAGCCTAAAAACACCGAAGTCTCATCCAACGGATAAGCATCAAAGCCAGCCGGATACGGTGGCCCGGCAACCGGCGACACGGAGCGATCCTGAAAAGCCACTGTCTTTTGGCCGTTATTGAGAAAAAATTCGTTCAGTCCATCACCGTTAAAATCGCCGATCAGGTTGGTTTGCGTCTCGGATGGTTTAAGATGTGCGACAGTTTTGTATTGGCTGGACAATTCCTGATAGTCCACCACATAAAAATCGGGAAAAATATTAATGAGAAGCTCATCGCGATTGTCAGAATCGATATCGCCGGCAGAAATTCCACTGGCAAAATCTGCGGGATCGGCAAATCCGAAAAATGCCTGTTCCCACGTTACTCGGTAATCATTATCATCAACAGAATCGTAGATTCGGAAAATCCAGTAACGCCCATCATATTCGTGTTCGAGATCGAGATTTGGTGAGGAATGACAACCGGCTGCAAATTCATCAATTCCATCACCATCAAAATCTCCACCGGTGATAAAATTAATCGCGTCCATTAAAGGAAGACTATCCTGCCAGGTATGTTGATAAACATTGTCTTTTATGCACTCATAAATGTAAATATCGCCGTCATAATCGCCGATCAGTATTTCCATTTTACCGTCACCATCAAAATCGCCGATCGCAGTATGAGGTACACCAGTGATATTTGAACCATCGGTAGGGTTGGGCAATGCTTGTACTTTCTGGTACTCATTATCACCGTTGTTTTCGTAAACAAAGAAAGTATTCTCGCGTCGGCCAATAATCTCCACTTTTCCGTCATTGTCAAGGTCAGCAAACCGGCTCGCCCAAAAATTATTAGAATCCGCCCACACAATTTGCTGTGGAAAGGTGTTTTCTTGAGTGCTTTCGAGGATGAATGAATTGGGACCGGCGCCAGCTAAAATTTCCATCAAACTATCCTGATCCGAATCGCCAATGTCTCTGGGAATTAATATTTTGGATATCAATTCATGCGCATTAAATTGTCCGTTTTCAAATTCAAATAAATGAAGATTTCCAAAAGCGCCACTTGTGTACAACGGACAGGCGATAAACTCCGGATGAGAATCCCGGTCAAAATCAACAATTTTATTTAACAAATAAAGACTGGGCAGATCATAATCCAACTCACTAAAACGACTCACTTCAATATCCTGCTCCATTAATTGAAGATGATAAAAATTACCGGCACTGTCAGCCTCTGTCATCAAACCAGCGCTGTTTTGATGTTTGATGTAGAATTCAAAATCGCCCTGCTCCGTAAAATTGTAACGATGAGTTCGGACTTTATAATTCAGATCAATTTGTTTGAATGGCTCATCCGAATTATTTTTTCGATAACAAATCGCCGCACTGGTCACATCATCGGTTACAAACTCGATGAGCTGGCTATGGCGATATTTATCAATCATCCTTGTTTTTTTGAGAGAAAGAAGCTGCGGTGGTGTCCGGTCAATAAAAATTCGTGTCCGGTGTTCATTGGCTTTTCCGCTTTTATCAAAAACGCGCAGGCGAAGCGTATAGCTGCTATCAGGCAAATTTGTAATTTCCCAAACGCCGAGTGTATCATTCAAGACCTGTCGCGCTGATTGATGGTTGATGAACTCCCATTGCTGTGGATTATTTCCGATGCCAAAAGATAATTCGTATTGTTCCAACAGCGCGCCCGAGGCTGTGCCAATCACATCGATTCGGTCACCAAAAAATCCTTGATCCAAATCCGGTTCTGAAATTGTTGCCTGCAAAATATTATCTACCTGAACCGCCTTAAATGCGTTTAATCGCCCGCTGCCATGATACTGATCCCAATCCGCTTCTCCCAAATCATCAGTGGAAGTCACCAATATATTTCGAACATTTTGATTTGTCATTAATGGCTGCTGACTCAAAATCAGTCCGGCAACACCAGAGACAACAGGTGCTGAAGCCGATGTCCCGGAAAAATCCTGATAGCGATTCCCCCGATTCGTCGTCAACAAACTCACCCCCGGAGCGACCAAATCAATCAATGCTCCGTAATTGGAAAATCCTGCCAGGTTATCATTTGAATTCACCGCACCGACAGAAATGACCTGCGAAAAACCCGACGGATAGTGCACCTCTGTTGAGGCACTGTTCCCTGCTGAAGCGATGAGCGTTACGCCGCTTTCATAAGCAAATTGTATCACATCTTTGAGCATTTGAGTGGACGCCACATCTCCGAAACTCATGTTAATAATCTGCGCTCCGTTATCGACAGCGTAAATAATGGCAGACGCCACATCATCCTCTTCCAGCAGTCCCTGACTGGTGCCGGCTCGCAAATTCATCATGGAACATCCCGGCGCGACACCAGCAATTCCAATCCCGTTATTCGTCGTAGCCCCGATAATACCAGCTACAGCCGTCCCATGTCCGTGTTCATCGAAGGGATCATTGTCAGGCTCAAGGTAATCTCCACCGTCCGGGAAATGTGGCGCATCTGTAAAATCCCAACCACGAATATCATCAATGTATCCATTCTGGTCATCATCAATGCCATTAAAATCCGTTGAATCGACTAATCCGTTTTGATTCAGATCTTCACCCGGATTTACCCACAAATTATCAATTAAATCCGCATGGAAGTAGTCAATGCCGGTATCGATAATCGCAATCAGTATGTCACGATTTCCATAAGTGATATTCCATGCCTGATCCAATTGAATTTTTTCTATCAGCCATTGTTCAGTTATTCGGGGATCATCTGGTAAATTATGGAGCTGAAATGAATGGTTGAACGCCGCATATTCGACCAACGGATGGTTTTTCAAATCACTCAACAATTTATGTGCATTAGCATTCTCGGGTACCTGCAGTTTGGAAATTCGGTCAATGCCGATTCTTTGGGCAATGTACATTATTTGCCTGTTACGAATGTTTAGTTTGGCAATAGGCAGAACTTCAATTTCTCCGTGTTGAGCAAAAGATGGGTGAACACGCTGGAGTTTGTGGGCATTTTTCAGTGATACATTGGAAGATGGTTTAAATTTGAGGATGATTTCCCGGTTTTTCGATTTCGCGTATAATTGAACGTAAAACAGGCTGTAAACGATTAAAGCAAAAAAAGTTAATTTATAAAAATAACGATTCATTATAATATTCATCCGCATTGCAATTACTTTTTCAAAGCATGATACAGCGCCCGCAGCAGTCCCAAACCGATTAACAATTCAGCAGTTAATAAATTAATCAGCCACCATTTCTTGTCAGGATAATATTTTTTAAAATAGCGGTAAAAAGATTGGTGACTGGTCCAAATCATTTTAACGCGATTTTTGAAAATGGAAGTCCCTTTTCGATGTATTAATTTTACGCTTGGGTAAAAAAGAATATCCCATCCGTGAGAAATAAATCGACGGCACCAATCCACGTCACTGAAAAACATCGTAAATTGTTCATCAAGTAAACCGACTTCCTCGAAAGCGCTTATTTGTGTTAACAGAAATGCACCCTGGGGTTGCTCGACAGATCGTTGAGTTTTGAAATCGAAATCTCCCATTTTCCAGTAATTGAACTCGCGGCTTCTATTGAGAAGAGAACTCATTCCAAATGTGGTATAAATTAAATCCCGATGTCTGGGAAAGCGACGGCAGGATGGCTGGATTGTGCCATCCGAATTTAAAAACTGAGGGCTTACAATTCCCAGCCGTGGATGTCGATTAAACAATTCGAATATTTTTGTAAAAACATCTGAACCGAATTCAGTATCCGGATTAAGCAGCAGGATATACTGACCGCGACTTTTTTTCAATCCCTGATTTACTGCCCGGGTGAAGCCAACATTTGTCTCATTTTCAAAAATTAAAAACTGGTGTTTTGAATCAAATTTTGAGCACTTTGCCCGTGCTTTAGCTAATGTGCCATCTCCGGAATTGTTATCGATCAAAATGATTTGACTTTTATAAGATTTGAGGGAATCACAAAGGGACGTCAGACAATCTCCAATTTCTCTTTCGTGGTTAAAAGTAACGATGATAATTGAAATGTCTGTCAAATGACGATTTTCTCCAGGTTTTCAATGTAAGGATAAAATGGTTCATTTTCTGAATCAGATAACAGATGTCGAGACAATTTATTATTACACATACTTTCTGATTTAACTGCTTTTAAGAGTCCCATTTAATTACGAGTTCTCTTGATCATCATCTTCCAGTTTCTTACGCAGTAATTCAATTTTTTGTTTAAAGACTTTATTATCAGGATCTTTCTTCAACAAAAGTTCATAAACCCCAATTGCTTTGGAATATTGATTCTGGGCAGCGTATATTTCCCCTAACGTGGGAGTGACGATTTTTTCTTTTTCTTTTGAGTTATCCTCTTTTTTCTGCTTTTTTTCCTCATCCTGCGCCTGAATCGGTTCCTGTTCGGTCTGTTCAGGAGGTTCCTGAAACTCCTCCGGTGGAATGGTATCAATGACATCCTTTTCAGTAGCCGGATTAATATTAAAGACGTCATTTACCTCCGTATCATTCACCTCTTCCTTTTCGTCAACACCAGACTGCGATTCTTCCTCATCCTCAAGCTGTGTTTCCTGGGTATCAGCAAGTGCCTCTTCAAATATACTTTTATCCTTGATTAGTTCTTCAGGCTGATCTTGTGCTGCTCCCTCATCTTCAGGACTTAATTCGCCGGTCCCTTTTTCAAGATCATCAATGGAGTCATCGCCAAAAATATCTTCAAGGAGCTCCATATTTTCATCTTTGTCCTCAACATCTTCCCCAAGGAAATCTTCTTCCATACCATTAATGTAACGATCATCCAGTTCATCAAGCTCTGGTCTTTCATCCGTATCTTGATCTTTTCCAATTTCATGGACTAAGTTTTCCGGAAACATGGTGTCTTTACTTTCTCGTATGCTAAAGTCGCCTCCAAAGGGTGTTTTTTCTCCTTGTTCCAGTTGATTCTGTCTTTTTAATTCAGTTAATCGTACTTTTGCTCTGCTGTTCAAAGGATCAATTCGCAAAATGTGATTAAACGATCTCTCACATTTAGCAATCCAGCCACTATTAGCCATTAATTCTCCATATTCCCGATAAGCTGACAGATATTCCGGATCTAACTGAATAACGCGTTTAAATTGACGTTCTGCCTGATCGAACAATTTTTTCATTTTATAGCATTTGCCCAACACAAAATAACCGGTGATATAACCCGGATGAATTCTCACTCCCCTTTTGCAAAGCTCCATCGCTTCATCGAAACGCCCCATTTGAAGATAAACATCCGACAGATGTGCAAACAGGATGGAATTGGGATTTTTTGATAATATTTTTTCCAAAGACTTTGCTTCTTCTTTCAAAGCTTTTTGCATTTTTTCCACTCCTTCTTTAAATGGAGAATATAACTAATGTGTGGAAATTTAACATCGCTGTATTACTGTTATAAAATAGCAAATTTTATCGTTAAAATCAACAACTTATTGCTTAATACAAAAAATATTCTACCACCCGGTGACTGTCTTGTTAAAAATATCATCCACCAACTTATCAATGGCCTCTGCGATGGCGTCATCTCTGGTTGAGCCTTCCTGTCCGGGAGGTAGATTTGGATTGTAGGTCCCCCATTCGGTTATTTGTTCTTCCCAAATTTTATCATGTTTTTTCAGATCTTCGAATGATGCCTGAATTGTAATAAAAACTTTGATTTCCTTCACTTGCTCTTTAACATCGTATGCCCCGGCTTGTTCGCGAACATTGATAATCGCGCCGTTGACAATACTATCAGCTGAGCGCTGGTCACCTACTTTTAAAGTATTATCCTGAGTAAATTGATTAATCAATTGATCGGTAATTTGTTCCCGGACACCGTACTCACTGGTTCTGTTTTCGAACATGGGAATAGCGACAGTTCGAATATGCGACGGTAGCATGGAACCTGAAAAAGAATAATAGGCGCATTGCAAATGAAGAATGCCCAGAAGCACACTCATAATACTCAAAGATAAGTTGCTTTTAAATTTCATCGTTTATTAGTAACCTCGTGATTTTTGTTTCACCGGACGATTCTAAAATGGCAAATCATACTCTTTGATCTTGCGATAGAGCGTTCGCTCACTAATATCCAAACTCGTAGCGGCTTTCCGTTTATTACCGTCAAATTTCATCAATGTCTCTTCAATCAGCTTCTTTTCGACTTCCTTCACCGAAGGCATGACTTTCGCTTCTCCCTGACCATCATCCTCGATTAATTCTGCTTCCTCCGGGTGAATTATTGGGTGCTCGGCATCCCAGCTCTTTAACCGGCGCGGCGGAAATAACTTCGTCAATATCAGTTCTCGTAATTGAGAAATTTCACTTTTCATGTCCAAAAGCGCCCGATAGATGAATTCCCGCTCCACCTGTTCAGTGGGGCGATTGACCGGTATTGGTAAATTCCGTTCTCCGTTGTCATAAAAATCCAAATATTTCAGCACTGAATCTTTTGTGATCAAGCCGCCTTTTTCTAACAATATAATGCTTTCGATCAAATTTTTAAGCTCGCGAACATTGCCGGGCCAGGGATAATCTTGCAGTACCTGAACTGCCGACTCATCGAAGCCCTCGAACTCGATGTGATTATCCCGACTAAAATCTTGAGCAAATTTCCGGCTTAATAAAGGAATATCCTCTTTTCTGGAACGCAACGGCGGAATATTGATGGTAACCGCCCTTAACCGGTAATATAAATCCTGCCGGAAATTGCCATTTCTCACTTCTCGTTCCAACTCACGATTCGTTGCCGCTATGATTCGGACATCTGTTTTCTTGGTTACCGAACTTCCGACTCGGCTGAACTCATTTCCCTCAAGAATACGGAGAATTTTCACTTGCGCATTCAAAGGCATTTCACCTATTTCATCCAACAAGACGGTACCGCCATTAGCCGTTTCGAAAAATCCTTTTCTGGTTCCGATGGCACCGGTGAAAGCTCCCTTTTCGTGCCCGAAAAGCTCTGATTCGATAATCCCTTCCGGAATGGCTCCGGCATTCACAATGATCATTGGCTTATCCGCTCTATTGCTGGATTCATGAATTGCACGAGCAACAAGCTCTTTGCCCGTCCCACTTTCACCAACAATCAAAATGGAAATATTGCTGGGTGCAACTTGCTCTACCGTTTCAAATATTTGGTGAATCGCTTCAGATTGACCGATGATACCAAATCTTTGCTGGAATCTCTGAAATCGTTGCCGATAATGTGCATTAAAATCTTCATTCATTTTTAAAAATGTGTTTTTTATTTACAAGTTTCACTGATTTATCATTCGAATCTTAAGTTTCTAAATTGGTTATTTCCATTATGGTTACTACTTGACTTACAAATTGATTTTTTATGCAGCAACGCAGTTGCTGCACTCAAAATTTATCAATCGCTATTTGCAGGCTCGCGATCATTTATTATTTCTAAAAAAATCCACCGTTCGTTTCAACCCCTCTGCAAGTCCGACTTTCGGGCGCCAGTTCAACATTTTCTCTGCTTTCTCATTGCTCAGCACACTGCGCAACTGTTCGCCGGGCTTACCAGGGCCATGTTTCTCTTCAGCATTCGCTTGTGTCAATTCATTCAGTCGCCGGAAAAGTTCATTTACATCTGTTTCGATTCCCGTACCAATATTAAAATAGTCACAACCACTGAATTCTGTCGCTCTTAAATTCGCCTCGACCACATCAGCGACATAAACATAATCCCGGGTTTGTTCGCCGTGCCCATTTATGATCGGTTGATCCCCTTTCAATAATTTCTCTGCAAAAATAGCAATGACGCCGGCTTCGCCTTTTGGATTTTGTCTGGGACCATAAATATTGGCATACCGGAGACTCACATAATCCAATCGATACGTTTTGTGATAATAATAAAGGTACTTTTCCCCTGCCAGTTTCGCGATACCATAAGGAGATAACGGACATGTGGGGTGTTCTTCATCAGCCGGAAACTCATCCTGCTCTCCGTAAATAGCGCCGCCGCTGGATATAAAAATCACCTTTTTCACTCCGCTTCGAACAGCTCCCTCCAATAAATTGATCGTACCTAATATATTATTGCTTGCATCATAAACCGGATCCTTTACTGAAAGCCGAATATCCATCTGAGCTGCATGATGATTCAATAAATCAAATTTTTCCTGATTTATCAAATCGATAATGCCCTTATCCTGAATATCCATTCGGATAAATTTTGCCTTTGGGTTAAGGTTCTTTTTTGAACCCGTTGACAAATTATCGACAATAACAACCTCATGTCCTTCTTCGATATACGCGTCTGCCACATGCGAAGCAATAAATCCGGCGCCACCGGTAACCAAAATTTTCATTTCGAAGCTCCTTTTGATGTTGTTCAAAGTTGTCTATAACGCTTTATATCCGATATCTTTTCGATAATATGCGCCATCAAAGGCTATTTTACCAACTGCGGTATAGGCATTATTGATAGCGTCTTTTACGGATTTTCCCAATGCAGTGACTCCGAGAACTCGTCCGCCGTTTGTCACTACATCCCGATCCGACATTTTAGTACCTGAGTGAAAAACCATTATCTCATCGCTGAAATCATGATTTAGACCAATAATCTTTTTTCCTTTTTCGTATTTATTGGGATATCCCCCGGATGCCATGATCACACAGACAGCATATTTGTTTAGCTTTTCAAGCTCAAAATTACTCACATCGCCATCGCAGCAGGCTTCCATAATTGGGACAATATCACTTTCAACTAACGGAAGAATGGCTTGGGTCTCCGGATCGCCAAACCGGCAATTAAATTCGACGACTTTCGGGCCTTGTTTTGTCATCATCAAACCCGCGTACAGCACACCACGATAGGGACGATCTTCGAGCGCCATTCCTTTTATCGCTGGCTTAATGATGGAATCTTCAATTTCCTTTAACATCTTTTCATCAACAAAAACAGCAGGTGCGTAAGCTCCCATTCCGCCAGTATTAGGCCCTCTGTCACCGTCAAGAATTGGCTTGTGATCTTGTGCCGGAATCAGTGTTTTAAAATTCGTACCGTCTGTTAAAACTAAAACCGATACTTCTTCACCCTGCAAATATTCCTCAACGATAACTTTGGCACCGGCATTTCCAAAGACGCGCTCAACCATAATTGATTGGACCGCATCAGTTGCCTGTTTTCGCGTCTTGCAAACGATAGCACCTTTACCGGCAGCCAACCCATCAGCCTTAACAACGATAGGTATCGATGAAGATTTGATGTAATCCATTGCACTATCAGCAACGGAAAACGACTCATATTCCGCTGTCGGGATTTTATTTTTTTCCATCAAATATTTGGAAAATATTTTGCTACTCTCAATTTCCGCTGCTTTTTTAGTCGGACCAAATATCTTTAAACCCTGATTTTGAAATTCATCAACGATGCCAATTGCTAAAGGCGCTTCGGGACCAACGACAGTGAGATCGACATGCTTCTTATCGGCGAACTTTAGCAGCGCGTTGATATTAGTGGCTTCGATCGGGACACACTCTGCTATTTGGCTGATACCAGCGTTTCCCTGTGCACAATAGATTTTATCAACTTTCGGACTCTGGGCAATTTTCCATACCAGTGTGTGTTCTCTTCCACCACCGCCTACAACGAGTACTTTCATATTTTTATTATCCCCATCTAAAATAAAGTGTTAACACTAATAAATCAAATCAAAATTCATCGGGTACAATTCCCAAATGTTGCATCAATAAAATACCAACTTTTAGGAATTGTTTTTTTAATTACAGTTACACTTAATAAATATAAGAAATAATTTAATTTGAGTAAAGATTTTTTTTATTTTTTTGTGATTATTTTGCAGTCACGACTCGAAGACTCCGACTCATATTTTAAAGTAATCATTTATTTTCAATTGTTCACACATTTGATGTCACTAACCGCCGTTCTTCAAAAATTCAATCTCATCACGTAATTCCGCCGCACGTTCGAACTCCAGTTTTTTTGCCGCTTCTTTCATTTGCTTTTCCAGATGCGTGATTAATTCTGTCTGTTCCATCTGCTCGCCTGGCGCTGATAAATCCCGTCTTCTTCGTTTGCGCCGCGTATCCCATTTATCGACTTTCTCATCAGCCACACGCGTTGATTTCATGACATCTTCAACTGATTTATAGATTGTCTGCGGGGTAATACCGTGCTCTGCATTGTATCGCTGTTGGATTTTTCGCCGGCGGTTTGTTTCGTCAATTGTCTTTTGCATCGACTCCGTGATCGTATCTCCGTAAAAAATGACTTTGCCGTTCACATTTCGCGCTGCTCTGCCGGCAACCTGCATCAGTGATGTTTCAGAACGTAAAAATCCTTCTTTATCTGCATCCAAAACCGCCACTAATGAAACTTCTGGCAGGTCCAGTCCCTCTCTCAGTAAATTGATGCCGACTAATACATCAAATTCTTTTAAACGTAAATCCCGTAAAATTTTCACCCGATCCAGCGCATCGATTTCAGAATGTAAGTAACGCACATTCAGTTTCATTTCGGACAGATAATCCGTCAGGTCTTCTGCCATTCGCTTCGTCAATGTTGTCACCAGCACGCGCTCATTCTTTTCCGCCCTCGATTTAATCTCTGCGATCAAATCATCGATTTGACCTTTGATCGGTCGCACAATAATCTCGGGATCCATTAAACCGGTGGGGCGAATAATTTGTTCAACGATTAAACCCTCACTTTTTTCCAACTCATATTCTGCCGGCGTCGCCGAAACAAAGATCGCCTGATTGATCATATTTTCAAATTCTTCAAAATTCAGTGGGCGGTTATCCAACGCAGACGGTAAACGAAATCCGTTTTCCACCAATGTCTCTTTGCGCGACCGATCTCCGTGATACATTGCCCGTACTTGCGGAATCGTGACATGGGACTCATCGATGAACATCAAATAATCTTCAGGGAAAAAGTCCAGCAGCGTGTACGGTTTTTCACCGGGTTTCCTTCCAGTCAGATGCCGGGAATAATTCTCGATGCCCGAGCAAAAACCGATTTCCATCATCATCTCCAGATCGTAATTGGTTCGCATCTCCAATCGCTGGGCTTCGAGTAATTTATTATGCTTCCGCAACCAATCCAATCGTTCAGCCAGCTCTTCCCTTATCGTTTCGATAGCTCGCATCATTTTTTCATGAGATGTCACGTAATGTTTTGCCGCGTAAATCGCGATTGTATTCTGGGTGCCAGTGGTTTTACCGGTAACCGGATCTATCTTCGAAATATGTTCAACTTCATTACCAAAAAGCTCAATTCGGAATCCTTCTTCCTCATAAGCCGGAATAACCTCGATCACATCTCCCCGAACGCGGAATGTTCCGCGGACAAACTCGAAATCATTTCGGGTATAATGCATATCCACCAACTTTTCCAAAATAGTATTTCGCTGAATCCGATCACCTTTGCTTAACACTAAAATGATGTCTTTGTAATCCTCGGGTGAACCTAATCCATAAATACAGGAAACCGAAGCTACAATAATAATATCTTGCCTGGAAATCAATGAGCTGGTTGCTTTTAAACGCAACCGGTCGATCTCGTCATTGACTGAAGTATCTTTCGAGATGTAGGTATCCGTTGTCACGACATAGGCTTCCGGTTGATAATAATCGTAATAGCTAATAAAATATTCCACCGCATTTTCCGGGAAAAAATTTTTGAACTCCCCGAACAATTGTGCGGCCAAGGTTTTGTTGTGAGATAGTACCAATGTCGGTTTGCCAACGTTGGCAATGATATTCGCCATGGTGTATGTTTTTCCGCTGCCAGTCACACCGAGCAATGTTTGAAATTTTTGCTTGCGCAAAACTCCCTCTGAAAGCTCCCGAATCGCATTCGGTTGATCTCCGGTCGGTTGATAATTTGACACTAAATTAAAGTCTGCCATTGAATGATCCCTGTAAAGTACATGATAATATAGAATAGTTCTGACAAAATGTCAAGCAGTAAATATGATTTTTTGCTTTATGACAAAATTGGAAACCAATGTATGACACTCTTTTTCACAAATAAAGAATCAATTCTTATTTTTCCCTTGCTTTTTTAAATAATGCTTTATATATTTTTATAAGTGACTAATAATTAACAATTATTATAAATATTTGAGAGAACCCGGTTTCATAAAATTTCTGAACTTGTGTTTTTTTGCACATGAAATCAATTTTTATAATAAACTCAAATAGAAAAGTTTCCATTCAAAATTCGAGAATTGAGATAAATTTTTTGATCATTAATTAAGGTGGATTGAAAGTGAATGACGAAAAAATGATTTTTAGCCTTGAGTTTGGTAAAAGCTCATCAAAGGGAGCAAGCAAAACTCACAACGAAGACGCAATCGGTTATTATCTCCCTGACAAACCCGAAAAATTACATCAACGGGGCCAAATGTTTTTGGTGGTCGATGCTCACGGAAAAGAAGAAGACGGCGAAATTGCCAGCAAACTCATCGTTGAAACCACCATTCAAAATTATTTTGATTCCCCATGGAATGATGATGTGAAGCACATGTTGAGCAACGCCCTAAAAAAAGCAAATCGCGTTGTTTTCGAAGCCAATACTGAAAAAGCTGACAAGGGCTATTTTACCTGCTCGGTGATGTGTGCCATTATTCAAGGTGACACTTTATTTATCGCCGGAACGGGGGATTGCTCCGCCTATTTATTTCGAAATGATATTTTAGAAAATATTTTTGAAAAAGCCGGATCTGAAAAAAGTAAATCCGCTCCCGATGATTCGATTCATTCGGATTCGGAGGATAAATCAAAATATTTGGGCTATTATGAAAATGCCCAAATTGATGTGATTCAGCGGCAAATTCAACTCAAGGATTCTATTTTTATTTGTTCGGACAGTATTGTGCAGGCGATGCCGGTAAACGATTTGAGACTCGTTATCAGTACCAAGGCACCGCTGCAAACCTGCGAAACGGTTGTTCAGAATACGTTACAATCAAATCCAGATGAAGATGCGACGGCAATTATGATTAAAGTGAAAGGAATTAAGAGACTGACTTTTGAAGAAGAAGAACTGCCTGTGGAAACGCCCCCTGTCATACCGGAACCCAAAGAGCGAGAAATCGTTATTAAAGGTGTCCGCTACCGATCGAAAATGGATGATGAACAAACACCGGACGATAAAAGTATGGACGATTTTTCAAATGACAGAAACGGATGGCGTGGCGGACTCAGGCGGACAAAACAAAAACCACCACCGAAAGAGTCCGGTAACAATTTCAACCGTTTTTTAAACCTGGGCATCATCATCGCCATCATTGCCATCTTCGCTTTTATTGCATTTAAATATATACCGGATTACTGGAATTCACTGACTGAAACGACAAAAGTCCAGCGCATTAAATCAATGTCGGATTCAACTGATACATTCGGGCAATCCGATACCAGCGCTCCATTGACTGAACCGGACAGTACCGTATTCATTGCAGATGAGGATATAACAGAGCCAGCAGAAGATACCGTAAAACAAGAGTTGCCCCAAATTGAGCCACCGGAAGAGATCGATGAACAAATCAGTTTGGACGTTGCAATTGTAAATGGTTCTACCAAAAGATTGACACTGGCAAATCTGATAAACCGGATTCGATCCGTTTCAGGAACCAATAGCATCTCAAGCGTGAAATCATCCTATCGCTTAACTCGGTCCAAAATTATCTGGCGGAGACCTGAAAATTCAGAAATAATACCGATTGTAAAGGATAAAGTGGATCAATACAGCTCACTATTTAATCAAATCTTCAACATTAACCCTGAAGTTAATCCGCTTGATTTCACCATCGTGATTGGCGAAGATTTTAAGCTCCCCCCAATTCAGGATCGTTATTTAGCGCCCGAAGAACAAAAAGAAAACATGTATCTGGAAATTTTAAACGGCTACAAAATTGGCGGTATGGCGAGAATGCTGAGTAATCAGTTGCACAATCAAAATTTTGAAAATCACCGGCTGGAAATTATTGACTACCGCAATGCGGATCACTCCAATTATCCAAAATCGTTCATCAAATGTGATTCGACTCATGCAGAAACCGCGCGAAAATTAGCATCACAGCTCGGCCTGCCCGAATTAATCATTCACGAACCATTGTTTGAAATCAAAATTCTGATCGGAAGCGATATTAAATTGTAAAAAATTTACTAACCAGAAATAAGAGGTGATATTTTGAAACCATTGAAAATGATCCCGCTATTTATAGTTTTAACGTGCGCTGTTGTCATTTTAATAAATTGTCGCTCGAAATCTCCCAATCCCAAAATTAAGTTAGGCATTGACGTTCTGATGAGTGAACAACTTGATCTGATCAAAAGCAAACGAGTTGGCGTCATCACCAACCAAACCGGAGTTGATGCCCAGGGAAATCATATCATTGATTTACTGCATCAATCTTCGGGAGTAGAATTGGCTGCCCTGTTTGGTCCTGAACATGGCATTCGAGGAGATATCGAAGGCGGTTATGAAATCAAAAGCAAAGTCGATAGCAAGACCGGTGTTCCCATCATCAGTATTTACGGAAAAATAAAGAAACCAACCCCTGAGATGCTGGAAAATATCGATGTAATCATTTTCGATATTCAGGATGTCGGAACCCGTTTTTACACTTACATCAGCACGATGTCTCTGGCGATGGAAGCAGCGGCAGAGAACAATATTCTTTTCATCGTGCTTGACCGACCGAATCCGATCACCGGTTCCATTGTCGAAGGACCGGTTTTGGAAAGGAAATACGAGTCGTTTGTCGGGATTCACCCGATCGCTTTGCGACATGGAATGACAGTCGGCGAGTTAGCAATGATGTTCAATAATGAAGGCTGGCTTAAAAATGGCGTCAAAGTGGATTTGACTGTGATTGAGATGCAAAATTGGGATCGTCAAAGCTGGTACGGTGAACTGAGATTGAATTGGATCAAACCATCTCCCAACATGCCCAGTCCGCACACGGCATTGCTTTATCCGGGGATGGGGTTACTGGAAACCTGCAACGTTTCCGAAGGACGAGGCACGAAAATACCGTTTGAAAATATCGGCGCTCCGTGGCTGGATTATGTCGCGCTGAAAGAAAGACTGGAGAATGAAAATATTGTCGGCATTGACATAGACACCACCTCCTACATTCCGGTTGACATGCCCGGCGCTGCCATGAATCCGGCTTTTGAAGGTGAAAACTGCAACGGATTAGTTTTGACTGTCTCCGATCCGCACACTTTTTTATCGGTCAAATTTGGTGTTCATTTAATACATCATATCCACCAACTGCACCCGGATCAATTTAAATGGAAATCTGCGCGCAGTCCGCTCATCATGTTCGGTAACCAGGAAACACCGGAAGCAATTATGGCTGGTGTGCCGCCGGATAAAATAATTCAAAACTGGGAACAGAATCTGAATTCATTTTTAGCAATCAGAGAAAAATATTTATTATATGAATAAAATTTTTTGGGCATCGAAAACAAAACAATTCGAAATTTTTCGGGACTTATATCCTTTCAATAAAATTCTCGAAAAAGAAAACGCTAATCTCAAAAGTTTGCTTAACAAAATCCCTATAAAAAACAAACTTGTTTTGGATATGGGGACTGGTACCGGTAATGTATTGCAAATGCTGGACAAATCAAACCAGGAAAATATCTCTGGCATTGATTTTACCTACTCAATGTTAAAAGCAAACAAAAAATCGTTTCCGGCTGTCCATTTGATCCAGGCCGATGTGAGTTGCCTGCCGGTTAAAACAAATTCTGTTGAAGTCATCACAGCCGTGGGATTAGCTGAATATTTTAACAATATCATTCCGATATTTGAAGAATCAGGCAGAATTTTGAAAGATGAAGGTTGGTTGATAATTACATTTTCACCAAAGAATATCTGGAATTGGCTGCGGGTCATTTTGGGACATGCTATTTACACGAAAAATATCGATCAAATCAAAAGTGTTGCAAAATTTTGCCGGTTCCAAATATGTGAAAGTCGAGAATCCTTGATGCAACAACAACTTTTATTCAAAAAATCGAGTGCCACGGATTTACAATGAGCAATACCGCACACGTGAGTAAAAATTTTTAAAATCTGTAAAAATCCGTGTCAATCAGTGACTGATTCAGTATTGACAGCAGCAAAATCAAAACAAAAATCATGTAGAACAAAAAACTATGAACAGAATTAGCGCCGATCCTGCTCCCCGGTTCGAAATTATCGAAGAACCGGTCACTAAAAAAAAGGCAACTAAAAAAATTCCCAAATCGAGTCTTGACCGGCTCATCTACAACTCGAAGCATATTTCAGAAGTATTCACAACCAAATCAAACTTGAGTAAAATCAGATTTGATGAATTGGATTTATTGAAAGACATTCGCACTGTGGTTGAAGATAATCCGAAAAAATTTGAAAAGTTAAAAAATCCGGAAGACTTTCGACGGGAACTCCGCGCCACACTTCTTCTTAATTACATTAACAAACAGTTCATTAACGACACAGAAGAAAAATTACTGAATGAATTATTAAATTCAAAAAGGGGAGCGGATCAGGATGCGTTGATGACTGCGCTGGTTTTTTTGCAATCCCATACAGACCTGGGTTTGCCCATCGAAGAAAATCCTCTATGGGAAACCATTTTCAATTTATCACTTAAAGATGGTCTCCAATTTATTGATTCTCTGACCGTACTTCGCGAAGGCATTGACGATCTGAAAGTCAAAAATCCTCAAATTCTTTCCCGGGATCCGCTTATTCTGCAAAAGTCAAAACAGATTTGTCAATGGCCTGTTTTTTGGAAACAGTTGATTGAGCATAAGGAAATATTGCCGTTCGAAGGTATCATTTCAGCGATTCTCAGAGGTGACGTGATGATTGAGCTTTTCTTCGACGAATTGGTGCATTTACCATTCTATCTCTACCAATTATTCAAATCTGATATGCAAAACCCTGAATTTATGAGCGAGATGATTCCTGATGGTGATAAAGAAAAACTGGCGAAAAACTTGGCAGAGGCAATCCGGAAAAGTGTGAAAAAAGATTTGCCTGCAATTCTTCCCACACTAATTAAACGAATCGAAAAAACCATTAACAAGGCAAGGGATAAGAAAATCGAAGCACAGTTAAAAAGAGCGCTGAAAAGTCTAAAATCAGAAAATGAACTGGCGAATAATATTTTCGTGATCATGCTAATCGCCGCTAAAATAAGTATGAAAAAATATTGGGAAAATCGCCGCGACCGTTTCTTCTTTTTTACGATTCTGAAGAATCCGTTGCATGCGAAAAATTATTTTGATTACGGACATATTTTAATCCGCCTGAAAAAAACCAAATTATCTGAGAATCTGTTTCGCTGTGCCATTGAAATAGAGCCGGAAAACTTCTGGGGATACTGGGGCATTGGTCAATATTATTTTAAGAAAAACAAAATTTCGGAAGCGCAAACGTATTTAACTTCAGCCTTAGCCAAAGCACAAAAAATCGCCATTCAAAATCATGGCCAATACCACCGTGAATTGTTTTTGATCAAAGAGGATATAAAAAAATTGAACCGAAAAAAATCAAGGATTCAGGCGAAAGCGCAACCGCAGATTGAGTTGTTTGCTTTGAGTTGAGGATAATTTTTATCAAACCAATCGTATCATCAAAAATTAGTTGGAACCTCCAATCACTTCACCGCAAACTCAAACACCCCATCCCAACTTGGCGGCGGTGGATTTTCGATGAATTCGAGGCAGCGTTGCGTGTAGATTGTGGACGGACCGTCGGAAGGGAAGTAGCGGAGCACGCGACGGAATTCCCGCAGCGCGTGTGCCCATTTTCGTTCTTTGAAAAATTTCAACCCTGCAGAATACGTATCAATAATCAGTTCTCTCTCAATTGATGGTAAAAGCTCCATTCCCCTCAGTTCGTATATTCTCACCGGGTGTTTTTTACCCTTAACGCGGACGTTATCCAGTTCACGAACGATGGCTTTATTTTTAACCTGTTTGTAGGTTGATTCACTGATGATGATGGTTGTTTTGTAGTGTTTATTCGCGCCTTCCAATCTCGCGCCTAAATTCACTTCATCACCAATCACGGTGTAATCAAATAATTGAATCGAACCGAGATTTCCCACAATCACTTTTCCGGTGTTGATTCCGATGCCGATTTGAAAATATTCAAGCTCTCTTTGCGACCATTTTTTTTGAAGGCTTCTCAATCGCTCAATCATTTGCAGAGCAGTCACGCAGGCGCGTTCAGCATGATTTTCATAATAATAAGGCGCGCCGTAGAGCGCCATAATCTCATCGCCGACAAACTTATCCAGCGTTCCTCCCTGCTTAAAAATAACGTCCACCATGGAGCTTAAATATTCGGTTAATCTCTGGACAACAACCTCTGGTTCGTATTTCTCGCTGTAGGTGGTAAAAGAACGAATGTCAGAGAACAATACAGTTAATGTCTTTCGTTCACCGCCGAACTTCGGCAGTTCACCGGAATTGAGCATTGAGTCCACCACGCTGCGTGCGACGTAGTGTTGAAATGTTTTTCGATACCGCCCCTTTTCGTGCTGTTCGACCAGAATGTGATGAACAATATTGAAAACATAACTCACACACAAAAACGCGATCGGAAAGACAAATGGCACCCAGGTGCCAACATGGACAAACGACCAGACACAAATCAACAGATAGAACATTGATGCGCCCAACACGACCACTAATCCCAAAACAGGTTTTAATCTGCCGGAAATTAAAATAATCCCCAACCCCATCAGGAGAATAATTAGAAAAACATATCCGGGATTCAACGGATGAATATAAGCATTAGCTAAAATGGTGAAAAATGCATTGGCGTGCATTTCAACACCGGGCATGAGCCGTTTCACACCATCGTAATCGAAAAACGGCGTGAGTTTATTGTCCTGCAATTCATCCGCTGATGCGCCAACAAATACAATTTTATCTTTGAAAAGTTCGGACTCTTTGTAAAAATCAAATACATCGGTATCTTCATTCATATCCGGAAGATTGAAATTGCTGTCATCTAATATATTGGAAAAGGAATAGGTGGAAAAATGACCGGCTGGTCCGGCGAAATTAATCAGCATCGTATCATAATCGTATTTGGGAATTACAAAACGGCCTACCTGAAACTGATCCGCGCCTTGCGTACTTATTTGTTTAGGCGGAAGGTGCTGAAGAATTCGGAGCGCCTCTATTGTAAGGGGAAAATAGTTTGTCCCGTGTAGATTTTGAAATAAATTATAGCGCCGGATAAAACCGTCGTCATCCAGATAGACATTGGCGTAAGCCCAATTTGTTCCGGCTTCGAGAAACCTTCTTAACGGTTTCATCGGATACCGGTTTAGCGTCAGATGAGAACCGTATTCGGAAACCAGCTTTCCGGCTAAGATCACATTCGGATTTTTCTGGATCGCCCGTTCAAGCGCTAAATCATCGAATTCATTAATTGAGGAGGGTTCGGTAAACTCGATGTCCATGATAATTAATGCGACGCCGGCTTGCGTTAAATTTTCAATCGCCCGGGCAAAGTAAGATCGGGGAAAAGGCCATTTCTTTTTCAGGCTGACAAAACTCTGATCATCGATGGTGACTAAAACAATGTCACTGCCATCGACCGGAATCGTTCCTCTCAAATTGAAACGAAAATCATAGAACTTCAACTCGAGATTTTCGAATAAATTAAACGCCTGCAATATCGAAACGATTAAAATGGCAATTACAACCAGCATGGCGCTGGTGTAAAGCTGGTTTTTAAATATTATTTTTCGTATGCTCGCTATTACATTTTTAAAATCATAAATTGGTCTATTTTTTTTCAAGTTCGGCATATCACAAAATCAATATCTCATCTGATAACGAATTCGAAATAGTCTGTTGTTGTATGCTCCCGCATATTGATCGTCAAATCTGATAAAAGCAAAATCCCACAATAATTGATGTTGTTTCAATACTTCAAAACTGCCGCCAAAATCGAACACCGATCTCTTGTAATCAGTAGCCACTGCGGATTGACCCACTGTGTCCACATATGTTGCGTACACACCGCTGGCAGCTGTCATATTATATCCGCCCTTGAGTTTTAACCGATTATTCAACAGATTGTAAATGGCAGAAAAGCCAAACAGATTGTATTTGAAATTAGCTGTGCCTCCGCCGATGACATTTTTATTTTTGGCATAATTGATTACAGTGGTCAGTGGAATTTGGTATTTTGTTCTCAGGGAAAACATTTGAATATTGTTGTCCAAATTAGCCTCGATTCGGGACAGACCATCCGCTTTTTCATTGGTCATGTGACTGATACTGATATAATGATTTAATCCGAAAACACTAATATCATAACCCAGTTGGATGGAAATGTCTTTGTTTTTATAATCCACAATATAATTCGTATCAACTTGAGTTGGCGATAATCCGTTATTTCGATCATAATTTTTCCAATTCAAATTGATCTTTGGTAAATAACGCCCCATCGGATACCATGATACTCCAATATTTAAAATTGATAAATCAGTCGGCACGGTCAGATCATTTCCATCGTCGGTATAGGATAGTCCCTCAGTAAATTTTTCATATCCCAAATTGAGAAAAATCTGATTCCGGTACAAACGGATCCGATCGTAAATGGAAAATCCCTGAATATCCTTGCGCAGGTAAAGATTACCCAATGAATAATATTCTCCGCCAATGGATTTGTAAATTGCGGTGATATTATTGTTAAAATAATTGATCCTGAGTTGGCTTTGGTAAGCCAGCGATGTAAGTCCCCTCGGATCAATGGGAATTAACGACGTGTTCAGTACAAAATAATTTTCATAATCTTTAGGATCAAACGGCAATTCCCCAACCGTATCCTCAAATTGATCTTTGTTAATTGCGCCACCAGAGATGTCGTTTGCCAGCAAACTGAAAGCTACACTGGTTTTCCACTCAATCCGGTGATTATCAAACGCGATCAACAAATCAGGTCCCACAACGATATTATCTTTTGGTTGCGAACTATATTGAACCGAGTTCGGATCGTCTTTGACCTTCACCAAATTGAATCCCAATTGAAAATATTTCCCGCCGCCGAAACTGGGTCGAATTGCCATCAAATTTTGTTTGTAAGTTCCATATTTATAAATGCCCGTTGATGATGTCACGACTGAGTCTGTACCGGGAATTTTATAATGGAGACTATCTCCGGGTATCGTCTCATAAGGTATGCCGCTAATTTTTCGATTGGTTTCTCCCTGCACAAATTCCAGATTAAAAAACCCGAGTTTCAAATATGCCTGCACACCGCGAACGCGTCTTCCATAAAGCATCAGCTCGTTGAATCTGGGATAGGTATCACCGAGTTTAACCCCGATCCAGGTTGTACCCGCTTCCAGTGTCATCCGGTTTCTGGGCTGAAAATCAGGATTTTCCCTTGAAGTAAAAAACACATGACCGCTGAAATTTATGCCACCGAATTTGCCCCGCATATTGCTACCCACTTTATTCGTCGATAAATTTCTGTCGTTCACCCGCTCACTCCGAACTTCAGCAAACGCATCTCCGGATACAGGCAGATCGACGAATTTTTCTCTTTCACGTTGGATTCCAGCGACATTAAACTGCCATTTGATATCCTTAAGTCGATTTCCTTCGATGTCCGAGAGCTCTATCCGAACCGCATGTTCACCCATCGTAATATTCGCGGGCACAAAGGTTAGCACATGTTGAGTAATTTCAGCAGACTTGGTGAAATCCTTTCCATCGAGGAAAAGTTTTATGGATTGCGTAGCTACTTTTTCTGTTTCACCCAGGAACGAGACAGCGATAATAACCTCATCTTTGGACAATGTGGTATTCGGTTCCGGAGATAAAATGACAGTTTGAATATCAAATTTATCACTCAGTGTCTGCTTGACTTTTTCCTGCTGCAACAAAACAGTTGAATCCGTACTTATTTCTGTTTTTCGCTGATCCGGAAAAACAGCAACTTCATACGGGGCGTAATAGGGATTGGATAACGGGTTGGTTGCCATTGTCTGATCTTCCAGCAGCGCCATAACGAAATATTCCACACCCGGTTGCTGAACAGCTTTGGCAGGAATATCGCCGATATAAGATTCCATTTGTTCATCCATCTCAACATATCGGAAATCGGGTTGGCCCTTGGTCCGGAAATAAAGTCGCATATATTGTACTGGTTTGCTACGGTCCTCCACCCTGGCTTCGATGGAAATCGGTCTTCCTTCAGTTGCGTTTTTCACCGGAAAATGGATCAATCCGGCTCTTTGCGATGCCAATATCATTGTATTCATTAACAGAACAATCACAACCCCCCATAAAAATGCGAATTGATGCTTCCTCCAATTGGACGGCATGTTACCCTCAAATTTTTATTTGTATTCTATTTTCAATTCCCTTTTATTCCCATCATTATCCTGGAACTCGAACTTTAATTCATTTTCCCCGTTTTCTTCTTCTCCCCAATCTTGTTTTTCATCAGGAGGCGTGTCGTATTTAATTGGCTCTTTATCTTTACTCATTTTTCCTGTTTCACCTGCCTCCACAAATATCTGTCCCAATTTATTGATCAATTCAACAATCCCCTCAATTGCAATAATTGTTAAATTTCCGTCCGAATCAACCACACCGTAGAATTCCGTTCCCTTTACGGCTGCAACACCTGCCGGAGTTTCCACCGATAATTGGGAATTCTGCTTTTGAACTTTTACCCAGAAATTGCCCAATGTGCAAAAGATACGTTTCGTAATGGATTTTTTTTCCCGTTGTCCCCGGATCGCTAACACTGAGTTATCCCGTACCTTAAGCAGACTTTTATCATCGGTAAACATTACCGAAGCCACAGATTTGTTGTACGTCTTGATAATATCTCCGGAATCTAACCTTAAACCTCGTGTCCCGTTTTGCCACTGGTTTGGTTTGGTCTTCTTAACTCTGACCTGACCTGCGGCTTTTAAAATCAAAGCGACATCTTGCGCGTTATCCGCCTGAACCAAAGAAAAAGCAAGTACAAGTGTTAGCAGACATAATATGCTTTTAAAAATAACATGGTAATTTTTTTCCATGTTTTGCACTCCTCAATAGCGATTATTCAACTGTATATTCGTTAATTTTAATTTCTCCACCCATAAATTTTATTATCAGATTATTGATATCTTCTAAACTGATTTGGGCGCCGTTCTCCAAAGCGACGCCGGTAAAGACAAAACCATCGAGTTCTCCACCCTCTTTGAAAAGATTTTCTACCACATCATCGCCCAGCATTGTCCGTAAATAGTTCACCACTTGCTCATGCTGTACTGAAAAAACACCACTGCTCATATTGGCGATAGTAAATCCCCAAATTTCACTCTCCAGGCGCATCTCACCACCGGACGATTCAATTAAAGCGACAATTTGCCAGTAATATGTTTTGCCATCCTCCAGCTCCCAGGCATCTGGCGGATACTGGTAAAATGTTTGATTCTCGACAATTTCCCGCACCCGTGGCTCATTGTGCATCACATCTTCCGGTGAAGTATTGGTCCCGAGTTTTTCGCAAACAGTAACTTCAAATTTAGTCGCATTAGACTCCCATTGAAAGAAAGGTTGCTTTGTGAAGAGTTCCGGCAAGTGCGGACTATCCGCACGTTGCCCGGGAGAGACCAGATCGAGCAGGGTTGGTGTGTTAATGTTAATTTCTTCAATATCAGTACCCGCCGGGTTTGTATCACCTTGCACCTCAACCTGAATCTGGAATTCATAGCGCCCGGTGGGCAACTTTCCGGTTGATAAAATGTAATCTTTTAATTGATCGGATGTATTTTCAATTGTCACGTCAGTTAGTGCATATTCGCCGGATTCTGACAAAATATCTCTGCTCGTCAGGGGCAAGATGCCGGGAAGTAATGGAAAAAAATTTGTCTCACTTCTCAACAACTCCAGACTATTACTCATTTGGGTTATTTGTGTTATTATCAAAGTTAGCTTTACCATCTTTTCTTCCGGATAATTATTCGTCAATTGCACCGTAAACACAATCGGAGCGCTCGATAAATCACCGACACTGAGATCATTCAAATAAAAAATACCCTGCGCCGGAATAAAGAGCTGAAGATCGACATCGATACCCTGCCCGAACGTCGGATTGATCAAAACACCGAAGATCCAAACCAGACAGAAAAGTAAAATTATTTTTTTCATGACCATTCCTTGATTAGTGAGCAACGTTTTTTATTCCGTTATTGTAATAAAAATTCTATCAAAATCAGGCAATTTTAATGCCATTCACTATTTTTTAACAACAAGAAAACATCTGAAATTCGATGTGATGTCCTCTCTTTTCATCCTTTATGAATTGAATTTTGTAACTGCCGAAATATCAATTGATTATTGCTCTATTTTCACCAGAGCAAATATATCTAATTCATTGATTTATCTAAATTCAGGATTCGGTAATTTTGTATAATTATCTAAAAATTGTAAGATTACGAACAATTGTTTCATAAATGTACATAAGCAGACATTTATTTTTCGTAATCTATTATTAAACTAAAATTTATGTCAAATTAAATGTTGTCATTCAAATTACAGAATAGTAAACGCTCATTACCCGTCTTTATAAAGGCTGACTCCATTTTATTCAAATAATTCCTGATATTGACGCACGAGATAGTTACTTGTTTATTTTAGCCTTTCAAAAAATTCAAGATATCTTAAAAAATTTTAAAACAAATCCCTTTCTTTTACGCAGTGGTGAAATGTTGAGTGTATTTTTACTTGAGTATTTAAAATTGAGTGAACCCTGTTTATTATAGGATATTTCGGTTTTTACACAAGTAGTTAACATCAGAATTTTCATTATGCTAATTCACAAATGCCAAACTTTGTAAAATTACTTTATTTTCATTTCAAACAATGTGGCATCCCGATTGCAGTCGCCCAGCGACCGATGATATTGCAGCTAACACTCAATCTATTTTCAAAATGAGGTATTCATAACTGTATAAATACAAAATTATCGGAAATCCTTCTATGAGTACGAGCAACAAAACCAAAATCATTTTTATGGGCGGCGATCTCATCGGCTGTCGGTGTTTGCGGTATTTACATCGTTTGAAAAATACAAAAATTCAGGTCGTGGTCGGTTGTTATCTAGACAACGGTTCAGTCATTGATCCACAGGTCTGGAACGCTTCAATCGCCAGGGTTGCATTAGGTAAAGGAATCCCCTTTATCCAGCCAAAAACTCCCTCTAATCTACAATTTATTAATGATATTCAAAAAATAGATCAGCCGGATATTATTGTGACTGCAGGATATGATAAAAATTTAGATCCTGCATTATTAAGTATTCCGAAATTGGGGACGGTGAATCTGCATTTCTCGCTGTTACCAAAACACCGGGGGTATTTTCCGGTCACCTGGTCGATATTAGAGGATGATTATGCAGGGGTAACGTTGCATTGGGTGAATGAAAAAATTAATGCCGGAGATATCATTGGTCATTATAAATTCAATATTGAAAAAACGGACACTGCGTTCACATTGTACCATAAATTAACCAAATCCGGTATCAAATTACTAAAAAAATATTTTCCGCAGATTCTGAAAGGCACTACGCCCGGTACGCCTCAAATTGAAGCGAATTCGTCCTACCATCCTTCGGGTTATCCTTACCAGCGTATTATTAATTGGTATGATCCTAATCATAAAATCGAGCGCTTTGTCAGATCGCTTACTTTTCCGGGTTTCGAATTACCAAGAACGTTTTTAAACAAACTGGAATTGAGCATTTTACCGCCGGTCACATGTATTAATAATATCGATCTCAAACAGGAATATCCACCGGGTACTATTGTCGATGTTATGTTAAATGGTGTTGTTATAAAAACTGGTAATGGCGGTCTATTGGTCAAAAAAGTGAGAATCGGGGATTCGATGCCAATTGATGCGTTGAAAATGTGCCGGCTACTTTCGATTAATATTGGCGATAGCTTTATGAGTTTTGATAACCTTTACAGCGAAGGAAAATTGAACCTGGTCGTGCCCTAATCGAATTCCGCCTTTTTAAAATTTGACATTGTTTTTTGAAAATATTCACCATCAAATATCCAGAGCTCAAACATTATTTATTCACCTGGAATTTTGGGGCGGTAATAGTTGGGTAATTCAGGCAAAATATTCTTTTTACTTTTCTGCAAAGCTACTAAATTGTCTGTAATTATAGGTACAAATTGTTCGGTTGATATGGCACAGAACAGAAGAATAAATATTTTAGAGGAAAAGAAGTTGGTCTCAAGTCGGTCATTTTCAAATGCTGGGGGGAATCTTTATGGTATCAGGCAGTGGTAATCTAAAAACAATTATTATCGGATTGGACGGTGCTACTTTCAATGTTATTGACCCTCTGATTAAGAATAATAAACTTTCCTTTTTCAAAAAATTAAAAGAACAAAGCAGCTACGGACAGCTCAAATCGACGCTGCCAGTCAATGGTTTCGCCAGTTGGACATCATTTTTCACCGGAAAAAATCCCGGTAAGCACAATATCTACCACTATTTCAATTCGGAATATTTCTCATCTTCTCCCCAATTGATTAATAACGCGTCTGTGAAATCAAACCTGCTTTGGCACATCACCGATCATTATAAGCTGAAATCCATTTATTTTAATGTTCCATTTTTATCTGAACCGGAAGAAATCAACGGTGTGCTTGTCAGCGGAATGTTTACTCCCGCAGAAAAAGCCATTGCCCATCCGAAATCTATCGAGAAAAAGTTACGTCAGTCCGGCTTCATCGCAGATAGTGGCCCAGCCTGGCATTTTGAAACACCTGAAGCGTATTTCAACCATATCATTGAAACCTTTGAAACTCAACAGCAATGTTTTTTTCAGACGCTGGATCAAAATCCCTGCGATGTTGCGGTTGTAACATTCAATGCACTGGATCGGGTTCAAAAAGAATTTTGGAATCAGCCCGAAAAAATTGAATTGATTTATTCCAAACTTGATAGTTTTCTTGAAGAGATTCATTCCAGCATCCCTGAGGATGCCCATTTCATCGTTCTCTCAAATCACGGTTTTAACAAAGTAAACAAAAAATTCTTTGTCAATGAATGGTTGTGGGAACATGGTTTGTTGACAAAAAAAATCACGACAGAAAGCCCAGGACTCTACGATCCGGATGATCTCTTTTACAATCACCATAACAACCATACGCCCGTTGTTACGAACTTATTAACAAAGTCCGGCTTAACAAAAAACAACATTCGATCCATACTACCCAATTCATTGAGCGAAGTTTTAAAAAAGGCGGTTCCACAATCCATCAGAAAATTGTTCCACCGCGAGTATCTGAAGATTGAATGGGATAAAACACAGGCATATTTTGTCTCGGACTATGTCCAGGGTATCAACATTAACCTCAAAGGTCGTGAACCGAATGGTGTTGTTGAACCCGGCGAACAGTTTGAAAAAATCAGAGACAGAATTATTCAAGAATTATACAATTATAAAGATCCTTATACTTTTGAACATATTATTGATGAGGTCTATCGTAAGGAAGAATTGTTTAGCGGGGAATATGTCAATAATGCCCCTGATATAGTTATCGTACCCTCAAACTATCAATATGTACTCGATCCGAATAAGCGGACGTCTCATTTAGTCATAAGCTCTGCCCAGGATGACTATCCGATACATTCTCAACGCGATCGCACTGGCGTGATTTTTATTTCCGGTCCCAACATAAAGCAAAATTATCAGATTAGAAATGCACATTTACTCGATGTCTTACCGACAGCACTAAAACTATTAGAACTACCGGTCAGCGCAGACTTTGACGGGAACGAACTGACGAATATTTACACTGTTGCACCAGAACATAATATAGCTAAAAAACCGGACTTCATACCGGCAGACGATATTGCATCTTTTATCCCGGAAAACCTTTTTCAAAAACGTAATAATGCAATGATTGCCTGAATCCGGGCATTTTGAATAAAGTTTTAAAATAGATGACTTGCTTAATTAACTGATACAATTTCCTCCTATTTTATCCATTTTTTACCCATTTTTGACAAACCTGGATTTTTTTTAAATCCAGGTTTTTTATTGCATTTTTAAAAATAAATTACTATAATTGAAAAATAGTAAACAAAAACTTAATCAACAATATCGAGGTGGCGATTGATTACGAAAATAGAGATTGCTGTTAGAAATCAGTACAAGGACAGCCATAGCGATGGCGTTTTGAAGGAAATTAATGACCTTCACATTACTGCCGTAAAAAGTGTGAAGCATTTCCAAATATTTTATTTACTCGGGAAGCTAACCGATAATCAGATAGAAAAAATTTGCAAAGAATTACTTGTGGATCAAATCACTCAAGTGTGCAGTGTGAATCAACCGCTGGAAAAAGAAGATGAGGGTTTATGGAATGTTGAAACAACCTACAATCCCGGTGTGATGGATCCCGTAGAGCAAAGTGTCATCAAAGGTATTCAGGACATGGGAATAACCACAGTGGAGCGTGTCAAAACTGCCCAAAAATATCATATTCGCGGCTCCCTAACTCAAGACGACAAACAACTTATCACCAATAAAATTCTTTTGAACAAACTTATTCAGCATGTTGTCCAACCTTCCGAAGAAATCTTTGCCTTATCGGTTCATTATCAATTCGAATTGGTCGATGTAAACTTATCCAACGCCGACGATGACACATTGATGAAAATCAGTCAGGAAGGCCAGCTTTTTCTCAATCTGGCGGAGATGAAAACAATAAAGAATTATTTCACAAAGCTTGGACGCAATCCCACAGATGTCGAACTGGAGACACTGGCACAGACCTGGTCCGAACACTGTGTCCACAAAACTTTTCGGGGCATGATCGATTACAATGGTGAAAAGATTGATAATCTGCTAAAAAGTACGGTGATGAAAGTTACTCGGGAGTTAAATAAGCCATGGTGTTTGTCGGTTTTTAAGGATAATTCCGGGGTCATTTCTTTTGATGAGCAACATGATGTTTGTTTCAAAGTTGAAACGCACAATCATCCGTCAGCTCTTGAGCCTTACGGCGGAGCCAATACCGGTATCGGGGGCGTAATCCGTGATCCGTTGGGAACCGGGCTTGGCGCAAAACCGATTGTTAACACCGATGTTTTTTGTTTCGCACCGCCGGACTTTCCTCAGGAAAATTTACCTCCCGGAACCTTACATCCGAAACGGGTTTTTGTCGGCGTTCACGCCGGCGTGCGTGATTACGGAAACCGCATGGGTATCCCCACAGTCAATGGCGCAATTTTCTTTGATGAGAGATATGTGGGAAATCCGTTAGTCTTTTGCGGAAATGTTGGTCTGATGAAAAAAAATACCACCGAAAAAACAGTGACGCCGGGCGATCTGATCATCGTTGTTGGCGGACGCACCGGGCGTGACGGAATTCATGGCGCAACATTCTCTTCCGGCGAATTAACGACAGATTCTGAGGTGGTCTCCAGTGGCGCTGTTCAAATCGGAAATCCGATCACTGAGAAGAAAATGGTTGACACGCTCCTTCAGGCAAGAGACCGGAAATTATATACTGCCATCACGGATTGCGGGGCTGGCGGACTTTCTTCTGCCGTTGGTGAAATATGTGAACAGCACGGTGCTAAAGTTAATCTGGATAAAGTCCCGCTCAAATATCAGGGACTATCCTACACCGAAATCTGGATATCCGAAGCTCAGGAACGGATGGTGATTATTGTTCCGCCAAAAAATGAGCAGGAAATTTTGGCACTGTTCCAAGCCGAAGACGTTGAAGCTACTGTGATTGGCAAAGTGACGAATACACACCAGCTTCAACTTTACTATGAAAAGCATCCTGTCGCCGATTTGGATATGGAATTTCTTCATCACGGAGTTCCGCAACTCACTCGCAAAGCAGTGTGGAAAAAACCAAGCATAAAAACTCCGGATTTTGAGCAGCCAAACAATCTCACAAAAATTCTGAAAAACATTTTGTCGTCATGGAATGTGTGCAGTAAGGAAGGGGTGGTCCGACAATATGATCACGAAGTTCAGGGCAGTAGCGTGCTGAAACCGCTTGTGGGAATTGAAAATGATGGGCCCGGTGATGCAGCAATTGTTCGACCGGTTTTAAACTCAATGCAAGGAATCATTATCTCTAACGGATGCAATCCGAAATACGGTTTGATCGATCCTTATGCAATGGCTGCTTCGGCCATTGATGAAGCTATTCGTCAAATCATCGCTGTTGGTGGAAATCTCGACAAAATTGCATTACTGGATAATTTCTGCTGGGGCAATACAGATAAACCGGACCGTCTGGGAGGTCTGGTGCGAGCGGCTCAAGCCTGCTATGACATTGCTAAAATTTACGAAACACCCTTTATTTCGGGAAAAGACAGTCTCAACAACGAATATCAAATTGGCGAAACCACAATTGCGATCCCTCCAACACTGCTCATTTCAGCCATCAGTGTTATGAATGATGTCTCAAAAGCCGTTTCAATGGATATAAAAAAGGAGGATAATCTCATTTATATCATCGGCGATACCAAAAATGAATTAGGCGGATCGCATTACTATGACCAATTAGGAATTGAAAGTGCCCGTGTTCCGCAAGTGGATGCTGTCAAAGGAAAAACGATCATGAACGCTTTAAGTCAGGCTACGAAACATAGGCTTGTTAAATCCTGTCACGACTGTTCTGAAGGGGGGCTTGCAGTAGCGACAGCGGAAATGGCTTTTGCCGGTGGATTTGGGATGAGCATCGAACTGTCGCAGGTACCCACAACAGATGGCCTGAAGCGGGATGATAAACTGCTTTTTTCAGAATCGAACAGCCGGTTTGTCGTCGAAATATCAGCCGAAGATCAATCAGGATTTGAACAAATTATGCACGACGTTGAATTCGGGCTCATCGGCAAAACGAAAACAGACGGACTTTTTTCCGTCACGGGTTTAAACAATAATATTGTGATCGAAGCTGATATTTTTGAATTGAAAGAAGCATGGCAGACACCACTTCAATGGTAGTCAGTAAAAATTCATTTTTGATCAAAACCGCTAACAAAGGATTTTCATAATGCATAAAGCAAAAACTCTTGTTTTGAGAACAGCAGGCTCAAATTGTGATTTTGAGACAGTTCACGCGTTTGAAAGTGTGGGCAGTGATGTGAATTTGCTGCACATCAACCGACTGGTAGAGGATAAATCACTAATTTCCAATTTCCACATTTTGGCAATTCCGGGAGGATTTACCTACGGTGATGACATCGCTGCCGGAAAAGTACTGGCAAATGAAATGAAATATAAATTAAGAATCGAGATCGCTCAATTCATCGCTGACGGAAAACTGATCATCGGAATTTGCAATGGTTTTCAGGTACTTGTAAAAGCAGGATTGTTACCGGACGTATCACTGGATGGTACCGCTCAGCAGGTTACTCTGACGGATAATGATTCAGGAAAATTTGAAGATCGCTGGATTTATTTAAATCCTGTGAGCAAAAAATGCGTTTTTACAAAAGGGATGTCGAATCGCGTTTACTATCCGGTGGCTCATGCGGAAGGTAAGTTTATTCCCAAAGACGAAAAGGTGTTACAAACCTTAACCGAAAATGATCAGGTGGTTTTTCAGTATGTCAATCCAAACAATGAACCGGCAGATTACCCATGGAATCCCAATGGTTCAGTGAACGACATCGCTGGGATCTGTGATAGCACCGGCAGGATATTCGGATTAATGCCCCATCCGGAACGCCATTTTCATCCGATCCAACATCCTCGCTGGACACGCGAGGGATTGCAAAAAGAGGCAGACGGCAGGATCATTTTCCAAAATGCTGTTGATTATGTTAACCAAAATTTTTAATACCAACCTTGAGGAGAATCAAATATGGAATACGGTTATGTAAAAAAGTGGGATAGCTCGAAAGGCTATGGCTTCATCGTAACAGATGATGAAGATGAACTGTTTGTTCATGTCAGCGACCTGGACATTACAGTCAAAGAAAAACGTCTCCGTGAAAATCAGCGCGTGGCTTTTGATGTTAAGTCAGATTATCGAGGCGATAAAGCAGTCAATGTGCGCGTAGTAGGATAGACTTCTGTGTTCAAAAATCATTATTTTGATCTGCGATAACTCATAACCAGTGAGCGAAAAATCAATTCGTAAAAAGGATTGCATCGGACTATCTTTAATCAGCCGATTTCATCAAACGCTTTCTTTAATCGAATCCAGGTTTGCTCAAGCCCCTCGGAAATCACGTCTGTCTTTCCTATCACCGGCATAAAATTCGTATCGCCATTCCACCGCGGCACAATATGAAAATGGAGGTGGTCGTCAACTCCGGCGCCGGCAGTTCTTCCCAAATTCATACCGATATTAAATCCGTCAGGATTGACACTCGCAGCCAATACTTCCTTGCTTTTTACCAGCAAATCCATTAGTTCACATTTTTCTTCAGCCGTCAGTTTCGAAATATCTCTGACATGTCGGAAAGGAATCACCATCAAATGTCCGTTATTATAGGGATACTTGTTCATCACCACAAAACAAAATTCCCCCCGGTACAGAATCAGATTTTTTTGATCATCACCTTCAGCAGGTTTATCACAAAAAATACACCCCTCTTCAGCAGGTTGTTCAATATATTTCATTCTCCATGGCGCCCACAATATTCGCATTTTACTCCTCATTTGGCAATTCAAAAGAAAGGGCAATCGGTGATTTTTCGCCGCTTGCCCTTTATTTGAATTAGCTTCACTATATTTACAAAACGTTAATTAGACTTACTCTTTTCATACTCTTCAACAATCTTATCGGCGACTTCTTTAGGCACTTCTTCATAATGGGAAAACTTTCTTCGATGGATGCCTCTGCCCTGCGTCAGCGAACGCAAGATTGTTGAGTATTTATAAAGTTCTGCCAGAGGCACTTTTGCCTTAATAATTTGAAACGGCCCGTTTGCATCCATTCCCATAATTTTCCCGCGTCTGCTGGAGATATCACCCATTACATCACCCATATATTCCTCGGGAACCTGCACCTCTATTTCGTATATCGGCTCAAGTAAAACTGGCTTAGCTGCCTTAAATATTTTCTTAAAACACATGGAGCCGGCAATTTTAAAAGCCATATCAGAAGAATCCACCGAGTGGTAACTTCCATAAAATAAAGTGACTCTGATATCAACAACCGGATAACCGGAGATAACACCTTCTGCCATCGCTTCGGCAATACCTTTTTCTACAGCCGGGATATATTTTCCGGGAATAACACCACCGACGATGGCGTCCACAAATTCGTATTTCTCACCACGCGGCAGCGGTTCGACCTTCAACGAAACATCACCATATTGTCCGCGTCCTCCGGACTGTTTTTTATATTTATGAGCGCCTTCAGCAGTTGCTTTAATGGTTTCCCGGTATGGAATTTTGGGTTCAACTAAATCAACGTCAACCCCATATTTATCTTTCAAACGCTTAACAATAATATCAAGATGTAATTCTCCCTGACCTGAAATAATCGTTTGTTTTAATTCCGGGTCAACATCAACATGGAATGTCGGATCAGCTTCTTGTAACGCGCTGAGCCCCGTTGAAATTTTTTCCTCATCACCTTTTGCTTTTGGTATAGCAGCCACCCGAATTACCGGATCGGGGAATTTAATTTCGGGAAGGACAATCGGTTTATTTTTATCACTTAATGTATCTCCGGTGGATGTGTTTTTTAGTTTAACTATAGTGCCAATATCACCGACATTTACCTGTCCAATTTCTTTTCGCTTTTTGCCATTCAAGAAATAAATCTGGCCGATTTTTTCAGTATCACCACGAGTTGAATTTAGCACTTCGGTGCCGGTTTTTAAAATTCCGGAATACACTCTGAAGAAAGATAACTCGCCAACATGCGGCTCTGATATTGTCTTAAAAACCAGAGCAGATAAAGGTTCATCGCTGGAAATTTTTCGGATTTCTTTATCTGAAGTTTTTGGCTTAACACCCTCAACTTCCGGACGATCAGCCGGACTGGGGCACATATTTACCAGCAAATCTAACAACTGATTTACCCCAATGTTCTTTTCAGCAGCGCCACAAACCATAGGATAGATATTGCCGGCGACAACCTGATCCCGCAATCCTTTAATTAACTGTTCTTCAGTTAACTCACCAACATCACAAAAAATATCCAACAATTCTTCGTCATTCTCCGAAACCGTTTCCATCAACTCATTTTTCATCTCTTCAGCCCGATCTTTCAAATCCGCCGGAATTTCTTCTTCACTATATTGACCGGACTTATCATCCTTAAACTTAATCATTTTCATTTTTAAAATATCGACAATACTGTCCAATCCCTCACCCTGATTAACAGGAAATTGTAACATCGCAACACCGGAGCCGAATCGATCTCGAGCCATCTGATAGACTTTATCAAAATCAGCGTGTTCTTTGTCTAATCGATTCACAAAAAAGACTCTCGATAAATGATCTTCTTCGACAATTCGGTACACTGTTTCTGTCCCCACTTCGATGCCTGATACGCCGTTCAAAAGCACGACGGCTGCATCGCTGACCCGAAGTCCGCCGATCACTTCACCGACGAAATCAGAATATCCGGGCGTATCCAATATGTTTATCTTATGGTCTTTCCAGTTCACATGCAGTAATGATGTACTGATCGAAATTTTTCTCTCAATCTCATCGCTATTATAATCAGACGTTGTTGTACCTTCATCGACGGTTCCAAACCGGTTGGTTTCACCTGCGGAGAATAGCATGGCTTCGGCTAACGTTGTTTTACCAACGTCACCATGTCCCACCAATCCGACATTTCTAATCTTGTCAACAGTATAATCTTTCACTTATAGCCTCCTTACTTGCTAAATTTCTTTGTATATTTCTCCCGTTACTTATTATTCTGATGTCGTAATTTTCGTTTAAACACTCTTCCCATTTTTGTTCTTGGCAGTTTATCGTAAAACTTAATCACCTGCGGACATTTATAAACCGGCATTTGATCACGACAGAACTCGAAAATTTCTTGTTCTGACATCGACTCACTGTTGTTCAATACAACACATGCGAGTACGTCCTCCTTATGATCCGGATGCGGAATCGAAATCACAGTTGCCTCTCGAACCTTCTCATGTTTTTTCAAAACATCTTCAATCTCTGAAGCGTAAATTTTGAAGCCACTTTTCAAAATAACATTGGCTTTTTTCTCGACTAAATGGATAAAACCGTTGGCATTTTTAGTTCCGAAATCACCCGGATAAAACCAGCCATCCTTTATACGCTCATCAGCCAATGTTTCATTCTGCCAATAACCTTTTGGAACAACCCCTCCCCGAATCGCGATTTCACCGACTTCATTAATATCCACCTGTTCTCCGTTCGCATCATGCATCTGAATATCAATACCGCTTAAAGGCAGTCCAACTGAATCAATTCTGTACGGATCCGATGGAAGTGCTGACGCTACAATCCCTCCGATATCAGTAACTGAATATGCATTCAAAAGTGGTGCGCCCACTTTCTCGTTGAATCGTGCTGCTAATTCTTCATCCAATTTGTCAAAAGTGGAAATACAATATTTAAAGGTTGAATTCGAAAAGGGTTCTTTCACCGTATCAGCCAATGCTGAATAAAAGCTTGGTGTTCCCAGCAGCACGTTTGATTGATGCTGTCGCAACGATTCAATGACTGACTCAATATCTAACCGATCGTGCAACACGACAGCGGCGCCCCGGATTAAGGCACTATTAAGCATTACATTTTGGTTCACAATCAGGAAAAGTGGTAATGTGATCTGACAAACATCATTCTCCGATAGGCTAAAATCATTAACAAACGCCTTTACACTTTCCGAAATATTTCCGTGACTGAGTTCGACGCCAACAGGGAAATCACTGTTTCCCTGTGTGTACTGAATTAACGATAAGTCATCTGCATTAATTTCTTGCTGAAACGTTTTGTCAGGTGAATCAGCAATCACATTCAAAAGCTGAAAATCATCCTCGCTTGTGGAATCTCCGAGTACGATTCGTATAAAAGACCCGTCAGTCGCACTGATGAAAAAATCGCTCAAAAGTGTTCGAAATCCACTCCAATAAATTATTGCGCCAGCTTGCGCGTTATTCAAAACATGATTCAGATCGGCTTCATCATGCATATAATTGACAGGAACAACAACCGCACCCAATTTTAATAATGCATAGTAACTGAAAATAAAATGGGGGAAATTAGGCATTAAGACTAATATCCGGTCCTGTCTCCGAATCCCTGCATCGGAAAATCCATTGGCTAATTTGTTAATAATACCCGATAACTCAGCGTATGTCACTTGATGTTTTTTATAAATTATAGCTGTTTTATCCGGATATTTTGACGCTGTTTCTTCTATTCTCTGAATAATCATCGTTATCTTTTCTGAACCTCTAATAATTTACAATCTTTAATGTTAATGAAATTTTTCATTAAAATCAAGTTTTTTTTAAAGTGGTTAGTTACCAATTTTCTTCATATTTTTCATTAGATAAATTGACAAATCAATCTCCCGTTAGAATTAGATACAGCTTATATCACCAATTCCATTTCAGAAGATTAGTGCAAAATCTTTTATCCGAACAAATAGTGCTTGATATTTTGGGAAGAATTTTTTATATTTATTTGAATTTATTTCAACAAATTTGAGTCAATTTTTTCTGAATTATACTTTCTGGTTAAAAATTTTTTTTGATTATGCCTTTATTGAAAATATTTTAGGAGGTACAAATAAAAATGAAATTATTCACCATTAATTTTTTGCTCATATTATTTCTAATTCCCTCGTTTTCCCATTCCCGAAATAAAAAAGATGTCAAAAAAGCATTTTCCGTTCATATATTTTCTTCGAGCAATATAACCGGCAACATCGAACCGTGTGGATGAGGTGGCAAACGCAGTGGCGGTGTAGCTCGTCGGGCTACTTATATTAAAGAAAATTCAGCAGACAATGAACATGTGCTTGTTTTTGATAGCGGAGATTTTATTGGCAGGCATGGAAGACAGGGGAAGCTTATCGCGGAGTACACAATGCGCGCGTTTTCTCGCATGAATTATGACGCGATTGGTTTGGGAGAACGGGATTTCTGGCAAAGCGTAAATTTATTAAGAGAAATAGAACAAAAATATCAAATTCCCTTTGTCTCTGCAAATATTTATCACCCGGACGGAAAAACACCATTTTTTAAACCTTACATTATTAAAACATTGCCCGCTTTTGAAAATAACGGACACAGAGTACCTGAAATCCGCATCGGTATTTTTGGGCTGCTGTTTAAACGACTGCAGTTGGTGAAAGATGAAAATGATCCCCAATTGGTTGTGGGGGATCCCTTCGAAGCAGCCAAGAAAGTCGTTGCTGAGCTTAAAACCAAATGTGATTTGATCATCGCACTCGCTCACATTCGGTATCCTCATGTTAAAGATCTGGCTTATCAACTCACAGACATTGATGTCATTATCGGAACACACGATCCGATATATCGCCCCAATCCGGAATTGCATAATAAATCAATAGCAATTATCGGAGGTAACAGAGGGCAATACATTGGCGATTTGAGATTAGATTTTGATCAGGACAAAAGAATCGTCAATCATATTGGACGGGTAGTCGCTTTAGATAAAACTTTTGAAAGTGATCGTGAGCTGTCAAAATTAGTTAGGGAGTATGAAATCGAAAGAAACAAACTAATCAGCAAACCCAATAACTGATAACTTTTTTTAAGAAAAAGCTTATTTTGGGGGGATTAAAATCAGACAAGTGTTAAACCTTGGTCAAGTTAATTTAAATCAACACTAAAGATAATATTCGTTTTTTTAATTTGATCAAAAATAAACGATCACAATTTGCTGAAAACAGGCACCAATTTCTTTGGTGCTTTTTTATTCTGGTCTGTTTTTTTAGCGACCAAAAAAATTAGCCTTGATTATTTCATCCCTGTTATTTAAATTGAAAACATTATTCCCACTTTGTTGAGCAGAGGAAAGATCATTATGACCATTGAACAAATTTTGGATGTGATCCGGAATGACCCGGGACTATTAGCAAACATCACTCATTGGCAAAAAATTCCCGAACGACCGGCTGAATTCGCTGAATTTCCGAAATCAATTCATCCGGATTTAATTTCGAAACTAAAAGAACGCGGCATAACAAAGCTATACAGCCACCAGGCAACGGCGATCGATGCCATTCTGCAAAAGAAAAATGTCGTAGTGGTCACGCCGACTGCTTCCGGCAAAACGCTCTGCTACAACGTGCCGGTTCTCAACACTCTGATTGAAAATTCGGAAGCGAGATCGCTTTATTTATTTCCCACTAAAGCGTTATCCCAGGATCAACTGAACGAATTGTACGACATTTCCAAAGCATTAGCCAGAAACATTAAAACTTATACTTTTGATGGCGACACGCCAGCTTCAGCTCGACGTGCAATCCGAACCGCCGGACACATCGTCATCACGAATCCTGATATGTTGCATCAGGGAATTATGCCGCATCATACCAAATGGATCAAGCTTTTTGAAAACTTGAAGTATATCGTAATCGATGAAGTTCATCACTACAGAGGTGTTTTTGGCAGCCACCTGGCAAATATCATTCGCAGACTGAAAAGAATCTGCAAATTTTACGGTAGCGATCCGCAGTTCATCTGCTGTTCCGCAACCATCGGAAATCCCAAAGATTTAACCGAAAAAATAATTGAAAACCAGGTTGAATTGGTCGATAATAACGGCGCGCCGCGCGGTGAAAAACATTTTCTTCTGTATAATCCACCAGTCGTGAATGTGGAATTGGGCATTCGCCGCTCTGTCATTAATGAGACACAAAAATTAGCAGCAAAATTTCTGAGTTCCAATATTCAAACAATTGTGTTTGCTCGTAGCCGGCTTCGGGTGGAAATTTTAGTGACTTACTTAAAAGAAATTATGAAAAAGTTCAAAAAGTCAGCCAAACTCATCCGAGGCTACCGCGGTGGTTATTTACCTTTGGAAAGACGCTCGATTGAACAGGGTTTGCGCAGTGGTGAAATTCTCGGAGTTGTGAGCACCAATGCACTGGAGTTGGGAATCGACATCGGCCAGCTTTCGGTATGCCTGATGGCAGGCTACCCGGGAACGATTATCAGCTCGTGGCAGCAAGCCGGGCGAGCCGGCAGGCGCGCGGAAACGTCAGTTGCCATTCTGGTCGCGTCCAGCGCACCGATCGACCAATTCATCATCAACCATCCGGAATATTTCTTTGGCAAATCTCCTGAAACAGGCATCGTTAATCCCAACAATCTGATCATTCTGATGAGTCATCTTAAATGCGCAGCTTTTGAATTACCATTCGAGGATGATGAACAATTCGGCCTCGATGCAACCCATGACATGCTGGCGTATCTGGAGGAAAACGGTGTTCTCCATCATGCGGACAACCGCTGGCACTGGACCAGTGAAATTTATCCGGCTCAGGAAATCAGCCTGCGTAGTGCATCCCCTGAAAATTTTGTCATTATCGACACAACTTATGACGACCGGGTGATCGGGGAAGTAGATTACTTTAGCGCACCCTTATTGATTTATGAGGATGCAATTTATATTCACGAAAGCAAACAATTTCACGTTGACAAACTGGACTGGAAACGGCGAAAAGCGTATGTGCACGAGGTTGAAGTCGATCATTACACTGACGCTCACTCGGAAACCAATCTCAAAGTTTTGGATGTTTTCGAAGAAAAGGACGTAACAGGCGGTCAAAAAGCGTACGGAGAAGTAAGTGTGACCACAGTTGCCACCGCTTACAAAAAAATCAAATTTCACACGCACGAAAATATCGGGATGGGCAACATCCATCTGCCGGAACTGGAAATGCACACCACCGCTTATTGGCTGGAATTTGAAGACAAAACAAATGAAAAACTCAACATCACACGGGAAGAATTAGGCAGCGCCTTGCACGCATTAGCAAATGTGCTCGGGAATGTCTCCCCGTTTTATGTGATGGCTGACCCGGCTGATCTGCGCGCGATTCCGATGATAAAGGCAACGTTCACCAAAAAACCGACCATCTACATTTACGATGCTTATCCCGGTGGCGTTGGTTTCAGCCGAAAATTATTTTATGTTCACGAAGATCTTTTAAACGCAGCCAAACAACTTATTCTCGAATGTCCCTGTCAATCCGGCTGCCCGTCCTGCGTCGGTCCCGCGCTTGAGGTTGGGGAGATCGGTAAAAAAAGTGCGTTGGCGTTACTGGAAATTGTGATTAAGTCAAAATAATCTGGCAGAAATTCATAATTTAGGATTGGAGAAAAGCATGATTTTAGAAATTCTTGTCGTTGGTCCTTTGGCAGTCAATTGTTTTATTATCGGATGCGATTCGACCAGAGAAGCAGTCATCATTGACCCCGGCGATGAAACTGATCAAATTTTGGAAATTGTAAATCAGAAAAAACTCAAGGTAAAATACATCCTGCTCACGCACGGTCATGTGGATCATCTGGCTGCTGCGAAAAGTTTAAAGGCAAAACTGGATGTAAAACTGCTGATGCACAAGGACGATTTGGCATTGGTTCAAAATGCTCCTACACAAGCGGCGATGTTCGGATTGCCGGATCCTGGCGTTCCCTCAGCGGATCAATATGTGGAAGAAGGCGATAAAATCTCTGTTGGAAAACTGGAATTTAAGGTGCTGCACACACCGGGGCACTCTCCTGGGAGTGTCACTTATTTTATCAATGAAAAATTATTTGTCGGTGACTTGATATTCAGCGGTTCAATTGGTCGCACAGATTTACCCGGCGGGAGCTACGAGCAACTCATCCAATCCGTCAAAAATAAAATATTTTCACAACCGGATTCAACCGACATTTATCCCGGACACGGGCCAGCTACGACCGTTGGTACGGAAAAAGCAACCAATCCGTTCTTTAATTAATCAGCTTTTTATTAACTAACCAAAGGAACAATGATGAAACCAAAACCTTATAAAATAATCTCAAAATTTTTCATTCTTGCTATCGCCTTTCTGCTTTTTCAGTGTGCGACATTGCAAGAAATTGCCAACATTCAAAGACCCGTTTTAAAGTTGGACGATGTCCGTCTATCTGATTTGAGTCTGAATGACATCGATCTCATTTTTGAGGTAAAAATCGACAATCCAAATCCGATGGCCATTAATTTAGCCGGATTTGATTATGACTTTTTACTTAACGGAAATTCATTTATATCAGGCCAGGAAAATAACAATCTATCCATAGCCGCAAAAGGATCAAGTAAAATGAGCATTCCCCTGTCGCTCAAATTTGCTGATATTTATCAAACCTACCAATCCGTTAAAAATCAGGACAGTACCGATTACAAAATGGCGTGCGGTTTCATTTTCAATTTGCCTGTTTTGGGAGACACCCGTGTGCCCGTCAGTAAATCCGGTAAACTGCCGCTCATAAAAATTCCATCACTGAAAATCAGCTCATTAAAATTGGAAAAGCTGACATTCACCAGAGCTGACCTCAATTTAATTTTGAATCTGAAAAATCAGAACAACTTCAGCTTCGCTGTGAAGAATCTCAACTACAATTTTAATGTTAATAACCAGTCATGGGCTTCAGGGTTAAGTCAGCAGAGCATTCAAATTCAATCCAAAGCAAGTAATGAAATCAGCATTCCCATTTCATTAAACTTTATGGAGATGGGCAGGACGATTTACAACGTTGTCATTGGTAATCAGGCGCTGAATTATGATTTTCAAGGAAATATGAACTTAAACTCATCCATCGACTTTTTACAAAATATTGATTTACCCATTGAAAAATCAGGACAATTGAATATTATCAAATAGAGGCAGATGTGAGTGGAATTCTGGAATCAAAAAATGTAGCTATATTAGCTGCAGTGAATCAACGCACATTTTTGTAAATGATAAAAAGTAACAAAATTTTTTTTAAATTTTACTTGACTGTTTTAATTAAATTTGATATAATATGATGTGGGGAAAAAAAATAAGCAGATGAAAATATAACATCTCTTAGGCACGAGGAGGATTCAAAAATGCAGGTCGCTGTTCGAGTTGATAGAGTTACATTGGATACGTCATCCAATCGTTTCGTCGTCATTTTAAAGGATGACGTGAATGGACGCTGGCTACCGATCGTAGTCGGCACAACAGAAGCTCAGGCGATCGCCTTGCAGATTGAAGGCATTGTCCCGCCGCGCCCCTTGACTCACGATTTAATGAAAAATTTGCTGTCCTCAATGAAGGTCGAAATCTCAAAAATTATCGTGAGCGATCTGCGAGAAAATACTTATTATGCAATTATCCACATGAAATTAAACAAAAAATCAATAGAAATCGATGCCCGTCCCAGTGATGCAATTGCATTAGCCTTGAGAATGCAAGCGCCGATTTTTGTAGAAGAAAGTGTCATGAAAAAAGCATCTGTGGTTGAACAATCTGCAGAGAATGAGTTGGAAAAAAGCGCCGAACGCCCCTACGGCGAAGTTGATCAATTGGAAGAACTAAACATCAAACTTCAAAAAGCTGTTCGAGAGGAACGCTTTGAAGATGCTGCTAAGATTCGGGATGAAATTTTAGAACTTAAGCATGAGCGGCATTAACTTACTTGGTGTCTATTAAAAATTTACGGTCTCTCCTCACTCAAAATATCGATAAAACTTATCCCGTCTATTTGTTAACTCCTATCAAATTAGTCCAATTAAACAACTATAGTCTTATCTCGTCGTGTTGACCAAAACCAAATTGGCAGTTTTTTTACTTGCAATATATTTATCAAAATCTTATATTAAGACTCTTTAATTTTTCAGGATAAACACACCTTTACTCATTAAAAAACTGATTTAATATGTATAAAAACTGCCAAATGGAGGTCACATGCGAGGTATGAAATCCGGTACATCAAAATTGACGCTGAAACAATCAAAAAAAATTGTTTTGATTACTCTTCTTACGGTATGCCAATTACTTTTTATCAGTCACTTTTTATATTCACAACAGCAAGCCAACCAACCTTCATTTGACCAATTCATTTCCGATTTTGAACCTCAAAACCAGCAGCGTGCCCGAGAAATTTGGGATGAGGTGGTGTTCGTAAATCAGGAAAAACTAATTAAAATAGAGCCGATTCCCACCAAGCTGATCAGTGACAGCGCTTTATTTTCTGAAATTAAAACCGGTAAAAAGAATGAATTTTTAAACGAACTGAAACAGTTGCGTGAATCACTGAAAATGCAACATAAAGAACAGCAACTACTTTTAACGGAATTAGCCAACTGGACTAAATTTGTCAATATAACAAAAGATATTCCCGATCTCGGTAAAATTTATTTGGAGGCTATCTCCGTTCAAAAAAAGTATCAAAAACTGGTGGACAAAAAAAACAGTCAGATTGCAGACATACAGGATGATATTAACGATATTCGAGTTAATGCATCACTCTCCGATGTATCCCTACATTTCACGATTCAGGATTGGATTATGATCGTTGTTTATCTCGTTTTTACCACAATATTGGGCGGTGTGTTAGCCGGCAAACAATCATCAATCAAAGATTTCTTTTTAGGAGGACGCAAACTTCCCTGGACAGCGGTCTGTGGTTCCATTATCGCGACAGAGCTTTCTGCCGCTACTTTTTTAATTGCTCCGGCAATCGTTTTTTCCAGAGGCGGAGACATGACCTATTTGCAATTAGCTTTCGGTACTATCATCGCTCGTTTTGTCATCGGTTATTTTTTCATACCTGCCTATTACAAACGAGAGATTTATTCACCTTATGATTACATGGGAAATCAGTTGGGACCGCGCGTCAAAAACATCACCTCCATTCTTTTTATGATTGGCGGAATTCTGGCGCAAGGCGCTCGCGTTTACATCGCTGCCAAAGCGCTTCAGGTGGTCACAGGAACCGATATCGTAATATCCACCATGATCATCGGTTTTGTGTCGATTCTCTGGACGATCATGGGTGGCATCACCACGGTTATCTGGACAGATACGATTCAGTTCCTGCTGTTTACAGTGGGCGCTATTCTGGCGCTGTTCTTTGTGGATAGCGCCATCGATGGCGGGATTATGACGGTGATTCATCAGGGGATTCAGGCTGGTAAATTCAACATCATAAATTTGAATTTTAATGCAAAGGAAGCTTATACCCTCTGGTGCGGGCTCTTCGCTTCCGGCTTTTTAACGCTGGGATCGCACGGCACAGATCAGCTAATGGCTCAACGTATGTTCACCTGTAAAAATGAAAAAGAAGCCAGAAAAGCCATCATCGGATCAAGTGCTGCAGTTGGTTTGACATTTTTATTGCTGCTTGTCGGCGCCGGAATTTATGTGTATTACAAACATCTCCCGCTCGGCAATCCGGAACAGGTGATTGTAAACGACGACTCAATGAAAATCTTCGCCATTTACATCGTCAAAGTGATGCCGCCCGTATTATCGGGTTTATTGATGGCGGCGCTTTTTGCCACGGCAATTTCAACACTGGATTCAATTTTGGCAGCACTTTCTCAAACCACCATTTCCATATTTTACAAGCCGTTCATTAAAAAGGAGGGATCAGATAAGCATTACGTCACTGCATCCAGAATTATCGTCTTGATATGGGGCGTTGTGCTTACCGTCTTTGCCATCTACTGCGATACACTATCAGAATCGTTTTCTGATTTAATCCAGTTCGCATTAGCAATGGCAGCTTATACTTATGGCGCTCTTTTGGGAACGTTTCTGTTAGCATTTTTGCCGACTAATCGGGACGATTATGGCTTGTTGTGGGGTGTTCCCCTTTCGGTGATCACCGTGTTTGCTTTTAATTGGCATCAAACGATCCCCCAAATTTTTGTCTTTGCCGTCTGCTTGATCCTGGTGATTCAAGCGTTTCGCCATTTGAAAAAATCACCACCAAAAGTATTGTACGTCGGATTGGCAACCGGCATTGTCATGATGATCAGCTTTGCAATTATTGGTTATACGCCGGAAGGCGCGCCTGTTTTTATTAATTTGGCCTGGCCCTGGCATTTTCCGATTGGCACAGCAATGACATTTATCATCGGCTATTTGGTTGGGAATAAAAAATCGAAGAATTAATTCATCGACATTGTTGATAACAATTTTATCCAATAATCCTTATTTGAGGCCGTAACCACCAAAAAATACAAATTCAGTTTTTTGTATAACTGCCAACTTTTTTTAAAACACTGTTATTAACAAAAAAAAATTTTTGGTTAATTCCACGTTTTTCAGGTCAGCCGAAAAATAACTTTGCGTTCTCCGCGTCTTTGCGGTTTTATTAATTATTCTTAAAATTAGCAAACGCCCAAAAACATAAAATTTAAAGACTCCGATTTAAACAATGAATCCAGAACCTATAGAGTTTGCGTTTAAAAGTCAGCTCGAAAACATTGATTGGCTTTTTATTATACTGTTTCTTCTTTTCTCGATTGTTGTTGGTCTCTACTTTTCCAAGCGTGGCAGGAAAAGCATTAATGACTATTTTGCTTCGGGTCAGGGGGTGCCATGGTGGATACTGGGCACGTCGATGGTGGCAACAACTTTCGCAGCCGATACGCCGTTAGCGATCAGTGGAATTGTGGTAAAACAGGGCATTTGGGGAAACTGGTTCTGGTGGGCGCAGATTCCCATGTTCGTTTCCGGTGTTTTCTTTTTTGCCCGGTTGTGGCGGCGCGCCAGAATTGTCACCGACACCGAACTCATCGACTTGCGTTATTCCGGAAAACCGGCAAAAATCCTGCGTGGTTTTCGAGCATTATATCTTGCTATTCCCTATAATTGCCTGATTATGGGCTGGGTTATTTTGTCAATGACTAAAATTTTAGGATTGACTTTTAACATTCCCAAACACTGGGCAATTATCATGTGCATCTTTGTCACAGTTTTCTATTCCTCGCTTTCCGGGCTCTGGGGCGTTCTGGTGACCGATTTTTTTCAGTTTATTTTAGCCATGGCAATGGCAATCTTTTTAGCAATCGTTTCGGTCAATGCGGTTGGTGGCATCAGTGCAATTCTGGATAAACTTCCCCAGTTTTACAATGCGGAAAATGCAGCATCCATGACCAATATCATTCCTTCAGTTGATGCGCCCAATCACGGTTTTGCTATTTTTCTGTTGTATGCGCTTTTGTTATGGTGGACAGTTGGTTTTACTGACGGCGGCGCTTATTTTGCTCAACGCATGATTTCCGCTAAAAATGAAAAACACTCATTTTTAGGCTATTTGTGGTTCAACATTGCCCATTTCTGCCTGCGACCCTGGCCCTGGATTTTAGTCGGACTGGTTGCCGCTGTTAAGTTTCCGGGTATTGCGCTCAGAAATCCGCTAACCGGCGTGCTGGAAAGAGATCCGGAATTGGGTTATATCGCTGTGATGTTGACCTATTTAAAGCCGGGATTATTGGGATTGATGCTGGCATCGTTTCTGGCAGCATTCATGTCCACGATCAGCACCTCGATTAACTGGGGAGCTTCCTACATCATCAATGATTTTTACAAACCATTTGTTAAAAAAGACGCTTCAGAAAAACATTACGTCCGGGTTTCGATGGCAGTGGTTGTTCTGATGGCGATTTTGGGGGGCACGGTTTCCTTTTTCATGCACGATATCTTTTTGGGCTGGCTCTTGCTTTCAGCGATCAACGCCGGAATCGGAATCGTTTACATTGCTCGCTGGTACTGGTGGCGCATTAATGCCTGGTCTGAAATGACCGCGATTATTACCATTATCACCGTCGTGGCAATCATGTTATTAATCCAATCCGCAATTGTTTTAAAAACAACCCTCATCAGTATCATTTTAGCAGCCGTTCTATCTCTCTTTATCTGGGGATTAAAAAAGCCCGGTTGGCGTGCTCAATATTTAACCTCGTCGATTTTCATTTTATTTATGGCTATTGTGGGGATCAGTCTGGTTTTAACAATTACACTGCCTGAGAAAAAATTCCCATGGACTTTGATTTACACCGTCCCGATTTCTCTCACCACCTGGCTCACGGCAACCATGCTCACCAAACCTGTTGATGAATTCAAATTGATTGAATTTTACAAACGGGTTCATCCGGGCGGTCCGGGTTGGAAAGCAATCGCCAGTAAAATTTCGACCGACTACTCTGAAACATCTTTATTTACCAAACGCAATATTACAGGTGCCATCTCTGCCGTCATTGCCGTTTACTGCGCCCTCATTGCGACCGGGAATCTTGTGCTCGGAAATTATTTATACGGAGCAATGTTGCTGATCGTGATTGGAGTGTGTATTTATGTTGTTGTGAAAAACCTTTCTACAGAAAAATGGGAAACATCATAATCAGTGAAAATCAGTTTCAATCCGTGGCTAAACAAAAAAAATGCCCGAATACCAAATTAATGGAATTGTATCTATTTAGAGCATTTTCTTTGCCACAAAGACGCCAAGACTCAAAGTTACACAAAGAAATACATCTCTAAAAATATTCTAACAGCCTTCTCTGCTTTTCTTTGTGTCTTCGAGCCTTCGTGGCTGAACAGTCACATGGAATTAAGGCATTGGTTCTTTAATAAATCAAATTACCCGGTGTAAATGATTCGCTCATCCAAATAAGATTTTATTTTATCGATCGCCACACGATCCTGTTTCATGGTATCTCTGTCTCTGATGGTAACAGTCTGATCTTCGAGCGTTTGTGAGTCCACTGTAATGCCAAACGGTGTCCCCACTTCATCCTGCCGGCGATAGCGTCTGCCAACAGCGCCTCCCTGATCGTAATATACCATATAATATGGCTGCAACATTTTGATAATATTTTTTGCCGTCTCCGGCATTCCGTCACGCTTGACCAGCGGAAAGACAGCCGCCTTGATCGGTGCAATTTTCGGAGACAGGTGCAGCACAGTCCGTGTATCCTTTTCAAGTTCTTCTTCTTCGTAAGCATCAATTAAACAAGTCAACAATGTCCGATCCACGCCGGCAGATGTTTCTATAATATATGGAATATAACGCTCACGGGTTTCGTCATCAAAATATGCCAGATCTTTGCCGGACAACTCCTTGTGGCGGGTCAAATCAAAATCGGTACGATTGTGAATCCCTTCCAGCTCCATTTTTCCAAACGGGAATTGATACTCTATGTCAAACGCTTTTTTCGCGTAATGAGCGAGCTCGTCGTCCTTGTGTTCGTGGAAGCCCAACTTTTCTTTGGTGACACCAAGCGCTTCGTACCATTTCATGCGCTCATCTTTCCAATAATCGAGCCATTTCTGATCACTGTCGGGTTTCACAAAAAATTGCATCTCCATCTGCTCAAATTCACGGGTGCGGAATGTAAAGTTTCCCGGCGTGATTTCATTGCGAAATGCTTTACCGATTTGGGCAATACCGAACGGCACCTTCTGTCTGGCTGATTTTTGGACATTCAGAAAATTCACGTAAATCCCCTGGGCCGTTTCCGGGCGAAGATAAACTAATGATCCCTTGTCCTCAACCGGTCCCATGTGAGTTTTAAACATCAGATTAAACTGACGCACATCAGTTAATTCACCGCCACATTCCGGACATTCGGTGTTAGATTCCAACTGATCCGCTCTGAAGCGGCGCTTACACTTTTTACAATCCACCATGGGATCCGTGAAGCCGTCCACGTGACCCGACGCCTTCCAGATATCCGGATGCATCAGAATCGCGGCGTCGAGCCCAACCACATCCTCGCGAAACTGAACCATGCTCTTCCACCACATCTCTTTGATATTTTTTTTCAGTTCGATCCCCAATGGACCATAATCATAACAGCTATTGATTCCGCCGTAAATTTCGCTGGACTGAAAAATAAATCCCCGCCGTTTGCATAACGATACTATTTTCTCCATCAGATCATTTGTAGATTTGTTCATTTCTGTCCCTTTTCCGTTTTATAATTATTATCTATACCAAATTTATCAAAATTCAATCGCCGAAGTGCAAATAGCATAAAGTTTATTCAAAATATTATCGTTTTTTCTCTGTGAACTCTTTGTCTCTGTGGCAAAATAAACTATTTAGCTATTTCATGATGAATCGTTTTTAAAAACTTTAGCGATTTAAGCCGTGTTGTTTCTTCAATATGATACTGCAAAAAATTCAGCAGCAATATTTCACAACTTTCCGGTGAAGTGTAGTTTAATGTCACCGCTTTTTTGACTGACACCCGCTGCAAATGTCTCAAATCGTAAAGCGTTTCAGAATCGGTCGTTATGGTATTTGAATTTACCGCCTCGCAGCTATTACAAGTAAAACGTCCATCCGTAATAGAAAATCGGACGTTTGAGGTGATCTCCTCCTTTTCGCATAACGTGCACCGATCGAAATCAGGTTTGAAGCCATTGATGTACAAAAAACGTAGCAAAAACCATGAAAAAAGTATTTCGATTTTCTTTTTTTCTTCAGCCCTATTTAGCGCATCGAGTACATCAAGAAAAATCTGAAACAGGTATTTATTCGGTTCTTCCATTTGGGTTCGGTCAATCAGTTCACAAAAAAAAGTTGCCATCGCGTACTTTAACAAGTCATCCCTGATTTTCAAAAACGTCTGATTGATCGACGCCTGAGTCACCAATTGTAATTCTCGCGTCTGTTTAAAATAAAACACGATCGACACATAATTCAGCGGTTCCAATGTCCCATAAAAATGACTTTTCGGACCACGGGCGCCTTTTGCAACGACTTTCATGCGCCCAAAATCTCTGGAATATAATGTCAGAATTTTGCTTGTTTCCCTGAGCCGTTGAGTTCTTAAAATAATTGCATCGGTTTTGAGTATGGACATTTATTTTTTTAACCCCGGATCATTCATGGATAAATGCCATCCGCCAACTGGCGGACTCCAAGACTCGAAGAAAAATAAGTTAAACTAAACTTGAAAATTAGTGTGGTCTTGCTAACATATTAGTATAGTTTAATTTAACCGTTTTGTAAAACGTTGAGACTTCGAGTCTTCGAGGCAAAAGAGTTTTTTTGCTGAAAAAAAATTGCCACCCACCATCCTGTTATCATAAATAGGGTAAAAATATCGTAATCAATCCCAGATACAGCAACAAGCCCAAAACATCATTTGAAGTCGTGATAAACGGACCGGTGGCAAGTGCCGGATCAATATTCATTTTTTTTAATAACATCGGAATCACAGCTCCGATTACTGCGGCACTGATGATAATGAAAAACAAAACAAATCCCAATAACGCACCAAACCTGGGCTGATTTAAAAACAGTGTTATCACGACAAAAAGCAATAAGCCACAAATGAAACCGTTTAGCGTTGATGCGGCAACTTCCCGAAACAATCTTTTTCCGATCTCAAACAACTCAATCTCTCCGGTTGCCATCCCGCGTACCATAATAGTCGATGATTGAATACCGGCATTTCCTCCCATTGCCATGATAATGGGAATAAAAAACGCTGCAGCGATAATCTGACTTAAAGACGCTTCGAATTGACTCAATACAAACGCAGAAATCAACTGCCCTGCAAAACCAACAAGTAACCAGGGCAACCTGACCTGTGAAATCTTAAGCACCGATGTCTCCCTGAATTCTTCTTCGTCAGCAATACCAGCCATGCGCTGAATATCTTCTGATGCTTCTTCTTCCATGACATCAGCTAAATCATCAAACGTAATTCGTCCAACCAATTTTTGGGATTCATCAATGACCGGAAGAGATACGAGGTCATATTTTCTGGCAATATGAGCAACCTCCTCCTGATCCATGACTGTTTCCACAGTCTTGAAATCTGTGGACATGATCTCGGACATTATCTTTTTGGGCTCCGCCAGTACCAGATCTTTAAGAGTGACAATCCCTTTTAATTTGTGTAAATTATCAACAACATAGATATTATAAATATCTTCGACCTCTTCTGACTTTAACCTGATTTTTTTGATCACCTGTTCGACGCTATCATTTAAATTTACAGCAATAAATTCCTTTGCCATGATACCGCCGGCAGTATCTTCAGCGTGAGTCAGAAGCTCAATGACTTCATCCGAGTCCTCTTTATCAATTAAATCCAATACTTTGTTTGCCACCGCGGAATCAAGATTGGAAACCAAATCTGTTGCATCGTCAGAATCCATCTCATCAACAACTTCTGATATCCTTTCTTCATCCAGCACTTGCAGAAGCTGTTCGCGAGCCACATCATCCATTTCTGCGATGACATCGGAAGCCGTTTCGGCATCCAACTGATTAAAGATGAACTGCCTGTTTTCCAACCCCAAATGATTCAATATTGCCGCAATATCGGCGGGATGTAAACCGACGATTAAATTCTGAACAATCGGTTCTTCGTGCTCTTCAATCAAGAAGTTGATATTTTCAACAATCTCTCTCAGATCCTTTGCTTCCATGCCATCCCTTTAGTTCTTTTGAGTTTGCTGATCCGTTATCTGCTTTGTTAATTCGATAAATTGTTTAACGGAAAGTTGTTCCGGTCGCAGCGTTAAATCAAAATTTAATTTATTCATATCGATACAAAAATCCTTAATTGTTTTCAGCGAATTTCTGAGCATCTTCCGACGTTGAGAAAATACTTTTTTCACTATCGTTCTAAAAACAGCCATTTGTTGATCACTCAAACGAAAACGCTGCCGGAAATCCCACCTGACCACCGAAGATGTCACATCCGGAATCGGAAAGAATACCTTGCTTGATACGTCGAACATTTTTTTCACTTCTGCATAAAACTGACTGAAAATTGATAGAATGCCAAAATCTTTAGAATTGGGCTTCGCGATTATCCGTCGAGCCACTTCTTTTTGGACCATAAAAACAGCGGTCGAAAAATAATAAGCATTTTCAAAAATGCGAAACAATACCTGACTGGTTATGTGATAGGGTAGATTACCGACAACTTTCCAGTCTGCGCGCTCATCTAAGAGACCGGGCAATGAAACTTTCAAAAAATCATCATGGACGATCTGTAATTTTTCACTGTGCGAATAATTACGCCGCAGCTCCCCTACCATATTTTTATCTATTTCAACCGCAATAACCGTGCAACCCGATTCGAGTAAATATTTGGTTAAAATGCCCTTTCCTGGACCGATTTCAATTACCGCATTCGCCGGATTGAGTGAAAGACAACGAATAATTTTTCTGGCAATATTTTCATCTTGCAAAAAGTTTTGTCCCAAACTCTTTTTCGGACGAAAATAATTTTGGTTCATGCGCGACAGCTTTCTATTTACAGGTTGAACAAAAAGGTGGGTTCCACCTAACTTGTTGAAATAAGCTAAATTTAAAATTATCGCAATCATTTGAAATATGAATGGCCAGTTTAAGTGCTGATTTTACCAAATATTTAGACCGTAGGGGTTGCACATGTGCATCCCCCAATCTTGCAATTCAAACAACTGCCATTTTCTCACCAAACAAATCTTTCACATTTTTATTGGTTTGCCATGCCAAATCTTCCAACGAAGTCGATTTTATTTCGGCAATTTTTTCAGCGATTGGGATTACATGTACCGGTTCACAACGTTTTCCGCGGAACGGAACCGGCGCCATAAACGGACAATCGGTTTCCAGCAAGATCCGGTCAGTCGGCACAAAGCGAACGATCTCTCTCAATTTTGATGCGTTCTTAAAAGTGACCACACCAGTGAAAGAAATAAAAAATCCCAAATCCAGCACACGCTTGGCATGTTCGATGGTGCCCGAAAAACAGTGAAACACCCCAGTGAGCCCCTGCTGGCAAAACGGATAGAGAGCCGAAAAAATATCAAACCAGGCATCCCGGGTATGAATAATCACCGGTAAATTATGCGCGACAGCCAAATTCAGTTGAGATGTTAAAACCTCTTTTTGCTGTTTGGGTGTTGCATAATCCCGATAATAATCCAGTCCGATTTCGCCAACTGCTACCACCTTGGGATGCTGAATTAATTTCTCCAGCCGCGGTAAATAATCCGCTTCAACAGCGTGTGACTCGTTGGGATGGATACCAGCCGATGCAAAAATCAAATTATGCTGCTCCGCCAGTCGTATCGATTGCTGGCTCGTTTCCAGATCGATACCAATGTTGATTATTTGCACAATCCCTGCCTGGTGTGCCCTCTCGATTACCGCATTTCTGTCCGGGTCAAAATTTTCAAAATACAAATGGGCGTGCGTATCAACCAGTTTGAAGTTAGCTGATGCGCGTTCCATTTGCAACCTCTTTTTGCGGAGTAATTAATATCGCATTGTCATTCTCATCGACGGCTGCCAATAGCATTCCATTGGATTCGACACCCCGGATTTTAGCCGGTTCCAAGTTTGCCACGATTACAATTTGCTGTCCGGTCAGTTCCTCTGGTGCGTAGCTCTTGGCAATGCCAGCGACAATCTGACGTTTCTCGTCGCCCAAATCAATTTGCAGCTTGAGCAATTTATCCGTTTTTTCAACTTTTTCTGCTGCAATAATCTTCGCGATTTTCAGTTCAACATTTTTAAACGTATCGAAATCAATCATTTGATTTTCCCTGTTTGCTTTTTGTTCCGGTTTTTCATTCTGGTTTGTTTCTGCTACCTTTTCGAGACGCTGTATTTCCTGTTCAATAATGTCATCCTCAATTTTCACAAATAATATTTCAGCTTGATTTATCAAGTGACCACGAAATATCCGTAACTTACTCGCATCCTCCCATGAATGCTGATTATTTAAATTCAGTATATTCCAGATTTTTCGAGCAGTAAAAGGCAAAACAGGTTCCCCGACAATAGACAGCGTACGCACCATTTGCAAACACAGGTGAAGCGTTGTTCCACATGTTTTCAAATCCGTTTTTCGAGTCTGCCAGGGCTCTTTATCATTAAAATATTTATTGGCAAAACGAGCTAAGTTCATAAATTCCCGAATATAGGCTTTGAATTGAAACTTTTCGATCAGACTGCCCAATTTTTCAGGTACTGTTTTAATTTTCTCAATTAATTCCTGATCCAGTTTATCAGTAGCTCCCAGTTCAGGAACCTTACCCTGAAAATATTTATGAACAAATGTCAGCGTCCGATTCACAAAATTACCCAGCGTGTCTGCCAGTTCATTATTGTGCCGCGCTTGAAAATCCTTCCACGAAAAATCAGCGTCCCGTGTCTCCGGCAAATTTCCTGCGAGTACATAGCGTAATGAATCCGCGTCGAATTTCTCCAAATACTCATCCAGCCAAACAGCATAGTTCCGGCTGGTGGACAGTTTATTTCCCTCCAAATTTAAAAAATCGTTCGCCGGTACATTTTCCGGCAGGACAAATTCACCATGCGCCATTAACATGGCCGGAAAAATCAAGCAATGAAAAACGATATTGTCTTTGCCGATAAAATGAACCAGACTGGTGGATTGATCCTGCCAGTACTGCTTCCAGAGTTCGGGATTTCCCTGCTCAATCGCCCACTCCTTTGTCGCCGAAATATAGCCGATGGGTGCGTCAAACCAGACGTACAGCACTTTTCCCGATGCATCGATCTGTTGTTTATCCGCAATGTCTTTGGGGATAGTCACACCCCATGACAGGTCTCGGGTAACCGCCCGATCTTTCAATCCTTCATTAAACCAACTGCGTATCTGACCTAATACATTTGGTTTCCATTCCGGATGCTGATTAATCCAATCTTCCAGCCGCTTTTGAAATTTGGCTAATGGCAGGTACCAGTGTACTGTCTCTTTCAGCACCGGCTCGGCATTGGTGATGGCGCTTCGGGGATGAATCAGATCCCTTGGACTCAGTGAAGAACCACATTTCTCACACTGATCGCCGTAAGCATCCTCGTATTGACAGGTGGGACAGGTGCCGCGAACAAACCGATCTGCCAAAAATATTTTCGCTTCAGGATCGTAAAGATGCTTTTCCTTTTTTATTACAAACACCTCTTTATCATCCAATGTTCGGAAAAAATCCTGACTGGTCTGATGGTGGATTGGCGCGGACGTCCTGCCGTAAAAATCAAAACTCATGCCAAATGCTGCAAAACTTTTTTTGTTTAACCCATGATAATGATCCACAATTTTCTGGGGCGATACTCCTTCTTTTCGCGCGCGCAGCATGATTGGCACACCGTGTTCATCAGAACCACAAATATAAATGATGTCCGATCCTTTTAATCGATGATACCGCACAAAAATATCCGCCGGTAAGTAAGCGCCGGCAAGATGTCCCAAATGAATCGGTCCGTTCGCATACGGCAAAGCTGCAGTAACTAAAATTCTCGATTTATTTGACAAAACTATTTCCTTTCCCATTTATCAGTTGCACAATGTCAGTCTTTCTCTTCTTCAGCATTCATCTCTGATTTAACGTTGATAATTTTACTGATTTCCTCCAAAGTCATTTTCTCATATTCATCATTTTCATAATGTAAAATTGCCATTTCTTTATAAACATCAATCTTTTCCAAAATCGCTGTTCCTTTGGGCGTCTTCACAAGTGTCTCTAATGGTGGAAATTTTTTGAGAACTTCCAGATAAGACTCTCGTTCATAATTCAAACAGCACATCAGTCTGCCGCACACGCCGGAAAGCTTTTGTGGATTCAACGGCAAAAATTGTTCTTTGGCGCATTGGGTCGTAATCGGTAAAAATTCTTTTAAAAATGAATTGCAGCACAATTTCCGACCGCAGATACCGTAACCGCCGAAACGTTTCGCCTCGTCACGAACACCAATCTGTCGAAGTTCGATCCGTACTTTGTACTGTGCCGCCAAATCCTTAACCAGTTCCCGGAAATCCACCCGCCGCTCTGCTGTAAAATAAAAAGTGATTTTGTTGCCGTCAAATTGATATTCAACATCAACCAGCTTCATTTTCAATCCGTGTTTTTCGATCTTCTTTTTACAAACATCAAAAGCACTTACCTCTTTGTGTCTGTTTTCATGATACTTTTCTATGTCCTCTTTTGAGGGTTTTCGGATAATCGACTTTAACTCGATATCGCTTTTCTTCATATTCAGAAGGGCACCGACCTGGTTGACTTCTCCCAAATCCTCTCCCTTGTCCGCTTCAACGATAATATAATCCCCTACCTTAAACGGGAATTGCTGAGGATTTTTATAAATTTCTTTACGTTCGCCTTTAAACACCACTTCTATAAATTCATACATTTCCTTTTCTCCTGAGTAACTTCTTTAACTCATAAACCAACTGTAGCAGAATTAAATTTATGTAAACATTTCGATTGATGAGCGAGATGGCGTATTCTATTTTACCAATCACGACGTCATAATTGATTGTTTCAAAGGTATCGACAAACTTTTGCAACACCTGGATTTGATCGATATTGATTATTTTCGATTGATAATTCTTCACCTCTCCAAATGATTCCAAAATCATTGAATCCCGAAACCACATCAACATTAAAGCTAAAATATCCTTAATTTTTTTCAGATCATTTTCTCTCAAAATGGACTCAACTTTGAGCACTAAATCCAGATCATTCATCAAAATATTCCGCAGCAAATCGATCATCAGTTCCTGCTTTTCGTTCATATCTTCGTCAATAAGTTCCAGCGCCCGGTGATAATTTCCGAGGCTCATGCGGGAGATTTTGTCTGCCTGCAGCGGGTCGATACCCTTTCGGTTTTCCAGTGCTGTTTTGATCGCATCCCAACTCAGCGGATCAAAACGCACCTGTTGACAGCGCGAAATGATCGTTGGCAATAGTGCATTCGGTTGGTCTGTAATCAAAATAAAAGTGACTTTCCCCGGCGGTTCTTCCAGTATTTTTAAAAAAGAGTTCGCGGCATTCATCCACAACCGGTGCACGTCCAACAAAATGACAACGCGTCCCTTATTCTCATACGACTTCATGGAAATTGTCTTTTTCAACTGCCGGATCGATTCGATCAAAATATATGGCTTCGCCCAAAGCTGAGTGCGAAAATACGGATCGTCGATAATGCTCTGTTTGATTGTCAGCACCTCTTCCACTTTTGGCTCTTTAGGAGACGGAAAAATCAGCATCACATCCGGATGAGATAACTTGTTGATCCGCTTGCAATCACTGCACTGATCGCAGTAAAGTTGATCATTTTGGCATAACAATGCTTTGGCTGAAGCCAATGCCAATGCAGTCTTCCCCACTCCCTCAGGGCCATGAAAAAGCAGCGCATGCGGAAAACGATCATTTTTGATCGCCGTACTCAAAATATCAATAACGCGTTGTTGACCGATGATATTTTCAAATGCCATAACCGACCACCCCTCTTTAGCTCAACCATTCTTCGGGATTTAAGACTTCATTACTTTTCCAGATTTCAAAATGCAGCATGGGTCCGCTCAGCGATCCGGTATCGCCAACACGGCCAATGATCTGACCAGTGTTAATTTGTTCATCAATTTGAACCAGAATCTGTGAAAGGTGTGTATAAACAGTGAAATACCCCCCCAGATGATTGATGATAACAATATTACCTCGCCCCCGCTGCCAGGTGATTGCCGTCACCACGCCTTTGGCAACTACACGCACCTCTTCGCCAAATTCAGCTTTAATATCGATGCCAATATTTTCCGTGACGGTTTTCCATTTCGGATGTTTATGTACGCCAAACTTGTTAACAATAAAACCATTGGTGGGCCAAATCATTCGACCTTTCAATTTTGGGAAATCCGATATTTTGACGACCCCCTGATCCTCCAAAGTCAGCCGTTTTCTTTCCTCCGCAATTATCAACCGCTGAATTTTTTTTGCTGAATTTTCGTACTGGGCTAATTTCTCCAAATACAATTTCTTGTTTTGCTGAACCGTTGTCAATAATTCATTCCGCTCTATACCGATGGATGCCAGATTTTCGCTTTCCTTCCGCTTCTCGTTAAGCAGCTTTCTTTTGGCAATCAGCTCCATCTTAAGTTTATGATTTTGAGATTCGATGCGCTGTTTCTTTGCCAAAATATTTTCATAATTTCGCTGGTCGTTCTGTGACAGCAATTTCAAATATTTGAACCAGATCAGCGCCTGATTAAATGACTTGGCAGACAGCAGCAATTCAATATCCCGTACTCTGCCGTATTTATAGACGTTCACGATTCGTTTTTTATAATTTTCTTTCAGCCGTCTCAATTCAGCCTGTTTGGTTTCAATTTCCCGCGACACCCGATCCACAGTTTTCAGCTTCTGCCGTTCTTCATTTTTGAGCTCAGTAATGAGCTTTTGCGTCAGATCGAGCTCCCGTTCCAGTTGAGCCAGGCGGTCAACAATCTTTTTCTCCTTCTGCTGCTCCATGGCGATCATGTTCCGGTAATTATCAATCTCTTCCCGAATCCGCTCCAATTTTGAACGCTGCGACCGGATCTGCTGCTGATCGTAATCCTGACTAAAAAGCAGTGAACTCATAAGGATCAAAATAATGATAATTGATGTTGTTAACTTGAAATTTTTCATAGCCTATAAAATAAACGATTTAAAGGTTAAAATCAATAGAAAAATGAATAATTTGGAGATACTGA
>CAYYMH010000005.1:46666-129469 GCA_964472785.1 uncultured Cytophagia bacterium | reverse complement strand
AAGTTTTATTGAAAATATTAAACTTAACTAACACAAGTGTCGAAGTTGGGTTAAGCTTATTTAATATCAGGAGAATAAGCAACTGAAAAAAAATCACAACAAAAAAGCCCACCCTAAAATTGATGGACTTCTTCATTAAACGAAAAATTGAATTGTTTGTTACTTGAGAGGAATGAATTAAGTGAATTTAATCACTGGACAGTATCTTTTCAATCGTAATGTCAGAAATATGTTCGACAATCAAATCTGCCTTTTTTAACAGCTCTTCATTTTTAATCGTGGTTTTGACCGCGATACAAAACATACCCGCTGCCTTGGCTGCCTGAATGCCCAGTGGCGCGTTTTCGATCACGATACATTGTTCGGGCTTCACGTCCAATTTTTCGGCAGCAGCCAGATAGGGTTCCGGATGAGGTTTATTTTCATTCACCGAATCGCCGGTGATGATGATTTCAAAATTTTTCAAAAATTCTTCGCCAGTAACAACGATCATATTGGGAATGATCGAGCCAGTGACTAATCCGATTTTGACCGACATTTCTTTCAAACGTGAAACCAGCGCCTCGGTTTCCGGGTAAACGCTGGCTTTGGTGATGTCGTTATAAATTTTCCGTTTTTTTGCCGTCAACGCCTCCAATTCAGCGCTTGGTAAATTTAACCCCTTTTGCTGCGCCAGCTTTGGCGCGATCTTCGCAGCGCCGCGACCTTCCTGAAAGAAAATATCCTCCGGTTGAATATCAATATTGTACTGTTTAAAAACCTGATTCCAGGCTTGCACATGATATTTCATCGTATTAGCAATCACACCGTCAAAGTCAAATAAAACTGCTTCGTATTTCAAAACTTATTTCCTTTTATTTTGTAATTATTCTACTTATCAATTGGTTAACGCACTTTAAAAATTCGATTTATTACCATATATATTCACAGACACGCACGGATTTTAAAGTAACATAGAAAGTTTTTCAAATCATCGAAAACATCTTTGAAAATCCGTGTTAATCCGTGGCAAGAAAAAAGTATCTGGTCGTGAATTTCGTAATCATCCCAGCTTAATCGGCTCAAAATTCATAAAATCCGCATGGTGAACAATTACCGCTTCGGGACAGCGATAGCCGCCATCACCTTCTTTGGCGTGGACTGCAATCATGTGCACCACTTTATCCGGCAGATCGTGACGCATGGCCAAGCCGGCGCCGCTAAACGGGTGCCGCAGCAATTTCCCCATCGGACTTTTTTTGATCCCGTCTTTGTAATCCGCATATTCGACCAGTTTACCCACATCATGCAATAATCCGCCGGACACTAAAATATCCATATCAATCTCATAACTATTATTATTAAATTTTTTCATCTTTTTAGCTGCTTCTATAGCGACATTGGTCACGCCCCGCGTATGGTCGATAATGTTCACCGGGCAATTTTCAATCAGCAGGGTAAACGGAATGCGCTGCAAATCAGCTATCTCCCAACCCCCACGTTCCATGGCTTCGACCCAAGTGTTCAATGTCTTTTCACGCAACTCATCATTTTCGATCAAATTAAATTCGGGTAAAATTTCCATTAATTTTTCTTTCATATCTAACTCCGTTTTGTTTTTTCATTCAAGCGATTAGCTGCCAACATTTAGCGATCAGCCACTTATTCTTAAAATTTGGGGTGGAGCCACATTTTCGTTCAGCCAATATTTCTTGATTTTTCAAGCTGAAAGCTGATAGCTGACTGCTAAATGCTATGATTTCCTCTGTCTTTTTTCAATCATAATCTTCATCTGTCTTCGGGTAAAATTAAAAATATTATTTCGCTTGCCAATTAATTGGATGGAGTCCGGATTTTCCTTTAATATTTTCCGAATGGATTCTGCTGGTTTCTTTTCATCGAAATTACCTTCAATTACGAAACCAAAACTACCGATCGCTTTCTCTTCTCCTTTGAATGGCAGCGGATCCGATCCGGCGATCACGCGGAAACCCTTTTGCTCCGCCTTTTTTATTAATACTGGTTTACGCCATAATGTATGCCGCAGCGTCGTTTCTCCGATAAAAAACGCATCGGGCAAATTCCGCTCAATCTGCGTTTTTATAACTTCCCCGCGCTGAAAAAACCATTTCCCCGGCGCCCAATTTAACGTGGGGATACCGCCATCCTGCTGAATCATCTTAATGACTTCCCCGATGGGTTCAGTCTTGTCTGCAACATTCAAATCTGAAATCAACGATAATACTTCTAAATTCTCTTTCGTCACCAATTGGCGTCCCGCAAAAATATACAAGATCGGCTGACCGTCTTTTTCAACCTGAATAGTTAAATCATCAGCTCCTTTTACAAAACGAATATCGTCTTGATTGTATTTCTCCGGTGATGATTTGATCTTATCAAAAAAACTGGTATCTGAACGCTCAACCATCAACCAGACTGTAATTATTTTTTCTCTGTTATCAATTTTCTTTGCTGCTGCTGTGAGTAAATTTTCACGTCCACTGGTCACCGCTTCTGTCAAATCAAAATTCGCGTACAAATGCACATGTCCGTCAACCGCTAACGTTGTCTTCCCCATGTTGTTTTCTCCTGTAGTTTCCGCTTCTCTAAAAACATCCATCTATCGTATTAATGCTTTCATTTCCTGAACTGCCCGTTCCATGCCAATCATTATTGCACGGGAAATAATCGAATGTCCGATATTCAATTCCTCGACCTGTTTGATATTGGCGACATCCACCACATTCTGGTAATTCAGCCCGTGTCCGGCGCTCACACCCAATCCGAGTTTAGCGGCTGCGGCGGCCATAGATTTGATTTTCTCTAATTCCTCCACCACCTGATTTAAATCACCCGCATTCGCATAAGAGCCGGTGTGAAGCTCGACATAATCCGCACCCAGCTTTGCCGCAGCTTTCACCTGATAAATATCCGGATCGATAAAAAAACTGACAACCACATTATTTGCCCGCAACGTGGATGTAATTTCTTCCAAATAATCGAAATTCGCTGTGATGTCCAATCCGCCTTCAGTAGTTACTTCCTGCCGTCGTTCAGGAACCAAAGTCACCATATCCGGCAAAACATTAATCGCCTTTTTAACCATTTCATCAGTCGGCGCCATTTCCAAATTTAAATGGGTTTTAACAACCTGTCTTAGTAGTGATAAATCTCTATCTTTAATATGCCGGCGATCTTCCCGGAGATGACAGACAATTCCGTCCGCTCCGGCAAGTTCACACAGCACTGCCGCGGAAATTGGATCCGGTTCGATTCCTTTCCGCGCCTCCCGAACAGTCGCGACATGATCCACATTCACACCTAATCGAGTCATAACTCCTCCTCATCTCTTTAGCTTGGAATATTTTTCTTGGAGTGAAGTAACTGCGTCACTTCCTGTAACTATGCAGTTGCTTCACAAAATAAATCACTTTGAAAATTTAAAACAAACTAATACCGACTCTTAATCTGCGTAATAGGAACAATATTAAATCCCTGCTGTTCCAGTTTCGGCAGTTCTTCTTTCAACACATTCATCGTTTTCCGGTATGGATGTCCGATGATGACAGCCTGCCCGTGGCGCCTGGCAATGTTAGCTGCCGCCCGTAATTTGTTTCGGATGTGATCTTCGCTCGAATTTTTATCCACCTCTAAAAACGCATCATTTTGTGCAAACCGCAATTGATATTTTTTCGCAATCGACGGAGCGACGCTTATATTGGTAGTTTTGCTGTCGATGAACATCACATCTCTTTGTTTCAATTCCACAAAAATCACATCCATCACCCGCGAGTCTGCTGTAGCTTTCGATCCCATGTGATTATTAACAGCGACCGCGTTTAGAAGGAGATTGAGCGCGGTATTCACGCGAAACGCGATTTCTTCGTTCGACATCTTGGTCATAATGGTAAAGTCAGTCTGTTCAACTTCATCATTCAGCGGTTCCATCGGCAGATGAAGCATGATCGTTTTGGCGTTTTTTTTCGCTTTCCGGGATATCGTTTCGGTATATCTCTGCCCCGGCAATATCGCTAAGTTTAGCGGATAATTCATTGTTAAAAACTGATCAGTGACTTCGTCATCGTAGTAGCCAAAATCATCAATGACAATGGCGATATTGGCTTTCTCAACTGTCAGTGACTTATTTCTCTCAATAATTATTGTCAACAGCGTTTTGTCATCCGAAGTTATCGCCAGCGTTGACCGATTCTTTTGCAAATCTTCAAATGAATTGGTATATTTTAAACCGATTTCCTGTATTTGCTGAATAATCTCATAAATGATATCAAGCGAAGGGATTTGGGATGGTAATTCAATTTTTAGTATTTTCTGATTTCGGGAGATCCAATTTTGTTTTATCTGAAATTTGTCAAACACATTTTGCAGGACGACGTCCAGTGCTTCTTCTTTTGGCAACGTGGAAATGTCTATTTTTTGGGGAATAGATTCTTCAGCCCCCTCTTCAGGTTCATCCACACGAACTTGCTCCTGATCCGTTTCCGGTGTTATGCTATCATCTTTCTTCTTTTCCGGTTTAAACAACTGATAAACGATAAACGCACACAGCGCGAATAGAACAATCAGGCGAATGATCTGCGAGAGCTTTTCCAAATACGGTTTCCGCTTGGTCGTCCGTCTTTTTCGGGCAGTCATTGGCGACCGCATTTTTACGGTTTTTGATCTCGGCTTATATTTTTTTCTTTTTTTGCTCAATTTTCACTCTATATTTAACTTAGTTGACAAAACTTGACTTAACCGTACTCCAAGACGGCAATCGCAGCGATGTGGTATCCACAATCGTTTCGTGATCCTCCCATCGCTTGATCACCCAATAACCGTTCCGCCGGATAAACCAAAAATCTGCTCGGCCCTGTGCGCGCGTTGGATATGAATTTTGCAAAACGTGATGAATTTCCAGCGTGTAATCCAGGCTGATGAAAACCGAATCCAGCTTGTCATCCCGCTCAAAATCGGGAGCAAAAGTCAATTTCCGTGTCGAATCGTCAGGCAACGATGTGAAAAGCTTGTTGATATAAGATTGCTCGTGACCGAGCCCCCATTGCTCGAAAATGCCGGGATTGTTTGACGCTTCGTATGCATCCGGAAAAAAAGTGAACAATTGATTGGAGTCCACCAGACATTTCAAATAATTTTCCACATTTTTTTCCCGAAACGCTGACTTCATGTTTTCCAAAACGGTCAGTGGATCGGTGGGAAATTGCCACGAACTTTGGCCCGTGCTGGGCGGTTCCGGATCGCGGGTGGCAAACGGATTTTTGCAGGCGATCACAAAAACCGTTATCGTGAAAATAATATGAATAATATATTTTGATTTCAGAAGAATCATTATAACACAAGAAACAAATTAAAATTTAACAAGTATAGTAATATAAATCTATGAAAAATCAATCAAAGGACATAAAATGCTTGTACGTTTAATATTACTTTTTACCATTGTCCCCCTTGTCGAACTGTCATTGCTCATCGAGCTCGGTCGGCAAATCGGACTTGGATCAACTATTGCCATTGTTATTCTCACCGGCATCATCGGCGCTTCTCTGGCTCGAAATGAGGGATTCATCGTAATCACCCGGATTCGCACCGATCTCAATATGGGAAAAATTCCCACTGAATCGCTGCTGGACGGTGTTATCATTTTAGCCGGAGGATTGTTGCTGCTCACACCAGGATTGATCACTGATGTCATCGGTTTTTTAGCCCTGATCCCGGTTAGCCGGCATTATATCAAAGAATTCATGAAGCGCAAATTCAAACAGAAAATCGACTCCGCTGAAATTCACACCACTTACACAATTGATGATGAGTTATAATATAAAATAATTCGAGCTATTTAGCAAGTACAAAATTGCACTTTTCGTAATACTTCAGTTATTGTCAGAAACAAGATGCAGTCCGCTTATAATTTCACCATCTATTTTTTTCAAAAACCTGGCAGACGCTGTGGCATCTACTGGACTATCGCATTCCGGTGTATCAGGGAATTATCGGGCTCACATTCATTTTGCTGTTGTTCATCGGTATCGAACGCGTTTCCTTTACAATGCAGGAGACGCTGCCGGTTGCGGATCGATTCGTGCGAACGGATACCGTTTATATTGACCAACTGAATGTGATCAACAGCCTGGAGATTATCGAACAGCAGAAGATCGGCAGAAGCGTAAATGAAGATTCGATGCTGACCCGGTTTCTTTATTCAATAAATTGAGGTGCTAATTCACTATGAAAAATTGAATTAGCACCACATTTTAACAGTTTACTTTCCTTTTCGGACAAGCTCCTCATAGCAGAGACCAAACTACCAACAAAACCAATTAGCACTTCTGTGCCAATATTTTTAATCATCCGCTTTGGCAGATTTTGCGTACTGATACATAAAAACGCACAGGAACGTAAACAACACCGCGCTCACTGCCATGCCGATGTGCCAACCGCCCAATTCCAGTTCGGCAACACCAGTGTTTAGTTTGTCTTCGAAGAAATAGGCGATGACTGCACTCACCACGCCCATCAGCGCGCCACCGGCGATAAATCCGGACGCGATCAGCGTGCCTTTATCCTTGCGCGCTTTGGCAATATTTTCGTTTTTGCTGCTTCTACTCACCAAATAGGCGACAATTCCACCAATCAGAATCGGCGTATTCAGCTCAATCGGCAGATACATGCCCAAAGCAAAAGCCAGCGGTGAAATGCTGAGAATCTCCATAATGATCGCCATAAAAATACCAGCCAGATACAATCCCCAGGGCACTTCGGAGGTGGCGAACAGTACTTTCAAAATGGCAGCCATAGCGTTTCCCTGCGGAGCAGCCAGCGGATTGGGATGCGCCGGTGTTTTGACAAAGCCGTACACATTCTCCAGCAGCAGGATCACACCACCAACACAGAGCGCCGCAACCAGAATACCCAAAAACTTGTACCGTTCCTGATTAAACGGCGTTGAGCCGAGCCAGTAGCCGACTTTCAGGTCCGTGATAAACGCGCCTGCCGAAGAAAGTGCCGTACAAACCACGGTTCCGATAATTAACGCCGACACCATACCGCTTGCTCCCTGCAGACCGACTTTGACCAAAATCAGGCTGCTCAAAATCAATGTCATCAACGTCATGCCGGAAACCGGGTTAACTCCGACAATGGCGATCGCCCGGGCTGCGACCGTGGTAAAGAGAAAACTGATGATCACGGTGAGAAACAGAGCGATGATCGCGATGTACCATGTATCAACCACTGCGCCACGCACAAACAGCAGAATAGCAATCGAGGTCAGCAGGATGACCAAAATCACCAGCGACATCGGAATGTCCTTATCGGTGCGGATCGGTTTTTCTTCGACCAGTGATTTTTTGAAGATCTGTTTAAACCCTAATGAAAATGCCGAAACGATAATTTTTATATTTTTGATAATCCCGATGATACCGGCGCAGGCAATACCACCGATACCGATGTGACGGACATAATTTGAGAAAATCTGTTCCACCGTCATTGCGCTGATGGGAATTTCTCCGGGCAGAATGGACACGTCGATATGACTGCCGAAATACCACAACGCGGGAATCAGGACCAGCCACGACACAAAACTTCCGGCAACGATGATCGACGCATAACGGATACCGATGATGTATCCCAGTCCCATGACTGCGGCGCCGGCGTTCACTTTCAAAATCAATTTGGATTTATCGGCAAGTTTGGCTCCCCAGGGAATGACGCGCGTGGACACGACTTCACTCCACAGACCAAAGGTTGCGATGATAAAATCATAGATACCGGCAACCAGCGCGGCGAACACTAACGTCTTTGCCTGCTCGCCTCCTTTTTCACCGGTGACCAAAACTTCGTTAATCGCGGTGGCTTCCGGGAAGGGTAAAAGTCCGTGCTGCTCCGCTACAAAATACCGGCGCAGCGGAATGATAAAAACGATGCCTAAAAATCCGCCGAACAATGACGCCAGAAAAATCTGTAAAAAACTGGTGGTTAGTCCCGGAATAATATACAGCGCTGGAATCGTAAAGATCGCGCCAGCGACAACCATGCCCGAAGCCGCGCCAATGGACTGAATAATGACGTTCTCCAAAATGGTGTTTTTGCGGGCATACAAGCCGCTCAGTCCGACTGCGATGATGGCAATGGGAATGGCTGCCTCAAACACCTGTCCGATTTTCAAGCCGAGATAAGCGGCAGAAGCCGTGAAAATTGCTGCCAGTACCAGTCCCCACGTGACTGACCGCATAGTAATTTCGGCTCCTTTAAATGAAGCCGGGACAAAGGGTTCATACTTTTCACCTTCTTTCAAAGGACGATACGCATTTTCCGGTAAGCCGGTTTTTGATTGCTCCATATTCCCTCCGTTTTCATTTTTTTGGGTTCGATTATTTAGCAAAGCGTTCGGTTTTTTTATTCGGTCAATATAAAAATATTTTTAACATCAAGCAAGAATTAAATGAGGCTATTATGATAAATTCGGAAAAAGATCAATTGAGGTTATAAGTTTAATTAAAATCGGTGGTTAACAAATTGTGTTACTCTTCAATGGAAATAAATTTTATGATTAGGTCATCTGTTCAGAAATAAATCGTCAAACTTATTATAATATTGAAAGTTAAATAGCTACATCCCCCCTTGCCCCCCTGCAAAGGGGGGATGTTTAAGAGTCCCCCTTTGAAGGGGGATTTAGGGGGATGTTAATAATTGAAAGCTGAACAGAAAACCCAATCATTTAAATTTTTTCAGCAAGTTTTTAGCACTAAAACTGTTTAATTCAGGCTACACTGTTTCAATATGAAAATACGTTCAGGTCTGTTTGCAACTAAAATGGTGTGATAATTCCGGTGTGGAATCTTCATTCTCATTGAATCAATTATTTAATTGAATTATCTACAGAGAAAAGTTTTTTGAATACGTGCATCGTATGAAGAGTGTGTCCACGATCTACCCTTGCGAAGGTTTTTAAAAACAGGACAAGCCGTATATTGATAGTAATTCATTTAATAATCTATAGGTTGTCTTACTAACAAACCTTCGCAAGGGTTTTTCCAGCGATAGCAAAGTTCTTGGACAGCCTGTGAAGGCAATGCACTCCAATATGAATGATTTCAAAAATCAGGAATAATGCTGCGGGAACTCAATGTTCACTTAAATGTTTAAATTTAAATATATTCATTTAAGTTGATTTCAAAAAATATTATCACTATATTTAATTTTTTAATTTTTGACATGTCAGGAATTGTATGAAGCAGGAGGTTGATATTGCGGTTTTTCTTTAGGGTGAGTTTGATCGGATTTTTATTTTTGAGTATGAATATTTTAAATGCGCAAGCCAGCAAAAAGCAGTTTGGAGAAGAAAGCCAGACAAAATTATTGAATACGAAATTGATTACCGAAAAAATAAATATTGACGGCGAGATGACCGAACCAGTTTGGAATGAAGCTTATTTTGATGACAGTTTTCAGCAACGGGAGCCCGGTGACGGCGATCCGCCAACTGAACGAACCGAAATCGGCTGCCTTTACGATGAACGTTATTTGTATTTTGCCATAAAATGCTATGATTCAGAACCAGACAAAATCGTCCGCACCGAACTCCGCCGCGATGCCTACATGGACAATGATGATTATTTTGAGATTGTGCTGGATACTTACCATGACCAGCGCAGCGCTTTTTATTTCATTTTCAACGCGTACGGGAACAAGCGCGACGCCAAAATGAGTGACGAAGGCAGGAATTATAACCCGGAATGGGACGGTATCTGGCAGTGTAAATCGAAAATTACGGATCAGGGCTGGTTCGCGGAACTCGCTATTCCCTGGAAAACGCTCCGTTTTGTGGAAGGTGAAAACATATACTTTGGCGTTAATTTCGGAAGAATGATTCGACGAAAGAATGAAAAGCTGGATTGGAGCCATATTCCCAGGGAAGTCGGCGGACATGGTATTTTCAAACTGAATTACGCCGGCGATGTGGGACCATTCAAAGGACTGCACATGGGCGGAAATTTAGAGTTGCAACCATTTCTGATTGGCGGTATGCAAAAAGACCATCAAACTGAAATGAATCTAAAACGAATCGGCGACGGTGGTATTGACGCTAAAATAAACCTCACTTCAAATTTGATTGCAGACCTGACTTACAACACAGATTTTGCTCAGGTGGAAGCAGATCAGGAACAGGTCAATTTGACGCGCTTTTCCCTCTACTTCCCGGAAAAGCGAGAATTTTTTCTGGAAGGCGCTGAGATATTCAACACGTCTTCCCGGTATGGAAACGCGCCGATCCTTTTTTACAGCCGGCGGATTGGCATCCATCGCAATCATGAAATTCCGCTCTGGGGTGGAGCGAAAATTACCGGAAAGGTAAATGGCACCACTATCGGTTTGATTAATATGATCTCCCGCCAAACCACACTCATCAATGATAGCAAAGAAACAATTCCTTCGACAAATTACAGCGTTCTTCGCTTAAAACAGGATATTTTCAACCAATCCACTGTCGGACTATTATTGACCGGCAACATTACAAATAATAAAGGACACAACAACCAAACTTACGGCGTCGATAGCCGATTGGTGTTTAGCCCAACACTCACGCTGAATACCCTTGTCTCCGGCACACAAACATCAGACATTTCAAAGCAACGAAACAATGCTGCTAACTTTGGTTTGAGCTGGGACACTGACCTTTATCGCGCCAGCCTGGAATATACGGATATCGAGGAAAATTTCAAGCCGGAAATGGGATTTGTCAGACGCACCGATATTCGACATACATCGGGACGTTTTTCCTATTCTCCGCGCCCGGAACAATTTGAATCTGTGAGAAAATTTTCCTACGGGATCGACGCAGATTATTTAACAGATCAGAACAATGCGTTATTGGAACGGGAAACCGGATTCTCCTACTCCATTCATTTCCAGTCCGCCGCTGAATTTCAACTGGAAGCGGAACGGTATTATGAAAAATTACCCGATGATTGGGAAGTTCGTTCCGCAATTTTCATTAATGAAGGTGTTTATGAAGGAAATCAATTCAGTGTAGAATACAAATCCGATCCGTCCAAACCATTGGCCATGAAAGCCGAGCTTTCTGCCGCAGATTATTATGGCGGCGATAGATATTCGCTGAGTGGCAGCGTTGATTGGAAGGGATTTAAAAAATTCATCCTGAATTCGGATTATCGACTTAACAAAATCAAACTCCCGCACGCGCAGTTCAACACATTCACCCTCTCTAATCGGCTGATTTATGCGTTTTCAACCGAAGCTTTCCTCAAGGGCTACATTCAATACAACAGTGACCGGCTGCGCTTTGACGACCGGGTGAAGTGGAATGTCAACCTGCTATTCCGCTATATTTTTAAGCCTGGAAGTGATTTTTATCTGGTTTATAATCAAGAACAATTCGTTGGCAATAACAACGATACGCTCATCAATCGGACGTTGATGGCAAAAGTTGTTTATTTTTGGAGAAAGTAAAATGAAGAAGAAAAATGTGATCAGAATTCTTGTCGCGCTGTTCATTATCATTTTAGGCTGGCGTATTTTCGTCCTGCTTAAAAAAGGTGAAGACAGCTCTCGCAGACCCGGTCGCCCGCCAGTTGCGGTGTTGATCGATAGCGTCAGCATTGCTCCGATACAGGAAATTAGTTTGTTCACCGGCACAGTTTATCCACTCTATCAATATGTGGTTTCTCCAAAGGTATCCGGCAGAGTCATTACGATACGAAAACGGATCGGTGACTGGGTAAGCCGCGGGGAAATCATTTCCAAAATTGATGACGCCGAATACCAGCAGGCAGTGCTGGAAGCCGAAGCCAATCTAAAAATCGCCCAGGCATCATTAAACGAAGCCATCACCCAGCTTGAATTAGCAGAACAGGAATTTCAACGGGTGAAATCGTTGCAGGAAAAAGGGATTGCTTCACCTGCCGAACTGGACGCTGCCGCTTCAAATTACAGCGCCCAGGAATCCAGGCTTAAGTTGGCAAAGGCTCAGGTGGAACAGCGCGAAGCTGCATTGCAATCCGCCAATATCCGGTTGAATTATACAGTACTGGTTGCCACTGAACCTGGATTTATCGGAGAACGGTTTGTTGATGAAGGCAGCCTGTTAGCGCCAAATTCTCCGATCGTTAGTGTGATCGGTATTGATACCGCAATTGTTCGAACGACAATTATCGAACGAGTTTATGGTCGAATCCAGACTGGGCAAACCGCGGAAATTCGGGTCGATGCATTCCCTGAAAAATGCTTTTTTGGTAAAGTGAGCCAAATCGCTCCCATGTTGCAGCAGGAGTCGCGAGTGGCAAATATTGAAGTGGAAGTCCCCAATGATTCGTTGCTGTTAAAGCCGGGGATGTTTGCAAAATTGAGTATTGTGTTAGCTGACAAGGATTCAGCACAGACTGTGCCGGCAGAAGCGCTGGTGACCCACGGTGGTGAAGATGGGATATTCGTGGTTGATGAAGCAACCACCACTGCCCGTTACGTGCCTGTTCAGCTCGGTATTGTGACCAAAGAAAAAGTGGAGATCGCTTGGCCCATCATCACCGAAAAAGTGATCACGCTGGGACAACACCTGCTGGAAAACGGCAGCCCGATCATTTTACCCAAATCCAAAACAGATGAAAAAAGTGAAAACAATTCAGGGAAGGAATAAAGGCCATGAACATTGCAAAAGGTCCAGTGAATCGCCCTATTTTAACATTTGTCGTTTTCCTGATCATCATCATATTAGGCTTGGTTTCACTGTATCGTCTGTCGATTGACTTGATGCCGGAAATAACCTATCCCACCATTTCGGTGATCACCAGCTACGGCAATGTGGGACCCCAGGAAATGGAAGAGCTGGTAACCCGTCCCATCGAAGAAGCGCTGGCTGCAGTGCAGCGGGTTGAAGAAATCACATCCACTTCAACCGAAGGCAGAAGTATGGTGCGGGTGGCTTTTACCTGGGGAATGGATTTGGAAGTCGCTGCCAATGACATCCGGGACCGGATCGATCGGGTTCTCGGACGATTACCTGAAGACATCGAGCGACCCATGATCCGGAAATTTGATCTGTCCGCCTTTCCCATCATGATGATCGGAATATCCAGTAATTTGCATCCGTTGGATTTAAGACAGATTGTGGAAGATCAGGTTAAATACCGCCTCGAACGAGTACCCGGAGTGGCTGCCATTGATATTCGCGGCGGACTTTACCGCGAAATTCATGTGAATTTGAAATCGGAAAAACTGAAAGCACTGGGTATTTCTCCCAATGCCATCATAGCCGCACTGAGAAATGAAAACCGGAATATCCCCGCCGGACTTTTTGAAAAAGGCAATTTCGAAGTATTGATCCGCACCAAAGGCGAGTTTGAGTCACTTGAGGAAATTCAAAATACCGTCGTGACCATGAGAGAGGGGACGCCGATTTTGATCCGTGATCTTGCAGAAGTCAATGATTCATGGCAAGAGGTCAGACAAATCGTGCGTATCGATGGCGAACCCGGATTGCGCATTTCCATCAACAAACAATCCGGCTCCAACACTGTCAAAGTCGCCGAAGATGTCAAAGCGGAAATTGAAAAAATCAACCGGGACATTCCGCAAATCAAGCTGCTGCCACTTTTTGACACATCACGCTACATCAAACAATCCATCAACAATGTGGGCAATGCCACTGTTTTGGGCGGCATTTTAGCCATCATTATTCTATTCTTATTTTTAAGGAATATTTCCAGTACCATCATCATCGCCACAGCCATTCCTATTTCAGTGATCGCCACGTTTGGCTTGATGTACTTCAGCGGGTTCACTTTAAATATCATCACTTTTGGCGGATTAGCGCTCGGCGTCGGCATGTTGGTGGACAGCTCAATTGTGGTGCTGGAAAATATCTACCGCCACCGGGAGGAGGGCGCTAATCCGACCGAGAGCTCACTGGTCGGAACGACTGAGGTCTGGTCAGCGATTTTAGCCAGTATTTTAACGACCGTCGTGGTCTTTTTCCCGGTCGTTTTTCTGCGCGGTATGTCCGGCATCATGTTTCAGCAAATGGCTTATGTGGTCAGCTTTGCGTTGTTGTGTTCGTTGATCGTTGCCTCGACTTTAATTCCCATGCTTTCGTCTAAATTTCTTCGTTATCAACCGTTGAGTGATTCGGCGAGCAAAGGGCGGTTACACAAAATTTACTCGCTGAGTGAAAAATCATTCCTAAAAATTGAAGGACAATACGCGCGTCTATTAGATTGGGCATTAAAACGCCGCAAAACAGTGGTGATTGTGACAATTATTCTTTTCATCGTATCCTTTTTTCTGGTTCGTTTCATCGGAGTGGAATTAATGCCTTCAGCAGACGAAGGTGAAGTTAGAGTCAATCTGGAAATGGCAGTCGGCACCCGGCTGGAGGTGATCGATCAGGTTACCAAAACCGTGGAGGACATTGTTTTAAAAACAGTACCGGAAGTCACTTCAGTCATGTCCCGAATCGGTGGTGGTGGCTGGCGTTCCAGTGGCGGACACACAGCGCAAGTTCGCATTACGCTGGTGGATCAAAATGAACGGAAACGCAGCAGTGAGGACATCGCTAATGATTTGAGACGCACCCTCTCCGGATTACCCGGCGTAACCATTCGAACCCGTGCGGGTCAGGGATTGTTTTTGCTGCGCATGGGCACTTCGGAAATGGATAATGTCAATGTGGAAATCCGTGGCTACGATTTAAAAATCGCCAATGAATTAGCCAAAACAGTGGAACAGGTTATCAAAAACGTCCCGGGAATTACCGACACCCGGATTAGCCGGGAAGAAGGTAGCCCCGAGCAAGTGATTCGCATCGATCGCTACAAAGCTGCGGATCTGGGACTGTCAGTGTCCCAAATCGGTGACGCCCTGCAAACCACTGTTGGCGGCACACATGCTTCTTATTTCAGGGAAGGTGGCAAACAGTACCGGATACTGGTACGGCTCAGCGAAGTAGATCGAAAAAATTTGGAGGATTTGCTCGATTTGACGGTGGTCAATAACCGGGGTGAGCCGATTATTTTACGCAATGTAGTGCAGTCGATTCCGCAGGAGGGACCGGTTCGCATCGAACGGAAAGACCAGGAGCGCATCATCAATATCAACGCTAATTTTACTGGTAGAGATATGGGCTCGATCATTTCCGACATCCGGGAGAACCTGCAAACCATTCCGGTGCCCCGAGATTTTGCCATCACCTTTGGTGGCGATTATGAAGAACAACAGAAAGCATTCCGGGAATTAATTTTCGGATTTATTATGGCGTTGCTGCTCGTTTATCTGGTAATGGCCGGACAATTCGAGTCGTTCATTGATCCGTTTGTGGTACTGTTTTCCATTCCCATGGCGCTAATCGGTATTGTACTGACGATGATTTTAACCGGGACAATTTTCAGCATGCAGGCATTTATTGGCTGCATCATGTTAGCCGGTATCGTGGTGAATAATGCCATTTTGTTGGTGGATTACACCAATCAGTTGCGGCGCAATCAAAATATGTCCTTATTTGAAGCGATTTCGTTATCCGGCTCCCGGAGACTGCGTCCGATTCTGATGACAACACTTACCACAGTGCTGGGATTGCTGCCGCTGTCATTCGGATTGGGTGAAGGCGGTGAAGCTCAGGCGCCTTTAGCCAGGGTAGTTATTGGCGGTTTACTCAGCTCAACGCTGATTACACTAATTTTAATTCCGGTGGTCTATTCCATTTTTGAACAAAAACTGCGACGTAAACATTCGGTGATGTCATGAAAAAAAATACAATCATTTACATGATCTTCATTTTAAGTTTAATTGTTTTTAGCAGGTTATCATTTGCTCAAACGATTGAAACTGACTCACAAAAAATCACAGTCCAAAAAGATACCTTTCAAATCAGCCTGATGGACGCTATTTTGACGGCGCTGGAACGCAACCCGTCGGTCACCATTCAGCGCTTGCAGCCGAAAATAAATAAAACAGTCGCCAGTGAAGCCCGGGCAGAATTCGATCCCGAACTTACCGCTAACGCGACTAAAAGTCAAACCAACATGCTCCGTTTTTTAGGCTCACGACCGGATCCCTTTGAAATGCAAATGGACCGCTTTCAGTACGATGTTGGTTTGTCGGAAAAGCTGCCCAGCGGAACCACAGTGTCTGCCGATGCGTCGATGAGCGGCTCGCTTTCCAGTATTTATTCCGACCAGTACACCGGTTCCATTGGTATTACAGTTACCCAGTCTCTGCTGAGAGATTTCTGGATTGGCGCCAATTTAGCCACGCTTCGCAAAGCAAACATTGATGTGGAAATGTCCGGGTTGGAATTGAAAGCCGTTGCCGAACTGGTGATCGCTTCAGTGGAACAGGCTTACTGGGATCTGTATCTCGCCGCCGAAGAAATCAGAATTCAAAAAAAATCTTTGGAACTGGTTCAGCAGCAATTGGATGAATCCGTGGAACGGGTGAATGTGGGTAAACTGGCTAAATTGGAACTGGCGGCAGTTCACGCTGAAGTGGCTACCAGAAAAGAGGCACTGATTGACGCGAAAAGCGCGTTCGAGCAGGCGCGGTTGAATTTTATCTTTCTTCTCAACAAAAAAATCCCAAATGAGTGGGACACGCTGCCGCTACTGTCGGATGAACCTTTTGTGCCCACCGACACGCTCGACACGATTCTCATCCACGAGCAACTGGGATTGAAGTACAGACCTGACTTATTGCAAGCCCGGCTGGACTTGAAAAAAAATGCGCTGGACATCACCATGACCAAAAATGGTCTCCTGCCGCAGCTTGATTTTTTCATCACCATGGGACGAACCACCTATTCCAGAGCCTTTCTCAGCGACGCCCTGCCCGACGTGACCAGCCCCTATTACACCGTCGAAGGCGGCTTGTCATTTGCTTTTCCCGTTATCAATCGCCAGAGCCGTGCGCAACTGAAACGCGCCCGCTATTCGCAGGAACAGTTGGAACTGGCGCTGGAAAACATGGAGCGATTGGTGCAGAAAGACGTCCGGTCCGCCTATCTCGAAGTGCTGCGCTCCCGGCAGCAAATTACCGCCACCAAAGTAGCTCACGAACTCCAGCAGCAAAAACTGTCAGCCGAACAGGAAAAATTCCGCGTCGGCAAATCCACCAACTACCTCGTCCTTCAGGCACAGCGCGATCTGATCGCCAGCCAAATCGACGAGGTCCGCGCCATCATCTCACACCTGAATGCGATTGTGAATTTGCATTTGGTGGAAGGAACGTTGCTGGATCGACGGGGGATTCGGTCGCTTTAGATTTTGATTGTCGTCGAGATTAAAAATCACAAGTTGCCTTTGGTCATGTATAGATTTTCACGGGGCTCCAATATTTAAAGTGGAGCCCGATTTTTTTCTGTCCAAAAACATATATCAATCCCCAATATGCTGCTCCCAAATTGTACAAAAAGAGGCTTTCTCGTCGGAACGGCAGGCTTTCAGGGCTGACCATTTCATCAAAATCGGTGCGAGAATCGTGGTCACGAATGCCATCAAAATTAACGCGGAGAATTGGTTGTCGGTGAGCAATGGTGTGGTGATGACGCCGGCTTCGATCAGTTTGTCGCTTTTAGCGATAACCACAGTGGCGATGACCATTTCAACGGCGCCGCGACCGTTCATCCCGAATCCGACGACAATCGAATCCCAAATGTTACGGCGAATCGAGAAAGCGCCAAGTCCGCAACCGGCAAACTTTCCTAATAACGCAGCAACAATAAGCGCCAGCGTGAACAGAAAAAATGATAAGTTTAAATCAAAATGTAAATGAAACGAGAGTGACACGAAAAAAATGGGCACTAAAAAACCATAACTGATTCCATAAAAACGGTCGGCAATAGCGTGATATATTTTTTCATCCATAATTTCTTTTCGCACGAGTTGACCCGCTAAAAAGGCGCCGATAACCAGATGTAGTCCGGCTAACTGCGCTAAGTACGCCATGATAAGGGCTGTCCCTAACGCAAAGGTAAATCCTTTACCTTCACGATCGTGGAGATTCCGGGTAATTTTAGGCATCACAAAATACCCCAAGACTAAGGTCAATCCAAAAAAGACGATCACTTTCAAGATAATGAACATCGTTTTCCAGACATCGAATTCACCGGTTTCTGCAATTCCCAACAAAAAAGACAAAACGCTCAGCGCAAGGATATTATCCACGATGGCGCCACCGATGATGATATGCCCGATGTATGTTTTATTGATTCTGAGCGAATTTAAAATAACAGATTGCACCGCAATTGCAGAGGCGGACATGCCAATGCCGACGAATAATGATTGATACAGGGTTCCGCCAAAAAGTAGGGTCAATCCGATGCCTAATGCAAAAGCCAGCAAAAAACCGCCAATTCCAACCGCAAAGGAAGGCTTGAGATGCTCCATCAACTCCCGGGCGTCCATTTCCATACCGCCATAAAACATGACAAAGAAAATACCCATTTCCGCCATCAGTTCCAGTGAGGCTGAAGGCTCAACCAATCCCAGAACTGGTGGTCCTAACAAAATACCAGCTAACAATTCCCCTAACATGGCCGGTAATCCGAAACGTGCAAAGATGCTGCCCACTATCCAGGCAACAGTCAAAATGAGTAATAAATTGATAATCAGTTCTGTTGTGATCATATTAGTCCCGTTTTGATTTAGATCAGGTCAAGAAATGCATTTGAATTAATTGGACGAACAAATTTTAACAGCGAACGACATTTTATTTTAGACGGTTTCAGGCGAATTTGGATTCATGTTGTGGTAAAAAGGGTCGTCACCCAAAATCGGTAAATTTACCCGTGCTGCTAATCGATTCGCTTTATAAATAGCAGTCAAAACCTGCAACGAACGTCTGATTTCTTGAGTGTTCGCCAGAGGCTGTCTTATTTTCAATACGGCATCCACAAAGTCCGCTACCAGCAAATCGTGATAATCCTTTGGCTTCGGACGTTGATTTTGTTTTAAAAATTCATTGACCTGCTGTTGGTGTTTTTTATCAACCGAACGAAATTGCCAGGGCTTGAAAGCAACACCGTACGGATCTTCAGAGGAAATCGCTTCAAGCCTGGTGCCGATAATTTCCAAACGACTCCGCTGTTTTTGCGCATTGACAGTTGCGGCAATATGCCCCAGTGCGCCATTTTTAAAGCGGAGGATCACGGCGCCGCTATCATCAATTTCGATATTAAAATGAATGGCATCCAGCTCAGCGGAAACATGATCCACGTCACCCAAAATATAAATTAGTGCATCCAATCCGTGGCAGGCTAACGTGAACATGATTCCGCCACCGGATTTTTCCCAGCAGTTGCGCCATTCCACCCGAAAATATTCCTCGGTTCGGTGCCAAAATAAATTATTCGACGCGTACACGACTTTACCGAAAAATCCGTGGTCGTAAAGTGCCTTCGCCTGCCGGACGCCATTGCCGAATCGCCATTGAAAGGCGCCCCCAAAGGTACAATTCGATTCGACCGCGATTTTCTCAATTTCGTCCAGTTGAGCCAGATTCAGCACCACCGGTTTTTCGCAGAGCACATGTTTTCCGGCTAACAGACAATCTTTGATCGTTTGGAAATGGTGCCACGGCGGAGAGGCAATACTGACAATTTGAATATCTTCGCTTTCGATCATTTTACGATAATCTTCAACCGCGACGATCGCACCAAATTGACTTTTTCTCTGCTGCGCTTTTTTCAAATTAACATCAGCAAAAGCGATCATTTTAATTGGCAGATTTCGATTGAGCCTCTGAAATGACTCCGCGTGTGCCTGGGAAATGCCGCCGCACCCGATAATTCCGACTCCTATTTGATCCATTTTAACCTTTTTCTTTCACAATCGTGTCTGCTATTTTTTCAAAAAACTGAACCATACCCCCATGATCCAATTCGCCTTTTCCATCAGCTAACAATGCGTTCATGATCTGCTTGACGATTCCGGTCAACGGAAGAGGAACATTTAAATCCTGAGCCGTACTGAGAATATTTTTCACATCTTTATCGTGCAATTTTATTTTAAAACCCGGTTCAAAATTTCGCTGTTTGATCATCGGTACTTTGGCGTCCATCACGTTGCTGCCCGCCAGTCCGCCGCGAATTGCCTGAAAGAGATTCTCCGGATTCAAACCCGCTTTTTGCCCCAAAACAAATGCTTCCGAAACCGCGGCAATGTTGAGCGCTACGATAATCTGGTTTGCCAGTTTTGCAAATCCCCCGGCTCCGATGTCACCGACCCGAATTGTGCTTTTACCGAGCACGTTAAAAATCGGACGGCATTTTTGAAGCACATCTTCTTTCCCACCGACCATGATTGCCAATTCACCTCTAATTGCGCCGGGTTCGCCGCCACTTACCGGTGCATCCAGCATGTCCACATTTTTTTCGGAAAATTGGGCAGCAATCTTTTGGGAGACCAATGGTTCAATGGAACTCATGTCGATATAAATCTGACCAGCGCTGACGCCGCGGATGATGCCATTTTTTCCCAACGCAACAGATTCAACATCTGCGGAATCCGGCAGCATGGTAATAATGATGTTACTTTCTTCAGCGACCAATTTGGGCGAGTCAGCGCTCTGGGAGCCCAACTTCACAAACTCTTCCACCGGGGATTGACTTCGGTTATGAACGATGAGCGGATAGCCCGCGTCTAACAAATTTTTCGCCATAGGTTTACCCATAATGCCCAGTCCGATAAAGCCGATTCGCGGGTTTGAATTTTGATTTTTCATTCGATTGCCTTGATTATGATTTATGCCTGTTTATGATTACAAAAAAAGCATGTTGATTTAAAAATTTTTATCATTCGTTTTGGGGATTAAATGTAAAATATTTCTTAAACAATGTCAACGAAAAATTGAATTTCAGAGCTTTTTACTCACAGCGTCAATTAACGAGAAATATTGCTTGACAATGAATCGAAAAATAATTAATTTAATCTTGTTAATTTATGCAGCATCATCTCAGATATTGCTCCACTTTTCATATAACGATGTTACATTCCACTTGAATATTCCAGAGTGAATTAACAAGGAAGGAATCTGACTATGAAATATAAATCTTTCCTTTACGTCCTAATTACAAGATTAGTAAAAACCATAACGGAGAAAAAAACTTTAATTTCAATTTTCAATCTACTCTATATATTCTTTTTGTTCTTCATTTTTTCAACAGAATATTGTTTTGGACAGTCCATATCAATGATATCAGAAACTAAAATATCATTAACCGGGTCTTCTATAGATATTACTTTTTCCGACACCGAAGTTATGGATTACAATGTTTTATGTGCCACAGATGTGGGGTTATTATTATTTGACCGAACCAATCCAAATTATTTCCAATACAAATTTCATTTTGAAAAAACAGATAATAACTTTGAGAATAACTCTTCAGTTGTAGGATATAAAGACTATTGCTATTTTTCATCTGGAGACAGCATCATCCACATTCTCAAAGTAATCAATGGCGAAAGTATTCAGGAAATTGATAACATTGATATGACTTTCCCTGTTCAGTTTATGAAAATATTCGGAAAAAAGCTTTTCGTAAGCGAACAAATCGATGGTGGCCGCGAGTTATTAATTGAAGTTCTTGATATCTCGAATCCTGAATCCCCCGAAATACTTTTCAAGCAAGATATTGAAATGCCGTGGGGAGGATGGCTACATCCCAGTTTACTTAACGATTTAGCTTTATATCATGATAAACTCATTGTCTTAGCCAGACATATTTCTGATTCAGGAGGTGATTTTGGTAAAATTATCATATATGATATTTCGGATATTGGAAATCCTCAAGAAATTAAAATAATAGAACTCAGAAGCATAAAAATAAGTTATTCCTCAATTGCAATAAAAGATAATTTTGCATTCATTCCAACGACGTATGATACATTGACAATATATGATCTATCAGAGTCGAATTTTTTTCAATCTGTTTATAAAATGAGCTTGGAACCATATTATGCCGGATATCTTGAAATATTTAAAAATAAGCTATATATATCTAAATATCATACAGTGACTGCTTATGATATTGAAACTCCTACTAAACCTACATTTCTTTATTCTATTTATGAAAGCTTTTATGGTGTAATACTAGACTTAGATTTTTTTGAAAATAATATTATTGTCACCCTTGACAAAGAGGGATTGTGGAAATATGAGATCACCGAAGAGATTAAAAAAAATCCAGTCGTCCCAAACTCTATTGCTCTCGATATAGCTATAAACAATAACAATGCATTTTTAGCTAATAAATTTGCAGGAGTTTCCAGCTTTGATATTACCAATTTGAACAATCCAGCATTATTACAAATAGTCAATACTAACGCCTATGCAAACCAAATTGAAATTTATCAAAACTATCTTTTTGTTGATGATGGCTGGGGAGGTATAGATATTTTTAACATCGTTCAACCTGATCAAATGATACAAAAAGAATATGACCCGGATTACTCTAACATTATGTCTTTATTAATTTATCGAGAGTTTGCTTATGTGAGCTCTTATAACATTTTTGGAGTTCTTGATATAACAGAACCGTGGGCTCCAGTAAAAATTGGAGAAATACAGAAATACAATCTTGATAAAATATTATTTGCAAATGACTCACTCGTATTCGTTGACGGATTCAGCTATAATTGCATTAATGTGTTTAATGTTTCGACTCCTCAGCAACCTGAATTTATCTGTTCAGTGCCATTAAATGGATATGGAAGCCGTATCGGATTTGATAACTATGTTTATACTACATCAGAAGATTCACAATTGGTTGTTATTGATTTAAAAAATCCACTGAATCCAATTTATTATTCTACTGATGGTATCCAACTGGAAAATATAATAGATGCAGTGCTGTTAGAAGACACTCTATTTTTAAGTGATGGTAATTTACACGTGTTTTCAGTGGCAGACCCTATAGCACCAAAATTGCTATCTTCTTATCATACAAATTATTCTATAGGTATGATTGATGTCAAATATCCTTATATTTTTTCTGCTGATAAGGGATATCTAAGAATCTACAAATACACTCCATCTACACATGTTAAAACTGAATTATATAAAAATATTAATACCTGTTATTTAAAACCTTGCTACCCAAATCCATTCAACCAATCAACAAGAATATTATTTTCAATATCCAATTTATGCAAAGTAACTATTAAATTATATGATATACTTGGGCGAGAAATTACAACAATAGTAAATGAATATAAACATTCTGGAGATTATTCATTAATTTTTAATGCTGAAAATCTTGCAAATGGAATTTATATATTAAAATTTCAAGCAGGAGGTCAAACTAAACTTAACAAGTTGTTGTTAATTAAGTAAATTGCACAAACTTTTCATATTAGTACACGAAAAAGTTCAATACTTTACTGTTGAGAATCGGATGATTCAACTTTTTTAATTTATTGTGATTGGTAATTAGACGACATTTTTCTGAACAAAATTCTGATCAACTATTTCTATTCGAACTGATTAATAAAACATGAATTAATTGAAACTTATTATAATTCGCTTGACAATCATTTGAAAATTATTTAAAATATAATCCGGCATTGATATGGCAATAGAGATTGGTAATTTTTAACTCATCAATAGCACCATTGAATTTAACAACTGTAAAAAGGGAGGCATCGTCGGGCTTTGAAAATCACCATGTTTAGCAACCTGAAGGGGGATTTGTTCGGGGGATTATCATCTTCCATTATTGCGCTACCGCTTGCATTAGCGTTTGGCATTGTCGCATTTACGCCACTCGGACCGGATTTCGCCAGTCAGGGGGCGCTGGCATGTCTATACGGCGCAATCTTAACCAGTTTCTTCGCCTCGTTATTTGGCGGCACACCCACCCAAATTACCGGTCCAACAGGCCCCATGAGTGTGATGATAGCCGGCTTGATTATCGCACAGCTCCAAACTCGTTCAATTCAGACTGTTGAAGCTGGACCGGAATTAACGTCAATTCTCACCCTGGTCTTTTTTGCGGTATTATTGGGTGGCGTGGTGCAAATTCTGTTAGGCATTAGTGGTGGCGGTCGGCTGATCAAATACATTCCTTATCCGGTCATCGCCGGTTTTATGAACGGCGTCGCCATGATTATTTTTCTCAGTCAGCTCAAACCGTTTTTCGGTTTATCCAGTGACCAAAATGTTTTTCAAATTATTAATGGCACTGCATCTGCGTCATGGGTTACGATGGTGGTTGGGGGCGTTACCATATTGGCTGTCATTTTCTCTCCAAAATTGATCAAAGGGATTCCGGGCGCATTGATTGGATTGATCGCGGGCATGGTTTGTTTCTTTTTGATCGGCATTGTTTTTCGTCCTGATTTACTCGCTGTTGAGGGAAATGCGTTTATTATCGGTAATATTCCGACTGAACTGCCCAAACCGACTATGGCAATAAATTTTGTTCAATCCGTCCAAAACTTTGACACCCAAACCTGGATTTCACTGATCGCACCTGCATTTACATTGGGCATGCTCGGATCCATTGATTCATTACTGACGTCTCTTGTGGCGGATGTAGTCACAAAAACGCGGCATAACAGTCAAAAAGAACTGTTCGGCCAGGGCATCGGAAATATCATTGCCTCGTTATTTGGCGGATTACCCGGAGCCGGTTCAACGGTACGCACTTTAGCTAATGTGCAGAATGGAGGAAAAACACGCCTGTCCGGCATGATTTGCGGCGTCACCGTTTTTCTGATTCTGATTTTATTTGGTAAATACGCCCGTTATATCCCCTATTCGGTTTTGGCTGGTATCTTAATCGTGACTTCCAGCCGCATGGTGGACACCTGGAGTTTTCAACTCATTAAGCAAAAATCCACCTGGCGGGGCATGGCAATAGTGGCTTTGGTCGCCGGTGTCACTGTGCTGGTCAGTCTGATGGTCGCGGTCGGCATCGGTGTTTTGATCACCATGATTCTGTTTATCAAAGATCAGGTGACCCGCTCCGTTATTAAAAATAAATACTTCGGGGATCGGATTCATTCGAAAAAAGTCAGAACGTCCGAAGAGATGCAGTATCTGGAAAAACAGGGCGGTCGCATCGTCATTTATCAATTGGATGGATCGCTGTTTTTTGGTACAGCAGACGGACTGATGAAGGAAATTGAAAAAGAGAGTTGCCGCTGTGAAATTATCATTCTCGATTTCCGGTTGATCAAAGAAATCGATTTAACCGGCGCTCAGATACTGCGCCAATTAAATGACCAGCTTGTTGGTGATCTTAAAATTTTGCTACTCAGTTATGTGAGCAAAAATGAGCAGAATGAACATGATCGTGTTTCGACATTTTTGAATGAAATAAAAATTCTGGATAAATTCGAAGACGACAGGCTATTTCATGACACCGACCGGGCTTTGGAATGGGCGGAAAACCATATTCTAAAAAAGGACGGAATCATTGCTACTGGTGAAACCCGATTATTTGACATCAAAAAAATGAAAATTTTCCAATATTTAGAGGAAGATGAAATCGAGATAATTGCTCCTAAGTTGAACAAGGTGAATTACAAAGTAAACGACATCATTTTCAAAGAAGGAGATGAAGGTGATACACTCTATCTGGTGTCAAAAGGATGTGTGAGCATTTTGTTCGATATTCAGTCCGGCAGACGCCGAAAGCGTGTGGCTTCGTTTGGCGAAGGTGTATTTTTTGGCGATATGGCACTTCTTGAGCAGAAGCCGCGTTCAGCCTCTGCCGTTGCCGACGAAGACACAGAATTATATGCACTCACTCGAAATGATTATCTGGAACTACTGGAAAACGAGCCTAAAATCGCATCCAAAATTCAATGGGGTATTGCCAAGGAATTGTCCGCTCGGCTGCGGTCAACATCAGATGAATTGCGGGCATTGGAAATGTGATATTGGACATTTCAATTCTCCCAAAAAATAGTGCCGGACTCCAATCGGGTCTGGCATTTTTTTATCCATATTCAAAAAACTACTTGAAAATAAAGTTGAAATTTCCTACTTTTCCAAATCATGAAACCACGACTCATTGTACACGGTGGCGCCTGGAGTATTCCTGACAAACTGGATCAAGCTCATATTCAGGGCGTCCGCGAAGCTGTTTCTCAAATCTATCCGCAACTGGAAGACGGCATTTCCGCTCTTGATGCCGTGGAATCCGCCGTAAAAATTTTGGAACAAGACCCAACCTTTGACGCTGGAAGAGGCGCATTCTTAAACGCAATCGGTGAAATCGAATTAGACGCGATGATTATGGACGGCAGCACACTCAATTTTGGCGCGGTGATGGCTGTTCAAAATATGTTACACCCGATCACGATAGCGCGATATATTATGGAAAAAACCGAGCATTGCATGTTAGCCGGTTCCGGCGCTCAAAATTTTGCACGACAAATGGGAATTGAAACAGTCGATCCGAGAGACCTGCTCACCGAGCGTGAACTCGAGTTCTATCAGCAGATCAAAAATGATCCCAGTTTTAAAAGTAAGGATCCGTTCGAACCGCACCCCAAAGGAACTGTCGGTGCGGTTGCCATGGATAAAAATGGCAACTTGGCAGCAGCTACCTCCACCGGCGGTACACCGCGTAAATTGCCCGGCAGAGTTGGTGACTCTCCCATTGTTGGTGCCGGGACGTATGCGGACAACGAAATTGGCGCCTGCTCCGCGACAGGTTGGGGGGAATCTATCATGAAAGTGATGCTGAGTAAAACAGCTTGCGATTTGCTGAAAGATTGTTCAGCCGATATTGCGGCAGAGAATTCGATACAAACTTTGGAAAAACGTGTTCAAGGTTGGGGCGGCGTCATCCTCATCAATAAAAAGGGACATTACGGTTTCGCACACAACACGACAAAAATGGCGTTCGCCTATGCTGATGAGTCAGGAAACGTCATTTCAAAAATAAAAACCTAAAACTATCGTTTCAGGAAAAACCAGATGACATTTTTCGCTCTGATTCAGGACATTGCCAATTTTCTCTGGGGTCCGCCGATGCTGATTTTCCTTCTGGGCAGTGGACTTTATCTTTCTCTTCGGTTAAAAGGTATCCAATTTTCCCAATTCGTACCAGCAGTTCAAGCGCTATCGAAATCGGTCAAGTCGACTGGCGAAGGCAATATTACCCCCTTTCAGGCGTTAATGTCCGCATTATCAGGAATTGTGGGAAACGGGAATATCGCCGGTGTGGCGACTGCCATTGCTGTGGGCGGTCCGGGCGCCATTTTTTGGATGTGGATTTCCGCTTTATTATTAATGGCGGTTATGTATGTCGAATCTTTGCTGGGATTTAAATTCCGGGAAAAAGATCAGGACGGTATTTATCTCGGCGGTCCCATGGTTTACATTCAAAAAGGTTTGGGATGGCGGGGATTAGCCATTGCCTTCGCGCTGGCAATGGCGGTCAAAACCCTGCTCGCAACCACCTCCATCCAGTCGAATTCCATGTCCATTGCGCTGAACAATCAGTTTGGTATGCCCATGCTTTTGTCCTGCGGATTAATCGCCATTCTGACATGGTTTGTGATCATCGGCGGATTGAAGAAAATCGCCCGCACGGCAGAAATATTAGTGCCCTTCATGACGCTACTCTATCTGGGTAGCGGCTTCATTATTTTGATTTTGAATCTGGATAAAATTCCCCTTGTATTTCAGGACATTTTCACATCCGCGTTTTCAACCCGCGGTGCGGTCGGTGGATTCAGTGGCGCCACAGTGTTGATGGCGTTACGCTACGGTGCAGCCAGAGGCGCTTACAGTAATGAAGCCGGAACCGGTTCAGTCGCGATTCTGCATGCCACAGCGCAATCGGATAGCCCGGTGCGGCAGTCACTCATCGCTATGTTAGGCGTTTTTATCGACACCATCATTGTGTGCAGTTTAACTGCCTTCGTCATTCTGCTCAGCGGATTTTGGACAACACAAGGCCTGAACAGCACAGCGCTGGTTGCTGATAGCTTTCAAAATTCACTTCCCATAGGCAACTGGATTGTATTATGTTCTTCGCTGCTGTTTGGCTATTCCACGCTGATTACCTGGTGTTTTTACGGGGAACAGAGTGCGGCATTCATTTTTGGAGATAAAATCAAAGTTCTCTACCGCTGGTTATTTTGCCTGTCAATATTTATTGGCGCAAATAACAACGCTGAAAATATCTGGAGTTGGGGAGATTTGTTGAACGGAATCACGGTCATTATTAATCTGATTGGGATTTTGGCGCTGTCTGCGGTGGCGGTGCGAGTGACGTTAAAGAAAACCGTAAATTAAATTTGAAATTATAATATTTTTAACTCATAACTGATTGAATAACACGGGCTATAATTTATCCGGCATAATAACAGGAATAGCCTTATTTTTTTCTTTTCGATATATTTTGAAATCACTGTCAAAAGTAAAAATGGCACTATTTTTAATTCTCTCTGCCATGCGAACAAGACATCCGTCCGCGAATGCCATCGGAATATCTTTGTATTTATTGATTAACAATTGCAGAGCGTCAATTTCTTCTGACATACTGAATGAAAGAATAACAACTCCCCTTTGTAACAAATTTAAGACATTAGAAGCACCATCCTCATAATTTCTTAATAAAAAGCAAGCTTCAGAAACTACAGCTTCACAGGTAAACAAAGGCGGAATCATTTTCTCTAATTGTATTTTCGCCCAATCATGGTAAAAATCATTTCTATTTAAAAACGCGACCAACGGTCCAGTATCCAATACGATTTTCCGATCAATCATTTACCATATCCTTCAAAATACTTTTTATTTGTTGAAAGATCAATAGGGCCATCAATACTGCCAGCTAAATCCTGGGATAAATCTAAAAATGATCCGGAGATTTCTTTGTCATCAATCGCCACATATTTTATAAGTGCTCTGCGAACAATTTCAGATCGACTTAGTCCCATCTGGCGAGCATATTTATTCAGACGATTCTCAAGGAATTCAGGAATTTTCAAAGTCAAGTTTTTCATCATTCTATATACCCAATTTTTTGTTACTTTTCATAATAAATTTAATCTTTTTGTCCATAAAAGTCAACAGCTATTTCCATATTCTTCATATTATTTACAACTCCGGCTCCATCTCCTCCAACCGATGAATCCGCTGCACAATCGGCGGATGGGAATAATAAAATTTCGCATAAAACGGATGTGGGTGCAGATTTGCCAGATTGTCCTTGGACAACTTAATCATTGCACTGATTAGTCCGTCCGGTTTTCCGGTTAAGTTGACTGCCATTTGGTCAGCTTCTCGTTCGTGTTTTCGGGAAAAATAACTTGAGATTGGCGTCAAGGGGAAAGAGACAATGCTACCGATAAAACCGAGAATGACCAGTTTGGTGAAAAAGGTGCCGTCTTCAATATTGAATATCTGAGTTAGCCAATCGGTTTGGAGAATTCGGAATGAAATGTAGATCCCCACAAATCCGATAATCTCGGAAACGACAATCCGTTTTATCACGTGTTTCTTTTTCCAATGTCCGGCTTCATGAGCGAGTACTGCTAAAATTTCATCTCCGTCCATTTTATCCAGTAACGTGTCATACAGAATGATGCGTTTGACTTTTCCGATACCGGTAAAGTATGCATTGGTATGCTTGCTGCGTTTAGATGCGTCCATCTTGAAAACGCGGCTGACTTTAATTCCAACTTTGGCCAGCATGGCTGTAATTTTTTCTTCGAGCTCCTTATATTCTTCTGAAATCGGGATAAATTTATTAAACAACGGTTCAATGACATAAGGGGAAATATAGAGTAGGAACAAACTAAAAATCAAGAAAAACGCCCAGACATAAATCCACCAGAAATTGGGGCTGGCTTTGATCAGCCAAAAACCGATACCTCCCATGATTGCCAACAATATCGCTGAAATCAAAAAGGATTTGAGCAGGTCGGTGATAAATATTTTGGGCGTGGTTGTATTGAATTCGTATTTGTTCTCAATTTTAAAGGTCGAATAAATATCAAACGGCAAGTCGAGTATTGTCGAAATGATACTCAGTAAAAAGAAAAACAAAATTCCCGTTAAAATAAAGGGCAAATCCAGCGACTGAATCCAGTTATCATAAACCGCTAATAAACCACCAAACAGGAACACGATGAGCAGCAGGTTATCAAAGATAGACTCGATGTAACCGAAACGACCGTGTTCAACGGTGTAATCGCTGGTCTTTTTCAGCAGTTGTTCATCAATATGCCCTTCAAATGGTGGCGGAATTTCATGACCATGTTTTTTGAGATGGTTCAGATTTAAAAATTTCATCAAGTAGCCAAAAGCAACCACCAATAAATACAGTACGAACAAAATAATCATTTCTAAAGTCATTGAATAGTTCTCCTGTTTTCGCGATGTGGATTAATATTTATAATTTGATATCAGCTTTATTGTCGAATCGCAATATGAGCCGCAATAAAACCGAACATCATTTTATGATAGATGACGTCCTTCCAGCCCGTATTTTCCATTAAATCTGCTAATTCAGCTGCTGTGTAAAAATTTTCAATGGAAAGTGGTAAATAGGTATATGCATCCGGATATTCGGAAAAAAGCTTCCCAAGCATTGGCACAACGCGTTTCACGTGAATTTCGAAAATGAATTTTGTCAGAAAATTATCGGGACGCATCATTTCCAGAGTGACCATCTTACCCCCCGGTTTAGTCACCCGGTAAAATTCTTTGAATAACGACTCTACGTCCGTCACATTACGCAAAGAAAATCCGGTAAACACGCCATCAAAATAGTGATCCTTAAATGGCATATTTAATCCATTCCCCTGAATTAACGCTACCGGACGATGATTGTTCGATCCGCTCAATTTTTCTTCTGCTCTCAATAGTAACGGACGGCAGAAATCCAGCCCCACAATGCTGGCATCTCGTACATGATCGAACGCTGCCATAGTCAAATCGCCTGTGCCAATTGCCATATCGAGCAGCGTCGAATTTTCACGAAATCCGGCTAAGCGAATCGCTTTTCGGCGCCACTTCATATCCAAACCCAACGACATGTAACGGTTCATCGGATCGTAATGATGCTCCAGCGAAGAGAACAAATCCCGCACATATTTTTCTTTTTCCTGTGGAGTGCGGTAGCGTTTTTGTAATGGGATTAGTCTTGTCATTCTAAAAAATCATTTGTTATTCACCGCAAAGACGCAGAGATCGCAGAGAAAAAAACAGACAGATTATTTGAGTACTTTGCGGCACTCCGTTCTGTATTTATAAATATCAAAAATTTTTAGAGATAATTCTATAAATTATGTACAACTCGTTTAATTCCATCTTTAAGGACCGGTACATTAAAATTGATCAATAACCCAAGCTTTAAACCGGATAACTTCAAATAAGTTAAAAACTGAGCGTAATGTATCGGGTCAACTTTCTCAATTGCTTTTAATTCGACAATTACTGATTTTTCAACAAGTATATCCAAGCGATAACCACAATCCAATTTTACTTTTTTGTAAGTTACAGGTAACGCTTTTTGTCGTTCAAAAGAAATATTGTTTAGCATTAGTTTTCGACACAGGCACTCTTCATATGCAGACTCAAGTAATCCCGGTCCCAGATGTCGATGGACTTCTATCGCACAGCCAATAATTTTATTCGATAAGATATTCTCTCTTTTTCTCACTTTTCAATATCTTTCCTTTGCGTTCTTCGCGCTTTTGCGTTTCATTAAATTTTAGCACTTTTGGCTAAAATTCTCTCTATAATCAGCGATGAAGACAATCCTTTCACCGCCGGGATAATGCTGATCTCACCACCATAATCTTCAATCACCCGCCGCTCTTTCTGGTCGATGGTATCAATGGTGTAGTCACCACCTTTGATGAAATAATCCGGTTTCAGCTTTTCGATCAGACTGATCGGACTTTTTTTATCGAAAATAATAATATAATCAATGTAAACAATCGCATTCAAAACCAGGGCGCGATAGTTTTCAGTGAAAATCGGTCGGGTACTATTTTTCCACTTTTTAACCGATTGGTCACTGTTCAATCCGACAATCAGCACATCTCCATAAGCGCTCGCTTTTTCCAGATAATCAATATGTCCGGCGTGGATGATGTCGAAACAACCGTTTGTCCAGGCAATCTTGTTTCCTCTTTTTCTCAAATCACGGACAACTTTATTTAGCTGATCGAATGTGACTAATTTTTTCATGGTAGGCATTTAGTTTGTGTAAATTCAAACGATGGTGATGTAAAAAATTGTTGAGATCATTCGCCCCGTTCCTGCCTCAAAATAACATTTGCGGCTTCCAGCAAATCATCAGCTAAAAAATCCGGCTTTTCCGGAAATTCATCCGGACGAGGGTGCCGGTCATTTTTGATGAAAATCGTTTTCATGCCGCCATTTTTGCCGGCTTCCACATCCCAGGGACTATCACCGATAAAATAGCTATTTTCCAGATCCACATTCAGTTCCTGTTTCGCTCGCAGAATCAAACCGATATCCGGTTTCCGGCAGGGACATTTTTCTGCTTTGCTGTGCGGGCAAAAATAGATTTTATCAATCAAAATACCGGCTTTAAAAACTTCGGTCAGCATTTTGATATTGACGTGATAAAATTCCTCCTTGGTAAAATAACCCAGTCCGATACCACCCTGATTGGTCACAATCACCAATCGAAAACCCATCTCCCGAAATTTTTTCATTCCTTCCAGTGCGTTGGGCAAAAACTCAAAGTCATTTGGATCGCTGAGATATCCCACCTCACGATTGATAGTACCGTCCCGATCCAAAAAAATTGCCGGCGCCATTTTGGGCGGTTTTCGTTTCAGATGCACCGTCCGCTGTATTTCCTCAACAAAGCGGTCACCTTCTCCAGCGCTCTCGTTGATTTTATTTATAATTTGCGTAGTGGAAATTTCATCCACGACGGGAATCAATTTGACCTGTCCGCCATATTTTTCAACAACGTCTTTGGATGTCAATTGTGATTCATCATAATCACCGGCTTTAAAATAGTAGTCCGGTTTCAACAGTTCGATATTTTTGGCGTTGCGGCGTTCGCTGAACGCAAATACAAAATCCACCGATTCCAAAGCGGCAATGGTTTTCAATCGCTGTTTTTCCGGTACAATCGGGCGATGCTGTCCTTTGTACCTGCGAACCGAATCGTCGGAATTGACAGCCACGATCAATTTATCACAATATGATTTGGCTTTTTCCAGATAATCCACGTGACCGGCATGCAATAAATCAAAAGCGCCGGAGGTAAATCCGACGACCATATTTTGCTTTCGAAACTGTTCGCAGAGAAAAGCTAATTCATCACGCGTTTTGATCTTATCCCCAATCATCGTCTTTCCTGAAAATAGTGCGCTTCCACCATGGAGCAGAGGGTGTGATAAATATGCTCGTGCAATTCCTGAACGCGATTGGTAACCTGCGCCGGCGCCTTCACGACGATATCCGCCATTTTTGCCAGATCACCACCGGGCTCACCGGTTAAGCCAATAGTTCGCATGCCCAGCACTTTAGCCGTAATCATGGCGTATTTGACATTTTGGGCGTTCCCGCTGGTACTGATTCCCAGCAAAACATCCCGCTCACTGCCCAAAGCGTATAATTCATGGGCGTAGCCGGTGTTTGGTTCGGCAATATCATTTTCTACGGCGGATTTGAAGGATGGGTTGTTGCCCAGTACCAATGCAGGCAATCCGTATTCCAGCGCTTCGGCTAATTTTTCTCCACCCGGATAGCGGCGAAATTTTTCTCTGTCCTCGGATTTTAAAGGTCGCATTCGTTCGTACGATTTCATCATCTCACCGGAAATGTGCAGACAGTCAGCAAAACTGCCGCCATTACCGCAAAGGAAAAGTTTTCCTCCCCGATCGAAACATTCGACCAAAGCGACATAAATCCGCACCAGATCGTTGACGACAGATTCCAGATGTGGCTGACGGTTGATAAAATCAACCACGATTTCAATTACATCCGGATTTTCTTGGATAAATTCCCGGACGTCATCCGAAAAATTATAGGATGATCTTTCACTCATGTTTCTGTTCCCGTTTTATTCATCATAAATTTATGCCACAGAATCAACGAGTTCACAGAGAAATTAACAATACGTTTGTCTACAAGATTCCATCCGTGAAAATCCGTGTCGATCCGTGGCAAACATTTTTTATCCACTTCCTTTCGCATCAGCATCCATTTCCGCAATCCGTTCCACCTCGGTTAAAATCGCCGGAAAATTTTCGGCAATACCATCCGGGGTTTCTGATTCATTACGCGCCGCCAGATGCGATACACAGGCGCGCTCCAGGCTCGCCACATATTTTTTCTCAATTTCGGTTTTCGGAATAAAGCCTTTATCTTTATGTAATATTTTGAACCAAATCGTCTTCATGCCCAGTGACTTTGCCGGAGCAATATCGTTGTCGATCCGGTCGCCGATCATGATCGTCTCATGGGGTTCGGCGTTGGCTTCGGCGAACGCCCATTTGAAAATCGCCGGATCGGGCTTGCTCAAGCCGATGGTTTGACTGATGCCTAAAATTTTAAAATATTCCAGTAAACCGTGGTCTTTTAGAATATCATCCACAATGGTCGGCTGATTGGCGATAATGCCCAGATTGTATTTGAATGCTAATTCCCGGATCACTTCTTTTGCACCGGGCATCAGCGGGCTCACGTTGGCCCAGTTATCGAAAAGCAGTTTTTTGATATTAGGTTCATATTTGGACCAGGTTTTCCGTCCCAAATGTTTCAACGCCACCGTGACATAATGTTTGCCATTGCGATTGTTGACGATAGAATATTCCCGGTCCTTTAGCAATTGATCAAAGCTGATTGAGTTGCCCTGTTCGGTAATCGCTTTGTAAATCTCCCGGTAATAAACCGCCATCGCCGGATCATCGTTCAGAATCACATTTCCCACATCAAAAAAGATCCATTTCACCATATTCCACAATTCCTCTATTTTCAGTTCACCATTTTTTGGAAACCTTTAATTTAACAAAATTTTTCAAAAATGCAAAAGATTTTTGGGGATTTTTTCGGATAACAGGTTTGATGACGGATAATGACGTAGAAATTGCAGAATATCACGGATTTAATGCGTCAGCATTTTATAAACATTGCCTAATTTTAGAAAAAAAGTGCTCAATTTATTATTAAAATTTGTCTTATTCGAACTCACCCCCTGTTTCCCCCTCTCTTGTCAAGGACGAAAGGGGTGAGTTAATCCCAAAAAACCACATATCATCTTTAAAGGGATTCGAATTTTTATTTTTCGTTTGTTACTATAAATATTTCATCGCTAACGCGATTGAAAAGTTTTCTATCGCGCCCCTACGGGGCTTTTTCTATGTGGAAGCGGCATTCGCTCTATAAATATCCTGTCCCTAACGGGACAGTGTTGTGGGGCGTTATTTGTTATGAATATCCCGTATCCATTCAATAAATAAGGGTAACAAAGCGCTGTCATTCCTGACGGAGCAAAGCGGAGATCAGGAATGACATTCTTTTCAAAAAATACTTATTGCCATTGAATATTGAGCGGATACAATATCCCGTCCCTAAACAAAACATTCTTTTGAATCGACACATTAATAATCGGATCATTCAGGGAAAATAAAATCTTCTGCCCAAAACCATTTTTTATTCATTTTTTTCAACACCATTTCCTGATATCACTCACACCACCAGATTCCTTTTAAGGACTCAATATTTATAGCTACTTTTTCTATTTGGGAGCGGTATTCGCTCTATAAATATCCTGTCCCTAACGGGACAGTCTCCGGAATTAATGCGTCAGCATTTTAAAATCCTGACGGATTAAATTCAATAATTTCATCCGTATTGCTACTTTACTGCTGATTAATCCGCTTCCGCCGTTCAATCGCTTCCAACCGCATGTGGTCTTTGGCGTTGTCGTTGCGATCCACCATGATCTGGTCGATGGCGTGATCTGTGCCACCTTCGTGACGGATCACATCATAAATCGGATCCCAGACCCGACCGATTCTGTACTGCTCGGACATCCGCAGCACCATATCATAATCCTCACCATAATTTCTGCAATGAGGGCTGTCGTTCATGCCAAATCCGCCAAGTTCGAGCAGAAGCTTAATATGTGCGGAACGCGGTGCACCGGCGCCGTTGATTCGCAGCAGATTATTCCTGCCATTTTCTTCTGTCCATTCGTCGTGAGTGACTACAGGAATGTCCTTCTTTTTGGTAATCTCTCCAGTGGATTTTTCTTTTTCCCAGACTTCGTATGAACCGATCACCATGCCGATGCGGTCATCCGAGTCAAACACCTTGACCAGTTTTTCCACCGCATCCGGTTTCAATCGGTCATCCGAATCCAATTGAACGTAGTATTTTCCACGTGCTTCACGAATGCCTTTGTTCAGGCAATGTCCGATATTATTAATGTCCTCCACAATCAAGCGGACTCTTGGTTTTTCCGAATCGTATTTTGCGCCGCCGGGCAAATACGGTTTCACACCTTCAATGGTTGGATCATCAGGCCCGCCATTGACCACGATAATTACTTCCACATTTTGCATGGTCTGCGCCTGAACACTTTCGATGGCAGTGCCGATAAATTCCTTTCGGTCAAACACCGGAATCACAATACTGGCAATGCAATTTTTGAATTTTTCCTCTTCTTCAGCCGAGTATTTCACGTGATGGTAATTTTGTCCCGGTGCCAAATACGCGCCGCTGCGTTTCAGATGTTCGGTGACTGCATCTTCCATTTCCAGTTGAACGTCTTTTCCCGCTAACAGATAATCGAACACGTTGTGCTCCTTTTCTGCTGATTTCGCGATGTAGAGATAGCCATTGATTTTGGCTTCAATGTGAACGATATCGTATTTTTCAGAGACTTTTAATCGCAAATCGTACAGATGAGCTGCTTTGTAATTTTCATTAAATCCGCCGACATTTTCCAAACCGGACACAGGAAAAAACAACATACTACCGAGATCCAAATTATCGCGAACCCGTCCCTCATGGTACGGAAGCAAACCGATATCCTTGCTGGTTCCATCCGCTTTAACCAGCCGATAATCCGCGTAAATCATTCCCGGATTGTTTTGACGTTTCGCAACGCAGAGAAATATTTCCAGCGTACTCAAGCGGAAAAGCAGTTGGCTTTGATCATTATTCGCCAGCAAAATATATTCTCCCGAGCAATTTTCAATTCCATAATTCAGCGAAGCCGCTCTGTTCGCGAAGTCAACCGGAATGTGCACGATATTATCATGTTTCGAAATATTGGGATAATCAGCGTTAACGCCGCGTTCGTCAACAATGACTAATTCCCAGTTTTCATAATTTTGATCAATCAAGCTTTGCACACTCTCTTCCAATTGCTTTTTATCGTATCCCAGTTTTTCATTGTAAATCATAATCACGCTAATTTTACTCATTACAAGTCTCCTACTTTTTTTATTTGTTCATCACTATTTATCTATGTTTGCGTAAAGATACGGTTTATTAAGTATTTTTGCAAGAGGAAATTTTGCCACAACCATCGCTTAATGCAAATTTTCCTTGACATTCTTAAAAAAAATCTTATTTTATGAATAAATGAAATGATAAATTCGATTAATTTTTTAATAATATTAAAATCAAAACACAGGAGGACGCTATGAAAAAACTGGTTGCTCTGATGATCATCGTTGCCATGCTCTGCATAATGATGATTGCTATTGCACAGGAAACCAAGAAAGAGGAAAAGACCGAGTTCAAATACGTCGGTGTTAAAAAATGTTATATGTGCCATAAAGGCGAACGTAAAGGTGAGATCTACGAAAAATGGTTATCCAGAAAACATTCTAAGGCTTACGAAACTTTGGCGAGCGAACAATCCATGCAGGTCGCTAAAGAAGCTGGCATCAAAGGTGAGCCCCAGGAAGCGCCCGAATGCCTGGTGTGCCATGTGACCGGTTACAATGCACCTGATTCACAAAAAGAAGAGACCTTGACTTTGGAAGAAGGCGTGTCCTGTGAAGCCTGCCACGGACCTGGTTCCGAATACAAAAGCTTAAAAGTAATGAAAGGCATTACCAAAGGCGAATTAGACGGCGCTGAATATGGACTGGCCGACCCGGATGAGGCAAATTGCAAAACCTGCCATAACGAAAAGAGCCCAACCTACAAAGAATTTGTGTACGAAGAAGCAGTTAAACAAATTGCTCATCCCTTACCAGAAAAGAAGTAAATTTTGAATCAAAACTAAATTTTATGAGCGGCGTAAAATTAAAATGCGCCGCTTTTTTTATTCTTTTGTTTTAATCTGTCCATAACAAAAAAACTGTAAAAATTTGGAAGTAGAACAATGAAAAATTCATTCATTTTGTCTTGTTTCCAAATCACGCTTATATTTTTCATACTCTCATTTTCGTCGCTCAAGGCTCAACAAAACATCCAAATCCAGCAAACGGTTTATTTAGTTGAAGGCCTCTCCAACTACGAACAACAGCAGCTCATCAAGGAATTAACGAATTTGTTTCAGCCGATATCCGAGCAGCAACCACTGAATGAAAAAGTACTCAAAAATATGGCAGCAACTATCTCTGCATTACATTTTGAGCAGGCATCAGTTGATATCATCGCAGATATTATTTATAAAGCATACCGGGCAGAAATAAACGGAGCGCCTGATGTCTATGTCCAGGATTTAGCATTGGTGGGTATTTCTACCAAACTCTCGGCTAAACAACTGGAAAAAGCAGCCAAAGGTATCGAAAAATTGATGGATAAGCACATCGATCCGCTGGTCACAGAGGAGTTTATTAGTTATGGATTGTACAATAACTGGAACGGTGAAACCATCGAGTACGCTTGCCAGGGTTTAATCGATGGTGTAAACCAGAAACTTCCAGCGAAAAAGCTGGCGCTAACGCTGATTATTTCAATTGACCAGCAAATTCAAACAGCCAGCGCCACTCAAATTGTGAACAATGCCATCAACTTTTTAAAAACGCAGCAGGAGCAATCTCCCCGGGAAGCACAGCGGCAGGATATTGCTTATCAAGCGCTACAAAAGGCAATCGAAAATGAAATACCGAGAACAATAGCAGAAGAGATTTATTTTACGGCAATTGAGGATGAATGGTCAGCCGATGTCATCAATGCTGTAAATGAGGGATTAATCCGGGGAGTGAAGCAAGGTCTTTCAGCAGAAAAGCTGGCAACATCGCTTCTTGTCCGCCTGGCACAAGTCGAGGATGTTCAGTCTCCCGAAAAATTGGTGAATGAGGAAATTGAATTCATCGCCAGCCTGGAAAAGAAACAATCGAAACTCATTCGCGAAGATCAGAAAAAATACAAACGGAAACCGGTACCACCCGATTATTCTCAACAATCCTATTTGCAGCCGAAAAAACCCACGCCCTCAACTAAAGCGCCTTCTGGCCTTTACAATTCTGCCGGTCGTCCAGCAATTAATCAGCAGCTAATGTGGCAGAGCATTCAGGAATATTTGGGACCACCGCCAACGCCTTATCACTGGGGTGGCACCAGCAAATCCGGCATTGATTGTTCCGGCTTTGTGTTACGGCTGTATCAGGAACAGGGCATCTATTTGCCCCGTACCAGCAGTCGTCAATTTCTTGTGGGAAATCCAGTAGTAGGGAATCTCCAATTTGGGGATCTGGTCTTTTTCAGCAAATACGGACCGGCGTATAAAGTCACTCATGTCGGTTTGTATATTGGCGGGGATAAATTTATTCATTCGAGTGCTTCGCGCGGGGTAACGATCAGCTCTCTAAACAAACGGTATTATCGCATTCGCTATAAAGGCGCTAAACGGATTTTGTAAGATTGAAGTTCCTGAATATTTTCTCAATTATTCAGAAATCACAAATCCATTGTAACGCCGAATAATCAGCCGCGAAAATTTGCAGCCAAATATCCCGGCAATAACACCCAAAACAAGATGTAAACCAAATAACATTATAAAAACACCAAAGGCCTGCTGTTTAATACCCAATAGCGAGGCTCCGTTTTCAATTAACATTTGATAAACTTTTAAAATTCCCCAACCAGCCAGCAAACCTTTTGTTAAAAATGGATTTAAAAAACTCCAGCCCATCCCAAGAGCGCCTGCCAAATAAAATTGTAATTTCCCCGGTGGTTTATGAAACAAACAAAGTTCAACCAGGAATGATTCTATTGAAATTGCAATCACCGGATAAATCGCAATCCCACCCAAAAACAGGAATTTCATAAAAGCCGCAGTCAAACCCATTAGAAAAACAACACCTCGTTTGGGCACCATATTGCGTCCCAGGAATAAAATAATCAGTGCAAAAAAAGTTAAAATTAAACCGCGAAAAGGCGTGTTAATTGTTCGCAACAAAATGCCCAACTGGATTTCAATTGCTGCCCAGACCGTTGCCAAAAGGGCGATCATCGCGATTTCTCTATTATTGAAAATAGGTTTCATTATTCGTGGTTGTTCTCAAAATTGGTCACTTTAAAAAATTATCAGTAGTTATTCCCCTGCTCAGCCTCTCCGCAAACCGACTGCCGCCGCTCCCGTGATCAAGGAAAATTTTATTCAACTTCATTTTATGTCGATTTCCCTTTATTTTTTAAATTTATTTACCTTTTCGGGTTAAAACGCGGTTTGTTCGATCCAATTATAAAAAACAAATATAGCATAATTATTCCTTTGATTCAAGTCAAAACTGAATTATTCAAAACCATTTAAAATATCACTTGACTTTTAAAAATAAATGTGTTACTATATCAGCAATCGTAACACGGAGAAAATCATGAGCAAACTGTATCGTTTTGGCGTCTCGATTGAACAACATCTTATCGAGCAATTTGATAAACTGATTCATGCACGGAACTATGCCACCCGTTCCGAAGCCATCCGGGATTTAATCCGGGATGAACTGGTCAAGGAACAATGGAAGGACAGTGAAGCCGAATCTGTGGGCACAATCACCCTAATCTACGATCACCATTCCGGGGACCTGACTCACATTTTAACATCTATTCAACACGACTTTAGCGACTACATCATTTCAACCATGCACGTGCATCTGGATCACGATAATTGTTTGGAGGTATTAGCAGTCAAAGGAACAACCAAAAAAATCCGGGAGGTTGCCGATAAATTAATCAGCGTGAAAGGTGTGAAACACGGAAAATTAGTAACCACCACAACCGGAAAAGGCGTATAATTTTTTTAAATAACGGTAGCACGTAATTAATTTTCATAACACCAATTTATAAATTTAGGAGGAATTTCATTTTATGAAGTCAACAATTTTAACGACCATTCTTATTTTAACCCTTCTCCTTTCTTTAAATTTTTTAATGGCAAATGAAAATCCAATTGAGTCAGACTCGGTCCGTTATAAATTCGCACCGGTGGTGGTAACCGGACAGCGATACGAAATGTCCCAAAAGGATGTTGCCTCTTCCATCTCGATTATCGAGGCTCAGGAAATCCAAAACACGAACTTTTCCACCCCGGCAGAAATTATTTCCTATTTTACTCCCGGTGTTTTCACCACCCGGCGTTCCAATCTGGGTTTCGGCGTTGCAGCATTGGCAGGCGGCAGCATCAACATTCGTGGAATCGGCGGGAAACCCAACACGCAAATATTAATGCTCATCGATGGGCGTCCCGATTATCAGGGCATTTTCAGCCACCCGATAAATGATGCCTATCTGCTGGAAAATGTGGATCACGTCGAAGTACTGCGCGGGCCGGCTTCAGCGGTTTACGGCACCAATGCCTTAGGCGGCGTGGTCAATATTATTACCAAAAAATTGCCCAAAAACGGATTCAACACCAATATCAAATTGGGTTACGGCAGCCATAATACACAGGGTTACCTGTTCCAACACTCCGGCAATCTCGGCAAATTTCAGTACTACACGTCCGCCAGTCTGAACACATCCGACGGACATCGCGAAAACGGTGATTTCGAAAGACAAAATTACTCGGTAAAATTAGGCTATCGTTTCAACAAACATTACGAGATCGCGTTCAACGGCAGCATGACGCCTTACGAATATCATGATCCCGGACCACAGGATATTGCACTGATGGGGTATTTCGACTATGGGGACATCACACGCAGTTCAGCTGATATTACCTTGAGTAATAATTTCAAAAACACGGACGGTACGATTAAAATTCACGGTAACTTTGGCAAGCACAGCCTCTCCGATGGCTGGGAATCGGATGACCAAACCAATGGCATTATTGCTTTTCAGAATTTTCAACTCCCTTACCAAATGACAACAACGGTTGGTCTTGACATCAAAAGATACGGTGGCACAGCAAATTCCAACGGCAATAACTTGGGCACTTATTTCAATGATGAGATTGCCACTTACGTCCATTTGAAAAAAGTCGTGGCAAAAAAACTGGTGCTGGCAACCGGTGTCCGGCTGGAAGACAACTCACATTTCGGTCGTGAATGGATTCCCAAATTCGGAGTTGTGGTTCATCCATTCTCTCAAACCGCGATCCGTTCATCAGTGGCAAAAGGTTTTCGCACCCCTTCAGTCAAAGACCTGTATTTATTCAATCCGGCGAATACAGATTTACAGCCCGAAAAATTATGGAATTATGAAATCGGTATCAACCAGTATCTGGGTCAACATTTTTCCATTGACGTCTGCGGTTTTTATTATGAAGGAGATCAACTGATTCAGATGGCAGTGGTGGAGCCGGGGAAAATGCTCAATATGAATGTCGGTTCTAATAAGGCGAAAGGTTTTGAAGTGTCGCTTCGATCCACCCCGCTGACTCATTTGTCGCTGAATCTATCTTATTCGTATCTGGATTCGGATGAAAAGATTCCCTTTGCACCGAACAAGTTCAATTACTTCATTAGTTACAAATTAAACAAACTCAATGTTTCACTCTATGGTGAAGCCATTCAAAATTTATATACCAGTTATCAATTGAATCAATTTCCACCAAAGACCACGATTGAGAAATCATCGAATTACGGCGTCGTTCACATGAAATTCAGCTATGAATTATTCAAAAACTTCAACTGGTCACTGAGTTTGGAAAATCTGTTTGACGAATCCTATGAAATTTTAAAAGGATATCCTATGCCCGGACGTACGTTTTACAGTTCGATACAGTTTCATCTATAGTCATTATTTTGATTAATAATTTTTATAATTGGGTTTTCTGTTCAGCTTTCAATTATTAACATCCCCCTAAATCCCCCTTCAAAGGGGGACTCTTAAAAATCTCCCCTTTGAAGGGGGGCAAGGGGGGATGTAGCTATTTAACTTTCAATACTATAATAAGTTTGACGATTTATTTCTGAACAGATGACCTAATCATATATTTTTTTTTATCAAACGAATAATCAACGTATGAAAAGCCAAACACATCAATTAACATTAATTGCTCTTTTTTTGGCGTTGTGTGTCACCGTACCGCTTGTTTTTCACTTTGTGGGAGCCGGCGCTATCTTTTTACCGATGTTTATCCCAATCATTTTAGCTGGATTTTTGATCAGATTTCCCTATGCGATTTCCGTTGGTGTGTTTGGTCCCTGGGTTTCCGCTTTTATCACCGGGATGCCGCCGCTTTTTCCGACGGCAGTTATCATGAGCATCGAAGGGTTGGCTGCTGCTGGTACGGTTTCCTATTTATATCATCGGAAAGCGTGGTCCTTCTGGTGGTGTTTAATCATCGGTATTCTTGCGGAGCGGATTTCTCTGGTGATCGCAGGATTTATCATTGCACCATTATTCAATTTACCGGGTGAGCTTTTTTCAGCTTATAAATTATTGCAGTCGCTACCCGGTGTCGCTCTTCAATTCATTCTAATTCCTCTTTTATTAAAAATGTTATGGAAATTCAAAATTGTCGATCAAAAATCATGAATAATCATTTATTAACCCGAACCTATTTTAATGATCTCGCTCCCGCTTGGGAAAACAAACAAACTGATAATTACAAAAAAATATTTAAATTACTTTCCCGGGTGGGATTGGCTCAATCTCAAAATATCCTCGATATTGGCTGCGGCACCGGGATTCTCTTTCCGATTCTCAAAACACTGACTCAAGATCAGGGAAATGTGTACGCATTGGATTTTGCCGAATGCATGGTTTCCGAAGCCTTTAAAAATAAAAACGGTATAATCAACATCCTTTGCGCTGATGCCCAATTTCTACCATTTAAAGATGACTTTTTCGACCGCGTCATCGCCTTCCATGCATTTCCACACATTAACGACAAAACGCAGGCGATCAACGAATTTTGGCGGGTTCTGAAACCGGGAGGAAAAGTTGCCATCGTACATTTGCGTGGCAGCGATGAATTAAATCAATTTCATAGCGAACTAAACGGAGTCGTGGCGAATCACATCCTGCCAGCCGGCAACGAACTTGGCAATGAGTTTGAGCATAATAATTTTATGGTTTCGCGTGTTACGGATAACCGTGATGAATATTATGTTGAAGCGATAAAGCCAGATTATTATGATTTGAACTGACGATATTCTATAATAGGTAACCCGGTTTATTTTGGAGTAAACGATAGAAAGATGGACCGGAGCGTCCACCGTGCACCTGTCATAAACAATAATCTCCGGCCCACTATCCAATATTTTCCGTTATTGGCTTACCTTTAAGAAAAAAAACTGGCATATCTCTTCTATTTTCTAATCAACGAAGTGCTGATTTATAAAAAAACCATTTTACCAACTTGTTGACATTAATCCCTTAACGATTCTGCTGTTTTAAACTGATTGAATCCATTCTAAAATGACACTCGAATCCCACCCATAATCTGCCTTCCTGGCTGGGGATAGCCGAACTCCTCTTCATAATATTTATCCAGCAGATTGGTTCCCTCTAAGCGAAGACTGATGCCTTTTGTTAGTGCCTGAATAATATTTACATTATGGACAAAATAGTCCGGCAGTGTGACCTCAAACTCTCTGGTGTAATAAAACTGTCGATCGTCAATAAAATTTACCTCATAGTTAAGTGTCGTACCAAAGTCAGTTGTAATATTGAACATGAGGCGGACTTTATTGGTTGGCAAATAGTCCTTAACATCCTGAACGGTCTGGGGAAAAGCAATAAAACTATAGCTGAACTCGCCAGCGAAATATTTGTGTAATGACCAATTGGTTCTCACTTCAACGCCCTGCATGGCTGCCTGAGAAATGTTTTTATAGCGCAGCGAACGGGTGGTGCGATAGATAAGATCGTTCATTTTATTGTAAAATAATGCCAGATCAGCAGAAAAATATTGATCGCGATTTCTGAAGAAAAATATTTTATTAAATCCCAACTCAATTTTGTCAGCAGACTCAGGCCGAAGTTCAGGATTTCCGGATGTCTGGCCGTACAGTTTATGCAACGTTGGAAAGCGAACCGTATGAGAATAACTGGAAAATAACTTCCAATTATCGGGAAATTGCTGCTGAAGGCTTAACATCGGCGAAAATTTTCCGTTGGCATTTCCGATGTCGATTTGATGAAAATGATACCCCACGCCCAGTGTAAGCGTTGTATTTTTCCAGGGCTGAAAATCATCCTGCAAAAATAACGAGCCGGTCAGGGCAAAATGATCCTCCCACGGTTTATCTTCATCCGCTTTCTTTCTTATCCTATCCTGGCGAAACTGAATCCCTGCCAGAAGTTGATGTTTTTTCGACGGTCGGTAATGTCCGTGGATTAATCCACCTATTGTGAAATTTTTCAGTAACGAATTCCATTCTACCTGATCCTTAGTCATTTCAGAAGTTTTGTATTCAATCAGCCTATCGTTGTAAGCATCCGCGAACAGTACTGATTTCCAAGTTAACCGGGGGTCCGTTTTCCACTCGCTGCTGATCGTACCGCTGTATCGCTCCCAATTCGGAAATCGCCAATAGCGGGGAGCAATACCCGGAACAAAACGGATGGCAACCGGTATGTCTTTTTTTGCCCAATGATATTCTGAAGCAACTGTTATCAATAAGGCTTCACTGTGTTGATAACCCAGTTTACTGCTGATTCCCATTTTATGATAAAAACTCATTTCCCTCATACCGCCATTTTCATATTTGTTGGGCTGAAACTTATCGCTCATTCGAAAGCCATTTGCATGATGCTCGTAACCAGAAATCCAATAATTAAACTGGCCAATCTGTTGACTGTGATTCAAATTCAACCGGCGAAACTGATATTTACCTAATTTAGTTTCAATTACGGTGCGAGAATTTTCCAATCCGTTATGGGTGACGATATTAATAACGCCACCCATGCTGTTGGCTCCGAAAGCGACCGATGCCGGACCCTTGATAATGGTAATTTTTGCCAGGTTATCCAATGGCAACATAGAAAGATCAACTCTACCGTAATATCCCGGATTGACAGGACGACCGTCGACAAGCACCAACACATCATGCGATCGAAAACCACGAATTCGCGTTTCGCTTTCACCTTTATAGCCTGATGTCAAATTCAAGCCAGGCTCAAATTTCAGCAACTCGGAAACCGTTATTGAGTTTCTGGCTTGCATTTGTTGCTGATCGATTTCGACCAACATCGATGATGGAATTTGCTCGCGGCTTCCATAAACCAAAACCTCCTGAAGTCGGTATATTTGAAAAATAGAATCTCCCTGAACATAATATTGGGACTGAGAAACTGCCATTTTATTAAGCTGGAAAACAATCAACAAACTCAATGCAAATATTTTAATTATCTTCATTTAATTCGCCAAAATTTTTTCCAACACTCTGATTTGATATTTTCCAATAGCCACCGTCGAATCGGTAAACATGGTTTTTTTACTATCCAGCAACCAGTACCCTGTCTGAAATTGATTCCAATCCAGATCTGTCGGTGGCGTGTAGCCATCCAGCGCAATGATCTCATAACGATAATTTTCGGGCGCTGTAATATAACCTGAAACTAAATCCATTAAAGGCAGTCCATCTTCGACGTTCCCTTCTGGATTGGTTACCGAAATTGGAGTGACTGTGCGCAATTCGATAAAAGCTGTCGTGTCCGGGGAGGAAATGTCGAATTTACGATGAATGTAAATATGACGAGCGTTTTTTACATTGTAAGCTCCGGCAATATCAATTTTATCATCAGGAAAAACAACCAACCTGGTATCGGTGAGCACATGTCCCAGCGTCAGATGTTCCCAACTATTATTCGGATAACCCTTTACCGAAGCTGAAAAACCATCATCCCCTGTAATTTGATAAGCATATAGTCTTCTCGCCTCGTGGGCACCACCATTTTTATCCCGATATGGGGGAATAATTGTGGTATCAATAAAAGCACTGAGCTGGATAGCAGTTTCGCCATCGGCGTCGATTTTAGGCAGATCGTTAAAGTTCACTTTGGTGGAGTCATTTTGAAAATGGATCCAGAAAAAACCATCCGAATCCGGATTAACAGATGTCGGGCTGTTTTTGTCACAATTCGTAAACCATGCCATGAAAAAAAACATTGAGACAAGAATTAGCTTAAAACGCATAATACCTCCTGGGTTGATTTGTTAAGTCATTAAAGCTATTTAATCAATTTGTAAAATGTAAGCATTCTTATTGCTTCATATTTATTGAAGTTAGCCACATTTTTTTAAACTGTAAGGTCGAGAGAAATTTTTGGACACATCCTATTTACAACAAAATAGAATTGATCGGTTTCTCGTGTTGCCGTGCTTCAGTGCCTTGATGATCACTGTTTATCAGCCACCGAGATTTGTTTTTGATTGAAAAGAGATGTCCCAAGCAGATTTGATTTGAGGTAAATTCGTAGATCATTTCAGGATCTCCTTTCCAAGCACGGGAGGCTTGAGCGTTTCCTCTCAAACCCTATCGGTCGATCCGCCTTAGGTTACCCCTTAGGCGGAAAAACTCGGAGATAATGTATAAAAATTTTAACTGCTGTACAGTTACTTATTCGCTGAGCTGAATAACTTCAATTTTCAGCATCTATTTTATGAAATTTAAAATCGGCATATCTCTTTCTGAAATATGCCGATTTTAATGACTTTAAAAAACAATTTTTCCGGCAATATCAAAGACCATGGCAGAATGGGTGTCTCCACCTTTAATTTTGGTTGAAATGTTTTGAACTTCTAAAGCGATTGAAAAACCGTGATCAAAAGGAAAAATAATGTCGCCGTAGATAACGCTGTTTTGTTCGATATGACCGTCATCTAAATTATCGGTTTGGTTTTTGTCCATTCCATAGCCCAGCACAAAGTTGACGCTTGTAGAAGGTTTGGAGATAGCGTTAAACCAGAAGCCCATGCTTTTTTTATCAACATCAGCGTCACCACTGCCAGCGCCGGTGAACAGGTTGGCGTTGTTTAAATTTGTGCCTGAATTAACTTCACCTTTGAGGGTGAACATAGGGCTGAATGCCAGATTAAAATCAACACCAAAGCCGGATGTATTGTATTCGTCATCATCCACTTCAGGATCGGGATCGAATTTGGCATGGACAAAATACACGCCGATACCGTAATTTTGCATAAATTTAGATGAAAGCCGACCCTGAATCATGGGAAATGCGGCTTTGTTATCGTCTCCCAGCCCGGCTGCTTCTTTGGCGGCTTCACCGATTGATAATTGCAGCATCGGTGTCATGTTTTCCATCGGCATCTTGTAATGAAATTGGATCTGGGCGCGGCGAAAACCATAGTTGCCGGCGTACCACATATTGCCGTTGGTGTTGTTGGTACTGGCATTAACTGGTGAAAACAGATCCCATTGCTGACCAAAACGCAACTCCATGTTACCCTTTGCCATTGATGCGTAAGCCAGCCGAATCCGTGGACGGGCGTTGGCGTCGAAACCTCCCCAATAGAAATCCAGCTCCAGCGTTCCACCGACCTTTAAATCGTCGTCACCTACGCTGCCTTTCAAACCGAACCGCGAATGCTGCGCCGTAAATCCCAGAGCGGCCTGGTCGATTCCGGTAGCAAGCTGTGAGGCAGATAGATTTTCTGCGCCGAAGGATGCTACACTTTTCATGCTATAAACCATATCGCCTTTGATAAAACCGTAGGGCTTTAATTGCACTTGCGCCAATAATGTGGGCACAATTATTAGGATTAGAATTAAGATAAAAATTGCTCTTCTCATTTGGTCAAACTCCTCAATTTTTGTTTGATTTTTTATTAGTTAATTTTACTCAATCCGTGAAGTTGAATAAATTGATCATTTCTGAATTTTCGATAACTATTAGTTACAAAAATAATTAAGTTGCTCTATCTCACATCCTTGATCATAGCTTGTTGTTTTAATTTGTCAAACAGTTTTTCAGAATGCGATAGCCCTGATGTTTAAGATGATCTTTGACTAATTTTTCAAAATTTTCCTCTGTCATTTCCTCAGTTGGTGTTTCAGCTTGTGGCTCAATTTGTTGATCCACCGTTTCTGCCATTACATCGACGTTTGGTTGTAACAGCTTCTCCAGCGTGGATAAAAATAGCTCCTTTGAGGAAATCAATCCCAAAAAAGTAGCGCTGACAATCCCCTTGCCATCTGCTGTCTTTTTGAATAAAACAATAAACGGCGCTTTGGGCCTTCCCAACGCCTCGTGAATTACAAAATTCTGATCCGGGACCAGAGGAAAGGGGATAGCCTTCTCTGTTCGGTAGGTCTGCATTTGATAGCGACTATTTCCCATGCCCACGCCCAGCATTTTTACCTGGTTTCGCAGTATTGAATCACGTTGAATATCTTCAAACAGTTCATTCAATATTACGGCTTGCTGTTGACAATGGACACAAAATTTATTGAGGAATTCAACAAAAATTAAATTTGCCTCAATATCATGCAGTGTAAAATTTAAGCTATCCGACAGGCCCAGGTAATTTCGATCAAGGAGATTTAAGCTCCCTTCAAATTTAATATCAGGGAACGAATCGCCAATTTTCAGAAGTGCTTTTTCAGTCCCAATTTTATGATTTGGGATGATTGCCATCCCCATTAAGAGGATGGCAATCAAACCGATTAAGCTAAATTGTCGATTAAACATCATCTTTTTGCTTCTCTTTCATCCGTTGCTCTCGTTTTTCAAACAACAATGCTAAGCCACCCACTGCCAACGATATCGGAGCAATTGGTTGTAGTAGCTTACGCCAGGCATAGCGGTCAGATCGTTCCAAATCGCGCAAGCCGATCTGGAAGTACTCTTCCGGTTCATGCAGCAAATAAATCCAGCGCACATCATCAGCATCCAGCAGCGTGGCGTTCGGATAGTCTTTGTTTAACTCCCTCACACGTTGATTTCCCAGCGCCAATATTTCATCTCGATCCCCGAAAATCAAAGTGCCAGTAGGACACGCCTTGACACAAGCCGGAATTTGTCCATTGGCAATGCGATCAAAACAAAAGTTGCACTTAAACCAGCTTCCGCTTTTTTCATCTTTTTGCGGAAGGCCATACGGACAAATATATTCCATGTCTTCAGTGATCTTTTTTGTTTCCTTTAAAAAGACCAGGGCTCCTGAGAAATCCATTACGATCGATCCCGGTGCATAATCATCTGCTGCAGCCTTACATGGAGGTTCCAGGCAGTGACGGCATTGATCCTTAAAAAACGTCCAATCTACCTTGCCATTACTTTCCGTTTCCTTGAAACGAACCAAAGTCCAGGTATTGGCAGATAGTTCCTGCGGATTCTGGTGCGATCCGACATTGACCGTTTTTTCTCCGGGAAGCTGATTCCACTGTTTACATGCCACCTGACATCCCCGGCAGCCTATGCATTTCGAGAGGTCAATTAATACTGATTTTCCTTTCATCATTACACCTCCTTCCTGACGTTAACCAGGAATGCCTTTGACTCCGGAATCATGGTATTGGCGTCACCGATCGCTGGTGCCAATTTATTAGCGCTGTCACCTTTTGCCAAACCCATAAATCCAAAGCACCAGGGCAGCCCAACCTGGTGAATAATTGATTCGCCGACTTTGAACGGTTTAAAGCGCGCGGTTACCATAGCTTTTGCGTGGACTTTCCCTCGAGCCGACTCGACGATCATTTTATCGCCATTTTTTACATCCAGTTCTCTGGCTAATTCTTTACTCATTTCCACGAACATCTCAGGCTGCATCTCCACGAGCCATTCCTGTTGACGCGTCATGGCGCCGGTTTGCCAGTGTTCCGAGACCCGATACGTGGTTGCAACGAACGGGAACCTGGGATCACATGTTGCCGCAAATGTGTTCATTCCGCCTTTGATCTTATGCCAGGCTTTGGTAGTAGGATTTAGCAGCACACCAGACATCATGTTTTTTTCGACTGGACATTCCAGCGGTTCGTAGTGTTCCGGGAACGGCCCGTCGGCTAAACCCATGCCAAAGATTCGGGCAAACCCTTCATTTCGCATGATAAATGCATGTTTTGTTTTTTCAGCATTTTTCAGCGGCGGCCATCCGCCATCCGGAACATCGCCGACCCAAGCGCCAGCGCCACCCTTTGCCAGTGGATTCCATCGAATGACTGGATGTTCCTTATCAAACGGCTGACCATTCCTATCTACTGAAGCACGGTTATAAATAATACGACGGTTTACCGGCCAACACCAGGCCCAATTGGAATGCAGCCCGATACCTGACTTATCTTTATTGTCAGTTCGCGCTGCCATATTACCCTCTTCGGTGTAGCTGGCGCAATAGAGCCAGTTCCCTGAAGAAGTGGTTCCGTCGTCCTTTAGTGCAGCAAAACTGGGTAACAGTTTTCCCGTTGTCAAATCGTAGCCGTTGATTTCTTTAGCCACCAGATGCGGATCGATGTGCCCATTGGTTGCATAATCCCATTTTAAATTCAAGATTGGATCGGGAAATGCTCCGCCATCGGTCGCATATAATTTTTTCAAATGTGTGAAAATTTCATGAATAATTTCCGCATCAGGCAGTGCTTCGCCCGGTGGTTCCACTGCTTTATAACGCCATTGCATCCAGCGACCGCTGTTGGTTATGCTTCCTTCTTTTTCCATGGAAGCGGCACAGGGCAGCATGAATACTTCGGTTTTTATTGTTTTGGGGTCAACTTCCGGCGCTTTCCAGAATGCCCCGGTTTCTGTTTCCCACAAATTGACATTTACAAGCCAGTCTAATTTCGACATAGCCTTAACCGTACCATCCGAATTGGGACCGCTACAAACAGGATTTTGTCCCCAGGCGAAAAAGCCTTTAATATTCCCTTTATCCATTTCGTTGAACATGGATATCCATGAATAATTTTTACCGTCATCCAGTTTGGGCATCCAGGCGTAACCAAAATCACTATCTTTTGTCGCGTTTTTGCCGAACATGGATTTCAATAAACTGACAGAGTACTTTGCATAATTGCTCCACCAGTTGGCGCTGTTTGGATCTGCTGATTTCGGCGTTGACTGGTTGTTGTAATCTATCAATGTTTCCTGCGATGCTTTTGGTGTTTTCAAATAGCCCGGCAGGATGTGAAACAGCAAGCAATGATCTGTTGAGCCCTGAACGTTGGACTCCCCGCGCAACGCATTTACACCGCCGCCGGCTACACCAATATTGCCAAGCAGCAACTGGATAATCGACATGCTTCGGATGTTTTGCGTACCAACAGTATGTTGAGTCCAACCCATGGCATACATAATGGTGCCTGCCTGACCGGTCTTGCCCGTTTTAGTATACGCTTTATAAACAGCAAGCAGTTTATCGACCGGCGTTCCTGTTATTTTCGAGACTATTTCCAAATTATAGCGGGAGAAATGTTTTTTGAGTAACTGAAAAGCACAATTAGGATTTTGCAGTGTCTTATCCTGCTTCGGAATACCCTTTTCATCCTCCTGGTAACTCCAGGTTGATTTATCATATTTCCGATTTTTTGCGTCGTACCCTGAAAATAACCCATCATGGAATCTAAATGAAGGGTTAATTAAATGGGCAGCGTTGGTATATTCTACTATATACTCTTTATTATAGAGTTTATTATCCAGAATATATTTGATCATGCCACCCAAAAACGCAATATCAGTTCCTGAGCGCAAAGCTGCATAAATATGAGCTTTGGATGAAGTTCTTGTAAAGCGCGGATCTACACTAATGAGTGTAGCGCCCCGCTCTATCGCTTCTGTGACATATTTGAAAGAAATGGGGTGATTCTCCGCCGCATTGCTTCCCATGATGAGAATGCAATCAGCGTTGGCAATGTCATTCCAGTGATTGGTCATTGCCCCTCGGCCAAACGACTCTGCCAGAGCCGCAACAGTCGCCGAGTGTCATATACGCGCCTGGTGTTCAATATACACCAGGCCCAGTGACCGCAGCATTTTTTGGTAGAGCCAGCATTCCTCATTGTCCAATGCAGCGCTACCAACAGAAGCGATTTCTGTTGTACGATTAACAATTTGCCCCTGTGCATTTTTTTCAGTGAAAGAAGCATCCCGCGTTTTTTTTATGCGTTTGGCAATCTCATCAAACGCCCATTCCCAGGATTTTTCTTCCCATTTTTCGCTGTAAGGAGCGCGATACATTACTTTGGTGATTCGCCGCTCATTGTTTGCCAATTGATAGAGCGAAGCACATTTGCTACAGAGAGAGCCGCGGTTGATCGGGTGGTCGGGATTGCCTTCGGTGTTGATTACCTTGCCATCCCGCGAAGAAACGATAATCCCACAACCGACGGCGCAGTACGGGCAAATGGTCGTAGTTTCGGTCGCATATTTTAGTTTGTACTCCCCGGTTGGTTTTGCAAAAGCTTGCTTCCAGCCAAGTGAGCCCAATGCGATTCCGGAACCAGCGATCCATGATGCCTTCAAGAACCCTCTTCTTGATACATTCATGTACGCCTTTTCCTCCTCATTAATTTATTAATTTGAGAATATAAAACATGAATTGTTTTCAAATCAATTATTCGCATTCCACCACAACATACTTAAGTAGCCCTGTTTCAGGGCGAGTTCGTCCAGATAATGGGTTATTAGATCTTCTAAAAACATGTTCGCTTGTTGATTTTTAGCCATAGTTCGTTCGTCTACAGTTTTTATATAGTGTTTGCATTTCTCACATACATAAACACGATATTGACTCTTGTTTTCATCATAAAAATAGCGGATCGATTTTTGATCATCATTTGTGCAATGCGGACATTGAAGCCGGTTGAATTGCCAATCTTGATGACAAACAGTGCACCACAGATATCTTTGCCCGACTTCCTTTTCCAGTCTTGCCATTGCCGGCATGTTACCGCACAACGGGCAAAACGGACGAAACCAGATCGAATTCACCTTGGTTAGCTGCTGTTTAAATAATTCGCCGTACTCTTTTAAAAATGGAAAAACGAGCGTCCTGGCAATGTAAATTAGAATACTAAATTCTATTTCAGTGTCTTTTGAAAGTTGATTAAAATAATCTTTGTCTGCTGAAATAAATTTTTGAATAAATTCTTTGGAAAGCAACTCGGATTTGTCAAAGCTCTTTTTCAGCTTGTCTATTGTTTCTGATGGGTATTGTTGAGGATATTTTTCAAAAATGGAAAATAACTCGCCGAAGCCGGATTGAATAATAGTCTCTTCAAGATAAATAGCTTGTTTATCCAGCCATGGAATCCCTGAAGAAATCCTGGTTTCAATATCAGTTGTTTTCCCGAAAACAGAAAGTTTCTTTTTGTCAATTTTTGACTGCTGGTTTGATTGAAGGGATAAAATTTGCTGAAAGAATTCAAGATAATCGTCAACAAATTGGCCCCGTTTTTTTAAATAATTGATTTGGGCTTCAATTGTCACCTTATCGCTCCTTCTCATTTGATTCGATAGCTATTGGTATAAATATTTATCAACTTGCTGCGCGCAAAGCCGATTCATGTGATTGCGATTTCATCAACCAGTTTTAACGCTAATGAGAGCGTTGGTCATTGCGATGCAGCTAATTTTATCATTAGCTAACTACGACCATTGTAACTGTTTCCCGTCGGTGCAAATATCATAACTTCAATTTTTTGTTTTTACGACGGCATTTAATGTCGCTACCAAATTTGTTTTGTTGGGGCTCAATACAATTTGCAATACCCCCTCGTTAAATATTTGCCCACCTAATTTTTTGTCTATTTTATCCGGAAAAACAATCAATGGCACTCTGGGACGCATCCGCCGAATTAAACGAGTCATCTTGACCACATCACAACGAAGTAATCGCTGATCGAATATGATCGCCTGTAATTCTTGTTGTTGGACATTGAGCAAAAAATCTTCGAGCGTCTGTTCTGTTCTAATATTTATCCCTTGTTCAAAGGAGATTTTTTTCATTGTAGCAATGAGCGATTTTCTTTTAGTTCCAATAAGAATATGCTGCCGGGTCATAATTCATCCTCATCCCTTCAGATATTCCAATAGCCAATTATTATGCCATCGAGCATGGATAAAGATTATTTTTAAAAAAATCTTAATTGACTAATTGTAATAAAAACAACAGTAAAAATCAGGGATGTCATATCGCTTTGGCGGGTAAAAATCAGAATGATGAACAATGTGAGACAAGAATGTCTCTAAAAAGGGCATGATTTCAATTTAAGTCTAATATTTTTTGTAGGTTAAGCAGTACAGGACTTTCTGTGGTGGATGGGACGTCTAATTCTCACTTTTTTCACGCCATAAGGATGGCTCCAGCCCGTGTTTATTGAGCAGCCGATGCAGGTTACGTCGGGTCATTTGCGCTTTTTGGGCGACTTGAGATACATTGCCCTTGCATTCCTTCAAATATTTGATCAAATAAAACCGTTCGATCTCGTCACAAGTACGGTTTTTAATTTCGACCAGTGATAAATTATCCATCTGGTCAGCAATTAAAGGCTTTTGTTCCTTTTGATTCATTGTGCTCGGCAAATCAGCTAAGGTTATTTCATTACCCCGTGTCACCGCAATTGCGTGCTGAACCACATTTTCAAGCTCGCGCACGTTCCCAGGCCAGTGATAGCTTTCTAATTCTCGTAATACCTGAGGATGGAACCCACTGATGTTTTTGGCCGAGGTTTTTAATTGCTGCTGTAAAGAATACTCTGCCAACAATGGAATGTCCTCGCGACGCTCCCGCAATGGTGGGACATGAATATTCACCACATTAATCCGATAATAAAAATCGTCTCGAAGGAGTTTTTGATTTCTTGCCTGTTCCAGATCTTTATTAGTAGCAGAAATTAGCCGGACATCAACCTGTATCAATTCAGTTCCGCCAATGTGTCTTAGTTGTTGATCCTGAAGTACACGTAATAGTTTGGCCTGGAGGGAAGGTGTTAACTCACAAACCTCATCCAGAAAAAAAGTCCCGTCATTGGCAAATTCTAACAAGCCAGGCTTTCGCCGACTGGCGCCTGTGAATGCCCCTTTTTCATAACCAAACAGCTCTGCTTCAAACAGATTCTCCGGGAAAGCGCTGCAATTCACTGGTACAAACGCGCGCTTGCGACGTGGGCTATGGGCATGAATGCTTCGGGCAATGAGTTCTTTACCCGTGCCGCTCTCGCCAGTGATCAACACATTCGCTTCGGTAGCAGCAACCTGTTCCACCATTTCCAGCACCTTTCGCATCACTGAGCTCCGGCCGATGATATTGTCAAAGCCATAGCGCTGCTGCAACTGGTTCAGTAAATTCAATCGTTCAATATAAAGCCTTCTTTGCGCCAGTCCTTTTTCAATGATCACTTTTAGATGTTCGATGTCGAATGGTTTTTCGATAAAATCAAACGCGCCTAACTTCATGGCATGGACCGCGCGGTCGATTGTTCCATAAGCGGTGAAAATAATAATCGGTGTGATCGGTGCCAATTCATTTGCTCTTTTTAAAATATCCATGCCATCAATTTCGGGCATGAAAAGATCGCACAAAATCAAGTCAAACTCTTCCTGCGCCAGCAGCTCTATCGCTAATTGACCATTATCGACCAGTGCAGATTGGTAATTGAGGGCGTTCATGATTTTCCTCAATGCATTGAGCATGTCCTTTTCATCATCGATAATTAGAATTCGAGTTTTTGCTGTTGTCATGTCTTCTCAATTCGATTCAATTTTTTTGAGATCAGAAAGCCGTGCTCTCGTTATCAAGCAGCCACTTCCAGACGGGTCTGATACTCACCTGCTTACCATCAATGGTTGTTTCATCTTGTTGATCGTAAGTGAGGATTTGACCTGCTGATAAGTGGAATGTGTCCATTGCTTCCAACAAACCATCGTATTCTCTTGTTCTATTCGCATCGCTTATCTCATAGCAAACTTGCAAGGCGTGTTTAATTTTTGAATCTTCCCGAATGACGAAATCACATTCCTGTTTTCCCTGATAATAATAGATTTCCTTATCACGTCTTTTTAATTCAATTAATACCAAATTCTCCAGCAGTCTCCCCTGATCATCACCAGGCCTGAATCCCAGAATGGTTGGAAAGCTATTGTCAATCAAATAAACCTTTTTATTAGCATAAATATTTTCCTTTAACGAATAGGAGAATTTTGAAAGCAGAAAAATGAGATAACAGCTCTCAAGATAACTAAAATAATCCTTAACTGTGGTGGAATTTTTCAATCGCAATACATTTTTCAGACTGTTGTAGCTAATCTGTTTGCTCACATTACTCAACACAAATAGCATCAGCTCTTTCATTCCCTTCTCATTGGAAATGTTATACCTGACCAGAACATCTCGATATAAAATACTTTCATAAAGCGTCCTGATGTAGTCTTTATTTTTAGTCTTTAAATATTCGGGTAATCCGCCTAAAGAAAAATAAGCGTTAAAAGCTCGTTTTAACTTTGCCTTGCCTTCAGTGGTGTAAAAGTCTTCTCTCTCATATTGCGTGTTTTTGAACCTTAAAAATTCTTTGAATGAGAAAGGAAAAAGATGGCACTGAAGATATCTCCCTGTCAAATGAGTACCCAATTCTTTGCTCAAAAGACGAGCATTTGAGCCTGTAATATAGATCTTTTTTCGAGCATCGTGCAATCTTCTGGCAAATCGTTCCCAGCCTTCGATATTCTGGATCTCATCAAAATAATAAATATTCTTATGGCCAAACAGCTCGTGGAATAGCTCATCCAGTTGCTGGAAATCTTCAACGGTAAATGATATCAAGCGTTCATCATCGAAATTTAAGTAATAACCATCATAAATTTCTCGTTGCTGATGCTGAAGGGTAGATTTACCGCAGCGGCGTAGTCCCGATATAATGATGATATTTGGATCTTTTTGCCATTCCGATAAAACTGCAAATTTGTCTCGGGCGATTACATCTTGTTCTAATTCTATTTTATTTTGATCTAAAATAACCGTCTTCAGGTCAGAACTTTTCATGACTCAAAACACCTTGTTTATTTCCATTGTTAATAGCAATTATATCAATTAATTTCCATTGTCAATGGGAAGATAGTAAATCTTGGCATTGAAATCAAGCGAAAATTCATTTCATGGGTGAATTTTCAAACACTTTCACAGATTTTAAACTTCGAACGCGCAGCTCATCCCAATCATTGTAAAAAAATAGAAAACGTCGTACCTTTTCCTGGTTCACTGGTGACATTAATTTTCCCTCCGTGGCGCTGCATAATAGCTCGTGATATGGGCAAACCCAGTCCCGTACCCTTATTGGGTTTTTTAGTGGTAAAAAACGCATCAAAAATTTTGGGTATTGAATCCTGGGGTATTCCTTCCCCACTATCGGTAATCTTGACCTCGATTCCTTCTTCTCTGTTTTCCTTCTGGCAAGCAAAAATTTCGATTGTTATTTCGCCTTTGACATGGATGGCATCGATCGCATTATTTAGTAAGTTGATAAAAACTTGCTCCATCTGGATTTGATCCACAATTGGCGATGGTAAATATGGCTTGTAATTTTTATGGACTATGATCTTGTGGGCGCGAAATCGCGGTCCCAATAAATATAAACACTCATCCATTATTTTTTTTAAATCGTTTGGTTTTGGATCGAACGGCATATTATGGGAGTAGTTTAACAGCCGACGGGTATATTTGCTGATTCGCTGGGCTTGCTCCTTGATAATTTGTAATTCCTCAGGAAAATCACGTTGCTGGTTAGATCGATCCAAATCCAACGCCTGTGTTTGGGCAACGATGATACTCACCGGGGTATTTATTTCGTGGGCGACGGTATCGACCAATTCACCGACTGAGGCTAATTTGGAAGCCTGACAGGTCTGCAAATGCAACAGTTCTTTTTGTTCGCTGAGCCGTTGCGATTCCTCGGCACGAATCCGTTTGATATTAAGTTTGTAAAGATAAACCCCAACGACAATTATGAATAAAAGGATAATGAAAACGAGGATAAAAAATAGCGAAAATTTGCTTCGCATCACCGAAGTGACTTCAGCCAGATTGGAGGAAATAACCAATATCCATCGCTCATTCTGGATATTCAGCGGCACGTGCGTTGCAATTTTTGTCGGTTCATTGCCCACTGAGTATTCACCAAACGCCGCCGTCGAAGTGAGCATCTTTTTTTGCCACTCAAACGACGCATGGCAGGTGATGCAATCCGGCGAATCCTCGGTAATGCTTCGCAAAACCATATCAGGACAGGTCGGATGATAAAGCAGTCGCCCATTTCTATCCATTAGCCAGGCATTGACGGTTGTACCAATATTTAAGGGAACGACATAATGATCAAGCAGCCAATCGAAGCTCGAAACCATGCCTAAATAGACGCTCGATTTTTTCTTTGCTCCGGAATCACCCCCCTCCATCGAATTCTCGATCAGGCGTACAACCATTAAATAGCTGAGCTGGCTGAGGCAATCTGCATTCGTTTGCGGGAACACTGGCGAGTACCAAACCTGATTGCTGTCGAGCTGCAAATCAATCAGTTTATCGACCGGGAATCCAGCTAAACATTTTGAGATAGACTCTGGCATGGCATAGAGCATATTGAAATTCGAATCAGCGACAAAAATAGCTATCAGGTTCGAGGCTTTATGGACATTAAAAAAATTCTCTAAAAATGATTCGTAATTCGCTCGCACCATGCTTTTCAAACAAGGAGAATTCATCAAAAATTTTAAATCTTCGGACACATGGCTCAGATAATGATTGATTCCTGATACCGAAACCATAGCCATTTCCCTTTGGAGCAATTGGTGATTACGCCTGGTTTCATTGAGAGCAATTTTATAAATCTTAAAAGATGCAAATATAATGAGCATCACAAAAGCCAGCGTTCCAATCAAAATCCAGAGTGTATGGGTTCGAACTCGATCGGGGATAAGCATGGCTTGTAATTTTGATTTAATAAGCATTGTCTTTGCGATATGTAATACCTCCCATTAATCGAATATCATTTGCATTAAATCTGTTGGATATTGTCAGCCATTTGAAGGATAACTATCTGCCATGCACTTTTAACCTGTTTAATTCATAAATCTTGCCACCAAGGCACCAAGTCACGAAGAATCACAAAGTTGTGAAAGAAGCATTCATAAAAAATATTATGAGTCGATTAATCTCCTTTGACTGCCAGGCTTTATATTTTCATTACGTTGTGTGCCTTTGTGTATTAGAAACTTTGTGGCGTATGAATTATTCAGGTTAAACAAATTTAATATATATTTTGAGCGACAATAATTTATAAATCCTAACATCTTTCCGGTTTGTAAAGGTCAGCGCGTTACGAAAAAAGAATGAATTATTCTGTTACTGCGATTTTAACTTATCTTTGTTCAAACATCAATTAATCAATTCTCCAACTGTTGGTATATACGTTCATTCTTTTACCGCGTGCAAAGCCGACAACTGTTATCCCAATTTCTTCAGCCAGTTTAAGTGAGGCTGATGTTGGCGCACCGCGTGATACTAATATCGGTATTTTAAAGCGGGCGGCTTTTAAAAGAATCTCCGACGAAATTCGCCCGCTGCTCATCATGATTTTATCCTCACCGGAAATACGCTTGAGGATGCATTCTCCGATAATTTTGTCAATCGCATTGTGACGACCGATGTCTTCCCGTTCGAATAAAAATTCGTTTTGCCGGTAAATCAAAGCGCTGTGGGTTCCACCGGTCTGGCGAAATAATAATGATCTTTGATTTAAATCAGCTACGGCATCGACGATATAATCATGGCTAATTGTCATCCGGGTAGAAATAAACTCGCCTTCCCATTTTTCAAATAACTGATGAAACGTTAAGCCGCGAGCGCATCCCGAAGTCACGGTTCTGCTCTTTTGAAAATTCTCATTGATGTGAAGTGGATTTTTCAATTGAACCCAAACAATGCCTCTATTTCGGCTGACATTCACACGTTCAATATCATCTTTGTCAGATAAAAATCCTTCGGAAAATAAAAATCCTATCGCCAGATTTTCCTGATATTGGGGCAAACATAGCAATGTCACCAACTCGTGATTATTTACAAAAATCGTTAACGGCGTCTCTTTGATGATCACGTCTTGTTGATTGTTAGTTTCATCGCCCGAAATTCGAGCAATGTTTACGGTTTCGATGAGCTCATCCATAATAAAGTTTTTTGGCTAACTGTAAATCACGTTTTGTGTTTATATTAAAAAACGCCCTTTTACTTTCGGCGAACTTATCGCATTGCACTTGTTTAACTTTAACAAAGGGGTAAATCGATCGAATTTTCAAATTCCTCTGCTGCAAATGATTCCAAATTGTCGGAAGACACATTTTGGAATAGAACGCAAATAAGGGCTCGATAAATCCATTAACTTCAGGAACAATAACATCGTAAGCATTGCTTTGAATGTAATTTTGGAGATGAAAAATAATTGCAGGATCAATAAAAGGCATATCACACGCAGCCACAAAACTGTATTCCTGGGAAGATGTTTTTAATCCGGAGTATAAACCACCCAAAGGACCAGCGTCAGGGATCAGATCTTTGGTCAGTTTCGTGTTGAGGTGATGATAATTTTTAAAGTGGTTGGTTACAATGATAACTTCTTCAAAAAAACTTTTAAACAGATGGACAGACCTCTCGATTATGGTTTGTTCGCCCATTTGAATCAAGGCTTTATTCATTGCGATTCGACTATTTTTGCCACCTGCTAAAATGATTCCTGTCAATGGATTACAACTCCGGTTGTAAACATTAAACCTTTCACATTTTTTTGGAAATATGTTCAGGGCTTTATTATTCCGTGAAATATAATATTTCTTAACTATTATGTCAATGCTTTTTTTTAAAAATTTATTAAAAAAATAACTTAACCTAAATTATTCATCAATCGTATTGTTAGTAGGCATAACTTACGTTAAAATAATTATTTGAATTTATTTTGCTTTTAAAACTCAGTTTAAAGATCATTGGCAGAATGATTTTTCGGTAGAATAATTAACTCATTAAAAATCAATCATTCTGCCGTTTGATTATTCTGTTATAAAATATTTTTTGAATAATTCAGGTTAAATTGTCTCAGGCAATTGCAAACAAATTGATGCAAACCAACACGATGAACAACCACTTTAACCCATGCCTTATTTTGTTGATTCATTTTTATTTTTTATCTGCTGTCTCAGCCAGTTAAACCATTTTTCAAGTCCCAGACCTGTTTTCGCCGCCACTTCAAAAATATTTAAATTCGCATTTATCTTTAATGCTTCTTGGCGAATTTTTTCAACATCACACTCCAGATACGGCAACAGATCGATTTTATTGATCAGAAGTACGCTGGATTCATGAAACATCAATGGGTATTTTAATGGCTTATCGTCCCCTTCCGGAACACTGAGCAGCATCACTTTGAAATCTTCACCCATTTTAAATTCAGCCGGACAGACCAAATTTCCGACATTTTCAACAATGAGTAAATCGATTTCATCAAAATCGAATTCATCGAACGTCTCGCTGATCATGTTACCATCGATATGGCAGGCGCCGCCTGTATTTATTTGAACAGCCTGTACGCCTGTTGCAGCTATCCGGTCAGCATCATAAGTGGATTGAATATCACCCTCTATTACTCCGATCGTGTAATCAATCTTCAATGCCTTGATTGTGTTTTCAATAAGTGTTGTTTTACCAGCTCCCGGTGAACTCATTATATTAACGACAAGCACTCCCTTGGCATCAAATAGCTTTTTATTTAGATTTGCAATCCTGTCATTCGCTTCCAGAATATTTTTTACAACTGATATTTTAATTTTCACCAACTCCTGAAATTGATAATTACAATCACTTCCCCTTCTAAATTAACCCCACTCTGATCATTCATCGTAACCATTCAGCCACCGAGTTACAGCGGACCCGGAGAAAGAATCAATAAAAAAAACACCGAAAAAACCGGCTATCTCTATTATAAATGCCGTAATAATAAATGCTCATTTTTCATCAGCAATAAAAACAGGTAAAGATATTTATCGATGAGAAATCTATGCCCTATTTATATTTATTTCTTACATCATTTCCTTTTTAGCTTGACTTTTTTAAGTATTTTTTGCAAATTTATCCATCAATACTTCTTTTGAATTTTTGGGTAACTTTTTTTTTGCGATTGCTTCTATTCTTTCATATTTATTTTACACTACATTTTGATTGTTTAATAATTGATGTGAAACAAAGATAGTAAAAATTAACAAAATAATCAAGAACTTTCTTATATATAACTCATTGATAATAGATAAATTGAATAATGCACGAACAGACACTAAATAGGTCATTTAACAAACCATGAAAATCCTAAAAAACATACTCATACTATTTACCGTTTTAATTTTCATCCTCAATTCAGGTTGCGCTTTTTTCCGGTTCTCGGACACGCGAACAATACACATCAAAGGCTCTACCACAATGCTTATCCTGGCATCACGCTGGGCAGAAGCCTACATGAAAATCAATCCGAACGTTTCGGTTTACGTCGAAGGCGGCGGCTCGGAAAAAGGGATCGAGGCGTTGATCGAAGGGGACGTTGATATCACCACCGCATCGCGAACCATCAAATCAAATGAAGTGCGCATGTTGGCGGAAAAGTACAAATATATCGGTATTGAATTTCTGGTTGCTAAAGATGGCTTGAGTATTTACCTCCATCCGGAAAATCCGGTCACCAGTCTGACGCTCGAGCAGATCAAAAACATTTTTCAGGGCAACATCACCAACTGGAATCAGGTTGGCGGGCTGAACGAACCGATTATTGTGCTGATCCGTCCGCCGAACTCAGGAACGCATCTCTATTTCAAAGAACACATTTTAGGCGGCAGCGATTACAGCCAGTTCGCCCAGACTATGCCCACCACGTCGTCAGTAATCAGCGCGGTGTACGAAAACCGGGAAGCAATAGGCTACGGCGGCATTGCCTACGGTGACAATGTGTACCACTGCAAAATAAACAATGTGGAACCCTCGGAGGAGAATGTCCGCAACGACAGCTATCCCATCATCCGCTATCTCTATTTGTACACCAGAAATGCACCGCGCGGTGATGTGAAGGACTTCATCGACTGGACGCTGAAACAGGGGCAGCAGATTGTCAGAGATGTGGGTTATATTCCGCTGTGGGAGGGGCGGTGACGGAAACATTGGAAAATATGGACTAAATGATAAATTGAATCCATTTCTTGTTTTGAGCTTATTTTTTTATGAATTATTCCGCTTTTTAAAGCGGAGACCTGACGAATCTGCACAAACCCGGGCTTTAGCCCAGGAATGATTTTTATGCAGCAGCACGGAATGGATGAACCGTTTAATTCATTGAGATTCCGGGACAAGCCCGGAATGACATCGGTGCCTGACAGCTAACTTATTTTCGAGACAAAACTATAAAATCGTATATCCAATGAAATCAAACCCCAGCCTCAAAAAACTGTGCGACGTTTACAAAAATACCAGCCAAATCGGACTGGTGATCGGCGCCGGAGTGTCCAAAATATCCGGAGTTCCGCTGTACAAAGAACTGGCGCTTTATCTGTTTGAAGAAACAGAGCAGAAATTATTGAAAAACGGCGCTCCCGAGGAAGCGATAGAATATTTGCGCGGTCAACTGCAATTGTTGAAAGCGAACAAAAAGCTGACCATCGAGCCCGATAAAGTGATTCAGTTTATTGCCATGTATCTGGACTCGGAACAGGCATTCAAACAGGCGATGAAAAAAATCATCTTCCGCGATGTCCCGAGAGACGCGGCGGGCAATCTCGAATTGACGCATAAACGGATTAGCAGTGAAACCTTTCGAAAGAATCCGACGCTGGATGCGGTGATTACATTTTGCGCTGCCATCCCTGCGGTGAAAACCGAAGCAGCTCACCGACCGGGATGGCTGACCAACCCCAAGGTGGGCGCTATTTTGACCACTAATTATGATAATTTAGTGGAGGGCTCATTCGGCACCAAATACGGAAAATCGTTGCTAAAACCGGTTGCCCGACTGACATCGAAAGAAGCGATTCCCGGCAAAGATATTATTCCGGTTTACCACATGCACGGCTACATCAGTTACATCACGGATAAGCGCTCCAAAGACGGCGTCAAAGCCTCCAATCTGGTGGCAGCGGAGAACGACTACTACGACACGTTTTACAATTATTTAGGCTATCAGAACAGAATCGCGTCCAGTTTCCTGCGGCGCTACCCGGCTATTTTCATCGGCTGTTCCATGCAGGACATCAATATCCGGCGGATACTCTTCCAACTGCAACGCGAAAAAATTGCCTCATCCGACCTGAAGCTGCATTTTGCGCTCATCCCTGCCGAATCGAGCGAAGAGGACACGTTCGGCGATACGCTGCTCAACGCGCTGGGCGTGGATGTCATCCGGTTACCCGGCGATAATATCGGCGAACAGATCAGAACAGTGCTCCGGCAGGTTTACACGAGTGAGAAAGGAATTGATGAAGAGACCTAGTTGAAATTGGAAAAAGGAAGCTGGGCGAAATCGAAATAGTCAGTTTGAGAAACACATTCAGAATAAAAATTACAATAGCTGAAAAAGTTGCTTATTTTGTATTTTTTGCTTGACATTTTAGTTGATTTAAATTATATTGAATTACATTCGTAACAATTCAAATGGCCAGCGAACCGGGAAAGGAAATGACCGGTCGAAGTGACACACACAATCTGTCATATCGTGCTTCTTTTTTGGGCTCAACAACAGATAAAATCCTTTATGTTAGCCCTCTATAAAAATAAATATTAAAAATAAAACTTTTTTTTCTTGACTTGTACATAAGTTGTGCATATATTTAGAATATGAATTATCAATGGGATTCTAAAAAGGCAGCATCTAATCTTAGAAAACATGGCATTGAATTCGCTGATGCAGTTGGAATATTTGAAGATGATTGGGCTTTAACTATTGAAGAACCATATTGAAGGAGAACAACGCTTTGTAAGTATCGGATCGGATTTTTTAGGACGTTTAATTGTTGTCTTTTACACATATCGAAACGATGATATACGTATAATTTCTGCACGACGGGCAACAAAGAGAGAAAGGAAGTCATATGAACAAAAAAGAGTATAATTTTGATAATGCAAAACAGGGGGGTATTGTAAAATCGCCAACAAACAAGCAACGGATTACAATTCGTATTGATAACAGCATATTAGATTGGTTTCGCAATCAAGTAAACGAAGCTGGCGGTGGTAGCTATCAAACACTTATTAATGAAGCATTAAAAGAGCATATCCAGACAAAAGAAGGAATGCTTGAAAGAACTATTAGAAAGGTCATCAGAGAAGAACTGCAAACTTCCGATAAATAATATTTTTATTTCAGGAAAAATTTAACTTCTGATTTTAAAATGAGTACAAATAATTGCACTGTCTTTCTGTATAACATGACAATCGTAATGCATAACGATCCGTATAACATCGGAACCATAAAAATAATTTTTTATCAAAAGCAACGATTTTTCTTGACTTTATCAAATTATATTTTAAATTGAAGATGAATGTTATACAGATCTGTGTAATCACATGTTGAGCATCGGTCGAAGTGAAGCACACATTCTGTCATAACGTGCTTCTTTTTTGGGCTCAACAACAGATAAAATCCTTTAAGTTATATTGCATTTTTTCAAAAAATAACATTAGTATGAGATACTACGGTAATAAAACAAAATTGCTTTCCTTTTTAGAAGAAGTGGTACTATCCACAAAAATTAACGGATCTTCTAAATTTGTTGATCTTTTCTCCGGAACTGCTTCAGTGAGCAAACACTTTAAAAACTTAGGTTATTCTGTTACTTCAAATGATATACTTGAGTTTGCATTTAGTTTTTCAAAAACTTACATCGAAACAAATAAAAATCCCGAATTTCACGCATTAAGAAGAGAACTCAAAGCTAAATCTGTATTAGATATTCTAGAATATTTGAATACTTTGTGTCATGTGAAAGATGGTTTTATTTATAACAACTACTCACCAATTTCAAACCGACAATATTTTTCTGAAATTAATGCAATAAAAATTGATTCTATTCGAACTCAAATTGAAATTTGGTATAAAACAAATCTTATTAACGAAAGTGAATATTATTATTTAATAACGTCCCTACTTAATGCAATTAATCTTGTCAGCAATGTTTCTGGTACATATGCGGCATATTTAAAAACGTGGGACAAAAGAGCTTTGAAGCAATTAGAATTAAAACCAATTGAACTAATTTTTAATGATACAGACAACAATGCATATAAAGTTGATGCAAATGTGCTTGTAAAAGAAATAGAGGGCGACCTATTTTATCTTGATCCACCGTACAATTCACGTCAATATGCATCAAATTATTTCATTCTTGAATTGATTGCAGAAGGTTGGTTTGAGTCAGTTCCTAGAATCTATGGAAAGACTGGCATGAGAGATTATTCAGAACAAAAATCTTTGTATAATTCTAAAAGTACTGCCGAAGATGCTCTTCACGATCTAATTAAAAACTCAAAATGCAAAAAATTGCTTTTAAGTTATAATAATGAAGGAATTATTAAAGATAAGTCGATTTCTTCCCTGCTATCAAAATTTGGTAAAGTGGACGTATTTGAATTTTCTCACAAAAGATATAAGAGCATTAATCAGAAAAGTAACGATCCATCAAAAACAATAGAAAGAGTATATTTGGTAGACATGGAAAATAAAAACAAATCAAGAGCTAATAGGCTTTCTGGTAAAGAATGGCTTTCAAATTCTTTCAGCATTTGGCGTGAATTAGATAAGAATGAAGAAGAAAGAAAACTTGGACATCCAGCTATTTTTACAATTAAACTAATTTCCAAACTAATTGATGTCTTTACAAACAAGGATAATGCTGTAGTACTTGATTGCTTTGCTGGTTCTGGCTCTACATTACTGGCTGGATTACTGAAAAACATGAAAGTGATAGGCACTGATATTAATCCTGAGTACAAGAGGATTTTTCTTGACCGACTTCCTAAGTATGATTTTTTTGACACAAATAAAGATAATTACAAATACTTCATTGAAAATGCAAGAAACCTTTCGAAGATAATAAAACCAAATTCTGTAGATTTATGCATTACATCCCCTCCTTATTGGGATATTTTAAACAGAAAGAGAACGGCTGATAATAAAAAAAATGTAAACTATAGTGAATCAGAAGAAGACATTGGAAATATTTCAGATTATAATAAATTCTTGCATGAGCTAGGTATAATCATAGGCGAGGTTCACAAGACTTTAAAAGAAAAAAGTTATTTCATACTCAATGTCATGGATTTACGTAAAAAAAGTATTTTTTATCCTTTACATATAGATGCTATAAAGTTAGCAAAAGAAGTTGGGTTCAGTTTAGAGGATATTATTATTTGGGACAGACAAAACGAATACAATAATATGCGCCCACTTGGTTACCCATATAAATTTATTATAAATAAAGTTCATGAATATTTACTAATACTAAGGAAATAAGTTATGACAATGGAAGAGTTCAATCAAGCTTTGGGCTATTTGAGAGAACCTATTCGTGAAGTGCTTATAGAGGCCGAAATGCCAGCAAGTTCACAAAATCGTTTTGAAAACATTTACTTAACATCCACTGATGGCAGACCTTTACCAAATAGGACCGATTCTGCCCCATACTATGTTTGGGAATCTGGTGCTAATAAATGGGGTGTTGAGTTAAGATTATATTTTATTTCTGATTCCAATATCCCAGGTTCTTTAAGAGAATTGTGTGTTAATAATAATCGTCATGGTTATGAAAAATATAATAAAAGAATAAACAATAACGAGTTTATTTACAATCTATTTGAAAATGGGTTTGTCCTCGGGGAGCAAATATAACTGATGGAAAGAGATAATATTGCTGATTTTTTGACACCAGATATTTCCTACTTATTAGGGCTGATAACTGGGCGAGGAGAAATCCAACAAACAAACGATTTGAAAAGAATTGTTATAGATTTTGAATACAAAACTTTAGAATCAACATCAGTAAATCAGTCATTTAATCAACGGCTCCACATACAAACCAGCCTTGATCCAGTTGTACTTCGATTACAAAATCTTGGCATTAATACTCGTAAAGTTACATCGGAAAAAAAAATATCCCTCATCTTAAACTGGGCTTATGAAGATATTTCTTGGCTGTTTATCAAATTTCTTATAAACGGTAATCGTTTTAGTTATCATGATTTTCAAGTCCCTAATCCCATTTTTATTACATCTACACAAAATAAAAAAGAATTTCTCAGAGGGTTTGGTGATACAACTGGTTATGTTCGTGCTTCCAATTATTTTGGATATTCGGCAGATCAGCCAAAAAGATATCGAGTTTATCTTGAAGTATCAAATAAGAATTGGTTGTTACCGCCGCAATTATGTAAGCTATTACAAACAATAGGTGTTCCAGTTCAAACAATTAATTATGGTCATCCAAATTTACGTGACCCAAATAACAAAAAAGGCAATACATTTTGGACAAAAGAACATCAAATGAAAATATTTGCTGAAGATTACCAAATGATTGGATTTTATATTTCTCATAAAGATATGGCTCTCACAGAAATGGCTGAAAATAATTTAAGTAATTTTGAATCTCGCCAATCCATCTGCGATGGAACAATATCAAGATCAAGAACTAAACCTTCTCATCCGGATGAATCAAGCGATAGACTTCCAGAAGCTTTGAGAGATCAACACTTTAATTCATTTAAAGAAATATGTAATTGCCTAGGATGTTATAAACAAAATGAGTAGTGAATATTCGAATGAAATTGAAATGTATCCTGACATTGTTAATTGGTTAAAACCAATTCTCAGTGAAAAATTTAAATCTGCTTCTAAAATAAGTGTATTAGACACTCACGATTCGGATTTATCTAATTTTATAATAAAATTGAATTATACAGAATATTTTCCTGAATACAGCACCTATAATATTAGACAAGATATCACTGGCTTTATAGAATATACAGACAAAGTTAATTTAGTTTTTATTGAATGTAAAAACACACGCCTGAATTTAATACACCTATCCCAATTAATTGGTTATTCATTTATAGCGAATCCTATACACTCATTCCTTATTAGCCCGAAAGGTCTTGGTACTTCATTACATAAATTATTATTTACATATAATAGAGCTGACATTCTTGAATACCGACCAAATAAAAAAATATCAGTATTAAAATGGAATAAATCAAAAAAGGATATTGATAATTTAGGTAGTGTTTTAAATCATTATTGAAACGCAATATAACAAGTGCCTCAAGCCGAAAACTTTTTTCGCACTTGGCATTTTTATAATTTTTATTTTAGTCAATCCGTTTCGGTAAATTTGTTCGGCTTTGTTCTACTAAACAAAATTTTTTCAATCAATAATATTGTGCTTTGATTCGGCAGTCTTTTTCTGGGCTGCGGGTTAAGCACAACGCCGTTAGCGCACCAATGAATCTATATTTTTTTTAAAATTTATAGAACTGAACAAATATTTTCTTAATTATTAAATTATCTATTGAAGAGTTATTATTTTACTTATTATATTATTTTACAATTATTTTATAAAGAGTCTGGAGGTAAAATGAAAGCATATAAATATATAGTTAATGTTGATGAACAGGGTCAAATTAAAATTCCTAATGTCCCCCAAATGAAATCGTCTAAAGTTGAAATAATCATATTACCGTTACAAAATGACGATTATTCGGATTTAATTAATGCGTCTGAATCTTCGCTTGAATTTTGGAACAATCCAGCTGATGAAGTATGAAATCATGTAGAATCAAAGAGATATTGTGCTGATTCCCATTCCTTTTACTGACTTGTCAAGTAATAAAAAGCGTCCTGTGATTATTATTTCAAATGACGATTACAATAGAAGCAACCTTGATATTGTAGTAGTAGCCTTGACATCAAATTTAGTTTTTGAAAATAAATACTCTATTGATATTGATAATCACAATTTAGAAGAAGGGAAACTCCCTCAAAAAAGTAGAATTAGATGTGATAAAATTTATACATTATCAAAAAATATTGTTGTAAAAAAATTCAATAAAGTCAATAAAGAGACTCATGAATTGATAAAACAAAAAATAAGTTCTTTAATTGACGATAAACCTTAATCACAATGAAGTTATACCTAAAATCATTAGAATTTAAAATGCGCTAACTATTACTGCACCTGACCGAAACCGTGCTGTACGAATCCGAACGGGTGGATGCCCGCATCATTTAATAATCTTATTTTAACGTTCAGTGTTTCGCAGGTTTCGGCAGGTGAGCATCACGTTGAGCGGATTTAAACCAAAAATTCCCCAAAACATAAGATTAATTTACTGTCTTTCATTAGACGTTTTCTTGAATATTTCAGCGGGTAAAATTAAACAGTGAACGTAACAGAGAAAAAATATCTTTCTGCCTACCACGACCTAATTGGTCATAAAATTGACAGCCTTATCGATAATCACGACTTCAGTGATCAGAAAATAGAGTTTGGCTATTCAACGCAATCATCTGCTGTATATTCTTCCAACATTGAAGGAAATACGTTAGATCTCAATTCGTATATGAATCAAAAGCTTTCCAATCAAAAATTCAGAGCGACAAAAGAGGTCGAGGAAATTGATAATCTGGTCAGAGCCTATGAATTTGCTCAAAACAATGCGATCAGTGAACAGAATTTATTAAAATGTCACGAGATGTTTTCGGAAACATTGTTGATCGAGAGCAAGAGAGGAACATATCGCGATGAGAAAGTTGGCGTATATGATCAGCACGGATTGGTTTATTTAGCTATCGAACCTGAATATGTTGATAAGCGAATGAAAGAATATTTTGAGGGGATTGAAACTCTGTTGAGGCAAAGTCTTACTCATGAAGAAACAATCTATCACGCTTCACTTGTTCATTTGATATTTGCTCACATTCATCCCTTTTTTGACGGAAATGGAAGGGCAGCACGGCTAATCGAAAAATGGTTCGTAAGCCAAATCCTGGGCAAGCATTTCTGGAAAATTCCATCTGAAAAATATTATTGGGATCATAGAGACGACTATTACGAGAATATAAATTTAGGTGTGAATTACTACGAGCTGGATTATGATCGATGTTTGCCTTTTTTAGAAATGCTACCGAAGTGCCTCGAATAGCGAGAATTTCAGTTAAATCAGCAAAATCATTTTTGAGCACATGTTAACCTTAAATTTAAGAATTAGTATAATCCGTTTGCCCATGAAATTCTTACTAAGGGAATAGAAATTACTGATGAATGATCTTTCCTCTTATTTCAAATCAAATTGGTGCACATTTGCGATCGATCTTTAATCAGCTAATCAAACAATCTCCCCAACCATCTTCAAATCAAAACAAAAACAACTCCCCTGCCCGGGCCGGCTCACTACATAAATCCGGCTACCGTGGCGTTCGACAATGTGTTTGACAATGGACAGCCCCAATCCGGTGCCGCCTAATTGACGCGAGCGGGCTTTGTCCACCCGGTAGAAGCGTTGGAAAATACGCTCATGATATTTCTGTTCGATGCCGATGCCATTGTCGTGCACTTCGATTTTCAGCCAATCTTTCTTTTGTTCGGCTGGGAAAAGTTTAATCTCAATTTGTCCATTCTCAGGTGTGTATTTGAGGGCATTATCGATCAGGTTCTCGAATACTGTGCGGATCAATTCGTCATCCGCCTGAACCATAATTTTTTCATCAAAAGCATCAATGGCGATATCGATTTTTTTCTGATCAGATTTCTCTTTGAACTCATCAATTACATTGTTTAACAATGGATTGAGATTGATCGGTTTCATGTCCAGCGGAATGTCCTGTTCGAGCTGGGACAATTTGAGCAGGTCTTTGACCAGATATTCCAAACGCCGGGTTTGATCCTGAATACGACGGATAAACTTAACCCGCGCCTCGTGGGAATCCACTGCGCCTTCCAGCAGTGTTTCGGTGTACCCGACAATCGAAGTGAGCGGTGTTTTCAGCTCGTGGGAGGCGCTGGCAACAAAGTTGCGCCTGATCGCTTCCAACCTTTTTAACTCCGTGATGTTCTGAATCTGGATCAACGCGCCGGGATATTTTTCATTGGAATAAATAAAGGGTGACACAATGTAGCTGAGGAAATTCTTTCCTGTTTCATCATAATAATAAAATTCACCATGGTTTTGGTTTTTCTGTTTTAACGTCGCATCCAATGAGTCAAGCAACGGCTCAAAATGCACAATATCATTTATCCGCTGATTGCGAATATCGGATGGTTTCAATTTCAGAATGTTAAACATTTCCGGATTGGTGTGAAGGATTTTTTTGTCTTTGTCCACCGCGACAATGCCAATATCCAGATTAGTAAGAATATTCTCCAGTTTGGAGCTTTCGTAAGAGATCATGTTGATCTGATTCTTGAGCCGCTCGGTCAACTGGTTCAGAATACTGCTCAACCGGCCAATTTCATCCTTTCTTTTCACCGGAAATCGCCGGTTCAAATCACCCTGTGAAATCTTTTCCGCAATGCGCACGGTCCGCAAAATCGGGAACGTGACCACTGAACCCAAATAAAATGATGCAACCGACAGAATCAGCAGCCCGACGATATTCGCCGGAATGATCAGGGCTAAAATATTTCGCATCGTTTCTTCGAATCGCTGCGCGTAATACGCTAATCTCAAAAATCCGACAGTTGTTCCCTGATCCGAAATTTTGAGCGCCGTGTAAAATAGTTTCCGGTTCACCGTATCGCTGATACGGTAACTCTGCCCAAGCCCGGCGGTCATGGCTTCCTGAACTTCCGGTCGGTTAATGTGATTATCCATTAGCGCAACCGCATCCTGTTCCACATCAGAGTCGGCGAGCACCTCACCGTTTTTGTCAATAATAGTGACGCGAGATTCCACAATCTTTTTCAATTGTAATGCGGAACGGTGTAATTCTTCTGACGAAGATGATAAAGGGATTAAATCTTTTTCCTCAACCAACTCACCCGCGAGTTTGGTTTTTAATTCCATTTCGTCGAATGTCTGGCGGAACAGGTAGCTTTTGATGCTATAATATAAAATCACATCAAAAATGAGAAACCCAATTAATGATACAATCAAGACGACAAAAACGAAATTCCATTTATATTTTTTGAACATCATGTTTCCTGTTATAATTCAGCTTGTTTTTGAATCACTCGGACTTAATCCGATAGCCAAAGCCTTTGACTGTGTCCACCACATTTGACCACGCTCCCAATTTTTTGCGCAGTCTCCGAACGTGGACATCAACGGTGCGCGGATCGCCGTAATAATCAAATCCCCATACCTTGTCCAATAACTGATCTCGCGACAGCACCCTGCCTTTGGCATCAATCAGCGCTTTGAGCAGCAAAAATTCTTTGGGGGTCAAATCCAGTTTTTCGTCACCAGTGGAAACCTCATGCTTGGAAAAGTTAACGGACAGTCCACCGATTTCCACAATTTTATCCTCATCCCGATGGTGGCGCCGCAGCAATGCCTTTACCCGGGCAATCACCTCTTTGGGACGAAATGGTTTGGTGATGTAATCGTCCGCGCCTTGTTCCAGTCCCTGTAAAATATCCAATTCATCGGATCGAGCGGTAATCATGATAATCGGAATATTAAAGGTACTTTCGTCTTTCCGGACAATTCGGGCGAACTCCAGCCCGTTCATTCCGGGCAACATCAGATCGAGCAGTATCAAATCCGCCGGACTTTTCAACAGGGATTCCAGCGCTTCTTTCCCGTCGTTAAAAATTTCCACATCATAATTTTCCTGTTCCAGATTGTAAGAAAGTATTTCACAAATATCAGGATCATCTTCCACGATCATGATTTTAGTGGGCATAATTTTTTCTCCTTTATTAGATTTGCAAAATTGCTTTTCTAATGATAAATAATTAATCAAGATACAACTATTTTTCACGCAAAGACACAAAACCGCAAAGAAAAATATAAAGAAAATATCTGGTTCTATTTATTTAAACCCAACTTTTTCATCCGATAAATCAGCACGTGTCTGGGTATATCCAGCAATCTGGCTGCATGAGTCTGATTGCCGCTACTTTTTTCTAATGCATGAATGATCGCCTGTCTTTCAATTTCATCCAATGATAAATCTTCTCTTCTTTCCCGGTTCGAAGCATTATCTTCATTCCTACCTATTTCTGTCTTTAATGGTGGTAATAGTTCAGGAGTTATTTGTCCTTCTTTTTGAAGAACTACTGTTCGCTCGATTATGTTTTGTAACTCACGCACATTTCCGGGCCAATCATATTTCATGAGCATCTTCACTGCCTCATTCGTGATAGTCACCGGTTTGTCTTTTGCATAATTCTTAATAAACGCGTCCACTAAAAACGGAATATCCTCTTTCCGATCCCGTAACGGCGGAATACGAATATTTACCACGTTCAAACGATAATACAGGTCTTCCCGAAACATGCCAGCATTAACTAAATCTTCCAGATCCCTGTTCGTCGCAGCAACAACACGAACATCGACCGCTGTTGGTTTTGAATCACCAATTCGTTCAATTTCTTTTTCCTGCAATACGCGCAACAGTCTCGCCTGTAAGTCCGGCTTTAAATCTCCGATTTCATCTAAAAAGATAGTACTCTGATCTGCCATTTCAAATTTTCCTTTGCGGTCTTTCAGGGCACCGGTAAACGCACCCTTGATATGGCCGAACATTTCGCTTTCCATTAAATTTTCGGGAATGGAGGGGCAATTCACCGTAATCAACGGCTTTTCTTTACGTGGGCTGTTATAATGAATGGCTCGCGCGATCAGTTCTTTCCCTGTACCACTCTCGCCCCGAATCAGTATTGTTGCATCACTTTCAGCCACTCGACCTGTCAGTTTGAGCACATCTTCCATGGTTGAACTCTTAGCCACAATTTTCCCGAAATCATATTTTTCAAACAGCTCCCCTTTCAACTGAATATTTTCTTCCTCTAAGCTGCGTAATTTAACCGCCTTCTCAATCACGAAACGTAATGTTTCCTTGCCAAAAGGTTTGGTTAAATAATCATCTGCTCCCAATTTAACGGCTTCAATTGCATTCTCCACACTACCGTAGGCAGTAATTATGATGATGATAACCTGATTATCCAAATTTCGAATCGTTTTGAGCACATCAATCCCGTTTATATCCGGCAATTGTAAATCTGTAATAACTACATTATAAGCACCCTGTCTGAATAGTTTGATACCTTCATTTCCGTGGACTACCGTTGTCACGTTAAATCCCATTTGTGATAGTTGGAAATGGAGTACTTTATTCAAACTTTCATCATCATCAATTAATAAAATATTTTTAAATTTATTATTCATCCATTTTCACCTCCGGGAAGGTTATCCGAACTACGGCGCCTCCCGATGAATTATGCTCTAAATTCAATTTCCAGTGGTGCTGATCAGCGATACGTTTTACGATGGCGAGTCCCAGTCCTGAGCCGTTTTCTTTGGTGGTAAAAAATGTGTCGAACGCTTTTTCCCTGACCTCTTCAGGCATACCGTCACCATCATCAATAATCGACAGGTTGATTTTTCCGGCTTCTTTTTCAGTCTCATATTTTCCAGCATGGGCTTGGATAGTTACGCTACCTTTAGTTCCAATTGCGTCAAATGAATTCAAGATGAGATTTATCAGCACCTGCTGAAGCTGATTCGCATCCGCCTTGATAAAAAGTGGTTCATCGGCAAATTCTGTCGTGAGTGAAATATCCTGTTTTCTGGCTTTATAGCTGAGCAATTGAACAACCGACCAGGCAACTTCTCTTAAATCCAGTGATTGGATTGAGAGCTGTGGTTTTCGCGCCAATTCCGAATAATTCTGCACAACCTGATCCAACCGTTTCACTTCCTTAAGCAGAATCTCCAAAAACTCCTTACTTTCCTTCTTTTTTCCGTACTGTTCATTAAGAATTTCAACAACACCCCATATTGATCCAAGCGGGTTTCTCACTTCATGCGCCAGACTCGCTGACAATTCACCCAAAATCCAAAGCGGCTCACTGCGCCGGAGTTGATCTTCAATTTCCGATATTCGGTCAGATTGATTCTGGAGTTGGGCATAGGACTTTTCGAGTTCGCTGGCAGTCCGTTGATATTTCTCCCGTTCCTGATGTTCCCTTTTTGAAAACAAACCGGCGACAACAGCGATAATCAGATACAATGCCATTTGTAGAAATCGGCTAAAATTTGCCAGAAAATCTCCACCCCACTGAAAAACAACATGAGGAAGATAAATAACCACGACACTCCCAGCAGCCAAGACAGCCCCTTGCAAACGAAACCGAAAGGCAGCCAAAAGAATCGGGAGATAAAACAGCGCGCGGAAAATTTCATGCAAATAATGATATTTTATCGCTGTGGTGTAATGAAGGGAAGCAATGAATAAAATGGAAAGCGTGATACCAAAAATCCAAATATTTTTATTGATTTGTTTATTCATAAAATTATTCATGCATAGATAATTTAGATCTGGGAGCTGTTCCATAAAATTGGTAAACCGTTGAAACGGTTTCTCATATCCTGTTTTTTAACAATTACACCCCGATGAATCGGAGTGATTGTTCAACAAAAAAGTTGAATTAACACCCAGATTTATCTGGGTGATAACAGATGAAAAAAGTATCCACTCAATAGATAAGGGTAACAAAGCGCTGTCATTCCTGACGGAGCGAAGCGTAGATCAGGAATCTCCTTTGCACACAGGAGATTCCTGCATTCGCAGGAATGACATTGTCTGCTTGAAGGTTTCATTACCATAGAATATTGAGAGGATACAGAAAAAATAATTAATTAACTGCTTCAGCAGTTTACATTTTTCTTACTCATATCCCAAAATACCAACTTTTCGGAATTGCACCCTTTAGAAATTTAATATAGAAATTATACTACAGAAAATCCAACATTTTTTAATCAAAATGTAAAAACAATTTTAGGCTTTCGAATCCCGGCAAGGGAAACCATTTTTGCCCCGTATCAGATTAAAAAGATCAGTGCCACACCAGATACTGCCATCATTGTTCCGACAATTGTCCTTAAGCTCACTTTTTCTTTAAAAATCCAGTAAGTTAAAGGCAACAAAAAAATCGGCGGTAATGCCATCAAAGTTGACGCGATGCCGATGTTGGCATATTTAATAGCAATCAATGACAGCCAAATGCCAATAAACGGACCAAAAAATGATCCACCTAAAATCGGGTAAAAATTTTTCTTCAGAAAAAAACGTCTGAAATTTAAGCTAAATGATTGGCGAACCATTCCGACTGTCCAAAATATAATTGTTGCCACCAGAATACGGATTAGCGTGGCAGAGAGTGCTGGGAAATCTCCGCCCAGTGCCTTTTTGGCAGCAATTAGCCCAAGTGCCTGACCTGTAGCGCCGCCTAAACCGAATAGTACACCGGCAATATACTTTTTTGTTTCCAGATTTAAATTTCCGTTGTTCCTTTCCAACACAACCCAGATGATCCCACCAATTGTTAACATGATGGCAAATATTTCGACCATGGTTAAAATTTCATTAAGGAAAATCCAGGCTGTAATGGTTGATATAATCGGGACAAGTGACATTAACAGCATGGAAATTCGAGTGCCAATTACTACGAACGCCTGAAACAGCATCGTATCACCGAACACCAAACCAATCAAAGCGGATAAACCTAACCAGAACCAGCGATCCATTCCTGCATGAATCGGCAGCAAAGATTTGTAAAGGAATACGTGCAATGTAATCAACAGAACTGTCGCTAATAATAAACGAATACGATTCACTGCAACTGCTCCAACCGAACGCGCTGCAATAGTGAAAAATATCGATGTAAATGACCAAGCAATCGCCGTCGACAATCCTGCTATTTCACCTATCATATTCACTTTCGTATCCTTTTCAATTTCCGGATCAAATCTGATCTGCCTGATAATTAACTACAACATACAAGACAAAACCTAATTTAACATTATTTTTGTAAAATGCACCAATTTTCTGAGAATATATTGTAGAATATTCTACTACATTAAACAATATTCTACAACTCAATTAATTTCTCAAGTTCCGGCAAAACAATTTTTAATATTTTCATCTTTCATATTCATTTGTTTTTTATACTGTTAAATTATCAATTGAAAAATCACCATATCATGTGGTATACATTTTGAATAAGGATTTAAAAAAGTTTTTCAAAACCTTAAACCTTAAAGATAAAATGAATTCGAAAATTCTCTTTTTCATATTAATTATCGGATTGTGTGGGACCGTGTTTTTGTTTCCACTCAAATTAGATTCAGGTGCCACATGTTTGTTGCAGTTTTTAATTGACCAACCAGTTGATGTTGATGAGACTGTTTCTTTTTATCGATATCTCATACAAAAATACCTGTTCCCTTATGGAATAGGTTGGTGGGTTAGTATTATATTAACCTTTTTGAGCATACGTCACATTAAACAAACCAAATAGAATAAAACAATATCTAAATTGAATTTTTTATAGGAGCAATAATGACAAAACCGAAAGTATTGACGATTTATATTTTTTTGTATTCACTTTTGATACTCCCTCAGTTAACGAAAGCACAGGTTGAGATTGAATCCGTAGAACTTAACTATCTTATCGAAGAGGCGCTGGAGAACAATCCTGACTATCTATCAGTCCAAAAAAATCTGCAATCACTGGAAGCGAAAATTCCCCAGCAGGGAGCATTACCTGATCCAAAGTTGGGATTCGCATTAATGAACCTTCCTGTCAACAGCTTTGAATTCAATCAGGAGCCGATGACCGGGAAAAGGTTTTCGCTGATGCAAATGTTTCCCTTTCCCGGAAAATTAGGATTGCAGAAGGAAATTGCCGAATTGGATTTTCAGGTTGGAAAATTTTATGTCGATGAATTCAAGAATCATTTGATCAAGCAAATTAAAGTGAACTATTATCAATTATTTTTGGCAGAACAAGAGATTGATATACTGGAAAAAAATATCGAATTGATGAGGCAGTTCATCAAAGTCGCAGAGAAAAAATATGCCGTCGGAAACGGATTGCAGCAAGATGTATTGAAAGCCCAAGTTGAATTAAGTAGGTTAAAGGATCAATTGATCACGAAACAACAAAAACATGAACAAGTCGTTTTCGAGATAAACAAACTGATCAACCGATCAATGAATACAGAAATTATCATTTCGGATACAATTCATTCCCAACCACTTGAAATGTCAACTCAAGAATTGATAAAAAAGGCAATGGTAAACAGACCACTGCTCAAAGCCTGGAATCACAAAATTGAGCAATCCCGACGTACGGTCAAATTAGCCCAAAAATCCTATTTGCCCGATTTCAGTGTAGGAGTTTCCTACACACAGCGGGATGATCTGGCGAATGGAAATAGAATGTATGATTTTTTCTCGGCAGAGATTGGTCTGAATATTCCGCTTTACTTCAACAATAAGCAATCAAAAAAAGTTGAACAAACACAACTGATAAATTATTCATTGGAAGATCAATTTATGGGTATCAAAAATGAAGTACTGTATCAAGTAGAAAATATTTATTCGAATCTTCAAAAGAACAAAAAATTAATGATGCTTTACAAAACAGGCATCATCCATCAGGCACAGCAGGCATTAAATTCTGCACTGACGGGTTATCAGGTGGACATAGTAGATTTTTTGACATTGTTAAATAATCAGATGACATTGTTCAATTATGAACTGGATTATTATCGCGTGTTGACGGATTACCAAAAGAATATTGCTGAACTTGAATTTGCCACAGGAACAAGGCTAAAATAATGTGTTGATTCTATTGGATACATAATTATAAATTTGAAATTTTACGGAGGTTTACAAATGCTTTCAACTAAAAACATTTATATCATATTATCTGTACTTTTTTTGGGATTAATCCTCGGTGGATCCATTATGTATTTCCTGAATGCGGATAATAATTCCATTCCAGGTGATAAAATTGAAGATCAACAACACAAACAACTTTATTCATGTGGAATGCACCCGGATGTTATTTCCGATGAACCGGGCAATTGTCCGATTTGTGGGATGAAATTAACACCGATTAAAAATTCATCTCAAACTCAATCAGACAAAGAAGATGTAAAACAAGAAAAGGGTGAGATACTTTACTGGCGTGCTCCAATGGATCCAACCTATATTTCGGATAAACCGGGAAAATCTCCCATGGGAATGGATCTGGTGCCAGTTTACGAAGGTAAAGAAGGTATCGGCGCTGGTAATATTTTGATCGATCCCACAACTGTCCAAAATATGGGAATTCGAACCACAATCGTTGAACGCAAGGATTTGACAAAAAAGATACGAACTGTAGGTACCATTACTTATAATGAACAAAAGCTTCACGCGGTGAATTCCAAAATTTCGGGCTGGATCGAAGATTTAGTTGTAAATTTTACAGGTCAATATGTTGAAAAAGGTCAACCTATGTTGGCAATTTATTCCCCGGAACTTGTTTCGGCTCAACAGGAATATCTACTGGCAATTAACAATCTAAATCAATTAAAAAACAGTCCATTTGAGGATATACAGCAGAGTGCGGAATCTTTGTTAAATTCAACTCGTCATCGGTTGGAAAACTGGGATATCCCGACTGAAGACATTGAAAAAATAGAACAACGTGGATCAATTACGAAAACCATGACATTGGTGGCGCCCTCGTCCGGAATCGTCGTTCATAAAAATGCTGTTGAAGGAACATTTATCAAAGAAGGGATGAATTTGTATCAGATCGCGAATTTATCTTCGGTCTGGGTTGATGTGAATGTTTACGAGTATGAAGTTCCATGGATTGAGTTGAATCAGCCGGCTACCATGGAGTTATCTTATATCCCCGGCAAAACTTATCGTGGAAAAGTCGTTTTTATCTATCCCTACCTGAACGATAAAACTCGCACTTTAAAAGTCCGTCTTGAATTTCCAAATCCACATTTGGAATTGAAACCGGACATGTATACAGATATCACCATCGAGGCCAGAATTGATTCGCAAACATTAGTCATTCCCAGCGAGTCTGTTATCCGTACCGGTAAACGGAATCTCGTTTTTGTGCAAAGAGATCAAGGCAAGTTTGAACCAAGGGAAATCAAAATCGGTGCGGAAGGTGAACAAGGATTGGTTAAAGTGATTTCCGGTCTGTTTGAAGGTGAACATATTGTCACTTCGGGACAGTTCTTGTTGGATTCGGAGAGCAATGCTCAGGAGGCAATTAAAAAAATGTTGGATGCGAAAAAGCAGATGAGTGAAGGAGTTGGAGATAGTAATGACGAAAATCAGATTGAAAAACATGAGCATAATGAACATGAAATGAAACCGGAGGAATCGGAGCAACAGCCTCAAGAATCAGAACATTCTCATGAAACTAAATCTCTTTACACGTGTCCCATGCATCCGGAATTTGTCACAGATGATCCGGAAGACAGGTGTTTTATCTGCGATATGAAGTTGGTAGAAAAATCTG
>CAYYMH010000005.1:0-46566 GCA_964472785.1 uncultured Cytophagia bacterium | reverse complement strand
GATGATCCGGAAGACAGGTGTTTTATCTGCGATATGAAGTTGGTAGAAAAATCTGCAAAATAACTTGAAAAATATATTAAGGGATTGGCAATGATTGAAAAAATAATTGAATGGTCGGTAAAAAATAAATTCCTGGTAATTCTGTTCACTATTATTGGAATCATCGGCGGAATACTGGCAATGAATAACATTCCCCTGGATGCGATCCCGGATTTATCTGACGTTCAGGTTATCGTCATAACGAAATATCCGGGTCAGGCGCCACAAGTAGTGGAAGACCAGATAACCTATCCGCTGACTACAGCAATGCTATCCGTGCCTTACGCCAAAGTGGTCAGAGGTTTTTCTTTCTTCGGTTTTTCTATGGTCTACATTATTTTCGAGGACGGAACCGATATGTACTGGGCGCGCAGCCGGGTTCTGGAATATCTGAATTATGTTGCAAACAGACTTCCGAATAACGTCGTTCCGCAACTGGGACCGGATGCCACAGGTGTGGGTTGGGTTTACGAATATATTCTGGATGGCGGAGATCAATACGATCTGGCAGAGTTACGCTCAATCCAGGATTGGTATCTGAAATATGAACTTTCTGCATTGCCCGGGGTCGCTGAGGTCGCTTCTGTTGGCGGATTTGTTAAACAATATCAAGTTGAAGTCGATCCGAATAAATTAGCAGCTTATCACATTCCGATTCAGAAAGTCATTCGAGAGATAAAGCGAAGCAACAACGATGTTGGCGGACGACTGTTGGAAATGGGAGAAACTGAATTTATGGTGCGTGGTTTGGGTTATATCAAATCAATCAGCGATTTGGAATCCGTGCCTTTGGGAGTCGATGCTGACGGCACACCTGTGTACTTAAAACAGGTGGCTAACATCCACATCGGACCCGAATTGAGAAGAGGCATCGCCGAGTGGAACGGAGAGGGAGAGACAGTTGGAGGCATCATTATCATGCGCTATGGCGAAAATGCCCTTCAAGTAATTGATCGTGTAAAAGAGAAATTAGATGAATTAGAACAAGGGCTACCGGACGGTGTGAAGATCAAGACAGCCTATGATCGTTCGTCACTCATCTTAAGGGCGATTGATACTTTGAAGGAAAAATTACTTGAGGAAATGATAGCAGTGGCACTCATCACCATAATTTTCCTGCTTCATTTCAGAAGCGCATTAGTCGCCATTTTTACTTTGCCGGTTGGTATTTTACTTTCGTTCATTGTGATGTATTTGCTGGATATCAATGCAAATATCATGTCCCTGGGAGGTATTGCGATTGCCATCGGCGTGATGGTGGATGCGTCGGTTGTGATGGTGGAGAATGCGCATAAACACATTGAGCGCGAAAAACCAAATGGACGGACGATAAATCATCAGCAACTGGTCATTCGATCAGCAAAGGAAGTTGGTCCGGCATTGTTTTATTCATTAGTTATCATAACAGTTTCGTTCTTGCCGGTTTTTAGCTTGCAAGCACAGGAAGGACGATTATTCAGCCCCCTCGCTTACACCAAAACTTTTGCCATGGCCGCATCATCAATTTTAGCAATTACCGTCATTCCGGTACTGATGTTCTTTTTTGTTCGGGGTAAAATTCGGAGTGAACAGAAAAATCCGCTGAGCCGATTTTTCATTAAAATTTATCGTCCCCTGATCAAATTTGTTTTGAAGTTCCGCTGGTTGACGATCGGGATCGCCATACTTATTTTAATTTTGACACTTATCCCCTATTCAAAATTGGGTTCTGAATTTATGCCGCCTCTAAATGAGGGTGATTTGCTGTATATGCCGACAACTTACCCGGGAATATCAATAACCAAGGCAAAGGAATTATTACAGCAAACCGATAAAATTATCAAGAGTTTTCCGGAGGTCAAACATGTATTCGGAAAAATCGGACGGGCAGAGACAGCAACTGATCCGGCGCCTTTGACGATGATCGAAACGACCATCATGTTGAAAGATAAGGAAGCGTGGCGCCCCGGAATGACGATGGAAAAATTAATCGAAGAACTCGATGCCGCCATTCAGTTCCCCGGACTGACAAATGCCTGGACAATGCCGATTAAAACGCGAATTGATATGCTTTCGACAGGCATAAAAACTCCGGTTGGCATAAAGCTCATGGGCGCCAACCTGGATACTTTGAGTGAGTTGGGACAGCGGATAGAAGCTGTGGTTCGGAAAATTCCCGGCACGCTTTCAGTTTATTCCGAACGAGTAACCGGTGGAAATTATTTCGATTTTAAAATAAAACGCAAGGAAGCTGCGCGTTATGGCTTAACGGTAGGTGATGTCCAGGATGTGATCATGTCCGCAATCGGCGGCATGAATATCACGTCCACAGTAGAAGGCCTTGAACGTTATCCGGTAAATATTCGTTATTCTCGTGAACTGCGGGATAATCTGTCGGACTTAAAGCGTGTTTTGATTTCCACCCCCACAGGCGCGCACATTCCAATAAACCAGGTCACTGAGATAATAATTCACAAAGGGCCAGCAGCGATAAAAAGTGAAAATGCCCGCCGGACTGCCTGGATTTTTGTGGATTTGAAAGATATTGATGTGGGCACTTATGTTGAAAGAGCGAAAAAAATCGTTTACGATCAAGTGAATTTACCTGCCGGTTATAGCATTGTCTGGTCGGGTCAGTACGAATACATGCAGCGAGCCGCAAAGCGATTAAGCCTTGTTGTTCCTTTAACACTATTAATTATCTTTCTGCTGTTATATTTTCACTTCAAAAATTTTACGGAAAGCTTGATTGTGATGCTATCCCTGCCTTTCTCCTTAATTGGTGGTGTCTGGTTAATGTTTTTCAGCGGATACAATCTAAGTGTCGCCGTTGTCGTTGGCTTTATTGCTTTAGCCGGACTGGCTGCTGAAACCGGCGTAGTCATGTTGGTCTATTTGGACGAGGCTTTCAATCGGTATCTTACTGAAGGAAAAATGAATAGTTGGAATGATTTAAAACAGGCAATAACTGAAGGAGCTGTTGAACGTGTCCGTCCAAAACTAATGACCGTGGCAACCACTCTCATCGGACTTTTACCCATTATGATAGGAACTGGCACAGGTTCCCAGGTAATGAAAAGAATCGCAGCGCCGATGGTTGGCGGCTTGATCAGCTCAACTATTTTAACGTTGATCATTATTCCGGTTATTTATACTCTTTGGAAAAGAATATCTATCAGGAACCAATTAAATCAAGAAGTTTCTTAAAAAATCAAACACAAGAGATTTAAATGAATAAGAAAGTGAAACGAGTCCATTTGCAAATATGAATCTTTTGAACAGTCTTAACATCTAAAATAATTATAATAAAGAGGTGTCGTCTAAAGTGTAACTGTTTTAAATTGAACGATTCTTGATTCATTAATCTACTAACTGGCATATTTAAAATTATTTAATTTATTTTAAATATTACTTGACATTTTGAATTTTCTTGTATATATTTTGCAAAATTAAAATCATAATTAAAATTAAAACAAATTGGAGGAACGACGAATGAAACATCTTAAACTCACTTTTGCTTTTTTATTGGTATTACTGATTTCTTCTTATCCGGTTTTAGCGCAAGATGTCAGCGGCGTCAGATTATTTCAATCTTACTTTTTTGATGCCCCGATAGCCAAGACAATGTATGTTGAACCCGGTCTGGATTATTCGACCACAAGTCATGGTGATGTTAGCTTTAGCTCACTTTTAATTGGCGCCAAGGGTGGCTACCCAATTAACGAACAAATTGAGGTTGGCGCCTCATTGGGATTCTTAAACATGTCCACAGAAGTTGGCGATAATGATGAAAGTGAATCCGGTCTCACTGATCTTGGCGTTTATGGTCGCTATAATATCACCAGCAATGAGCAACTCAGTTTTTCAGCGGGTGGTTTAATTACATTGCCAATTGGCGAAGAAAAAATTGGTCAGAGTAATTTGAATTTTGGCGGTTTTGGTGCGGTCCGTTATGCACTCGAAGGCGGTATCGTCCTGACCGGAAACGTTGGTTTGGTCTTTTACGAAGTCACAACGACAACCGTCGAATATGAACAAACAGGGCCGAATCCTTGGGATGTTGAAGCAGTTGAAAAAACAGAATCCGATCGTGAAAACTACCTGCAACTCGGCGTCGGTGGTATTTACCCCGTGAATGAACAGTTAAATGCCGTTGGTGAATTAGTCATGAAAACAGATATGGATTATATGATGTTAAGTGCTGGTGCTGACTATCTGGTTGGCAATGGCAGAGTTCGTGGCGCTTTGGGACTTGGTTTAGATGATGGCGCTCCCGATTTTCAGATTATGTTAGGTTACGGTTTATCATTCTAAATTTTATAAATATTATAAAAAGGGCTGTCGTTTTTGAAAAAATGTACAGCCCTTTTTATTTTGACGGTTTTAGGTTTATTTCTACAACAAATCACTCGCCAATTCAGCCAATTCCGAGCGTTCTCCTCTTGTCAAATTAATATGTGCATAAATTCTCTGACCGTGCATTTTCTCGATCAGATAACTCAATCCGTTCGACTGACTGTCCAAATAGGGATGATCGATCTGAAAAATATCACCGGTGAATACCATTTTCGTGCCTTCGCCAGCGCGAGTGATAATGGTTTTTACTTCGTGCGGTGTTAAATTTTGAGCTTCATCCACGATAAAAAATACATCAACCAGACTTCGCCCGCGAATATAAGCCAACGGTGCGATCACCAGCTTTTCCTCACTGAGTAATTCTTTGATCCGCTTGTGTTTCACATCCGATTCCCGGAATTGATTTTGAATCACGCCCAGATTGTCGTAAAGCGGCTGCATGTACGGATCCAATTTCGACGAAATATCACCGGGTAAATAACCGATATCTTTATTACTCAATGGAACAATAGGGCGGGCAAGAAATATCTGACGATAACTTTTGCGCCGTTCCAATGCCGACGCTAACGCCAGTAACGTTTTTCCGGTTCCGGCTTTACCGGACATCGAGACCAGTTGGATTTCTTTATTCAATAAAGCGTTAAGAGCAAAGGTCTGCTCCGCGTTCCGGGGTGTGATTCCGTACACCTGATTTTTGTCGACACGCTTTATTTTCTGGGAATAAGAATCAAACACCGCCAGCGCCGATCTTCTTGGATTTCTCAAAATCAAATATTCGTTCGGCTCAAGTTCTTTTTCGAGCGTCAATGCCGATCTGTCAAATTCAAACGGAGGTGTGTACAGGCTGTTCACAATCTCATCAACCACATCCTCTTCAATTCTCGATCCGGTGTACAGCGCTGACACATCCGGTACGTGATCCGTCCTATAGTCCTGCGCCTTCAAGCCGATGGATTTTGCTTTCATGCGTAGATTGACATCTTTGGAAACGAGCACCACTTCTTTCCGTTGATTATCCCGGGCTAAAAAATACGCAATATTCAAAATCTGATGATCTGCTTTGGATGCAGTAAAATTCAAAGATAAGTCCGGATGAATTTCCTTTTCCAATTTCAGCACAATTCGACCTGACTTTGAATTTATTCTCACACCACCGTCAAAAAGTTTATCTCCGCTCAAACTGTCCAGAGACCGCACGAACTCTCTGGCGTGGTAATTGAGCGTTTCATTTCCTTTTTTGAATTGATCCAGCTCCTCCAAAACAGTGATCGGAATGATGACATCATTTTCTTCAAACTGGTAGATACATGAACTGTCGTGAAGAATCACATTGGTATCAATCACAAAGATTTTTTTCTTTTTTCTGGCCATCGTTTTAATTGACCTCTTACTTTTCATTTTTCAATTACACGTCATCATCAAATTTTCGTTCAGTACAAGTTATCATTTTTAAATGCCACCAATGCTAAAATTATTGCGTGTTCATAAAGTTGAACCCGGTCGATCACATCGTCCGTCAAGATACCGATGGCGCCCGAATTTTGCTTCGAATTCTTCAGGTCAAAAATGATGTCATTAGCAGATCCCATTTCAATCCCCTCCCGGATTTTCCGCGCGACTTTGTCAGGCAAATAAAAAGTCCCGCTCCTGCTTTTACCGATTAATCCGTTTTCATTTTCAACAAAAACCCAGGCAAAGGCAACCATTCCGTCTTCCCGTTCCTCAATGCCGCCTTCGATTCCAATCCAGTAGTTAGCGTCACTGCGGATTTGTTTGGCATTTTTCACCCGATTCAGGGCGCCGGTCAATGTTTCCTCATCGGATGCCGGCTGATCCTTGACTAATGAGCTTACGGCAATAGCTTCGATCTTAAATTGTTGATCCGGGAACATCCTCTGAAAAGCATTTTTTGTAGCAATACTTTTGACCGGATTCCCGGAAGTAACAATAACTTTCTTCATCTTTGAGTTATGACATTTTTTTGATGGATAATTCCAATACCAAAGTTATACATTTTCAATAAACGTTGAGTCTGATGCTCTGAACTTAATTTAAAAGTTTGAGAACATGTTTGGAATTGATCTTTAAACTGGTTTTAATAATATCAGAATCTACAAAAACTTTAAATCCCAAAAAATAGCTTGCTATTTTTGGAAAATATCATATATTCATAAAATTATTTTTTTGCAGTGCTTATGTGTATCAAACTTCAGATAATTTGAAAGCAATTTTTATTTAAAATTCTGAAATCAATGAACCAATTAATCTTATTTTCGATTCATACACTTTATAAGTTTAATTATACCAATTTTTTTGACCAAAATCAATTATTAAATTTTTTGAAAACTGGTGAAGCGACAACTAAATATGATCAATTATTTAAAAAAACGTTGGCATGCGAAAAGTGGTTACCGTGAGGTCTTGAAATTAGCCATCCCGCTGATTTTGAGTACCAGTTCCATCAGCTTACAGCATTTCATCGACCGGATGTTTCTCACGTGGTATTCTGCTGAAGCAATTGCAGCTTCGGTTCCCGCCGGAATTTTGGCATTCACAATGATGTGCCTGTTTATCGGAACGGCGGCTTACGTGAATCCCTTTGTCGCTCAATATTACGGCGCCAAACAGTATCAAAAAATTTCGCCGGTCGTTTGGCAGGGAATCTATTTTGCATTTTTTTCAGGAATTTTTTTTTTGTTTTTATTCCTTTTAGCAAAGGTATTTTCAATTTAATCGACCATGACCCGGCTGTCAAAATTTTAGAAATCCAGTATTTTGAAATCTTATGCCTTGGCGCGCCGGCTGTTTTCATGTTAACAGCAATATCCGGATTTTTTAGCGGCCGCGGTGAAACGTGGACCATTTTATGGGTCAATTTTTCTGCGACAGTGATCAACATTGTGGTGGATTACTTTTTGATATTTGGCAACTTTGATTTTCCACAATTAGGGATTCAAGGCGCTGCTATCGCAACGGTTATTGCCAACTATTTTGCAGCGTTTCTCATTTTTTCGATGATGCTGCGACCGAAATTCAGAAAAAAATACAAAACATTTCAAAACCGAAAATTTGATATTGACCTGTTCAGGCGATTTATGCGTTTCGGACTACCGAATGGAGTACACTTCCTGCTTGATCTGTTTGGATTTTCAATGTTCGTGTTATTGGTGGGTAAATTTGGTACCGTGGCACTGGCAGCTTCCAACATCACGTTCAACATCAATTCCATCGCCTTTATGCCAATGATCGGATTAGGCATTGCCGTTGAAATTTTAGTTGGTCAGCGCCTGGGTGAAAACCGTCCGGATTTAGCGCGTTACGGTACCTATTCATCACTCCATATCATAGTGCTGTACATGGGTTTAATCGCGGCAACTTACCTGATCATACCGAAGCTGTATTTGCTTCCGTTTGCAGCACAGGCAGATCCGGCGTACTTTGCTGAAATTGAAAATATCACGTTGATTCTGCTGCGTTTCGTGGCATTTTATTCTCTTTTCGACACGCTGAGTATAATTTTCTCGAATGCGCTACGCGGCGCAGGGGATACGAAATTTGTGATGAAAATAAGTTTAATTCTTTCATGGTTGGTTATGATTATTCCGACTTATTTAGCCACTGTTGTCTATAATTGGGGTATCTATATTACGTGGGCGTTTCTCACCGGCTACATTGTGGTTCTGGGCATTGTTTTTTATTCCCGATTTTTGGGCGGCAAATGGGAATCGATGAGAGTGATTGAAGAACCTGTGGTGGTCATCACACCAGACTTACCAGAAAATCCGGCAGTATAAAAAAACCAGGAGTGAACTGATCCAATGATTGATTCACTCCTGGCAAACTCTGAGGACGAAATCGATTTAATGTTTGTCTAATTCACCAACACTTCTTCTTCCTTTTCCCGTCTCGAAAAATCCCCCACGTATTGGTTTTCATCCTCGTCTTCCTCGTCCTCTTCACCATCCCCAGTAATTAAAGCGCTATCTTCCTCAGAAGGTTCGAATTGATCCATTTCATATTTTTTCTTGCGTCGATAGAGATAAATCGACATTGCACCAACCACCAACACAATCGCTGCAATGGTCAAAATTATGGGTAACATACTACTGGATTCTTCTTTTTCCTGTACCGGTTCAGAGATAGCTGCATTTATGTCCTCATCCGCTTGTGTTACCGGTTCTTCAACAACAGGCGCACTTTCCTGAATTACCGGAGATTCTTCAACCTGTTCAACATGCTCGGTGACCGGCTTAACTGGCTCTTTTTTGAAAGCATACGGCTTTGTCGTCACATTATTATTCCTGGCGATCCAGTCTTTTTGATTATCCACAATCTCATTTACGCTGGTCAAGCTGCGTGATTTGTTCAGTTTTTCGATCGCTTCCAGATTGGGGATAATAATTTCTTCGCCCGGGAAAACCAGGTCTTTATTCGGCGCCCGGTTGATCAGTGCCAGCTCCCGCCAGTATTTAGTTGTACCGTAATACTCTTTTGACAACTTGCTGAAGTAGTCACCTTTCTGAATGATGTGTTTGGTGGGTTCATTAAACAATATTTTTTTACACCACAGCAAATTTTCTTCAGAATAGAGACCTAATACAACGGTAATCAGTATGAATGTGATTAAAATTTTCTTCATTTTAAGACCTCCGAAATAAATGATTGGATTATGATTTCAGTTTCTATCAACGCAAACGGAGTGCCAAAATTCTTTATAATTTTTGGTGAAATGTTCATCGTTCTATTTATATTGTAGTTAAATACGTTTGTTTAAGTCATTAAATTTTGGTTCACTAATCTTTTTTTCTTGTTTTACCTTTTTCGTGTAAATATTATACATCAATTCATAAAATTTTTACATCATTTAATGGATTCGATTTCTGCATTTTAGCCAATTCGGGCGTATATAAAGACAAAAAAACATCGGCTCGCTTAATAACCAGATTAAAAAAATGAAAAAAATATGAAACAAATCATCGTCGATTGCTCCCAAAAGAACGATAAATTAAATCCCATCTGGCGGTCCTTTGGTTACGACGAAATCAACTGGACCTACACGCCACGTGGCAAACAAATTTACAAAGAAATTGGTGCATTGTCCAAAAATCCATACTATATTCGTTGTCATCATACATTTACCAGCGGAAACGGACTCTCCGTTCCGACCAAAGGATCAGGAGATGTTTATCATGAAGACCGGTACGGAAAGCCATCTTACAATTTTTCATACCTCGATCAAATATTCGACACCATGCTTCAGAATAACTGCAAGCCAATTGTCGAATTAGGCTTTATGCCGGATTCGCTATCAAAAGGGCCGAAACCGAAAACCAAATACTTTTACAGCGATAGTGATCTATTCAAATATCCACCAAAAGATTATCAAAAGTGGCAGCAGATAGTATTTCAAACTGTGGAACATTATGTTGACAAATATGGCGAGGATGAAGTCTGTCAGTGGTATTGGGAAGTCTGGAACGAACCGGATTGCGTAAACTTCTTTAAGGGATCAGTGAAAGATTATTGCAAACTTTACGATTTTGCCGTTGCCGGTGCAGAACGCGCCTGTCCGAACATAAAAATCGGCGGACCGGCATTGGCAGGTCACCCAAAGTTTTTCCGTAAATTTTTGCACCATTGTTCCGAAGGAAAAAATTATGCTACCGGGAAAAAGGGTTCACGATTGGACTTCATCTCTTTTCACGCCAAGGGAACCAGTTGGCCCCTCAAGAACCAGCCATTTACCATGCCGTCTTTGGAAACCATTTTTGGCTATCTGGAAAATTACCATCAGGTTTTGAAGGAATTCCCAAATTATCAAAAACTGCCCATCCTGTTCGACGAATGCGACATGGCGGTTGCTACGAATTACGGTGTTCACGATTTTCCGGAATTCGAGTTCAACAATAACGAGTATTATCCGATCTTCATTATCAGAATGGTGAAATATATTTCAGACTTCATACGGGAACGAAAAATGCCCATTCAATTTTTCACCACCTGGGCGTTTTATTTTGAGGGGAAACGGTTATTTGAAGGAAACCGGGCACTGTTTACCAATTACAACATCAAAAAGCCTGTATTCAATGCATTCAGCTTATTGGAAAAACTGGGCGATACAAGGATTCAATTTGATAACGGTGAATCCGAAGTGCTTGAATACAAAAGTTTTCCCAAAGTCGATGGTTTTGCAACGGTGTCAAAAGATCAGTCTGTAGAGGTTATTATTTGGAATTTTGATGAACAACAGCAAAATGGTGTCGAGACAAATATTCAACTTCAAATCAATCATCTACCTTTTACCAATTCCCACCTCAGCATGGAAACCTGGCAAATTGACAATAAAAATAGCAACGCCTATTTTCACTGGAAAGAATTGGGCTTGCCTCAAGACCCAACTGAAGATCAAATCCGCAGCATTAAAAAGAATGAGGGATTAAAATTAGTAAAAACCGAAAACAAGCTGAAAATCGAGAACTCAATTTTTAAAAAAGAATTGAAACTCTCCTCTCAAAGCGTTATTTTGTTAAAACTGTATGCTGAAAATTGAGGATCAATCTTTGTACTTACCCAATTTATTGTGAATCGTCTTTAAACTCACCCCCAATACTTTGGCAGTTTCGGTTTTGTTATTATTGGTGTACTGCAATGTTTCCAAAATAATTTTTCGCTCGGCGTCTTCCATTTTCGTGCCAATCGGAATCGTGACCGACGGACCTTGCTGCCCGATATCTCCAGCGGCAATTTTTGATTGAAGCTTCTCCGCACGAACGATCCGATCCGGAATCACGCCTACATCAATTTTTGAAGCATTGGTTAAAATAACAGCACGCTCGATTGTGTTTTTCAACTCCCGCACATTACCGGGCCAGGGATAATTCAGCAATAGATCGCGGCACTTGGGCGTGAGTCCTTTAATCTGTTTATTATTTTTTTGATTGAAGTAATCCAAAAATTCTTCAATCAACAGCGGCACATCATCCAGTCTCTCCCGCAATGGCGGAATATCAACCTCCACAACGCATAGCCGATAATACAGGTCTTCACGGAATTGTTTTTCCTCCATTGCTTTTTGCAAATCACGGTTTGTTGCTGCAATGATCCTGACGTCCACCTGAATTTCCTTTTTCCCACCCAGTCGGCGAAAGCTTCGTTCCTCTAAAGCGCGCAAAATTCTTGCCTGGGTTTCCAAAGCCATGTCGCCAACTTCATCCAGAAAAAGCGTGCCGCGGTGGGCTAATTCAAAACACCCGGGTTTTTCAGTCAGCGCGCCGGTAAAAGCACCTTTTTCGTGTCCGAACAATTCATTTTCCAAAATCTGTTCCGGAAACGCTGAACAGTTTACGGCAACAAACGGCTGGTCTTGTCGCCCGCTCTTTCGATGGATGGCTCTGGCAACCAGTTCCTTGCCTGTGCCGCTCTCTCCGGTGACAATAATGTTCGCTGTTGAATCAGCAACTGCTTCAATGGTTTTGTAAATCTGCTGCATCTGCTCACTCTGTCCGACCAAATCTTCGTAATGCGTCAATTGCCGGATTTGCTGCTGCAAATTTTTGTGCGACACCCGCAAATGATAATGTTCCATCACTTTCGGGATAATGGATTTCAATCGTTCGGATTCGACGGGTTTGGTCAAATAATCATAAGCCCCGGCTTTCATCGCCCGAACCGCCGTTGAGATTGTGCCTTTCCCCGTAATAATGATCACCTCGGTGTCCATGCCCGCTTTCCGGATTTTGCGGAGAATTTTCAACCCGTCGTATTTCGGCATTTTCAAATCAGCCAATAATAAAGCGTACTGGTCCTGGTTTAGTTTATTTAAAGTTTCCTGCCCATCCTCAGCGCAGTCCACCGAATAACCCTCTTCTTTCAACAATTCGGACAAGCCGATACGAATCGCCTGTTCGTCATCCGCAATGAGAATTTTATCGGTCTTATTTTCCATCTAATTTATACCCCGATTTTTTATATTCTGCTTATTCATGAGCCCCTTACTTTTTCTCCAAAAGCTTCTTTAAGTCGGTTTTCTTTTTATCTTTATCGCTTAATTTCAAATAATCAAAATAAATCTGCACGATTTGATTGACTCGTTTCACTTCACTGTCAACAATTGTGAGATGCTGCATTGTTTGATTATCCACCTTCTGTTTGTTGAGTTTCACTTTCAGCACATCCAGATTGATGCCTGCAGCATGGAGCGGATTTTTTAATTTATGAGAAAAAATCTCAAGACTTTTCAGTAGCTCTCTCTCATTCATGATTTTCCCCTAACCATTGATTCACTTTTTCCAATAAATCATCCAAATTAAACGGCTTCGATAAATAGTCGTTACACCCGGCTTTCTGTGCCTTGCTTTTATCCTCCTGAATCGTCTTCGCGGTCATCGCGATAATCGGGACATCTTTTAATTTTTTCTCCTTGCGGATTTTCCGCGTCGCCTGATAGCCGTCCATTTCCGGCATCATCATGTCAATTAAAATCAAGTCCGGATTTTGTTTTTTCGCCGCTGTGATGCCGGTCTTTCCATTATCGGCAAACATGACGCGGTACCCCTGTTCTTTTAAAATCACATTGACTGCGTATTGATTATCCAAATTGTCATCCACCAAAAGGATCTTTTTTTGCTCGCTCATTTTCGAAGTTGGTTTGCTTTTTCTGGCAGCCGCTTTTTTTGGTTTGAACGTTTTGGATTCGATCCGTTTGTCCGCCTGGTCACTAAAATCCTTCACCGGAATTGTAAAACGGAACGTGGTTCCTTTTCCCGGTTGACTTTCAATTTCAATATTGCCGTCCATCAAATCGATTAATTTTTTAGTGATCGCTAATCCCAAACCAGTGCCCTCGCCTTTTTTGCTGCTCACTTTTGAAGAACGGCTGAAGGGTTGAAAAACCTGATCAATCTCCTTCTTTGTCATCCCCATGCCAGTATCAGACACTGTAAATTGCAACTGGCTTGATTTTTTATTAAATTTGGTGATCAGCTTCACTTTGCCCTTTAGCGTATATTTTACGGCATTACTCAGGCTATTCGTCAAAACCCGATTGATTTTATCTGCATCACTGAAAATATATTTGGGTACGCTGCTGTCAATACTCGTTTCCAACTTGATTTTCTTTTTGTCACAAAGCGGTTTGATGACTTCTAAATTCTCCCGGATCAACTCTCTGATCGAAAAATAGCTATTTCGCAACTCCAGTTTCCCCGAATCAATTTTTGACAGATCAAGAATATTGTTAATCAGTTTCAGTAACTCCCCGCCGTTGTGCCGGATGATGCGCAGTTGACGCAACTGTTCGGCGTTTAAATTTCCCGACACTTGTTTCAGCAAAACTTCGGTCAGCGAAATCACTGAGTTGAGCGGTGTACGCAGTTCATGGGACATGGTGGTGAAAAAGTCGGTTTTGATTTGATTCACCTGCGCCAATTCGCGGGCGCGTTCCCGTGCCTCTTCAAATAGCCGCCGATTTTCCAGTGCGATGGCGGCTTTATGGGCAAAGGTTTCCAAAATATGGATTTGTTCGACATCCGGGTACGTTTTGTCTGCTGGTGAAAAAACCGTAATGAAACCCAAAATCTTAGTTTTAAATTTCACCGGAATCATCAGCATGTCGTCGGGCTGCCATTTTGAATCATCAGATTGAGCTTGCTGTTTTACTAAATAAGATTTACTCACCAGATATTCATCTTTGGCATATTTGAAAACATCCTTGTACAGAAATTCATGCTCACTGATGAATTTCCGAATCTGCCGTTGATTCAATCCGGCATAAGCCGCGATTTTGAATGTGTTGCTGTCCTTTTCCCGCGCTGAAAAAATGACGCTCTTCCAGCCGAGACTTTTGATTGCCGTACAAATACTGGACAGAATTTTAGCCGGTGCGATCTCCAGCGCCAGCTCTTCACCGACTTTCAAAATTTTTGACAACTGATTCACGTACGTTTTCAACTCACCGGTACGCTGCGCAACCAATTTTTCCAACTCCTGCGAGTGTTGCTCCAACTTTTTCTGCATCGCTTTGTATTCAGACACGTCTCTGCCCACACACATAGCGCCGATATTTTTGCCGTCCGCGTCGAACAGATAGCGCACGTTCCAGTTGCACAAAATCGTTTTTCCCGACCGGGTTTTCACCGGCGCTTCGTAATCACGCAGTTCCACTTTCATGGCGTCGCCGTAATTTTTTTTCAGCCGTTCCATATCAGCGAAAAAGTCGGGCAACCGTTTGCTGGTCAGCTGTTTTTCTTCGTAGCCTAATAAATTCTTCCCGTATTGATTGATAAACGTGCAGTCTCCGTTTCGGTCAACCACCAGCAAAATATCCAGCATTCCGGAAATCAGCGTCTCGTAGTAGCGCTTGGCCTGATTCAGCTCATCGGTTTTGTGTTGCAAATCCGCTGTCTTGGCTTTGATGCGTTGTTCCAGGTCTTGTGAGTAATCTTTAAGCTGGCGTTCCTTTTCTTTTTTTTCAGCAATCTCCAACACCGTCATCCGGCAACCGGCGTATTGTCGGAGCGCTTTCAACTCGGGTGCGGCATTCACTAACACGGGAATCATTCTTCCGTTGCGGTGTTTCATTTCCACTTCAAATTGAACCACTGCGCCTACTTTCACTTTTTCCAGTTCAGTTTGAAAGTGCTCATATCCCGCTTCGGTGAACAAAAGCCAGACATTTTTCTCTTCCAATTGTTTGTCGGCAAATCCGAACATGGCTAAAAATTTTTCATTGACAAAAATGATCGTTCCGGCTTTATCAATCGAACACACCCCAACCGCTAAACCATTGACGATACTTTGCAACGAAACCAAATCCTGCTTGCTTTTTGAAAAATCCTGCTCCAGCGAACCGCGCAATTCCTCAACTGCTTCCAGGTACTGCGTGTTCTTCACAAATAATACAGCAACTAAAAATATCAATCCGCCAAGCTGGAAAAGCAGGGCAATTTCATTCTGCTGTCTTTTATCGAACTGACTGAATAAAAACCAGGTCGGTGACACAGTCAAAAAGAGCGCCGCCATCGTGTACCAAAAATAGATGTTGTGCCGGGATTTGAAGTAATTTTGCGCGAAGCGGATAACAACAACCAACATCAGCAACAGATTTATCAACGCCAACAATCCGGGTGAAGGCAAGTTGTATTTGGAAAATATCGGATGTGAAATGAAGAAATTAGTTACAGCAAAAAACAGAAACACATTTCCCAGTAACGACAGACTAACGGTTAAAAAAATAAATTTCTTCCAACGCTGGTTCGTGACAATGCGTCCGCTTTTAAACGCAGTCAGCAACAAAAGTGAAGCAAACACAATCCCGCCGGCAAGTTCAAAATGCAAGAAATAGCTTCTGACCAGCACCGGATCTTCCCCACCGCTGAAATAAAATACAAATATCAGTTTAAACACCAGCCACGACAGCAACCCCATGCCAGTGAAAAAGAATTCTTTTGTCCCCTGATTGCGAAACGTCACAAAGCAAAGTACAATAGATGCTGCCAACAGAAAATAGACCAGATGGATCAAAATCAAAAGTTGGTCGGATGTAAGCTGCAAACCCAGTAATTGACACTGAATTCCCAAAAACAGCGCCAGCAGCAGCAAAAAGGTGATTGCCAGAAGCGAAAGTTTGATTTTGCTCAGTTTATATGGATAAGGTTCGTACATTGTTTTTAATCGACAAAGTTAATATTTTCCTTAATATAGCCGAAATTAAAACAAATGTCAATACAATTTTGTAAAATTCTGGGATGAAAATTTATTCGTCGTCTGAACGTTCTCCTTCTTTTTCTGCTCCTGAAATTGCTCATAAACTTTTTGCTTGACATATTACGGAAAAAGGTTATATTAAAGATACAGCAATAACATTGATTTTAACTTTAGTCAAACAAAAATAACACACAATTAATTTAATCTCAAATCGATTATTGGATATTTTAAAAATGTGAGCTTATATATGGAAACGAATAGTTTCTTTGAAGAACAAAAGAATCAATCTTTGATAAAATCAACGATAGTATCGAAATATTTCGATGCTTGGGCAAATGGTTATAATCAATACTCAAAAATGCTACCCTCATCAACCTCAAAAAATAGCCTATATTGATTTATTTGCAGGTCCTGGTCGATATAAAGATGGTACGCAATCAACTCCATTGATAATATTGACTAAGGCTATCAAAAAATATGTGCTACGGGAACGTTTAATAGCGATATTTAATGATAAAGATGAGAATAACTCAAAATCATTAAACAAAACAATTTCAGAAATTCCCGGCATTGAAAAATTAAAATATAAGCCAAGAGTTTACAATCAAGAAGTGGGAGAAAAAATTGTCAAATTATTCGAAAGTATGAAACTTATTCCCACTCTATTTTTTGTAGATCCATGGGGCTACAAAGGACTTTCCATTCGATTAGTAAACTCCGTTTTAAAAGATTGGGGCTGTGATGCAATCTTCTTCTTCAATTACAATCGCATTAATATGGGATTGGATAATGACGCTGTGAAGGAACATATGAATGCTTTATTTGGTTCAGAAAAAAAAATAATACTAAGAAAAAAATTAAAGGGGAAAAATTCGACTTATAGAGAATTGCTTATTATTGAAGAGTTATGTCAAGCATTGAAATCATATGGTTCAAAGTATGTTTTGCCATTTAGATTTAAGAATATTAAAGGCAAAAGAACTAGTCATCATCTTATCTTTGTAAGCAAAGCTTTCCGTGGATATGAAATCATGAAAGACATCATGGCACGTGAAAGCACAAGCAGCACTCAAGGTGTACCTTCATTTGAATATAATCCTGCAGATTGCATGCCTCAACAAACGCTTCTTTTTCAACTTTCACGTCCACTTGATGATTTAAAAGAAAATATAATGAAAACCTTTAGAGGATGTCATCTCACAATGCAAGAAATTTATGAGCAGCATAATATTGACACACCATATATTAAAAAAAATTATAAACATGTTTTGCGAGAATTATTTGATAATGGTTCAATCCAAGCAATCTCCCCTCGCGGAAAACCTCCACGAAAAGATACTTTTGGGGATAAAATTAAAGTTATATTTCCGAAATAGGCGATTATATGGCACTAACAAAAATAGAATGGACTGAAAGTACTTGGAATCCAACTACCGGCTGCACGAAAATCTCTGAAGGATGTAAAAATTGTTATGCCGAGCGGATGGCAAAAAGATTACAAGCTATGGGAGTCGAAAAATATAAAAATGGATTTCAATTGTCCTTACACCCCGATGTATTAGAGGAACCATACTCATGGAAAACGCCTCGGTCTGTCTTTGTAAATTCAATGAGTGACTTATTTCACGAAAAGATGTCTCTCGATTATATTCAAAAAGTTTTTCGTGTAATGAATGAAAACCTAATTCATACTTTTCAAGTGCTTACAAAGAGACCAGAAATATTGGTTAAACACGAAGAGAAATTAAATTGGACAAAGAATATTTGGATGGGTGTCACGGTTGAAAATCAGTCACTAATAAAAAGAATTGAACATCTTCGAAAAACTTGTGCACATGTAAAATTTGTTTCATTCGAGCCATTACTAAGCAAAATTGATATACTTCCACTTGAAGGGATTGATTGGGTCATTGTAGGTGGTGAATCAGGACCGGGGGCCAGACCTATGCATAAAGAGTGGGTACTTACTATTAAGGAAAACTGTAAATATAGAGATATTCCATTCTTTTTTAAGCAATGGGGTGGCGTAAATAAAAAGAAAACAGGAAGAGTATTAGAAGGTAAGATTTGGGATGATATGCCTATGACTTTGGTAGACCAAAATGAAAGTACTGAATCATCCTATTCTTAAATTCAAAAAGAATCCTATGCTTAATCCTGATAATTACCAGAATATTCGCCGTTTTTTTATATCATAACCACTTATGATTGAAAGGAAAACTCACTTGACTGACGAAAAAAAGGAAAAAACAAAAAGCTGTGATAACGCAACGATCGTTGGTCCTGTCTGGTTTATGGGGTGGTTGTTTACCATTGCATTTGCCAAACTGACCTTTTGGAAAGCTGTACTGGCGTTGATCATTTGGCCCTATTATCTGGGCGCTGCCTTAGCCGGTTAGTGATTCCGTTAAAAAGTATTGTTCTGATTTTTAACGAATTTGTTAAAATATTTTTCAGCAATTTTATTAAATTATTGTATATATAATAATATACAGCTAATCTGATTTTTTACAGGTGTGTTATTTCCGTTTATAAAAAAATCAATCATCGTCATTCATATTTAAGCATCTTAAATCCGCAAAAAAATATTTTATTATTGAACAGCTAATCTATTACACCGTGGGGGTAATATGAAATTCCAACACATCGTTTTCGCTTTGATTCTCTCGATAATTGTACCATGTTCTCTTTTTTCCCAAACAACTACTCAGTCCGAAGGTTTCAAACCCGATAATCTTCCCGGCAGCTCAACTGATCACAAGCTAAATAAAACTTTGGCGCCTATGCTAACTAGATTTGAAATTAGCCTTATTCCTGATCAAACTCAAAATAAGTCTTTTACTATCACTGTCACCGCGAAATACGGATCAAACACTTATACTTATTTCAATAGTAGAAAAGTTACTATTTCTGACTTGACAGGTTCGATAAGTCCGACAACCAGCGGCAATTTTGTTTCAGGAGTATGGACTGGCAATGTCACCATTTCCCAAATTAAGGAAAACAATATAATTACAGTTTATGGTTTTGATACTTCAAACATTATTGGTGCTTATGGCTATTCAAATGAATTCGATGTATTATATGCGCCATCAGCAGGAGAAATCGTGATCAATGAACTGATGTGGACAGGTTCCACTTCATCCTATGCAGATGAATGGATTGAGCTCCGAAATACGACTGACTATAAAATAAATTTGTCCGGCTGGCAACTCACCCGTTTAAGCAGTGGCAGTGAAACGCTCATGCTGGAAATTCCTTCAGGAACAATTCCGGCAAATGGCTTTTTCCTGATTTCCAATTATGATGAATCCGGTTCACAAATTGCCGTCACGCCCGATCTCGTGGATGCAAGCGTTTCCTTATCCACCAACCAGCTCCAAATTAAACTTTACGACGGACAATGGGACGGCAGCGGTAACTTAATCGACACAGCAGATGACGGTGTAGGCGTGGCTGCTGCCGGAGATAATACCAATAAATATTCGATGATGCGAAAAGATCCCGCCGGAGATGGCACGGTTGCTGATAATTGGTTTACCGCAGATATCGCGCTGGGATGGGATAATGGCGCAACAGAAAAGGGAACCCCGGGTGAATCAAATTATCTTTTTGATTTCGGCGATGCGCCGGATCCGCTTGATCAGACTGCCGGCCAGTATCCGACTTTATTGGCGAACGATGGTGCACGCCATAAAGCGGTCACTGATTTTTATCTGGGGAAAAGTATTGATGAGGAAGTTGAAGGTCAGCAATCAGCCAATGCCGATGGCGATGACAATGATGGTACGGATGATGAAGACGGTGTGATTTTTGGTGAGCTTATTGCCGGGAATCAGGCAGAAATTGCTGTGGATGTTACCTTACCTCAGGGTACGACCGATGCAGTGCTCCAGGCATGGATCGATTTTAACGCCAATGGCGACTGGGGAGATACGGATGATCATGTCATCAACGGAGAAACAGTTCAGCCAGGAATAAATCATTTTCAGATAAATATCCCGGTTACAGCTTCAATCGGGAACACATTCGCTCGTTTCCGTCTCGGAACACAGCCACCGACAGAGCCGACAGGTGCTGCGTCCGATGGCGAGGTTGAGGATTATCAGGTTTACATTGATGAAGATTCAGACGGCGACGGTATTGGGGATAGTCAGGAAGGAACCGGCGACCGCGATAACGATGGAGTCCCGGATAACGAGGACTACGATCCCAGCGGCTGGATTTATGACGAAACCAACGGCAACATTATTTCCGGCGGGACAATATCGGTTAATCCTTCGACCGGCGTCAACATCATTCAAGACGGTTCCAACGGTTATTATCAATTCACCGTTTCACAGAACGGAGATTACACGTTGTCCTACACGCCACCGTCCGGATACACTTTGAGTTCTTCCTGTACCGCACAGTCCGGCGCGCTCGATCCTGATCCGACCATCGATCCAAATCCGCTGGCGGTGGGACAGGGCAGCAAGGACGGCACCAACGATCAAATGACCAATTGGGACTGCGGAGACAATCCCTATTACTGGGAATTCCATCTGGAAATCGGCGACCCAACGGTGATTAACAATAATATTCCGTTAGGTCCCCAGCCGTCTGCGATTACACTTTCAGCGTTTTACGCAGAAGTGGGTCAAGATGGCATCTTGACCTACTGGACAACCGAAACCGAACCCAACAACGCCGGATTCAATCTTTACAGGAGCGAACAGGAAAACGGAGAGTATGAAAAAATTAATAGCAATCTGATACCAGCAGAGGGCAGCCCGACCACAGGCGCAGAATACAGTTTTCTGGACACGCCGGAGCAATCTGCCACTTATTATTACAAATTGGAGGATATCAGCCTAACAGGTGTCAGCACCTTCCACGGACCCATTTCTGTGGTACTGACTGGAATGGATATTCAGCAAAACATGATTCCGGAAAAATACTTTCTGTCGCAGAACTATCCCAATCCATTCAATCCGGAAACCACTATTCAATTCGGTCTGCCACAAGCGGAACAGGTCAGCCTCAAAATTTATGACATCAATGGCAAGCTGGTACGCGATCTGTTCACCGGAATGAAAGACGCCGGTACACACACGCTACTCTGGAACGGCAGGGATAATGCAGGGCAAAAGGTGAGCAGCGGCGTTTATTTTTATTATTTTAAAGCTGACGAGTTTAGCCAGACGAATAAAATGATTTTGATGAAATAGTGATTGATCAGATGGGCTCCACCTTGAAGGTGGAGTCCATCTAAAAAGATCATTATAAAATTTTTCCATTAGCTTTCTGCCGCTTCAGATAATCCTCCATCTCAAAAAATATCTTGACATTATAAAAGAAATGATTTATATTAATATCGAAGTTATCATCTTTAAAAATGGAGATGAAAATGTCCGAATCGATTATCATGGATACGTTGAGTTACGCCAAGAAATTAAAAGCTGTTGGCTTTACTGAAGATCAGGCAGAAGTGCAGGCAGAAATGCTCGCAAAAATTGTCGATGAAAAACTGGCGACAAAATATGACATGAAAAAACTGGAAACCTCTTTGCGTCGAGATATGAAGGAATTGGAATCCTCTCTAAAACGAGATATGAAAGAATTGGAATCCTCTCTGAAACGAGATATGAAAGAATTGGAATCCTCTCTGAAACGTGATATGAAGGAATTGGAATTACGATTAAAACACGATTTGACATTGCGTTTGGGAACGATGTTAGCGGCTGGCATTGCCATTGTCGCTGCTCTGGTGAAATTGTTGTAAACCTCGAAATCTCTTCATCCTGTTCGCTGATCCTCTTCGATTATTCGATTGGATATCATAATTCCTTATTACGTGCGATGCACCTGTGAGGTGCGTCGCACGTTAATCAAATTTCTGGGTTTAAAACCCCGATTGTTTGGAGGGCATTGGACTCCACGAGTTGAAACTCGTGGCAATTCAATTTAAGATCAGGGGAATTTATTGGTTCAACCCTTTCAGGGTTGCCGCTCTTTTATTATCCTTTTGCTATCCCGCACAGCGGGATTCAACATCTTCTATGTTGCATCCGAATCCGCCAGCCGGCGGATTCAACATTTGTAGCACGAAATCCAAAAAAATGAAATAACCCCGAAGGGGTAAAACAATAATCCAGAATTTTCAAATTGGTGACTACCAATCAGATTCATATTCTGATTTTTGATGTTTTTTGCCAAATAAGAAGGCAAAAAAAAGTGAAGAAAGTTTTAAACTTTTGGATTTAATTACCTTTCATACCTATCAGATATATTCTCCAGCAATCTTTTCCCATGGATTATAGCGACAATGATAATCGTATCTTCTTTTATTTTGTACACAACTCGATAGCTATAGACAAAACGTTCTCTAATATTATCATTGCTAATCTCAGGAACAACTCTGCCGATGAAAGGAAATTTTGTAATATTCCGTGTAACGTGAAGGATTTTTGTTACGACTGCTCGAGCATATGCATCGGAATCTTTTGCAATATATTCAGCGATCGACTCGAGATCATCGCTCGCTTCCGGAGACCATACTATTCTGAAGTCCATTTACTAAACTTCCTCTCAATGTCTTCTTGATCAATGGTCCCCTCTTTTTCAGCTTTTTCAATTCCACGTTGAACTTTTTCCATGACATATAAGTGGTATTGAATATCCTCGATTGTACAATCATCGGATAGCGTATTCAATAAAGATTTTACTTCTTCCTTTACCGTGGACATTTTTGACTCCTTAAAATAAAATCTGACAATTGAAAAATTGAATTCTTTTTAATATGCTTAAAGGGCGCAATTCCATAAAGTTGGTAAACCGTTGAAACGGTTTCTAATATCCTGTTTTTTAACGACTCCACCCCGATGAATCGGGGTGATCATTCAACAGGAGGGTTGAATTAACACCCAGATTTATCGGGGTGTTAACAGAAGATAAAACAATTGATTAACTGCTTCAGCAGTTTACATTTTTCTTATTTATTTCCCAAAATACCAACTTCTCGGAATTGCACCCTGCTTAAATCTATTTTACAAATTAAATCCCATAAAATCAAGGTAAAAATTGCCAGAGATTTTAATCCTCGTTAATCAAATTATCCGGGATTTAAATCCCGGTTGCGTTGCGGGTATTGGTGTCCCCGAGTTGAAACTCGTGTAATTTAATTGGTTCAACCCTTTCAGGGTTGCCGCTCTTTTATTATTCTTTTGTACCAATGTTCAACATCTTCGATGTTGCATCCGAATCTGCCAGCCGGCGGATTCAACATTTGTAGCACAAAATCCAAAAAAATGAAATAACCCCGAAGGGGTGAAACATAAATCCGGGATTAGAATTTATGACGAACCACGATTGATAAATTTTGACATCATTTCACCGCTTCTTCCACGATTTTGATCTCTTCGTCGGTTAAGCCGTAAAGCTGGTAAACGAGCTGGTCGATTTGGTTGTCAGTGGCGGCGATTTGGCGTTGAACCGTTTCACAAGTTCGCAGATCACGCCCCTCTGCTAATCGCAACTGCATCTGCAGAATTCGCTGAACCATCTTTATGAGCTCCTCTGCTTTTTGCTCACTCGATCGTGGGAAATTAAATGGATTTAAAAATTCAGGAGTGAGTCGATATGCATCACCTCTAAGTGCAGTACTCGTATTTTTAATAAAAAACCAAAATATGTTTGAATTTAGAATACCAAGATAAAAAAGATCATTATAAATATCATCACCCCTTTTGAAAACAATACTGTGTATGGCAGGTCCATGAAATATTTCTCCATTTGAATCAATTGAAATTCTACATTTTACAAGCATGTCGGGAATCAATATTTTGTTTCTATGATATTCAACCAAGCTTCTAGCTGCTGAAAACTTATAAAAATCATTATCACCAATCTTAATTTTTCTTTTTAATAGCAAGCTTTGGTTTTCATTCAAATATTTAAGTCCCAATGGGTATTTTTCTTTAAATGTTTTGCTATCAATTAAACTTGCTTTATTTTCCGATATTATATAGGGGAATAACAGATAGATACCACTATTTTTTATATAATATCTTCTGACATCTTGTCCATAAATAAATTTCTTCAATAGCTCATTTTCAATTTCAACATATCTGTTTAAAGAAGTAGAAAATAGAGAACTTGATTTTTCCCCTCTCGAATCCAATTTTAATAAAAATACTTTGTCATTTCCAGTAGAGGACCCTTTAAATATTTTCTCTGTAATATTTTCAAAATTTTGTTCCATTTCATTAATCTTATCTAAAATATTTTGTATATTTTTTGGATGAAAATTCCACATATCTCGATGAAGAACTTTTGAATCTATGTCCTCATACTGAATATTTTTTAAATCTTTATAATTATCTCCTAATTCAAATTTTTTATATTTGAATCCCTTCAATTTAGATTTTACCAAGAAAAGCAAACAAGTATAAGTGCTAACGGATTCAAAAATTTGATTAGTGGAAAAATTAACCACTTTACTAATACACGATTCTTTTGCAATATATTTTCTAATATTTTTTCCCATTTCTCCCTGAAAAAATTTATGTGGCAAAATGTATCCAAGTACGCCATGCTTTCTCAATATTTTAAAACCTCTGCATATAAATAGAATGTAAATATCGTAATTTCCACAAATGTAATTTCGATATTCGGTATTAAAGTATTCCACCTGTTCTCTCGAAAATTCATTCAGTGTTTGAATACGAACATACGGCGGATTCCCAATCACCGCATCAAATCCGCCCCGCTCAAAAATCTCAGGAAATTCCCGCTCCCAGTCAAACGCGTTGACGCGCATGGCTTCTTCCTCATCGAACAGCGCGGTTTGCTGCTGTTCATAAAAATCAGTGCCGATCAGCGAGTTGCCACATTTGACGTTGCTCGCCAGATTGGGCAGGGCGCGCTCCTGCCACAGACCCAACTGCCGGTTCAGGGTTTCGCTGCTTTCGTGTTCCAGCACTTTGAGCAGCAGGGACAGTTTGGTCACTTCCACGGCATTGGCGTCGATGTCCACGCCAAAAATATTATTGGTCAAAATGCGCTTTTTCTCTGCGGTGGTCAGGTACCATTCCCCGTCCCCACCCTGAAAAATCGCTTGTGGATCGGACTTGCGTTTGCGCTTACCTTTGGTCGGCGGACAGGTGGGCACATCGCCGGTGTCCTCGATTTTTTTCCGGTACCAGTCCCGGTGCCAGTCCAGCAAATACTGAAACGCGCCCAACAAAAACGAACCGGAGCCACACGCCGGATCGAGCACGCGCAGCTCGCTGATGTCAGCCGGCGTCTTGCCTTCGCACAATTTGCCCACCGTATTTTTCACAATGTAATCGACAATGTACTGGGGCGTGTAATACACTCCGCCGGCTTTGCGCACCTCCTGCTTTTCCTCGATGCGCGCCCGGTGTCCTTTGGTCAGGGTAATTTGTTTGCCCAAAAACTGTTCGTACGCATTGCCCAGCACCTCCACGGGCAGCACGCTGAACTCATACGGACATTTGGGATAATACAGCTCGCTGATGATGTCTTTGAGCGCTTTATCGTCAATCTTCAGCTTTGGGGTGAGCTCGTCCGGATGAGCGCCGTCTTTTTCCTCAAAATGGAACAGACCGGAGTTGTAGCGGGAATCCGCTTTGTAGTACAACTGCACCAGCCGGGGATAAATGCGGACGCCGTTGCTCAGTCCCAGCAGGGTTTCGTACTGTTCGATATCCCGGTCTTCGCACATGCGTAAAAAGATCAGCCGGTCGATGGTCATCTGCACCGCATAATTCAACTCCCGTTCCGACAGATCCGGATTTCGCAGCGCGATATTCCGCGCCAGGGTGATGCGCCAGCTATCCAGATCGTTGAGAAAATCCCGGTCGATTTCAGCGCGGGGACGCTTGCCCTGGGTGTCCTCGATGAACCGGTCAAAATTTCCCTGCAACACTGCCTGTTTGGAAAACCGCTCGCTGATCTCGTCCCATTTTTCGGGATATTCGCGGAAGGTGTAATAGAGCATGCGTCCCGTGTGAGGCTTGTCCGTGATCGCCGGTTTCAGGCGGCAGTTGTAAACGATGAACTCCTCAAAATCGGTGAGCATGGAGACCGGCAGTTTGGCGCTGTAGGCATAGCGCCGCAACTGAAACGCAGGCGAAGGATCGTGCTTGAGATCGGTGTGCGGCTTTTTGGTTTCGAGAAAAAACTTGCGCGTCCCTCCTACCCTGAACGCGTAATCCGGCGCCCGGCTGGTGCGCCCGACTTTGAGGTCATCTTCGTGAATCACATCCCGGTACGCCATGGCGTAGCCTTTTTCGTTATCCACGTCCCAGCCCAGCGCTTTCCAGAACGGATTGACAAATTCGACGCGGATCAGGGTTTCATTGTATTTGGGGTGTTTGTACTCTTCCAAATTGCGTTCAAATTTTTTGACAAGATCAAAGATGACATTCGGCGGATTGGACATCGGTTTTGGCTCCCGGTGTTTGGGTTAGATTTTATTTTATACTGGGCTGAAACACCTGCTAAACGACATTTCAATTTGGGGCTGTAACAAAAGTCCCACTGCAACATGTTTAACATAATTTGTAGTAGAGAATTCGCTCCATGCAATATGCGGTATTCGACGAATAAATTCGTCACTACAAGTTAACTTTTCATCCAGCCCCTCAGCCATTCAACTTTTGAATATCAACGTCATTCATGGCAGTGACAACGCAATAAAAACGAGCCACAGGCTTTAGCCCAGATTCATTTAAATAATCTGATAAATAATATAAAACGAAAAAATACGAATATCAATACTTTTTTAATTTAATTGGGTTGTCAGCAGTTGGTGGTCAGGTTCCGGGACAAGCCCGGGAATGACTGGGCACAACAAAAAACACCAGGCATTTTGCTGTGCCTGGCGTTTTTATTATAAGCAGGAAATATAAAGCTGTATTTTAACGAAACTCTATCGTATCAATATCCATCTCATTAATGCGAATGTCCGTGGTCTAATTCTTCTTCAGTAGCATCTCGGATTTCGGTGACTTCCACTTCAAAATTCAAATGTTCTCCTGCTAACGGATGATTCAAATCCAGCGTCACCTTTTCATCTGTCACGTTGGTAATTAACACCTCCATGGGGCGTCCGTCTTTATTCTGCACTTGCAGAACTTTGCCTTTCTGATAATCAATATCATCCGGTAACTTTTCTTTCGGATACGTCTGGACGAGTCTGTCATCCCGGACGCCGTAGGCATTTTCCGGTGTCACCCGAATGGATTTTTTATCACCGCTTTCCATGCCTATCAATTCACTTTCCAATCCCGGAATGATTTGACCGTGTCCGGCTAAAAATGTGAGCGGCTCTTCGCGTTTAATCGAGGAGTCGATCGTTTCTCCGCCATCCAATTTTAATTCATAATGAAATGATACAACTTTGTCTTGTTCAATTTGCATGATACCTTCCTGTTATATTCATAAATTTAACGAATTATGCTATTCTTTACCATCGTTTGCGTCTGCCTCCGCCGCCCCGTTTATTATCTTTGCGCGGTCGAGCTTCGCTAACGACAATTTGTTTCCCCTTTAAATCTTTGCCATTAAGATTGATCAGCGCCATTTTTGCTTCGTCACGGCTTGGCATTTCCACAAAACCAAACCCTTTTGAATCGCCGCTGAACCGATCTTTAATCACTTTTGCTGATTCTACTTTGCCATGCTCTTCAAACGTGTTTTTTAAATCATCGTCTGTGACAGAATGGTGTAAATTGCCCACATAAATATTCATTTTTGGACTCCTTCAAAAAAATATGAAATTTATCCATCACCTCGGTCATGATGAGACGCTGGATTCCAATTATTAAATAATGTCTCAATTTAATCTTCTTAAAAATTTAAACGATGATTTAAATTAGAAGAGGTTACAATGGAAGAGCAAAATGTGGCAATTTTAATAATATTGTAATCCGCTTTAAATTGAGATAATTATTTGTTACTAAGATACAATTTTTTTATAGAAAAACAAGTGTTTTTTGATTTTTTTATCAGAAGAACACGCTCAATCCGCATTGTTCAACATAAATGATTGCTACCAAGACTCCAAAAAACGAAGAAATAAAAAGTTATCAGAATTTGAATTTTAAACTTAGTTTTGTCGGATTAAAATATGAATTAAGTTCTAATTAATTGACGATTAGAGTTTCAAGTAATTGCGTTTCAGAAAATTTTGAACCCTTCTTCTTTCGATCCACACCCCAAATAGATGTTGTTATTTTCGACACCTTGTCACCGAACGGCAAACCCATTTGCAAACCGAAAATATTAAGCGCTCAATTAACCTATTGTTATTTAGTTTTTTATGGTATTCCAAGTTATTTCTTAACAATATTGATTTTTGTATCACACTGAAACACTGTTATCAATTGAAACAATTTTTTAATATTTTTGCTAACTGATAATTTCCTGCTTTTTTTGTTCAAAATATTTTTCAATCTGAATCTCCTTCATTTTTGATCGGATAGTCTGTATTTTTTTAATGACCTAATTTTCTATTCTCACTAAGTATTTGTTAATATTACAAAAAAAAGTATCTGGTAGCTTGGTAAGATTTTTAAAAGCCAACGAATTACAATCCTATTTTTATGACAAATTCATTGTTAAATATTAGCTAATAATTACAGGTTATGGCATGTAATTTGTTAATAATTACTTACATTATGCTTAACCATCAATCTTATATTTTTCAATGGCTAACATCTTTGGGGGAGCTCAATCACTGAAAAGTGCTTACTAAAAAGTCTTCTACCAAAGAAATACTTATTTCATCGCTTCATAACATAATTTAAAATTTATCACTACTGACAATAACAGATGATATTTTCAAATCTGTGAAAGGGGATTCTTAATGCTAAATAAAAGGGGTATCAAATCATTCAATAAGCCTCCGTAAATATTAAGTCAGAAGAGAATTATTCTGCTTTTAGAATGCACCACAAGTTGAAATCACTTTTGAAGGGAGAAATAAATCATTCAATAATTATCAAGGGGAGAGGCACCATGAAAAACCATTTATCACTGATTTCATTCATTCTGATCGTGTTACTTGCACCGGCGCTTGTTTTAGCTCAGTTCAATGTGACTGTCACTGATCAAACACCGACGGCACCACTATCAAATCCGACACCGTCTTCTTATCAACCACGCTATATCAGCGGATTTGGTACGGATAATACGTTCACCGTATTTTTTGAAGACCGGGATGCGGGACAAACAATTTCTTACGTCCAAACCACAACCGGTCCGACTGGATTTCCGGCTTCAGTTACCGGCACGAACATCACTGACACCCATTTCTGTATTAAAGATTGGCCCATCAATATTGGTGGGACTGATTATGCTTATCGTGCATGGGCATCTGTGGGTAATAATACAGATCATAAGTTTTACGTTTCCAATGATCTGACCAACTGGACGCTGGTGAGCACATTTACCATCCCGAATGCGGCATCTTTCACTGATGCACACGGCTGGGTCTATTACGGCTTCCATGATGTCATCGAGATCAACGGCACCTATTATGCGTTTGCCGAATCCAATCAGTCGCAGACCATGTTGGTTCGCAGTGACGATGGCGATGATGATTGGGAAGCGTTTGCCAGTATTGGCGGTAGAACCGGCTGGGGACCGCTTGAACTTCCGTCCGGTGTGACTTTCGGATGGACACCATCCGGTAGTTTTTTCGACCTGGGACATGACCGCGGTATGGGAAAAATTTATGTCGATCCCAGAGACAGCGATTTTTATTTGGCAATTAATACAGAAGCAAAAGCCAGTTTATCTCCGGCAGATTTGGAAGCGGCTTTTATCGATCCGGACAATTGGGAATGGAGCGACGAAACAACAGGCCCCGCATCCAGTCCGATTCTGTCCGAAACCGCAGAGCATGATTTGCGGGAATGCTGGCTGGTGCAAAATTCAGATGCGGATGCGGATTGGACGCTCATTTATGATGCAGATTTTGGTTCAGCAGATGGCGGCAAAGCTTTAGGCTATGCGACCATGAAACTTCCGCCCACCGAAGCCTGGGTAGATGATGACTGGACCAGCCAGGCAGATGTGGATACTTACGATCCGAATTTAACCTGGCAATACAATGCGTTCAATTCCATTCAGGACGCGATCGATGCGGTTTATAGCAGCACTGTTCACGTATTGCCCGGCACTTACAACGAAAACATCACCATTGACAAATATGTCCAAATTTTAGGTTCGGGTTCAGGAACTGATCCGGCAACTAATTCCATCATCACTCAGAATGCTGCCGGAGCAGGTGATACCAAAATCGGTGTGATCCAAATTGAAGCATCGGGAAATTCAGACACCGATCCGATTTTGATCCAGGATATGCGCGTTGAACCCGACGGCATTGCCGGTATCTCAATTGGTCGATTTACCGAAGCAACCGGTTGGGACATTTCCTATCTCAAATTGGACAACGTCAAAGTCATTGGTACAAACACTAATCCCAGCACAGAACAAGAACGCGGGCTTTACGTTGACTTGACATCCAGTTTGAGTTATTTGGATGTATTGAATTGTAGTTTTGACGATTTAACCTATGGCTGGTATTTTCAAAAAGAGGTCAGCAGCGACGCCAGCACAGTGCAAAACGTGGTGGTAGAAAATACCACCTTTAATCACAACAATCACAAAGGCATTTACGCGGAAAAACTTCACGAAGCGTCGTTTACCGGCTGTACTGCTGACGAAAACGGCTTTGATTCCAGTGCACTGCCTTCCTATTTTCAGGCGTGGAGCGCTGGATTTGATTTGAATTTAAAAGCTGGCACCTATCAAAACTTTATATTTGAAAATTGTACTATCAACAACAACGCCACTGACGAAGCTAAAGAAGGCGTTGGCTTGACAGTAAAAGGTCGCGGAACAGGAAATGATCCCAGTTATGCGACCTTCCCGGCGATAGTGAGCAATGTCACCATCAGTGAATGTACAATTTCAAATAATGAACGTGGACTTCGTTTTGGCGAACCCGGTAAAGATCACACCGGTCCGACCAACGTTGAGATTCACGATTGTAACATTACCGGAAATGTGCAAAATTACAGCGGGACTGATGGCTCGGCTTATGGCGGATTAGTCAATCAGTCCACAGTTGATAATAATGCCACCTGTAACTGGTGGGGCGATATTAGCGGGCCCAGTGGTGATGCGACCGGTTCGGGCGATGCTGTGGTAGCAGCTTCAAGCGGCGGAATTATTTATGGACCATGGCTTGATGGTTCGTATCCCGGAGGCACGTGTGGCGAATGTGGTGGCCCGACCGTCACAAATCTGAATACCGGCGAATTGTTCTGTGATATTCAGACAGCGATTGATGATGCGGATACACAGGACGGACATGTGCTGGAATTGAGCGCCGGAACATTTACGCCTCCGGCGACTATTAATGTGGACAAAGAGCTTACCATCCAAGGACCGCAGGCGAATGTTGATCCCCGTCCCTCTGCTGGTACGACGCGAACTGCAGGATCGGCTAATGAAGCAATTGTGGACGGACAGGGTGCGTTGGGACGCATTTTTTACATCGATGCAGCCAATGTTACGATAAATGGTATCGAGATTAAATCCGGCACCGGAGATATGGTTCGCCAAAGCAATTCCCACGATTCGACTACAGTTCGATATTGTATTATCCATGACGGACAGGGTGACGAAGGTGTGCAAATCAAAGAGTGCCGTTACGGTTTGCTGGAATACAATTATGTTTACGATATTGGTTGGGCTGGAGATGGACTTAATTTTGCCAGCTCTCAACAATGTACTATCTCGAATAATGAGATCACAAATGTGTCCAGCGATAATGCCGCGATTTACGTTTATGACTGCGACTCGATTACTATCAGTGATAATTTGATTTATGAATTACCTTACGGTGAAGGCATCAAAATGGGTAACAAAGGTGGCAATGACGCGGACAATTTTGGCGGATGGATTTTGAATAATACCGTCCACGATGTTGGTGGTGGTAATAATGACGATTGTATTGCGGTTTATACCAGTGATGTGTTGGTCGAAGGTAATGAATGTTACGCTAACACTTCTGAAAATGGTACGGTTTATTTAGCATTCGCAATTCAGGACATTATAATCCGCAACAACAGAATCCATCATAACAATCTTTCCACCAACAAGCGCAGCACAGCCGCCGGTATTCTGCTGGAAAGCCGCGTGTTTGCCGAAACGGTAACCATTTATAATAATAATATTTACATGAATGATCCGTACGGATTAACCAACGAAGCAGCCGCAGCAGTGGAAGCTCAGTACAACTACTGGGGCGATACCGACGATACCGGTCCTTATCACGATGTTGATAATGCAGATGGCACCGGAGATAAAATATCCGGCGTCGCGGAATTCTGCCCCTGGTTGGATGATCCCTATCCTGCCGGAAATCCGGTCACGACAGATTGCGGCGGTTCCGACGGGGACGGCGACGGTATCCCTGACTACAACGAAGGCGGCGGAGACACCGACGGGGACGGTATTCCGGACTATTTGGATGACGATTCCGATGGCGATTATCTGCTTGATGCTGACGAGAGTACGGGAGACCGCGACGGTGATGGTATTCCTAATTATGTCGATTATGATCCGAGCGGCTGGATTTACGATCAGTCAAACGGACATTTGGTTTCCGGCGGAACGATTGGTGTCACAACCAGCAGCGGCGGCACAATAACAATTGATGAAGATGGTTCTAATGGTTACTTCCAATTCAAGACCGACGGCACACCCGGAACTTATGATCTGACATACACGCCACCTTCGGGTTATGTGATGAGTACAACGTGCACACCCCAGAGTGGCGCATTTGATCCTGACGCTACAGATCCGAATCCGATCGTCATGGGTTTGGGCGCGAAAGATGGTTCCAATAACTGGTTGACAAATTACAATTGTGCGGATAACCAGTATTACATGTCTTTCTATCTGGAACAGGGCGATCCGATCATTATACAAAATAATATTCCATTAGAAGAAGAACCGGAACCCGGACCCAGCCTGATTACCCTAACTGTTTTTGAAGCGACTGCAGAAAATAAAGGCGTCACTATCCGGTGGGTCACAGAAACCGAGCCCAATAACGCTGGTTTTAACCTGTACCGCAGCGAGTCTGAAAATGCGGATTACGTAAAAATCAATACAAACTTGATCGCTGCCCAAGGGGATGCGACTTCCGGTGCTGATTATGAATACCGTGACTTACCCGAAGAATCTGGCACATACTATTATAAACTGGAAGACATCAGCATCAGTGGCGAGACCACTTATCATGGTCCGATCATGGTAACTGGCGTCACTTCTGTGGAATTAAATGAAAGCGTGATTCCGGATGAATATTCGTTGTCACAAAATTATCCGAATCCGTTCAATCCAGAAACCACGATCCATTATGGAATTCCAAAAGCGAGTCATGTGACAATCAACATCTACAACATGCAGGGCAAACGGATTGTGACCCTGATTGATGAGGATAAAGCTGCCGGAACGTTCTCGGCAAAATGGAACGGACGCGACAATTTCGGAAACAAAGTCACCAGCGGTATTTATCTGTATCAGATCATTGCGGCTGATTTTAGTAAGACGCAGAAAATGATTCTAATGAAATAAGGTTGAAGAATTAATTTTGTCTCTAAAAACCCGGTACCTTTTAGGTGCCGGGTTTTTTTATGTTTTGGTATTATATTTGCACTTCACATGAAAATTTATATTATTTTAATAAAATATATTTTTTTTCCTCAAATAAAACTTTTTATTAAACCATGTCATAGTACGGTGTAATTTATTTATTTTTTCAATTTCTTTTTTCAATTTTATTATATTGATTTTTAATAACATAACAGATTGTTTTTAATAATTGATAATTGATCAATTTCAAAAAGTTAAGTTGTGATGCATTATTTATTAGCTCAAAATGGCACCAAAAATTCATTCAAATTCTCCTCCAATACCTGTATCGCAATGAAACAGTTTTTTTGTAAAACGATAATCCGATTAAAGGCAACTAAGTATCTAAATTTACTTATATGTACTCAACTAAACAGTATTTTATTATCGCTGATCTTTAAAATGTGTTATGGCAGAGTGAAGGGGTGTCTATAACACAGCTTTGATTTGGAGTGGTGATACTCAATTCACCACTCCAAATTGCAAACTAATACTAAAAGTTGGGACACTATAGTTACAAATCTTTTCACCCAAAACAAACAAGTGGGATAATTTCTTTATTTTATCCCTAACACATTTAATATCTTAAAAATTTATTGTGAGGGGCAATACAATGAATTTTATAATTTGTATTATCCTCGGTATTACCACTGGTTGGCTGACAGGGAAACTAATAAAGTGTCGTAGATACGGGCTTTTTTGTGACTTGACTTTGGGGGCAAGTTGTGGTTTAATAGGTGCGTTACTTTTTTGTTTACTGAACTTCAACAATTCAATTGACACGATCGGATCTTCTTGTTTGTCAATTATCGGAGCTTTTTTCCTCATTTGGTCAGTCAATCTGATGAAGAAAAAATCGGATGAACACAAGCGCATCAAAAAGATTTTTGAATTTTATTTTTCTGAAAGTACAGCGAAGGTTCAATCCTGATAAGTCAAAAATTTTGTAATTATTTTCACAAAACAACGTTTTTTGATCGAAACCACTTGACTCGATTTCACGTATCTCGAATTTTAATACGCCCGAACAATTCCGCCATCCACCAGGATCATCTGACCGGTAATATAAGTATTTGCTTCAGAACAAAGAAAAACAGCTAATTTCCCTAATTCGCTCGGATCACCGTAACGTCCGAGAGGAATCTTTTTAAACACATCTCTCTTAAAATCGTTCACAGACATTCCTGCCTCCTCCGCCCAAATGCTATCAATGTGCTGTAATCGTTCCGTATCGGTTCTGCCCGGTCCCAGCACATTGACCAGGATATTGTACTTCCCAAATTCAGATGCCAGTGACTTACTCAATCCAACAATCCCCATGCGGAACGTATTCGACAGTATCATATTGTCCAGCGCTTGCTTGATTGATGTTGATGTGATATTTAGAATTCTACCCTGACCGTTCTCCTTCATCACCGGAATCACTTCTCTGATTGTTCTAAGATAGCTCAGCAATGTCAGTTCAAACGCACTTTGCCAATTCTGATCATTAAAATTTTCAAAAGTGCCGGCTGGTGGGCCTCCAGAATTGTTCACGAGTGCGTAAATTGAGCCGAAATTAGCAATCGATAAACTCACTGTACGCTTGATGTCGCTGTAATTGGACATATCTCCGACAGAAAAAGCCGGTTTTTTACCCGTTGCTAAAAATATCTCCTGTTGTGCTTTTTTCAGTTTCTCTTCAGATATGGAAAACAGCATCACATTCGCGCCTTCTTCAGCAAAAATGGTCGCAATTCCTTTACCGATCCCCGCACTTGATGCCATCACTAATACGGGTTTATTTTTCAGTCCTAAATCCATTAAACCGTCGCTTTCCTTTTTACTGATCAATCTTTTCACATATTTTGGAGTTTAACTTATATCGCACGTTTTTCGAGGCTTTGCGTGATGTTCAGTTTAGTTTTTTTTCTAAACGGCATTGGAATGTCATCGGGATAAAAATTCAGCGGGATAACGATTCAAAATGACCTTGACCTTTTTTCCGCTTTTAATCGTTTCTACATCTTTGGAAATACAGATCAGCGCGTTCGCCCGGGAGAGTGAAGTCAGGTCAAAATTATTCTTTGAATTTAATGTGTCCACCAACAATTTTTCATTCTCGACGATTAAGTTGGCAGGAATAATTAAATGTTTTTTGCTTCTGTTGCGGATTTTCTTTTTGAGCAATGCTTCACACGTGGAGCTGTAAAGTTTTTTAAAACCTAACATCCGGCGAACGACCGGAACGACCAGAACTTCGAAGATCAGCATCACTTCGTAAGGATCATGCGGTAGTACAAATATCAGTTGGTGATTGAGCCTTGCCAGCGTTGTCGAGCTCCCCGGAGCTACCGCCACGCCATCAAAAATAATCTGCGCATTTACTTTTCGCAATGCATCAACAGCCAAATTTTTTCGCCGCGTATCCGTTATGCCAGTCATAATGACCAGACCGAATTGATTGGCTGATGCGAGCATTTTAATTATTGCATCGGGATTTTCTTCTACATTGTTGAGGTAATCCGGTTGTGTACCTAATTCGTAAAGTGAATTACATAGCGCCGGTCCATTGGCATCCCAAAATTGTCCTGGTTTAACCGGGTGCTCCCAATCGTTATACTCATTTCCTAAAGCAAAAACGCCAATTCGAGGTGTCGGAAAAACCTTTACGCTCTGAATCCCTAACATACTCAACCGTGAAATCTGCGTTGGCTGGAGACAGTTTCCTTTTTCCAGCACCACATCACCTTTTTTTATCACCTCCCCTTTGAGCCGGATATTCTCTCCCTTTTTCACCCTGCGTAAAACACCAACCCGAGCGCCATTCATAATTATTCTGGCATTACACTTTTCTACCACTGTGTCGCATCCATTGGGGACAGGTGCCTCTGCCTGAATTTCCACGGTCTGTCCGCGCTCCAGTTTCATTGTCGGAAAATCACCTGCGGCAACTGACCCGACCAACTCGTTGATCGCTTTTTTACTTTTCACATCTTCAGAAAAAACAGCATAACCGTCCACAGTGGCTTTGGTAAAATTAGGAATATCGACCGGCGATGAAATTTTTTCTGCTAATATCTTCCCGCCTGCCTTTTTCAAAGGCACCACAACCGGCGGTTGGTTTTGGATATTGGAAATTGCGGAACGTAACGCATTCTCAAGATCTACCATCAGCGTTGATTCTCCGTGAAGTAAACAACTTTGTGATTTACTAAAAATTATGTCGCAAATTATCTGCCATAATTTTATTATTTACGGATTTTAAATAATGGGCAGAATTTCTTTCTCAATCAAAACAGTTTTCTTACATTTCTTAAAATAGGCCACCAGTGAAGGGATTTTACAAAACGCTTTATTTTCAGCAAATGAATGAACGATTTTATTTTTCTAAAAATACTTTGTTTAAACAATAATTCAATCGACAAACCAGCAATCTTCGCAGTTGATCGATCATTTGGAAACCACCACAGATTTGAACGTGCGGAACTTTTTTCAGCAGAGACGTACTTCACCTGTACCATCTCCATTAAACCAAACATGGAACGTGTGCGACCGATTCCGCTTTTTTTGAATCCGCCCCACGGTGCCTTGGGTTCGCCCCATGCCGACGTCGCGTCATTGATCATCACAATGCCTGCTAACAGTTCCTCCTTCATCTTTAGTGCAGTATCCGGATCGGATGTCCAGCCATAAGCAGATAATCCAAATTCACTATCGTTGGCAAGCTGAATCGCTTCCTCTACTGAATCAACAATCATGATCGGCAGTACAGGGCCGAACGTCTCTTCTTTCATTATTTTCATTGAATGATCCACGTCAGTTAAAATGGTAGGCTGAAAGAAATATCCTTTTCCCTCCTGTCTTTTGCCGCCGTGGATGACTTTCGCACTTTTTTGTACAGCGTCTTGAATGTGAGCCTCAATAATTCTCAATTGTCCCTCATTTGCCAATGGTCCGACATCGGTCGATTCATCCAGCGGATCACCAATTTTGATCCTTTGCGCTTCTTCCAAACACAACCGAACAAACTCATCTGCCACGGATCGCTCAACATAGGCACGTTCAATAGAGGCGCACACCTGTCCCGTATTGAACATCGCGCCCCAAAAAACACCTTTTGCCGCCCGTTTCAGATTGGCATCGCTCGCCACAACCGCCGGATCTTTGCCTCCCAATTCCAGCAGTACCGGCGTAACATTTTTGGCTGCCCTTTTCATGACTTCTTTGCCGGTCTCCGTGCTGCCGGTAAAAATGATTTTATCCACCTGCGAATGTTCAACAACATAAGGAGCATCTTCATCGTTTATAAAAAGCGTATTCATCACACCTTCAGGGAAACCCGCTTGTTGAAACAGTTCATCGATCATCTTTCCGACAAAAATCGTATCAGGCGCCGGCTTAAAGATGACAGTATTGCCAGCAACCAACGCTGCCACTATTTCAGGAATGGGGACGGAAAACGAAAAATTCCAGGGAGAAATAACAAGCACAACGCCGTAAGGCTCGCAACGATAATAACTTTTTTTATGTGAGAACAAAATCAGATCATGTTTCACTTTTGTCTGCTGGAGAATTTTTGGAGCTTCTCTTCTTAAATTTTTAATAATCGCCAGCACCGGAATAATTTCCATCATCTTGGATTCAGGGATTGTCTTGCCCTGCTCCTTTGCAATAAGCTCTGCAATGTCATCCGCTTTTTCCTGAATCAAATCAGATAGCACTTTTAAATAAGATGCACGCTTTTTGATTGGCACCTTTTTCCATTCAATAAAAGCATTTCGCGATTGACGAATTTTACTATCGATTTGGGCGCGATCCATTGTTATGACACGACCCAACTCTTCTTCGGTGGTTGGATTAATTGAAATAATTTGAGAAGGTAAATCGGTTGCAGTTTGTATAAAATCTGAAGCTGTATTTTTCAAAAATTCCTCCGCTAATTCGATTGTGATCAGTATGTAATTTTCTTAGCTGGAATATGATGCAGGATATATTCTGCCAACGCAGTGATCGTCAGGCTCGGATTCACGCCTAAATTTGCCGGCACAACTGATCCGTCAACAATGTACATGTTCTCGTAGCCGAATACTTTACCGAATTTATCCACGACTCCATGCTGTGGGTCTTTACCAATCACACAGCCGCCTAAAATATGCGCACTGAGTGGTCGGTTAAGCATGACTTCCGTGATGGCGCTCTGGGGAATGCCATTAATCTTTTGACCAATAAATTTTGCTGCGTTATTAGCGGCAGGAATGGATGTCGGTGTAGCTTGTTCGGTCGAACGGGATGTTAGTCGTTTTTTGAAAGGAAACCACCATTTTCGCTTAAAGACAAATTGCAATTTATTATCCAGTGTCTGCATCACCAATAAAATCAACGATTTTTTGGCCCAACCAAATGGAGAATGCGCCCGTAAAAAATCGACCGGATGACGGATACAATTTAAAATATGTTTCAACGGACGGCCAAATGTTGATCCTCCATCGGAAAGCAGTGTTGCCAGCCAAAACATCGCATCCGACCCTACCGGATAGCGAACAGGTTCGATATGCGTCACATCATCCACAAACACACTGGATGTAATGGAAATCCCCTCACTAAAGCTCTGATCTTTAGATCGCGAACGCACGCCAACCATCACCTCGCTGTTGGTTCTCACAACTTGTCCCAGCTTGTCTGATATTTTCGGTAATGCGCCGGTCTGTTTGCATTTAAAAAGTAATTCATTCGTTCCCAGCGCACCGGCAGCGAAAATAACTCCTTTGGTGCGAATGGTATGCCTTTTTCCGCGCCAGACTCCGATGGAAGGCTGTGCTGTTATCAGGTACCCACCGTCGAAATTTTCAGCTACCCGAACGACTTCTGTTTCAGGAATAATACTCGCACCACGCCGTTCCGCCAAATACAGGTAATTTTTGTCCAGTGAATTTTTCCCGCCGGTTTTACATCCCAGCATACAGCGACCGCTATGATCGCAACCTCGGCGCAAAGGTCCCTGTCCGTTAAAATAAGGATCAGCTACTTCCTCCTCCGGGTCACCAAAAAAAATGCCCACCTGTGTCGGTCTGAAATATTTTTCGCGACCGATCTCACGGGCATATTCTAAAAGCAGTTCATCACTCTTCCACAATTTCGGATTTTCAGTGACACCGAGCATCTGTCTTGATTTTTGAAAAAAAGGAGCCAATGTTTCTTTCCAATTCGGGTCCAACTGTGCCCACTGAGGATCACGGTAAAACGTATCCGGTGGTTCAAAAAGCACAGCGCAATAGACCAAACTCCCGCCACCGACACCTGTGCCACTTAAAATGAACGCATTGTGCAGCATTGTTAATTGCTGGATTCCAGTAAAATAGAGTCGGGGTAACCAAAACCATTTCCACAGCGTCCAGTTGGTATTTGGATAATCATTTTCTCTGAATCGTTTTCCTTTTTCAATCACACACACCGAATAACCTTTTTCCGATAATCGAAGAGCGGCGACACTTCCGCCAAATCCAGAACCAATCACTGCAAAATCGAAGTCATATTCCATGCTCCCTCCTGTTTCAGCGCCAGATAGCTTATCAATTTTTGAGAATATTTTCAGATTAATCTTTATTATCAAAAATGAACTTTGAAAATTCTGAAAGTGAAATGATAAGTGTGGATTGTTGAAATTGTTTACCTGACTCAAATAGTGAATTATCCAGCCACAATTTTTCAAAGAACTGGTGGGATTAAATCAAAAATCACACTTTTTCTTTTTATATCTTCCAGGGAAAATTAGGTAATAATTTTGAATTATGCAAGCTTTTAATGATCTGCTAATCAAATAGAAAATCCGGCGATCGTTTGAGTCCCGGTACGAGCACAATCGGTCTCTCATCGTTTTCAAACGTGACATCCTCTGACCAATCAAATTCCGAATCCATGCGCTTAAAATATTCCAATGAATATGGTATCAACTTAACAAATACCCTCCCCTGCTCATCGCTTCGCATGACCTCGGAGGTCAGACCGAAATCGACCTCCCCCAGCACAGTGCGGATCATGAATCGCGGCACTCCCCGCCCACTCTCGTAACGGCGCACATGGGTGGCAAGGTCAATTATTTTTGAAATATCCAGCGGATACTTTTCATTCCATGGAGATTGAATGGGTAAGCCAGCGATATAAATATGGTGAAATTCGATCCCCGCTTCGCGGCAGTTGTAGGCGATGTTCACAATTTCATCTTCGTTGTCATTAATAAAAGGAAGCAGCGGTGTACAATTATAAACCGTGATGCCCTTTTGGCGCAGCTTTCCGGCCATCTCTTTGTGTTTTGAAGTGAACTCATCCGAATGCAGAAATTGAGTTTCAATTTCGATACGACTGGAATCCACAATAGAAATATCATTCAATTTCGCTAATTGCTTGAGAAGGGTGTGAGTGTAAAGCTCCGGTTTGTAATTAAATGCGTGACTTCGCAACCGAAAGGACGTCACATGCTGTATTTCAGCCAGTTTTTTAATTAAATTTTTCACACGATAAATCGAAGAAATCACATCCGTCTTTTTTGAAACAACAACATCCGTAATGTTTTCATCGTTTTGGATATAGCTGATGTTTTTTTTCATCTCCTCATCTTCTGCGTCCAAATCCAACTCCACTCTCGTTTTATGCGTCCTGAACAATGTTGTTGATCCGGTAGGAACAATCGAGCGCCTGAATCGCTGCTCCTCTCTTGCGGTTTCCTGAAGCCGTGTCAGCGCTTCCGCCTCTTCATCGTGGCTGCTTTTTGTTAATCTTTGTTTGGGTGGAAATTCGACCTCGGATGTCCGGGGTGTCCGCGAGCCCCACAGCAGATTCTTATCGCCGATGTCCGCCATAAATTTGACATCCAGCGTGCCTTCAGAATTCACCCTGGCAGTTTTTTGGAGCTGTAGGATCGGTGTGAATGGACCGAAATAATCGAGCGTATAAGGCGTTCTGATCCAGATAAATTTATCATCATCCTTATCGGTCTCTACAGCCCAACCGCTGGAATTCCAATCGATTTTTCCAATTTTGGTTGCAGTGGAAATGCGGGGAATCGCCCGGTCCGAAAGATGAGCCCGAAGGTAACTCGCTAATTGAATGCCGGTCGAAATCGGGGTAACATAGCGGCGGTTCCCTTTTATCGGGCTGCTGGGAATAAAAATATAATGCATTTCTGCACCGGCGGCTCTCAATCTTGTAAAAAGTTCAGTCAATACATTCCCCTCATCGTTACAACCACCCAGCAGTGGTGTTTGCACATACACCGGAATCCCACTTTGCGTTAATTCCGTGATGATATCCAGGCTGTCGATCGAAATTTCATCGGGATGAATGAAATGGGTTGCCACTTCAATTCGTTTACCCTTTGCATCCAATTCCAAATATTTTCGCTTCAAATAGTTAATCCAGAACGAATTGTTGTGGTAAAAAAGATACGGATAATAAGAAATAGAACGCGTCGCGATCCGCAGTGTCTGCACGTGAGGAATATCCTTCAAACCGTCTATTGCATACGTCAGGGTCGCTTTATTCATAAACGGGTCGCCGCCAGTCAATAATATCTCTTTCACATCCGGTGTATTCTTCACGTAGATGATCGCATTTTTTACATGTTCTTGCTTGGGTGCCTTCTGATTTCTACATTCTTTATGCTTCCGAAAACAAAAACGGCAATAAACCGGGCACGCCATATTTAATAAAAAAATGACCCGGTTGCGGTACATTTGCTCCACGATGCCCCTGTGGAATTGACCAACCCAGGTATGGGTGGTACCTTCCTGACTTAATTCATCAACAAACGGAAAAAATTGATACGCAATCGAACCGGACAATCTCATTTGACGGATGACGTGCAAAGATAAACGAACCGGATAAAGTTCAATCACACGCTGCAGATCAGCACGTTCTTTCTCATGTATTTTCGTATTCGTTAGTTTTTCAAGCTGCCAGACGCTTTTGATTTTGATGAATTTATTACCCGGAATCAAAACTTCCAGCATGGAATGGAGCAATAAATATGGAAGCTGAACATCCTTGATGACAATCGAACCCGCTTCAAAATGATTCGTCCTTTCTAAAATTTGTACCAGCTCTTTGAAAAAGCCATGCGCATTGTCTCCGTAACCGGTTGATTTTAAAAGCCTGATTAATTTTGTTTCTCCGTCACCTGCTCCGATAATCGTACAAAAATCTTTACCTAAAATATCGGGCTCTCCGTAATTTTCTAAAAAGTTGATACAATGGTCAACAAGTGATACGAGTGAGACGATTTGCTTTTCTTTGGAATTGGTAAATTCGACTTTCAATGAAACATCTTCAAAATTCATGGAAATTATTCCTTGTTTTTAGATTCAAGTCATTCCTGCGAATTATAAAAATCAAGTATGAAGTAACAAATTTAGTTCATACAGCGATATAATTGGTGCATTCAAAAAACAAATTCGTAAAGTTATTCCTGTATTTTCCAGCCCAAAATTTTAAGCAACGTATCAATCCTCAAAATGTCCATCAACAAACACCAATCGATAATTTCAAATTAATAAATCATAACTTAAAATCAAGCCTTTTTTTTTAAAGATACATTTTTTACGGCTTCATTTTTGAATCCAGTTTCAATTGTCAGGTCTCCAAATATGAACGACAATCAAAGCAAAAATTATAACGGTATATGACCAAATCGTTCAAATGGGAAAGATTTAATCTGTTTTTGGTGGCGGGATTGGCGGTGTGGAAGTGCCTCAGGGTGATGCTGAATCCATGGAAAATAGAATATGCTACGAGGTGAAAGCCGGAGTCAACATCATCGCATTTTGGAAAGCCGGTTTTACCATGCACATTTCATTAACTTGATTTATATTAGACTATGTATTTCCTTAATAAAAAGTTAACTTATAGTGACGAATTTATTCGTCAAATACCACTTATTGCATGGGATGAATAAATTCGCTACTACAAATTGTGCTAAACATATTGCATTGGCACTTATGATACAGCCCTGGATTCCTGGTCTCCCTCTCCTTGTTAGGAAAGGGCGGGGGATGAGGTCTATTTTTATGTTTTCAGTCAGGCACTACTTATGCAAATTATGCTCGCTGCTTGTGCAACACCGCATGAATCACCATAAATTATTTTTTGAGCCTTCGTGACTTGGAGGCACAAGATATTTCGAGATCAAAGAATCGTTCTGTAATCAATTTCCAAACTAAAAATGAACCATCGCGCCAATTACGGCGTAATGAAATAACGAAAAATTATACACCTCATCATTATCCGCACCGCCTTCAAGAATGCGATAGCCGGCTTTCAAATCAATCCGATCGGAAATTTTGTATGTCAAAGCTGCCAGCACATCTTCGGCGCGTCCCTGCGGCGCTGCCAGCGCATCTCCGTCAATAAGCAGACCGAGGTTGTTGTAAAAATTCCACAGCAGCCGGAAATGAACAATCGGCACAAATCCGACGTTCGTCTTTTTCCCCTCTTCGCCATTGCCCCGGACACTGATCTCCGCATCCCGAATTTTCGCGGTAAAACCAATGCCCAATTCCAGCTTTTCCCTTTTCAGAAAATCATATCGGTAAACCAGCCGGTACGAATTGAAACGATAGGTCGCATCCAGCGACGTGTACGCCGGAAAGGTTTTGCCGGCGAAGATCAGTTCCCGATTCAATTGTCCGGTTGAATTCAGCGACAGGGGCGCGATCAACACACCGAGATGATGCCGCGGATTGAAATCGTAAAACACGCGAAGCCGCCAAAAAGCTGCCGGATCGATTTCCAGCTCTTCGGATAATGAAAACAGTGTTCCGCCATTTCCCGGAATGCGGACGTCGTTGTAGCCGCTGAAAATAGCGCCGGTTTCAATGTCAATATTAAATTGCGCATTAACTGTTGATGCCAGAGTTACAAATGCAAAGATTGACAATAGGAATAGAATTTTAATTTTAGTCATTGTTTTATTCCTTTTGAAGTTAGTTTGAGTAATCATGTTATAAAATCCTGACGGATTAAATCCGAGGCTATCAAAATGAATTCAACAAATCTATCACAATAAAAAAATAACAAATTTTTATTTCCATAATATTTGATGCATGTTGCTATATCTTGTTGCTATCCCAAGGAAAAATTAAAACGCTGAATAATTATTCATTAGAATTCATTTTAATAAATTTTCGATAATTTGTTCCAAATTTATTTTTTTATTGACATTTTATCTGCTTTCATTTATATTGATTTTTACTACTAGAATTTTTTGGTTAAAAAAGTCAATAACAATCAATTTTAAGTGAATTTGAAAAATATCTGACCTCAGTTAAATTGCGAACGATTTAACATAAACTTCTATAGGAGGGACTCGAAACTATGAAAACACGATTTCGTTTTTCCGTTGCATTAATTATTGTAATTCTTTTTACTCAGCAAGTTTTACTTTTTAGTCAGAGCAATAATGTTGTCCCCAAAGACGCAGAAGCGTTGGCGCAGCTCGAAGATCATTTTACATTTATGATCGCCAGTGATCTGGGCAGAAACGGTTATTACGACCAGAAACCGGTAGCGGAAATGATGGGCGAAGTTGCCAAAATCGCCGAACCGGAATTTGTAGCTGCTTTGGGCGATGTGCACCATTTTCTGGGCGTCCGGTCGATCGATGATCCGCTCTGGGAAACCAATTTCGAGTGGATTTATAAACACCCTGAATTAATGATTCCGTGGCATCCTGTGCTGGGCAACCACGAATACGAAGGTTCGACTCAGGCGGTGCTTGATTATGTAACCGTAAGCCGCCGCTGGGAAATGCCAAACCGCTATTACGCGATAACTTGGTCAGTGTCTGAAAACACGGAAGCTCTGCTGCTTTTTATCGACACAGTGCCGCTGATCGACAAATATCTCAACGATCTGGATCAATACGCAGACGCCAGCATTCCTTCAAGAAAACGGCAGCTTGTTTGGATCGATTCGACACTGAATGTTTCCGAAGCCAAGTGGAAAATCGTCATGGGCCATCATCCGATTTATGCCGGAACGTACAAATCCGAATCCGAGCGCCGTGACCTCCAGGAACGTCTGCAACCGTTGTTGGATAAACATAGAGTCGACATTGCGGTAAGTGGGCATATTCATAATTTTCAGCACATTCGTGTGCCCGGTTCTGAGGTGGATTATTTCGTAAACACATCAGCGTCACTCACCCGCGAATTGGATCATTATGACGGTCAAATTTTTACCAGCTCGGATTCAGGTTTTTCATTGTGTACTGCGACCGATGATGAACTGATTATCACCTTTGTGAACAAAAAGGGCGAAATCATTTATCAGTATAAGCGGACAAAATAAAAGGTCAAAATATGAGTTTCTGTACCGTCATCAATTGCATGGACGGGCGAGTCCAGTTGCCCGTAATTAATTTCCTCCAAAAGAGATTCGGCGCTCAATTCGTGGATTCCATTACCGAGGCAGGTCCGAATCTGATTTTAGCCAAGCAGGACAAACCGGAATTGGTTCAGTCAATTATGAACAGGATAAATATTTCTGTAGAAAAACACCAGTCCGTTGGCATCGCTGTTGTCGGACACCATGACTGTGCCGGCAATCCGGTACAGGAAGCCGAACAGATGGCACATATCCGAGATGCTGTACGTTTCCTTCGAAAACAATACGCTGGCATGGAAGTTATTGGATTGTGGGTTGATCAGGATTGGGAAGTAAACGAAGTGGTTTGTGATGATAAGTCAATTACCACCACCAGAGGTGGTGGCTTGAATAATTTGCCCTGAAAGGTGC
>CAYYMH010000004.1:0-131144 GCA_964472785.1 uncultured Cytophagia bacterium | reverse complement strand
TGATTTTTGGTACCCTTCCAGCGCCGCCGGGTAGTCGCCGCGGTCGTGATGGATCCTGCCGATTTGATGGAGCACGGCTGACATTCTGGCTTTATCTCCAATATCCTGAAATGTTTTCAGTGATTTTTGGTACCCTTTTAGTGCCGCCTCGTAATCGCCGCGGTGTTGATGGATCATGCCGATTTGATGGAGCGCGGCTGAAATGCTGGCTTTATCTCCAATATCCTGAAAAATTTTCAGTGATTTTTGGTACCCTTCCAGCGCCGCCGGGTAATCGCCGCGCTGGTAATGGATATAGCCGATTTGATGGAGCGATTGTGCCACGCCGGCTTTGTTGCCAAGTTCCTCTTCAATTTTCAGTGATTTTTGGTACCCTTCCAGCGCCGCCCCGAAATCGCCGCGATGGCCCAATAACATAGCATGATTATGGATTAAAGCTGGTTCAGTTTTTCGATCCACTTTTTTAAACAACAGCAAATACCGGCTTTCCAGATAGCGGTCAAATCCCCAGCGGCTGATTAATTCGTGAGCATCTACTAACAAATTTGCTGCCTCCTCAAATTCCTCCGCTTCAACCAGCAGATCAAAAGCCTCCATTTCAGTGAACACGGCTGCCGGTGATTTTTCGTCATGACTCACCAGTTTGGTCTGATTGGTGAAATAAGCTGCCGCATCGATCAGGTGCTGTTTCCAAACTTTATGAGTGAGCGAATCCCGGCAGAAATCGCGCACCAGGCTGTGCACTGCCAACGCCTGCATTTTTCCGTCATCAAAGATCGGCGTGAGCACGCCCCAGTTGATCAGTTCGCGGATGGGCTGGCTCATGTCTTCGGCGCGGCGCTGCTCCGGAAGGTATTCTTCAAATGTTTTTAATAATTCTTCATCAGACATTTTTTTCAATTCATCGGGCATTTCGTCTCTGTTTAATTTGTCCAAAAAATCCTTACCCAGTTTTACCTTCTCACCCATCACCCATTCCGCTGCCGCCAGTTCCACTGGTTTTTTGAATGCAGCCAATTTATTGAGCAGTTCCCGGCTGCGGTCGCTCAATTTTTTATAATTGAGCTCGATGGCGAGAAAGCCGCGCAGCTCTTTTTTTACAGACCGGGCGTCTTGGAGAATTTTGTCCAGCGGCGCTTCCCCGCAGTGGCGGTCCAGCGCGATCAGGGCGTAGGGGTGACCGCCGAATTTTTCAAAGGCAGCGAGTTTGTTTTCGTGCGACGAATGGGACAGGTGGGGCAGTTTCTGCATCAACCCCAGTGCCTCGGCTAAACTCAAATCGTGCAGCGGCAGCGTGATCACATCACCGATCCGTTTTTCGTCCAAATCGAACAGGTAGCGGCTGGTGAAAATAAAGCGGGTGCCGGACTCAGTGGTTTTCACCAGCGTGTTGAGAAAAACGCGCAGATTATCGTCGCGGATGGCGTGCCCGTTTGTCGTGTCCGTGAGCTGGCTCTCGAAGTTATCAAAAATCAGCAGCAATGGCAGTTGGCAGAGCACCTGTCCCAGAAACGTGCCCAATTGCGCCGGCTTGAGCGAAGCATGCAGCAGTTGTTCCAGCGCTTTCACGCCGCGCAGTTTTAGATAGCGGTGCAGCTCCAGCAGCACACTCTCCGGCGACAGCGCGCCCGTGGAACAGTCGAACGCGTACACGCCTTTGAAATGATCTTTGAGCCGGGCAGCCGCGTGACTGGCAAGTGCGGTTTTACCGATACCGCCGATGCCGTGAATCATCACCAGCCGGTGATCTTTCCCGATCAGCCCGTCGCGGATGGCGCGGTATTCCTTGCGCCTGCCGTAAAACCGGGTTTTGAGCTGCGGCAGTTGCAGATAAAAACTGAAATCGATGTCCAAATCGTCGCCGGCGTCGGCTGTTTCCGGTTCTGTTGTGTGCAGGCATTCGCCGCAACTGGTCAGCAGCACCGGTGCAAACGCATCGGCACGAACGACATTTTCATCGCTGCGCAGCAGTTCCCGCCGGGTGCTGCTCACCGCGATTTCCAGCGATTGATCCGCAGCGATTTTTTCGTACAGGGTGCGGGCAAACAGCATTCCGGCAGTATCGGACAGGGAAAACTGCATGGCGATCACACCGGGCAAATGGCGCCGCCGGATCAGTCCGCGGGCTAAATCTGCGAATCCTGCGCTGTCCAGCGTGCGCGCGGTCTGACAGCCGGAGAGCACGGCTAAACGCAGCGATTTTTCTCCTTTTTGCAGCGAGTCCAAAATTTCCGCGGTACCGGTGGTGCGCTTGTTGCCGCGGTCGTTTTCCAGCAGCAGTCCGCCGCCGGATTCGTCAAAAAAGCCATGTCCGCTGTAGTGCAGAATCGCGTAACCGTTTTCCAGTTCCGCTTCCAGCAGCGAAAGTTTGGCTTCGTCCTCGATGGTCAAATCGATGCGTCCCGCGCCAGCCGGATCGTTGACTGCCCGCAGCAGATGTTCCTGTTCCTGCTCCATGTTCAGCCGTTCACCATCACCTAAATCCATCGGACTGGAGACCAGCGCCAACATGTTGAGCGGTCGGGGAATTGGGTCCAGCGTTTTTTGCGGCGCGATGTCCAGCGGCAGCCGCGACATGCCGGTTTTCGCGCCCGCGGCAATAAATTCCTCGCCATTGTTCAGCGTCTCCCAGGGCAGCTTTTCCAGCCCCGATGTTTCGGGATCGATGCGCAGGCAGAGCACCAAAAAATCACTGTCGGTTTTGTATTCCTCCCAAATTTTTTCAACCTCCGGGGTGAACAATTTTTGATACAGTGTTTTGCCGAACTCCTTTAGCCGGTCAAACCGCCCTGCCGGATCTCTGCCGTCAAATTCGAGCTGGTTCAGTTGAAAGTCGGTCATGTAATCCAGTTGGAACTCGAACTTGGTTTTTGCCAGCGGCTGGCTGCTGTCGCGTTGGAAGATTTCCAGTGCAAAGTTATTTTCGGATTTGGCTGTTATCTGAAAGTCGAGAATAGTAATCACGGTAAGCCCCTCTTTTTTATTTTCAGCAGAACAGTAAAAGAATTTCGAAAAATTTATATCAAATAATACAATATCTGAAAGAAAGATGCAAGGGAAAGTTGGGGTGTTTTGTTTTTTTTTAGCCACAGATTGGCACGGATTTTCACGGATTAAATATATCGTGCCTATTGGTCCTTAAGTTTTCGAGTTGCTAATAGATCTTATCACAATATCAAAATAGCTCATAAAAAAAGTCGCGTTAGCGAGTAAATATTTATAGCCAATTACAAAAAAAAGCGGAGTCCCGTAGGGACGAAATATAAATGTCGCTATTTTCAATTAGTAAACTTTGAAACCGACGGCAGTGGTTATTAGGACTGTATCAAACGTAAAAATCCCGAGTTAACATGTCATTCCGGGATTGTCCCGGAATCTCCACAAAATTTATCGGATTATGGGATTCCTGTACCACAGGTACTTCCTTCGGTCACATACGCAGGAGTGACAGTAAATTGAACTTTTGATATAGTTCCAAACTAAAATGATAGCACTTTGAGTTAAGCCAATCGATAATCTTACAAATTCTCCTCAAACAGCTTCAAAATCCGCTTGTACTCATCGGTCCAACTGCTGGATTCTCTGAAGCTGTGTCCTTCCAGCGGATAGACTGCCAGTTCCCAGTTTTCCTTGCCCAATTCGATCAGCCGCTGCGCCAATCTGACCGCATCCTGAAAATGGACGTTGCGGTCGATCATGCCGTGGCAGATGAGCAGCGCTCCTTTCAGTCCTTCGGCAAAATAAATGGGAGAGCTGCGCGCGTACGCCAAACTGTCGGCAGTGGGCACGTTCAAAATGTTGGAAGTGTACCAGTGGCTGTAATGCGACCAGTCCGTAACCGGACGCAGTGCAGCGCCGGCAGCAAAAACATCCGGTTCGGTGAACATGGCCATCAGCGTAATAAATCCGCCGTAAGAGCCGCCGTAAATTCCGATTCGGTTCGGATTAATACCGTAGTTGTCAACCAGAAACCGGGCGCCGTCCACCTGATCGGACAGGTCTTTTCCGCCCATGTGTCGGTAAATCGCCGTGCGCCAGTCGCGTCCGTAACCGGCGCTGCCGCGATAGTCGATGTCCAGAACCGTGTAGCCGCGATCTGCTAATAAATTATGGAACATGTACTCCCGAAAATAACTGCTCCACCATTTGTGAGCGTTTTGCAAATACCCGGCGCCGTGCACAAAAATGACGGCTTTCTGGTTGGCTTGATCATCTTTCGGTTGATAAAGCCGCGCGTAAACTTCAGCGCTGTCGCTGGCTTGGAAGGTGACAATTTTCGGGTCACGCCAGGGATAGGATTGAAATTCGTTACTGACCGAGTGGGTGAGCTGTGTCATGGTCGCGCCCGGTTTGTTTTTTTGGATAAATAATTCCCAAGGTTTGTTGGTGTAGGAATAGCGCACTGCCAGTGTTTTTTCATCCGGCGATAAATAGATCCGATTGTGACCTGTCGGCGTCGTGATTTGGGTTAACTGTATTCCGTCCAAATTCATGCGATAAAAATGCCGTTCTCCGGGATGTGTTCTATTGGCGCTGAAATACCAGTACTTTTTATCCCGCGACATGTGCGGCGAGTAGATTTCGTAATTGCCTTGCGTAAGTTGCTTTTTAGTACCATCTGAAATATCGAGCGTGTACAGATGATTGAATCCGCTCTCCTCTGACTGGAACCAAATCCGGCGGTTGTCCGGCATCCAACCCATCATTTGTTCGAGCCGCCAGAAATTGACGCCCGGTCCGCCGATCCACGCTTCATCGTGATGATGATAGAGCGGTTTGAGTTTGGCAGTTTCGGGAAATAGTTGCACGATCCAATAATCTTTATTATCCTGAGACCGCAGCGCCATGACCGCCTTTTTCCCGTCATCTGACCAGAGCGGTCCGTAAAAATAAACCGGTCTTGGTTTTTGCTTTTCTTTATCAGAATGGATTTTTGCAGTCTCCTGTGCTATGGTGTCCGTTTCAACCTCTAAAAATTCCGGTTGATCGAAAATATTAGGGAGATGGTCGGTTTTGACCTCAAATACAGAATCCTTTTCGATGTTGTAAATCATAAATTTTTGTATGCCCTGAGGCGTGCCGGTTTTTGATCGGGTAGGCAGATCTTCAGTAAAACCGGATTCGGTCACGTAATTGGGCACAACCGTATTTTTAACACCGCTGGCGCGCCGGCTCAAGTTAAATGTGACAAATCGTTCATCCGGGCTCAACTGGGTATTGCTGACGCGCTGTTTGCCGATGTAAATTTCTTTGGGACGTTCAGGCTCAAATTTTTTTCGGGCTTCCTTCTGCATGTCACTTTTTTCTTTCCGGGCTTTTAATACTTCAAATAGCTTCAATTGCTCCTGTTTTAACCACTGTTCCTGTTTAGAATCCGGTTTTTTGTCGTCATCTTTTTTTGAACTGGAACGGAAATCGGTGAGTTGAGTGACGTGTTTTTTCTCCAAATGCCAGAAAAATAGATTGTCGTCTTTTTCAAAAATGATTTTCTTTTCATCAAAAGAAAATCGGGTATCAGACTCACGTTCCAGCGTATTGGTGAGCTGTTCTGTGATTCCTTTTTTGATGTCCAATAAAAAAATGTCACCATTTTTCTGATAGACTTTTTTGGTGAATGATCGATTCTCATCGCCCCATCGCGAGGGAAGATTTTTTTGATCCTCGATTGAGACTTTTTCAGGCTCGCCGCCATTCACTGGAACTCGATAAAGAGAATCATCCGGGGCATTTTCCGGATTCCAGTCGAAGTAAATGTATTTACTATCATCAGACCAATAAATACCATTCGGTGAGCTGTCAATCCACCGGGGATCGCGCATAATCTTTTCGACAGTAAGCTGATCCAGTTTTTCGGATGGTTCCTCTGATTGGCTAATTCCGCTGCTGACATAACAAATTGAAAATAAAAGAACAATCAATATTCTTCGGTAAGTCATTTATTTACTCCTGATTTTAAACAGTTATTATCACGCAAAGCCGCAAATATCGCCAAGAAAAATATTTTTTAAAAATTTTGTGCATTTTGCGGCTTTGCATGGTATAGCAAAAGATTTTATTTAAAAAGGGGGCAATTTACATTGTAATCAATCCAGCCCGTTTCAGTAATTCCAAATAATTAAACACCTCTTCCATTTCCGTGGGCTGCTCATACTCGGCATCGAGCACATTTTTGATTTCCAAAGCGTCGCGCTCTCCGTCAATCAGATTCCGCAATTCCCGGGTTTTGCGCCAACTGATTGTCGTCAAACTGTCGCGGACTGACTTTTCGACAACATCATTGATCCACTCTCTTTGAAAATAGCCTTTCACTTTAGATGTTGGTTGGGGAATTATCGTTTTTGCCTTCTGTTCGGTGGCGGACAGTGTCGGAAACTCAGCCAGTATTCCGTTCAATTTACAAAGATGATGGTAATGCTGGATCAACTGATTTTGCAACTGTGGCTCGATCACCGTGGTAATTGAATTTGTGGAAAAATTGATCTGTTGTGAAATCGGTTGACTTTTCGGCGCCAGTTCCAACAATGACAGCAAGGTACGATTTTCAAGATCAGCGGCGATCTGAATAATATTTTGTGAACGTTTGAAAACCGGTGTTAATGATTCTGTTTTTCGGAAGGTCAGTATTTCGGCAGCCCGCTGATATTCATTGCCCAATCGTTTCAGTCCGTTGCTGTAAATTTCCGATGCCATTCGGAGCACAATCGTCTCATCCGCAGCAGCAATAATGTAGGCTGAAAGAGCACTGATAAAACCGGCTCGTTTCAATTGAGTGGCATCCAATTTGTCCGGACGGTCTTCAGAGGAGTGATACCAAAGATCGGGCCAGGTGATCAGCATCACTGCCGGCACGCCGACACCCCAGTCGTTGAAAACCACGTGATCGGATGCGCCGTAATGGAAATCGATATTTTGATAAAATGGTTCCCGTGAACCGGTTGGCGCTAAAATAGGATTTGTGAAACTGCGGTTGTGCAGTGTTTCCCAGTTTGTCTGATTCACGTAATCCATGACACTTTCAATCACGTCATTCAGATAACTTGGGCGTGAGAATGGGGTGCGTTCCAGGTTGAAGCGGCTGTAGCTTTTCGAAAGATGTAAACCGACCATGTCCAGATTAATGTTGACCAGTGTGGATTCGATCAAATCCAAGTGCTCATTCACCCATGGAATCGAGCCGGAGAATTCAGGAATCCAGAGAAAGCGAATAGTGCGGCGGGGACGTTCGATCACTCTGTTTTGGATGAGCTGCTGAATCGTTCTGCCAACTTCGAGCAGCACAGCACTGCCACTGATGTTGTCGTTAGCGCCTTGTTTGACGATGCCCTCAAAAAGATGGGCGCACAAAATAACGGATTCGTCCGGTAAATCGCTTCCGGTAATATCCGCCCACACCACATTGTGACGGTTCGGCTGCACCAAAGATTTGACAATGGCGCGCATTTTTATTTTCTCACCGCGTTCGAGTCGATTGCGCAATTCCATGCCGCGAAATTGATCCAGATTGAAGCCAAAGGTTGGGTTGCCTTCGCGGCTGTAAATGCTGTGCCAGGGGATTTGTTCCGGACTTTCCAGCGGCCTGCTTGATGAAAAGGAAATCACGCCTGCGGCATTTCTTCTTTGGACAGCCTGATAATGCAATCGACCGACTGAAGCGTAGCCCAGCACAATTTTACCGGCAACGTCGATACTGTCATAATCTGCATCAAACGCGCCGTTACCGACATAAATAAGTTCGGCGGTGACATCTGTTGTTTGACTGCCTCGCGCCAGCACAGCAGTCATGTTGTCGTAATCGGCAATTTTCCGATTTTTGCGCGGAGAAACTTCCCAGAGTTCACCCACTTCGCCGTCCCAGATCGAATCGGCTTTAAAATATTCAAACTCCACCCGGTCGAATTTGAATGCTTTTGCTTTGTCAAAAACATAGTCTGCTTCTAAATAATTTTGCCGGTACTCTGATACCGGGCGATTGCGGTTGTAAGCTGACATCTCGACGCAATGGTTCATGGCGATTTCACCGGATACCTCATCGATGAATGCATTGACGATGCTATCGGCGACCAGCGTTTGATGGTGCCAGGGTGCATTTTGAGCAGAGATTGAATTGCTCAAAATGAGGATCAAGATTACAAATGAAAAATGAAAGCGAAATTTCATGTTGCCTCCAATGGAAAGTGACTTTTTTTCAACAATAAATATAAAAAAAATATGGTTTATCGTAATCCGGGAAGATTAATACAAGCTCCGTACCAAAAGTAAAATACCTAAGATAAGTAATGCGATGCCGATTGGTGCGACAATGACAGAAAAAATTAAAAATGCGCCAACGATGATAAATACAATGCCGACAATCGCCGCTATCAGGCGACCGGCTAATTCAAGAATCGCGGTGACGAATCTCCAAAGTGCCCGGAAAGGCCAGAGAATCCAATTCATATTTATTTATCCATGTGTAAATTAATATCTGAAATGTTTTATCTTTTCGCCTTCCTTGCCGATTTCTGTCATCGCTTCAATGCCGATTTGCAAGTGTATTTTTGACCATTCTTTGCTGACGTATTGATCCATGCGTTCGGTTTTCACGCCATCCGGTGTAATCGGAACGTCTGATACCAAAAGTAGTGCGCCGCGAGCAATTTCGTTATAATGTCCGACAATAAAAACGGTCGCAGTTTCCATGTCAATGGCGATACAGGTCATGTCCTGCAAACGTTTCAGGAAAACCTTGTCATGTTCCCAAAGACGGCGGTTTGTTGTATAAACAACGCCGGTGCGATAGTCGTAACCGTGATTAACAATTTTTTCAGAGATAAATTTATGTAACTTGAAAGAGGGGAGCGCGGGCACTTCCGGAGGAAAATATTCATTGCTCGTACCCTCCCCGCGAATCGCGGCAATGGGCAAAATAAAATGACCGATTTCACTGGATTTTTTCAAACCGCCACATTTTCCCAAGAATAAAACACCTTTCGGATGACGAGCAAATAACAAATCCATTATTGTGGCTGAATTAGCTGATCCGATGCCGAAATTGATAATGGTTAAGCCCTCATTGTTTGTTGCTGCTTGCATGGGACGGTCTTCGCCATAGACATTGCAATTAAACTTATCAGCAAAGTTTTTCAGGTAACTGCGGAAGTTCGTCAGCAAGATATAATCACCAAATTCGTCGAGAGGCATACCCGTGTAACGTGGCAGCCAGTTTTTTGCAATATTTAATCGGTTGATATTCATCGTCTCTTTCATTATTTTTAAAGTAAACGTACGTTTAAAGTGAAAAAATGATTCACGTCTTTTTCTGAATTACTTCTTTGCCGCTCAATATTGATATGGTTTCTTCCTGAAGCAGCACCCAGATCGTGTAAACGCCTAGGGCTGTGCCAAAGGGAATGTTAAGCAAATTGAAGCATCCCAATATCAATGTTAAAACTCGGGACCAACTACTTTTTTTCAATAAACCAATCCCGGCAATAATTCCCGGAATCGAGAGGAAGAGGAACAGCGCTAAGATACTAAACACAATCACAAGAATAATTTCGATTCCACCGGGGCCATGCCAGGGATGATGATAGCGAAATTGTGCCTGATCCACAAAAACGCCTAATCCGAATAAGATGATCATCACAATTAAAATGGTCAATATCGTCAATACATTGTAAACAATGTAAGCAATGCCTAAAAATTCGATATGTTTTTTCATTGGAACACGCTCCTTTTATTGTGAGGTGAAATTAAAATTATCAAAATATTAACAATTTTTTGGTAAATGTCAAGGGAATTGTGTGTTTCCGGCCGATTGCTTATTATTGAACAGAATGCTGGGTTAACCGAAGAATATGGTTATTTTTTATAAAAATGAGAATTGTTGAAAAATGTATTTATTACCCGGCTGCCGAAATTATGAACATCCAGCGGAAAAGTCTTCACTGTCCATAAGAAATCTTTGGTGAAATTAAGCAGTGACTCGTTGATGCTGACATAATTCACCTTTCCTTGTTTAACGGCTCGGATGGTAGCTGTTACAGATTTTTCTTCAGCATCGACAATGGAAAATGTTGTACCGAATTGATAGGGCTTATGAGCGTCTGAGCAGCCAACTAATGGTTTGTTATATTTTCGCGCCACACGCAGTGCTTTTTCCGCCGGGTTGATGAATTTAAAATGAAAGCGGCTGTATTCGATCGCGTCGAAACAGTCGATATATTTGATTAAATTTTGACCGACGCATTTCCCCAAAATATAAAAAGGATGGGGAGCAATAATGAGACCATCCTCGCGTTTGTATGTGCATAAGTCAGTATATTTTTTAAATGGTTTGACCATGGGATAATTAATAAGCAGCACATGTTTTCGTTCGATGAATGCCTCGGTGCCGGGAATTAGCAACAGCCCTTTTTGACGAGCGTATTCGTTTACTTTTTCGTTGCGATAAATAATACCGTGGTGAGTGATGGAAATTGCATCAAAATTTTGTTTAACCGCGAGGTCGATGAGTTGAAATGGTGAGGGTAAATTGGTACGCCCACTGACTGCTGTTTCAACCAAATCATCCGATGTGTGACAGTGAAAATCAACTTTTAGTTCCATAATGTCAGGTAGTTCCTCTGCGCCGCGATATCAGGATTATTTGTCAAAAATGTCTCAAATTTTATGCCAATGGGAGACCAAAATTCGTCGCAATAATTAGTTTTGCTAAATTTAAAAAAACTATTTCTGATTTTCCGAAGCTGGTTTTTTTGGATAAATTTCATCGATATAATTTTGCCAACGGTGGGATAAATTCAACGGTTGCACAGTAGGTGCAGCCGTCCGATTCGCATAGTGACGTTTTAAAATCAGCGCATTTATCTGTGTCGTTTCCAGGGTATCCAGCACAGACCGGTTAATTTCAATTTCATAATCTTCGGTTTTTTGACTCAGGAATCCGTCGATCAACCGCTGCTGTTTTTCTGCCAACGCATCTTTTTTAACGTCATCCCAAACTTGCTCCAGGGGCAGGGGACCGGCTTCTCTTTTATCCAAAATCTTGAACACAGAATACTGATTTTTCTCGGTTCTTATCGGACCGCCGATTTCGCCGATGTCCAGTTGCTTTGCAGCTTCTCCGACTTTCCCCAGCGCAGATGTCGTGAAATAGCCCATCACACCATCTGTTTTTATGCTCAGTTCTCGTTTGTTGTATTTACGGGCTAATTTTTTCATGTCAGCACCGTTTTTAATGCGTTTGAGAATATCTTCAGCCAGTGATTTATCATCGACCAGGATTTCGTGAAGTTTGACCATGTCCGGACCGGAATATTCACTTTTATTGTTTTGATAATGGTATTCAATCTCCTCTGGCGTGAAAGTTACTGTATCAATGATATTTTGCCGCATGATCTGACCCAGAAAGGAGTCTCCCCACATCTTCGTTTGATAATCGACATAATATGTTTTATCATAACCCTTTTCTCGTCCCTCTTTGGCTAACGTTTCAAACTCAATCATCCGTTTTATTGCCCGGTTCAAACTGTTTCTGAACGCATTTCTCGTTTTAATGTTGAGTTTATACGGTCCGATGATTATCCTTTTGATAAAGTCCTCCACAGACCATTCGGTACCGTCATTAAATCGAATGAATGTCTCGTTAAGACGATCGACAAAGCTTTCCTCAGATAATGAATCAGTTAAAGCGTCCGGTAATTCCGGTGATTTTTTTGAAAGGGTGTCGCTAATGCCGTAAGCCTTTCCTAACTCAGCGGCAACAAAATCGAACATTTCGTGGGCGACCCGGGCTTCTTTTCCTTTCATTAAATCATGAAAATACTGACTGAACATCTGGGCCCGTTTACGCTGTTTAATTTTTTTTCGAATCGAAGGTACCTGGCGTAGATAATCAGCTTCAGTCGCGAATATGTTTCCGCGTCGGTCTGTTAATTTTAAAATAAAATAGCGACCTTCCACAAAAACAGGATCAGACACTTGGTTTGGCTTCAAATTATAAGCAGTGTCTTCCAATTTAGGATGGGCTTCACCCCATTCCATATCCAGCGTGAGTATCGAATCCGCTGATATGAATGTGTCGGTTTGAAATTCCCGCTTGACTTCGGTCATTGATTTTCCCTGATCAATCTGGTACTTTGCGGCGATTGCCTGACCTAAACTGTCAAAAGTGAGTACTTTCAATGATAAATCGATCTGCGAGCGAACGTAACCTTTTTTCAGTTCCTGCTCAGTGATTTCAATTTTGGAAGCGATTTCTTCTTCAAACAATTTTTCAACAACAGCTTCCTTTTCCATTTCTGTGATAAAAGTTTGATATTTTTCATCTTTGTGAAGTTTTCGGCGGCGCGCTTCCTCGACTAATAGTTTCTCTCCCAGTAACGAAGCCAAAACATTTATTTTGTTTTGCTGCTCGTTTTGGGTTTGAAGAATATGAGGTGTCAATTCGAATCGATCCCTAAATTCGGAGACTGGCAAGGTTGTTTTTCCCACCCGACCGACGATTGGCTCTGGTGATTTCTTTTCACAAAAGAATGTTATTGATAATATTAATGTTAAAATGTAAAATGTGCCAAAATTTCTAAATCTTTTCATGTTCATCATAATCCCAAAATTGGTGAATGCACGATTTTTATGTGTCCGAAAATAACGATATTGCGCTTTAGCCATGTAAAAATTAAGAGACTCTTACAGCGATTTTAAAATATTTTCCGCTTCTTCGACGTCGTTGAAATGAAGCGTTTTATCTTTCAACGTTTGCGTGGTTTCGTGTCCTTTTCCTAAAATTAATATGATATCATTTTCCTCGGCATGATCGATAGCGAATTTTATTGCTTCACGCCGATCCACCACTTTGAAAGTTTTCGCGCCTTTAATGCCGGTGGAAATTTCGCTGATAATTTGCTCTGGCTCTTCGTTGCGTGGATTATCTGCGGTAAGGACGACGACGTCGCTGTACTTATCTGCAATTTCTCCCATGATTGGGCGCTTCTCCTTATCGCGATCGCCGCCACAACCGAAAACAGTGATCACGCGATTGGCGTTTAAGGTTTCAGCTAAACTGAGCACGTTTTCCATACCGTCCGGTGTGTGCGCATAATCGACGACAACGGAAAAAGGCTGCCCCTTATCCACTAATTCAAATCTACCAGAGACAACGATGTTTTGTTCCAATCCGCGTTTAATTTCTTCAAGAGTGAATCCCTGGGAAATGGCTACGGCAACAGCGCCTAAACTGTTGTACACATTGAATAAACCGACCAATTTTTGATCAATGTCAATTTCCCCGATCGGCGTTGCCAGACGATATTTGGTGCCTTTGATGTTGAATTCAATGTCTTTTGCCATCACATCCGCCTGTTTTTTGATGCCAAACGAAATCGGCTTTGCTGCGGAGACATCCAGAAATTCCAGGCCATGCGGATCATCGATATTGGCGATGGCATGATCGTTATCATCCAGCCACTGAAATAATTTTTTCTTGGTCTTCAAATAATGGTCCATAGTTTTGTGATAGTCCAGATGATCCTGTGAAAGATTCGTGAACAGGGCGACGTTATAATTCACACCTTCCACACGGAAAAAATCAATGCCGTGTGAAGAAACTTCCATCGCGCAATAATCCACATTTTCATTCACCATATTGGTAAAAATTTCCTGCAAATCAGGCGGTTCCGGTGTGGTATCTTTGGATTTGTGGATTTTATCATTGATTTTATAATAGAGGGTTCCGATAAGACCAGTGCGATATTTTTCGAGTAAAATGCTTTCGACGATATGGGTTGTTGTCGTTTTGCCGTTGGTTCCGGTAATGCCGATCATTTTCATTTTTTCTGACGGGAAATCATAAAATTTATTGGCGACTTTGGCTAAGGCATATCGGGAATCGGGCACCACAACTTTGACAACGTTGTCCGGAACTTGAATGTCTTTTCCCTTGTCTTCCTGCACAATAACTGCGGCAGCGCCTGCCTTCACTGCGTCATCCACTTTATCATGACCTTCCGGAATTTCGATTTTGTCCAATTGGGTATAAATATTGATCGCAACGTACAAAAATCCGGCTTCCACACGCAATGGGTCATAAACGACACCTTCAATGTCGATGTCATCAATTTGTCCGTGAATCTTCTTTTCGTCCAGTTCATCCAGCAATGTTTTTAACTGCATAGTTTCCTCTCAATTCTTTTCGGTTTGATAACTTTTTAAACTAATCACGCTCATTTCATCATATTTATCCAGAACAGAATTCGTTTCAGTTCCGTTTGTATTTAAAAATTCTTCAATTAAGGCTCTGCCGCGAATCCATGCCTCACGTTCAAATTCTACTTTTTTGGTTCCCTTGTCGATTTGCATCAGCTCGAAAAACGAACGTTCTTCTTTGGCATCTTTTGATAATTCCCACTGAACATAATGTCCGATTTCGTGAAACAAAAAGCACAGCGATTTTGTCACATCATTTTGCGCCGATTGATAAAAAATCACAATCGATGACAAGTCGTTCTGCGGCGGATAAAAAAATCCGACAGTCTCCTGAATCGGGACGAGTTTAATCGTCAACTCATGAAATTTGTCCCAGCATAAAAAAGATTTTGCCTGAAACAAAATCGATTTATCTAACATTTAATAACTATTCAAAAAGTCCACGCTAAATTATATTTTAAGAACCGCTAATTTAATGAATTTAGAACTTCAAGTCAAGGTTTTTGTTGGCGAATTTTTACCGCAGTGGTCAATGATTTTAAGAAAAACGGAGGACAGATAACGTGCCAGAACTCCCGGAAGTCGAAACCATTGTCAGTCAATTGAGAAAAAATATTATTGGACAAAAAATTGATAAAGTAGAAATTATGCGTACCGATCAGTGGAAACAGAATGATCCGGATTTGATTCCCAAACAAATCAAGCGCAAAACCATAAAAGAAATTAACCGTAAAGGAAAATTTATTGTGATTGATTTTGCGGATGATTGTCAGTTAGTTATTCATTTGCGGATGACCGGCAAACTGATATGGTCTAATCAAAAGCCCGATTTGGATGCCTATTCCCGGACGATTATTTATTTTAAATCGGGGAGTAGTCTGCAATTTAATGACACCAGAGCGTTGGGAACGTTGGTGTTTTTGAATTGTGATGAAAAGGATAACTGGCAAAAAAATTTTGGTCTTGAACCGCTGAGTGAAGATTGGCAATTGGAGCGGCTCGAATCCATGATTCGAAAGTCAAAGTTGGATGTGAAATCATTTTTGATGGATCAATCCAAGATTGCGGGCATCGGAAATATTTATGCCAACGAGATTTTATTTCGCTGCAAGATTCATCCTCAGCGTCGGGTGGACACACTATCTGATGCTGAAATAAAGACGATATTTGAGTTTGTACCTGATGTTCTCCGGGCTGCTGTCGAAAAAATGGGCACTTCTTTGGGCAACGGCAAACAGAACTTCCGCAGCCTGTACAATATCGAAGGTGAGTTTCAAAAAATGATCATGGTTTACGGCAGGGAAGGGGAGCCCTGTTATAGTTGCGGATCGGAAGTGCAGCGAATCCGGCAAAAACAGCGGAGCAGTTTTTTTTGCAAAAAGTGCCAGCCATTGATATTATTGAAATAACTTTCTGATTTTTAAAATAGTTATTTGAAATGCATCGACTGCGTCAATGCATGCATCATCACAGACGATGCACTCCATAATTAATCAAAAACTTGAGCGGCCATTAACCTGTTTTATGAATTCACGTTTGGAATATCCGCTCTTTCATTCTTCGCAGTGCTGATAAAATTGGAAATACTGGCTCTGCTGATCTGACTTGTCTTAGTTTTGTGAGACGGAGAATATTGCCCAAGCTTGAAACCTCGTACTCGATGGCATCCAAAAATTTCCGCATAATAAAAATTCCCAAGCCGCCTTTTTTCCCATTTTGAACATAGCTTGAAATATTAGGATCGTGGATCGTGTTAGGATCAAAACTTTTTCCGTGATCGATCAGCTCTAAAATCAACCGGTCATTTTTAATGCGCACTTTTAGGGTAATCGATCCGTTGTTTTTTTCTTTATATCCATGTTTAATGATATTAGTGCAGGCTTCATCGATGGAAATTTTAAAGGCATTGATCTCATGCTTGGTGAATCGATATTTTTTACCGATCTGTGAAACGAAGTTTCTGAGTACAGGCAGATAATCGGATTTTGCGGGCACAACGATTTTAGGGGTGAAGAGATCTAACATCACGTATTGCTTCCTATCTTATGCTAATTTATATAATTAGATAAAATCTATCAACCCTCAAAATTAACCAAATACAGAAGCAATTCCGAGAATTAGACCCAAGGAGTTGTGTATTTCATGTAAAGATTAAAAACACCCGCAATACAAAATAATAATAACAAAATTTATTTAAAAAGTCAAGCAATTATTATAAAAAATAATTTGTATTTGCTTGATTTTCTTGAAAGAACGCCCCGAATTTATTATCGCTGTGAAAAACAGAATGTCACAGCGATAAAATGCTACTTAAAAATTGACCCGTGTATGAGGAACGTTCTTTGGCAATCTGTTCCGGTGTACCGGTTGCAACAATCCTGCCACCGTCGTCTCCGCCTTCCGGACCCAGATCAATAATGTAATCTGCGGTTTTGATCACATCCAGATTGTGTTCGATAACGATCACTGTGTTTCCCTTTTCGACAAGACGGTTGAGAACGTTGAGTAGCAGTTTAATGTCTTCAAAGTGCAGTCCGGTTGTGGGTTCGTCCAGAATATAAACCGTCTTTCCGGTGCTGATTTTTGATAGCTCGGTAGCAAGTTTAACACGCTGTGCCTCTCCGCCGGAAAGCGTTGTCGCCTGCTGACCTAATCGAATGTAGCCCAGTCCGACGTCCGACAATGTTTTTAATTTGCGATGAATTTTGGGGATTTTTTTGAAGAATTCCATGGCCTGTGCTACGGACATATCGAGAATGTCAGCGATGGATTTTCCGCGGTATTTGATTTCGAGTGTTTCCCGGTTGTACCGTTTTCCTTTGCAGACTTCACAGGTCACGTAAATGTCTGGCAAAAAGTGCATTTCGATTTTGATGATCCCGTCGCCCTGACAGGCTTCGCAACGACCCCCTTTGACGTTAAAGCTGAAACGTCCGGGTTTGTAGCCGCGAATTTTTGCTTCGGGTAATTGAGCGAACAGATCGCGAATATAGGTGAATACACCAGTGTAAGTCGCCGGATTGGAACGTGGCGTCCGGCCAATCGGGGACTGGTCAATATCGATCACTTTGTCGATAAATTCAAATCCCATAAGTTTGTCGTACTGAAGCGGATTCTTTTTCCCCTGATAGAATTTTCTTAACAGAATGGGGTACAACGTTTCATTAATGAGCGTGCTTTTTCCAGAACCGGATACGCCGGTCACACAGATAAATATCCCTAATGGAATTTTTACATTAAGCGATTTCAGGTTATTTCCCGCCGCACCGAAGATTTCCAGATTTCGGTTGTTTTGTTTTCGACGAGTTTCCGGAATGGGGATACTTTTTGTCCCGGAGAGATATTGGCCGGTTATCGATTTATTATGTTCCTTGATAATTTGAGGTGTGCCTACAGCGACAATTTTGCCACCATTTTCGCCAGCATGAGGACCCAAGTCAACCACGTAGTCCGCGCTTTCAATGGTCTCTTGATCGTGCTCGACGACGATGACTGTATTTCCCAAATCGCGCAGCTCGTGAAGCGTCTGGATAAGCTTTTTGTTATCCCGCTGATGCAGTCCAATCGAGGGCTCATCCAAAATATAAAGTACACCCATTAATTGAGACCCGATTTGGGTTGCTAATCGAATGCGCTGCGCTTCGCCGCCGGAAAGCGTGCCAGCACTTCGTTCCAGGGTCAGGTAATCCAATCCGACATTAATCAAAAAATGTAACCGGGCATTGATCTCTTTCAAGATTTGATGAGCGATTTGCTCTTGTCTCTTATTTAACTTTATTTTTGAAAAGAAATCCGCTGTCTTTTTTACGGACAGTTGGGTGATTTGGTGAATGTTGAAGTCACCGATTCTCACAGCCATTGACTCTCTTTTCAAACGGGAACCGCCGCAATCAGCACATTTTTTGACGTTCATAAAACTTTCAATCCAGTTTCGAATATAATTTGAACTGGTTTGGTGATAGCGCCGCTGCAGATTTGGGATGACACCTTCATATTCGGTGGTAAATTCAGCATGAGCTTTCCCGTTATTTCGACTGTAAACCATGTGCACTTCTTCACCTTTACTGCCATACAAAATAGTGTGCTGATGCTCCGACGAAAGCGAGTCAAACGGAGTGTCCATTTCAAATCCGTACTTTTTCGCCAGCGACGCCAACTGACTGAAGTACCAACCTTCCCGGGCTTCTCCCCACGGTTTGATCGCGCCCTCATTGACGGATTTTGTTTTGTCCGGAATGATCAGGTTAGGATCGATTTCAGTGATTGTGCCCAATCCATTGCATGTCGGACATGCGCCGTATGGGCTGTTAAACGAAAACATCCGGGGCGCTAATTCCTCATATGAAATACCGCAATCGATGCAGGCAAAATGTTCACTGAAAAATAATTCCTCGCCATCGAGCTGATGAATCAGTACAATGCCTGAAGCCAGATGTAGCGCAGTTTCGACCGATTCTGTGAGTCTTCCGCTGATATCCGGTTCGATCACCAATCGGTCGACGATAATTTCGATGTTGTGTTTTTTGTATTTATCCAGCTTTATCTCTTCTTCAAGATCGTGCATTTCGCCGTCAACACGAACGCGAACGAACCCGTCTCTGCTGGCTTCCTCAAAAATTTCCCGGTACTCACCTTTTCTGCCGCGAACCACCGGAGCCAGTACCTGAATCTTAGTGGATTTTGGTAAATCCATCACCTGATCCACAATCTGCTGCACAGTCTGTCGCTGGATCGGTTTTCCGCAATTATAGCAATACGGTTTCCCGATGCGGGCAAATAGCAATCTCAAGTAGTCGTAAATCTCGGTAACGGTGCCGACCGTTGATCTCGGATTTTTGCTTGCAGATCGCTGTTCAATTGAGATGGCAGGAGAGAGTCCTTCGATGTAATCGACATCCGGTTTTTCCATCAATCCGAGAAATTGGCGGGCATAAGCAGATAGCGATTCCACGTAGCGCCTTTGCCCTTCCGCATAAATCGTGTCAAATGCCAGAGACGATTTTCCCGACCCGGAAAGCCCGGTGATGACAACGAATTTATCCCGCGGTATTTCCACATCGATATTTTTCAGATTATGTTCCCGGGCGCCTTTAATAAAGATATTTTTCTGTTCGCTCATTTATTTGAATCGGTTATTGATTATTTTATTTGAGTAAAATTGAAATGATTTTACGACCGCTTAATTTAGTAGTTCCCATTGTTTGTTCCGATTGAAAATTTACCATTGAAAATTAAAAACTCCGAAGTTTGTTACATTTCTTCAGTAAAAAGTTTGACCAGCGTGGGCGTGACGTCCAGAATTGAGGATGTCGATTTTAGAAATTGTTCTTTGTGACACCCCCAACAGATTATCGGTACAGGATTCCTTGTATGCGTCCTTCTGGATAAATCCTCGATATTCCCGTGATCGCTGGTGAGAATTAACAAAGTTTTGGACAAATTAATGTTTTTTAAAACAGTAAAAATAAAGCGTTCCAATTCAATTATTAGATTCACCGCTTGTTCGAGTTTTTGCGCGTGACCCGCTCGGTCTGTTAAAAAATATTCGTAGAGACTAAGGTCGAATTTTGAGCTGGTTACCGCTAAAATTTTACCAGCAATCTCAGACGAAAATTCCTGTATCTCAAATCCCTTTTTTTGTAATTCTCTGTTTGTGAAATCATGATAAATTGAACGTTTATTATTTAAATCTTCAAAATCGAAAAATGTGAATCCGGCTTTCCAGTTCATGATGCTCGTAACGGAAAGGTAGCGGATTAATTTTTCCGGCCCCTTTTCGAAAAATATTGGACGGTAGGCATTTATGAAACAGGATTTCTTCCCAGCTGAGTTTAACCGTGCAAAAATCGAAAATTTTTCTAACAGTGATCTCAAAGTTTCATTCGGAAAACCACTCTTATGGTAGCCCAAAATTTCTGCTGCATTTTTGCCGGTGAACAACGCGGTTTGACCTGTTGCACTTTGCGGAAGTCCCTCCAAACCCAGATCGGCTGTGATGGATTTTACCAGTCCATCAAATCTAACTTTTTTCGGAAATTGATCTGACAAAAAATGGTTGAAAATGCTGATCTGTTGATCGGCGAATGGGTTTGTCTTTCTGTTCCGTTGACCAATTCCAACGCCATCAATAAAAAGAAATATTACGTTCACGGATTTACTAATACAATTTGACAATGTCTGCTGCGGAATAATAGTGTTTTAAAATTTGCTGATAATTATAATCCTTCAGTGCCATCATTGCGGCTCCGGTTTGACACATACCAACGCCGTGTCCCCAGCCGGCTCCTTTTAAGATGAAGTCACTTCTGTCTCTGTCAACAACAAAACAGGCGCTGTACAAATAATTTTCCGAGAGGGCTTTTCGGATTTCTAATTCTTTCTCAATCGAGATTGTTTTATTTGTACCGTGTAGTTTGACTTCAACTAACCTGCCGGACACGCCTCGCAAAACCGGGATGATCTCGATCAATGTACCAATATTTTGACCGGTTTTCTGGCGAATAATTTGGCTTAATTCGGATTGAGTGTAGCGAACTTGCCAACGAAAATATTTTTTAGTGTATTCCAAATAATCCGGAACATCTTTGTCTTGTGTGTTACAAAATACCTCGGGCTTATTCTCAATCCAAAGCCGGACATTCTCTTCATTTTGAAGGAAACCATCGGGAAGGTTATTTAACTTTGCATCCAGTTTGCCCGTGAGATAAGCCTGGGGTTCTCCTTCCCAAACATTCTCGTTATTTTCCGTGTGTCCGCCACAGACGCCAGCATAAAATGTATCGCATATTTTATCTTTGTAAAGAAGTACTCTGCCACTTGTTTCCATGACGGCTTTGGTGACTTTGGGTGATTCACGATCAATTCCGCCATAAACGTGACAATGAACCTCGTCGCAAAGATCAAATGGTGAAAGCCGGTGCTGCTTTCCGATGCGGGCGAGCGTGTATCCTCGAGCGGTGACAGCCTGTGCTTTGAGTGATTCGAGCGGAAATTTTTCTTGCATTTCCGATCCGACGACGCCCATCAGATAAGTTTCAATTGGCAGTACATTAACGATAGTGAGTTTGCCAAAGCGATCAATAATAAATTCGATTTGATTACGATAGGTTCGGACCAGCTCGCTTTCAAAATGGAAACCTTCTGCAGCAGGTAATTTGATCGTAAATTGATCCCCGCGGATGACCATTCTTAAATTTTGGCTGATCGATTTCCCGGATTCCACATTTTTCAATACAACCTCGCCCTGCTGCGGCGTTTTAATAAAAGGCAGCGCCACCGCTGTTATTTTGTCCCGAATTGTCCATTGATATTGATAAGCCTGATCCGCCGTTTCAAATTCAGGTTTTAACAAAACAGGAAAAGTATTCACGAATTTGATTTCTCCGTCTTGAAATTTTCTTTTCTTAAATTGTTCCACTATAACCGGCAATCCGAGAGCAAAATATTTATCCCGAATTTGGCGAGCTTCAAACTCAGTATCAAATTCTTTGTATTGCAGCCGATAAGTAATGTTAGCTGGTTGGGCGTTACGAATTTCCACGCGCCACTTTTTATTCCAAAGGACTGTTTGTGCGATTGGTTTGGCATCCTGGAAAATTTCAATTTTACCATTTGATTCAAAATTCAGAAAGTCCAGCTTTTCAGACATCCCAATGCGAACTTCTGGCATCTTTTCAGGGATTATTGGCGGACGTTCCTCAACGGGAGGAGGAGTTACGGCGCAGTGGAAAAGGATTACCAATAAAACAAAAAATGTGATCAATTTAATTTTCACTGGAAGTTCTCCGCAATTATTTTAAAAGGATGAGATAAAATGCGCTTAGCTTTTTTAATTCAAGTTAATTTGTATATGCATAATTTACAAGTTTTACTATTAATGTCAATAAAATTTTTTAATTAAGGCGAATGAAAATTTTAAAAACTCCTTGACTTTGTTTCAATATAATGTTATATTAGTTACAGATTGTAACAATTACAAATTCGAATGTAACTACAAATTAGAGGAAGTATCATGAGAGAAAAAATCGAAAAAGCATTGGAAAAAATCAGGCCATCATTACAGGCGGACGGCGGAGATGTAAAACTAATCTCAGTTGATGACAATGGTGTCGTCAAGGTCAGACTTGAGGGAGCATGTTTCGGATGTCCCATGTCCCAAATGACTTTGCAACACGGGATCAAAAAAAATCTCCAGGAGATGGTTCCCGAAGTCACAGATGTTCAGGCAGTTTAAGGTCAATTCAAAATCTCCGTCGGAAGTTAAAAAAAAGCGAAATTTTCGGAGCTAAAATAAATGCACATATCAGAAGACCATGCTTACGATATTCTTATTGTTGGTGCCGGACTTGCGGGTTTGAGCGCAGCGCTTGAAGCACGTGAACGCGATAAATCTGTCAAAATTGCCCTTATCTCTAAAGTACATCCGGTACGTTCACATTCCGGTGCTGCTCAGGGTGGTATTAATGCGGCAATTCGGTTTGATGATAGCTGGAAAGGGCATCAGTACGACACTGTCAAAGGTTCCTGGTTTTTAGCGGATCAGGATGCAGCGAGAGTCCTGTGCAGCGAAGCGAAAGATGCAATTGCCCGACTCGATAAATACGGCGCACTTTTTAATCGAAATGAAGATGGCACGATTGCGCAACGGGCTTTCGGGGGACAGAGCCGCAACAGAACCTGTTTTGTAGCAGACAAGACCGGACACAATTTGTTGCACACGCTTTACGAACAGGCAATGAAACAAAATATCCCCATGCTCTGGGAGCACTTTGTCACCACACTGATCGTGGAAGATGGAAAATTTAAGGGAGTGGTTGTTTACGATTTTGTGAACGGTGAATTTCATTTTATCCGGGGAAAAGCGTTAGTATTGGCCACCGGTGGTGCCGGTCGGATTTATGGTCAAAGTTCAAATGCACTGATTAATACGGGAGACGGGATGGCATTGGCTTATCATGCCGGAATTTCGATCAAGGATTTCGAATTTTTTCAAATTCATCCCACTGGTTTGCTGAACGGCATTTTGATTACTGAAGGCGCCCGCGGTGAAGGCGGTTATTTGATTAATGCGAATGGCGAGCGTTTTATGGAAAAGTATGCTCCTAAATTTATGGAATTGGCTCCGAGAGATTTTGTCGCACGTTCCATCCATTTGGAGATTCAGCAGGGCAGAGGCATTAACGATAAATATGTGCATCTCGACCTGCGTCATCTTGGTGAGGAAAAAATCAAAAACCGGCTACCCCAGATTCGGGAAATTGCCATCCATTTTGCCGGCGTTGATCCGGTGAAAGAACCGATTCCGATCCGACCGACAGTACATTATACGATGGGAGGGATTGATGTGAATGTGAAAACTCAAACTATCGTTCCGGGGATATTTGCAGCCGGTGAATGCAGTTGTGTCAGTGTTCACGGTGCAAATCGTCTGGGTGGAAATTCTTTGCTGGAAACCGTGGTTTTCGGTTTGCACGCCGGCAGGGAAGCGCTCAACTTTGCTGTGGAAAATGATTTGCAGAATTACTCAAAAACGAGTCTGAAAAATGAAGATCAGCGGATAAAGGCATTGTTGGATCGGGAGCGCGGTGAACAAGTTGCTTCGCTCCGCGCTGAAATGGAACAGGCGATGATCAAAGGCTTTGGTATTTTCCGTAATCAAACTTTGATGCGAGAAGGTTTGGCGAAAATCACACAGTTGCAAGAGAGGTATCAAAATGTAAGCGTTCGTGATAAAGGCAGTATTTATAATCTTAATCTACTTCGTGCGCTTGAGTTAGGCGACATGCTGGATTTGGCGAGGATTGTGGCGGAGGGAGCAATTGCCAGAAAAGAAAGCAGGGGCGCACATTTTCGGGAGGATTATCCGGAAATGGATAATCAGCAATTTTTGAAACATACGCTCATGAAGAAAAATCAAAAAGGGGAACCTGAATTAAGTTACAAAGATGTGGTGATCGAGGATATTGAACCGTTAGACGAGATACGTTATTGAGGTTGGTAATTGTATTATGCAACCGAGGCACAGAGAAAACAGAGAATTAAATTTAGCAATAGAGAGCGAACTGAATAATAAAAAAATAGGAATAAGATTGAATGGACATTCTGGTCAAAATTTTTCGCTTTAATCCGGAAAAAGAAGAATCGGGTCGTCTGGTTGAGTATTCGGTGAGGAATGAACCCGGTATGTCTGTGCTGGAAGTGCTGCATCAGGTTCACGAAGAACAGGATGGGACGCTGGCGTATCGCTATTCCTGTCGTGGCGCAATCTGCGGAACCTGCGCGATTCGGATTAACGGAACCGCGCGACTGGCATGTAAAACCCAGGTGGGCGAATTATTGAAAGAATCCGATACGATTACTTTAGAGCCACTTTCAACAATGGGCGTGATAAAGGATCTGGTAGTGGACAAGCGACCATTTTGGAGCGAGATCAAATCAACGATGCCCTGGCTGGTTCGGGAAAAAGAGGTGCCGGATGAGCGCATGAATTATCAGGAAAATTTAGATAAAAATTTGTACGATCAGCTCAGCCGTTCCGCGGACTGCATCAAATGCGCCTGCTGCGTTTCCGACTGTCCCAAGATGGCTGAAATGCCGGAATTCATCGGACCGGCGACATCCGTTCAGATTTATCGGCATTTATTTGATCCGCGGGATAAGAATACGGATGAACGCATCGATTTTAGCAACAAAGAAAACGGGGTATTTGCCTGCGACAAACATGCTGTCTGTGTGAAAGTGTGTCCGAAAGATTGCCGCCCGCTTCGTGACATCACATTTATCCAAAAAGAAATAAACGCAAATCGAGGTTAAGATGAGTAAGTTAATAAATTTTGATCATGTGGCTGCGACCCAGCCATTGCCTGAAGTTGTGGAAAGCATGAAACCATTTTTATCAGACATTTTCGGGAATCCATCCAGCATGAATGAGCAGGGTAAGCAGGCAAAGCAGGCGGTTGAACAAGCCAGAGAACATGTGGCAACGCTGATCAATGCTTCACCCACAGAAATCATTTTCACCGCATCGGGCAGCGAGTCCAACAATTTTGCTATTAAGGGCGCTGCGTTTGCCAATCAGAAAAAAGGAAATCACATCGTTGTCTCGGCGATTGAACATTTTTCCGTTCTTCAAACAGCCCAATATTTACAAAAATTAGGCTTTGAAGTCACCGAAGTGCCGGTCGATAAAAACGGACTGATCGATCCGGATGATGTTAAAAAAGCAATCACCGATACAACCATTCTCGTGTCAATCATGCACGCTAATCATGAAATCGGTACCATTGAGCCGCTTGAAGAGATCAGTCGGATGGTGAAAGAAAAAGATGTGCTTTTTCATTCCGACGGCATTCAAACAGTCGGGACTGTCCCGGTTGATGTGGACAAGCTCAATGCCGACCTGATTAGTTTCGGCAGTCACAATTTTTACGGACCCAAAGGTGTCGCCGGATTGTACGTCCGAAAAGGAACGAGAATTCATCCGCTAATTCATGGCGGCATTCAGGAAAACGGGCGGAGAGCTGGAACTGAAAATGTGATGGGAATCGTTGGAATGGGCAAGGCAGCGGAGTTGGCGCAACGAGATATGGACAAAAGAATCGACCAGGTCAAATCATTGCGTGATTTATTGATTGATGGCATCGAAGAGAAAATTGAAGAAGTTTTTTTACACGGCCATCGCGAGCAGCGACTGCCCAATAATGTGAATTTTGGCTTTCGATATATCGAAGGGGAGTCGATTTTATTATTTTTAGGCACAGACAACATCGTTGCCTCCAGTGGTTCGGCGTGCACGTCAAAAGCTTTAAAGGCTTCACACGTTTTATTAGCGATTGGTGAATCTCACGAGATTGCCAACGGCACGATTTTATTCACTTTGGGAATTGACAACAGCGAGCAGGATGTGCAATTGCTGATAGAAAAACTGCCCTCGATCGTGGAGCGGTTACGACAGATGTCACCCTTGTATAATAAATAGAATTTAGTTCACATAATAACAGTTAATTCGTTAATTTTATTTTAAAGCGAGAAAGAAAGGGAAAAAATGGATTACAGCAAAGAAGTGATGGATCATTTCATGAATCCGAGAAACGTCGGTGAACTGGAGGATGCAAACGGAATCGGATCGGTAGGAAATCCGGCGTGTGGCGACATCATGAAAATGTATTTGAAAATAGAGAATGACGTGATCGTGGATGCAAAATTTAAAACGTTTGGCTGCGGTGCGGCGATTGCCAGTAGCAGTATGGCAACGGAAATGATTAAAGGAAAGAAAATTGAAGAGGCGTTGAAGGTGACCAACAAAACAGTGACTGTTGCTCTCGGTGGATTGCCCAAAGTAAAACGTCATTGTTCGGTGCTGGCAGAAGAGGCACTACACCGGTCTTTGGCGGATTATTATGAGAGGCAGGGGATTAAACCGCCATTCGAATTAAAATTAGCATCAGATCATGATTCAGATGAAAATCACTAAAAAAATAAATAACTATGAATGAAAAAAATGCAGTATCAATTATTGTCTTCAGCGGCGATTTGGATAAAATCACCGCCAGCTTTATCATCGCTAACGGTGCTGCCGCCTCCGGAATGAAGGTCAATATGTTTTTTACCTTTTGGGGTTTAAAACTATTGCAACAGGAAGGGGTACGTGTCAGAGGATTAGGATGGATGCGACGCCTATTTGGCATCATGGTTAAACCTGGACCTTCAAAACGTCCGATTTCAAAACTGAACATGATGGGAGCCGGCGCCAAAATGATGAAGCAACTGATGAAAAAATCGAAAATGCCTGAGTTGAAAGAAATGATTTCCATGGCACATCAGATGGGCGTCAATTTAACGGCCTGTTCAACCAGCATGAATGTGCTGGGAATAACTGAAGAATCGCTGATTCCTGAGGTGTCTCGGGTTGCCGGTGTGACATCCTTTTTAGCCGATGCAAAAGAAAGTGATTTTACACTTTTCATTTAGTCAGAGGAAATGACAATATGAAATTTGATCATAGCATAGATTGTTTGGGATTGTTTTGTCCGATGCCGATTATTAAGACAGCGGAAAAAATCAGTGATTTACAAGAAGATGAAGTCCTGGAAATTGTATCGGACGATAAAGGAATTGTGGAAGATATGCCCAACTGGTGTAAAATTACAGGACATGAATTTTTAGGCATTGAACAAAATGGCGACGAATACCGGGCGTATGTGAAAAAGAAAAAGAAGTAAAATAGATTATGGTTGATCAAGATAGAAATAAAAATAAATTAAACACCGGACAGAATACCAACCACTTAATCCATGAGACAAGTCCCTATTTGCTGCAACACGCCCATAATCCGGTAGATTGGCATCCCTGGGGAAAAGAAGCGCTTCAATCTGCCCGAAAACAAAATAAACCGATTTTTCTTTCTATCGGATATTCTGCCTGTCACTGGTGTCATGTCATGGAACAGGAGTCTTTTTCCGAACCTAAAATAGCCGATATCCTGAATGAGAATTTTATTAATATCAAAGTGGACAGGGAAGAGCGGCCTGATATTGATGAAATTTACATGAACGCAGTTCAAATGATGACCGGCAGTGGCGGCTGGCCGCTTTCACTTTGGTTGACGCCTGATCTGCAGCCGTTTGTTGGCGGAACATATTTTCCTCCGGAGGATCGATGGGGCCGTGTTGGATTTAAGAATATTTTGCTCCAGATTATTCAAGTCTGGCAAAACCAGCGGGGGCAGATTTTTAAAAGCGCCGATGAAATTGCGCGGCATATCAAAATATATAATCGGATGAGTCCATCAGCTACGCTGGCAACACCTAAAATATGGCACAATGCTTTTCAAGAATTGACACGAAATTTTGACGAAAAATTTGGCGGGTTTGGTGCTGCACCCAAATTTCCGCAGGCAACGACTTTGTCGTTTTTGCTGCGTTATTATTTTAACACCAAAAACGAGACAACGCTCAAAATGGTCGAAACCACGCTACAGCACATGGCGAATGGTGGCATTTACGATCAGTTGGGCGGCGGCTTTCACCGTTATTCGACAGACGAGAAATGGCTGGTACCGCATTTTGAAAAAATGTTGTACGACAACGCATTATTAGCCAATGCATATCTCGAGGCTTTTCAGATAACGCAGAATCCATTTTACGAGCAGATTGCGCGGCATACACTCGATTATGTCATGCGAGAAATGACTGCTGAAAACGGTGGGTTTTATTCGGCACAGGATGCTGATAGTGAAGGCGAAGAAGGGAAATATTATGTCTGGGATCGAAAAGAAATTGAGCAGATTTTGGGTGAGGAAGAGGCTAAAATCGTCTGTGCGGTTTACGATGTTACGACTCCGGGAAATTGGGACGGTAAAAATATTTTGCACATCGTACGTGATATTGAAGAGTTAGCAACACAATTTGAGCTTTCATCGGACGAATTGAATTCCAAATTGAAGCAACATCGCGGTAAATTATTAGCAGAGCGAACAAAACGTACACCACCAATGACAGACACAAAAATCATCACGGCGTGGAACAGCTTGATGATTTCCGCATTTTGTAAGGCTTATCAGGTTGTTCGGGAAGATAAATATTTAAAGATTGCTCAAAGTGCGATCGATAATTTACTGAAAAATGCCTTCGGTAATAATACGGTTTTTCGACTTGGCGATAAAAAGCAGAAAACGATTCCGGGTTATCTCACGGACTATGCATTTTTCGTCGCTGCATTGATTGATTTTTATGAATCATCGTTTGATCCATATTATCTGATCGAAGCGGTAAAAATCAATCAGCTCATGATGGAAAAATTTTGGGACGAATCCGATGGCGGGTTTTTCTTCACAGCATCGGATCAGGACGAAATATTGGTACGAACCCGGAAAATTCATGACAATGTCATCCCGTCGGGACATTCGGTCGCAGCAGCAAATCTCATTCGGTTAAGCCAATTCACAGGTGATTTTTCTTTAAAAAAGAAGACAGAGCGAACAATAAAAACAGTGACCGCACAACTCGAAAAGTATCCATTGTCGTTTACTTATCTGTTGACAGTTTTGGAGAGCTTCTGGTCTGATACCAATGAAATCGTCATTTCGGGAAAGCGGGGAACGAAAAAGACGGATGAGATGATTTCTCTGATATCAAAACTCTATTTTCCGAATAAGGTGGTCGGCTTGCTCGATGTTCATTTTACTGACAAGGATAAGGCTCGGTTGGATAGGTTCAAATTATTTGAGGGTAAATATCCAAAAGATGAGCAGAGCAAAATGTATATTTGTGAAAACCAGAGTTGTCAGGCGCCTATAACTCAAGTCGCTGATTTTCTGACTTATTACAATGACAAATTCAACTTGAAAACAAAATGAATCGGAAAAGCCCGATCAATTTTCATAAATTATAGATAAAACACCGTGAAAGTGGGTTAACATGCAAAATTTGAAGAATATGTTACTTCATCGGGGAATAAAGCCAACGTTCCAGCGGATAAAAATTTTGGAATATCTGCTACAAAAACACGAGCATCCAACAGCGGACATGATTTATGCGGCGCTGTATGATAAGGTGCCCACTTTATCAAAAACAACGATCTACAATACATTAGACGTGTTTGATAAAAAAGGCTTGGTTAATACATTGACAATCACAGGCTCGGAACATCGTTATGATATTGTAACTCAAAATCATCACCATTTTTTATGCAAACGATGTTCGAAAATTATTGACATCGATATTGAGTGTCCTCATCTGAATACGATTATTTCAGGCGAACACAAGATTGAGGAAGTACACGGATATTTTAAAGGTATTTGCAAAGATTGCCTTGACAAAGAAATGCAAACTAAATAAATGAATTGATTAACTAAATTGGAGTGATCCATGGATGTTGTTATGCTGTCCCGAATTCAGTTTGGGGTTGCTGCCGGTTTTCATTTTATTTTTCCACCGCTGACTCTTGGACTTACGCTCATTCTGCTCATTGTTGAAGGATTGTATCTCAAACGCAATGATGAAATCTACAAAACAATATCCGATTTTTTAGTTAAAATGGTGGCGCTGATTTTTGTACTGGGAACGGCTACCGGTATTACACTGGAATTTGCCTTTGGTACGAACTGGTCAGAATATTCGCGGGTGGTCGGCGATGTTTTCGGAGCGCCGTTGGCAGCCGAAGGTATTTTAGCTTTTTTTATGGAGTCGATCTTTCTGGGGGTGATGGTTTTCGGCAGGAATAAAGTGTCCCCAAAAATGTATTTCTTCTCCGCATTTATGGTTTTTTTTGGCGCTCATCTGTCCGGATTATGGATTATAATCGCCAATTCATTCATGCAAACACCAGCCGGTTTTGAAATGGTCGGTGGTCGTGCAGTACTCACAAATTTTTGGGAGGCTGCGATTAATCATTCCACTATTGAGCGATTCATTCATGTGATCGTTGCCAGTTGGATAACCGGTTCATTGATGGCTGCCGGCATTAGTGCCTGGTATTTGATCAAAAAACAATTTACCGAACAGGCGAAAAGATTGATCACAATCTCGCTGGTAATTTTCATTGTCACCAGCATTTTTCAGCTTTTTACCGGGCATGCGCATGCTGTTCAGGTGGCAGAAACCCAACCCGCTAAATTAGCAGCGTATGAAGGATTGTGGGAAACGCAACGCGGCGCCAATTTGAGCGTGTTTGGAATTCCGGATGAGGAAAATGAAGTCACGCATCTGGAGGTTGGTTTTCCAAAATTATTGAGCCTGTTCGTGTTCGGAGACACGAATGCAGAGATTCTCGGCTTAAAGGAATTCCCTGTTGATGAGCGCCCGCCGGTTCTGGTCACTTTTGGTGTTTACCACATAATGATCGGCTTAGGTGTCTATTTTATCCTCATTTCATTTATCGGTATCTATCTTTTAGTCCGAAAAAAACTGATTAACACCAAATGGTATTTGTTCGTGCTTTTATTTTCGATTCCTTTGCCTCATATTGCAAACGAAACTGGATGGTTAGCTGCGGAAATCGGAAGACAGCCCTGGGCAGTTTATGGCATATTGAAGACGTCGGATGCGGCTTCAAAAGTTGTGCCTGCCGGTCAGATCTTATTTACGCTCATTATGTTCATTTTGATTTATTCAATACTTTTTTATGCTTTTATCAAACTCATGTTAAAAATAGTCAAAAAAGGCCCGGCTAAAATTTCAACTTATCAATATTAAAAGAGGAGGACGGAAATGGAATTGCATGATCTTTTCAGAACGATTTGGTACATTCTCATCGGCGTCCTCTTAATGGGATACGCCTTGCTCGACGGATTTGATTTGGGAATCGGGTCGCTATTTCGTGTTTTAGCGAAAAATGAAAAGCAGAAACGCGCGTTGCTCAACACCATCGGACCGTTTTGGGACGGAAACGAAGTCTGGTTATTGGCTGGCGGTGGTGCGCTGTTCGCATCATTTCCGCATGCCTATGCTACAGTTTTCAGCGGTTTTTATTTGGCGCTGATGCTGGTTCTTTTTGCGCTGATTTTACGGGCGGCTTCAATTGAGTTTTATGCCTATGATTCGGAACGACAGAACGTGTGGGAGTGGACGTTTCTTGTCGGTAGTTTTTTGCCATCTCTGCTCTACGGCGTCGCGCTCGGCAATGTGATTGTCGGGGTTCCTTTGGATGGTCGTATGGAATTTACCGGAAATTTCTTCACCCTGCTAAGACCGTTTCCGCTGGCTGTGGGTCTGCTTGGTTTGAATGCGATACTATTGCAGGGCAGCACGTATGCGGCGTTAAAAAATTCCGGAGAGATTCAAACCGAAGCCAGGAAGGTCAGCAGAAAATTATGGAATTCTTTTATCGTTCTTTTCCTGCTTTCATCGGTTTTAGCATTTATCTATGTGCCGGGTGCAGGAAAAAGTCTATTCGCATGGATTTCGACAATTGTCGTACTTGCTGGCTGGTGGTTGCTAAAATCCGCATTAAAGAAAGAAGCTGATAAACGTGCATTTCAGATGACTTCGCTTTCGTTTATCGGATTGTTTGGTATTGTTGGTTCGATCCATTTTCCGAATTTGGTGAGAGCCACCAATGAGGTATTAAGCCTCACCATTTACAACGCATCGTCTTCGGAATTAACGTTGAAAATTATGCTGATCATTGCCATCATCGGTATGCCGTTGGTTTTGCTTTATACGTATTATGTCCATAATGTTTTCAAAGATAAAGTACAGCTTGATTAATTCAATAAAAATCGTTAAATTATAAAAAAACAAAATAAAAATAACATGTTAAACTATGAACGATTAATCAGGAGGTTCGTGAATGAAAAGTGTAAGAGGCACTCAAACAGAGAAAAATTTATTAGCCGCATTTGCGGGTGAATCCCAGGCGCGAAACCGTTACACTTATTTCGCCAGCAAAGCGAAAAAAGAGGGCTATGTTCAGATTGCGCAAATTTTTGAAGAAACAGCAAATCAGGAACGCGAACATGCCAAACGCTTTTTTAAGCATCTGGAAGGTGGCGAAACTGAAATTCAGGCATCTTTCCCGGCTGGTGTGATTGGCACAACTGCTGAAAATTTGATGGCAGCAGCCGGCGGCGAGAATTATGAGTGGACGACAATGTATCCAGAGTTTGCTAATGTTGCGCGTGAAGAAGGATTCGAAGAAGTAGCAAAAATATTTGAAGCGGTGTCGGTTGCGGAAAAGCAGCATGAAAAAAGATATCGTGATTTACTGAATAACATTGAAGCCAAGAAAGTCTTCAAAAGAGAAGAAAAAGTTGTGTGGCGTTGTTTGAACTGTGGTTACCTGCACGAAGGCACAGAAGCCCCGCAAACCTGCCCGGCGTGCGCGCATCCGCAGGCTTATTTTGAATTATTAGGTGAGAACTGGTAATTCATGTTTGATTTGATAAAGAGTGCATTCCGAATATCGGATTGCACTCAACTTTTAGCTGTTAGCGTACTTAGCGTATCACCTAAATTTCTAAATTGAGTTTATTACTTCAAATGTTAAATTGTTGATTTTTTAAATGAATGGAGTGCAATGCCTTTATGCATTGCAAAATGAATCGCATAAAGGCGATTCACTCCATAGTAAATAACAAATTGAAGCGAAGTGAAATTTTTCATTTTAGAATTTTAGGTATCATATTTAGGAGAGGTGTAATAATGAAACGATATGCGCTTTTTGCATTCAACGGTGAACCCATGTGCTTTGCGCATGTCCTTTTGAATGCGATTGATTTGCATGAAAATAATTACGACGTCAAAATAATCATCGAAGGCACTGCAACAAAGCAAATAAAAGAATTAGCTGATCCTGCAAAACCCTTTGCAAATTTATACCAAAAAATCAAAAAGATCGAATTGATCGACTGCGTGTGCAAAGCATGCGCTGCCAAAACAGGCGCTCTTGATGCTGCGCTTGAGCAGGATTTGACGCTGTGTGATGAGATGTCCGGTCATCCGAGTATTCGGCGATACATTGAAAAGGGATATGAAGTCATTACATTTTAATGCGATAACGATCTGGTAATATGTAAATTCTTTTATAATGAAGGAATAAAATGATATTAAAATTGGATTTTCAAAAACAGAAAGTCATGCGCAATGTGGTTATGGCACTTTTTCCGGCATTGGTCGGTGGAATCTATTTTTTCGGTTGGCGGAGCCTGGCGATTGTTGCACTGTCAATAATCACGTGCGTGGTAACCGAATGGTTTTTTGTGCGCGGAAAAAATGGCAAAATAACAGAAGCGGCTCTGGTCACCGGGATGTTGTACGGGTTAATCGTGCCGCCGACACTTCCTTTTTATATGGTTGTTCTTGGCGCATTGTTCGGCATTATGTTCGGAAAAATGGCGTTCGGTGGATTTGGTAATAATCCGTTCAATCCGGCATTAGTCGGTCGCGCCTTTGTCTATATTACGTTTCCGGTGCACATGACAAATATCTGGGTTCCTGCTGCTAATTTTTCAGACTTTCCGGCTGGGTTCGCAAGCTGGAGATTTTCGGCAGCCGGAGACTATCTTTCTTCGATAACATCGGCAACACCAGCCAGCGCATTCAAATCCGGCGCAACAACTTTGCCCAATTATTGGCAACTTTTCCTGGGAAATATCAATGGACAGTTTGAGAAGTTTGGTGAAATCACTCAAATCGGGGGCGGTTCTTTAGGCGAAACATCAGCATTGCTATTGCTGATCGGCGGACTCTACATCGTTTTCAAAAAAAATGCTAACTGGAAACTCGTGGTTAGTTTCTTTGTTTCGTTTGTTTTATCTCATTTTATTTTTCACCTCATTTTTCCGGATCAAGTGTCGAGTCCGTTATTTGGACTCCTTTCCGGTGGCGCAGTTCTCGGCGGCTTTTATATGGTCACTGACCCGGTTTCATCGGCACGAACCGATATTGGAAAGTGGATTTATGCTGCCCTGATTGGATTGTTAACCGTTATTATTAAATCATTTTCACTTTTTGCCGGAGGTTTGACGTTTGCTGTGCTGTTGGGAAATATGTTCGGACCTATTATTGATTATAGTGTAAATAGTTATAAAAAGAATAAGTCAACGAAAAAGGGATAATATGAGAAAAGCGATCTTTACTGTTATTTTTATGGTGATTATCACTGCAGTGTTCATATCTGCTTTGGCTTATGTGAATGAAAAAACCAGAGATCAAATTGTTCAAAATCAAAAAATTTTGCAGTATAAATCGATTCTCTATTCATTCAATATTTTTCCGGATGGCGTTCAAGAGCAAGACTTGTCGAAGACCGCCACGACCAGTGACATACCGTGGCAAGAAGATCAGGTGCTGAAAAAATATAATGAAAAGTTGGAGACTGTAAAATTATCATTTCCTGAAGACTTGAGAAGTCTGCTCAAAAATAGCTTTCTTTCATGGGGTGATTCCGTGCTGATTTACGTTCGTTTGGATGAGAATGATGACATCACTGCTTACGGGTTTCGAATGAAGGGAAAAGGTCTCTGGGGTACCATTACTGGGGTAGGTGCGATTTCAGCAGATTTGAGGAAAATGGTGGGTATTGATTTTACCGAACAGGTTGAAACACCGGGATTAGGCGCGCGAATTCTTGAGAAGGAATTTAAATATTATTTCCGAAATCTTGATCTGACTAAATTAAAGGATGAACAGAGTGCGGAGCCGGCTTTTGTCATGGTAGGTGAAAAAAAGCAGACGAATTTTGAAAAATCAACCAATAGCTTTCAAGCGATCACCGGTGCAACGCAGACCTGCAATGGTGTACTCAAGATGCTGGAAACAGATTTGAAATTTTATTTGAAGTTGATCGAAAAAAACAAAGATTTAATCCGAGCAAAATTGTCATAATTTGTGTTTATGCCATTAAGGCACGGAGGCTCAAACAAAGGAAGTCAGTGATGTGAAATGAAAACTTTGTATCTCATAGCTTTTTGGCAATAAATTGAAATTTAACTGTGAAAAAAGATTTCTATAATTCATCAATAAATGTTCGAGGAAAACTATGCCAGCGAAAAACTCACTGGAAATAATTAAAGAAGATTTGTGGAGTAATAACCCCGTCACGGTGCAAATTTTGGGAATTTGCTCGACTCTGGCGGTGACCAATATTTTTCTGAACACACTAATCATGGGACTGGGACTGATTTTTGTGACTGCTTTTTCTTCGCTCACTGTGTCTCTGCTTAGAAATATTATTCCGTCCCGAATACGCATGATGGTGCAGACCCTGATCATCTCCAGCTTTGTCGTGATCGTGGATGTGGTGCTGAAGGCTTACGTTCCCAATATCAGTAAAGCGTTGGGGCCGTATGTCGGCCTTATCATTACCAACTGCATCATCATGGGCAGACTGGAGGCGTTCGCCTCGTCAAACAAGCCTTCAATGGCTTTTTTGGATGGCGTTATGTCCGGTGTCGGCTACTCGTATGTGCTGTTAGTGATTGCATTCTTCAGAGAATTGTTAGGCTTCGGTACTATACTGGGATTTCAAGTTATGGATCCATTGATGCATGCGATCGGATATTCGGAAGGCTGGGTTCAGTGGGCGTTTATGATTATGGCACCCGGCGGTTTCTTTATGCTCGCGCTGTTTATTTGGGTGAGCAATAATTTATCTGTCATGAAAATTTCTCATTCTGAAAAATAGGAGTTAATTCGATGGAAGGATTATCACCCTGGATTATTTTTTTCGCGTCCATTTTTACAGGGAATATTCTTTTGGTTTATTTTTTGGGGATGTGTTCATTTCTCTCCGTTTCAAAACAGGTGAAAACCTCGCTCGGTTTGGGATTAGCCGTTGTTTTCGTTTTAACCATTACCTCGGCTTTAAATTACATCGTTTATTATTATGTGCTGGAGCCGCTACAGATTGAGTACCTGCGCTACATTACGTTTATTATTATCATTGCTTCTGCTGTGCAGTTGCTGGAAATGATTATTGAGCGGTTCTCCGAAGTGCTTTATTTGAATCTCGGGATATTTCTGCCGCTGATTACTGTGAACTGTGCGATTCTGGGCGTGTCACTTTTTATGGTTATCCGAAAATATACGTTCATCCAGAGCGTGTTTTTTGGCGCCGGAAGTGGGATCGGCTGGATGCTGGCAATTTTAGCAATGGCAGGCATCAGGCAACGGATCAACGAAAAGCAGATCCCCTCGGCTTTGCAGGGCGCCGGAATAGCGCTGATTATAACAGGCATCATGGCAATGGCGTTTATCGGTTTTTCAGGGATTGTACAAATTCAATAATGCGAAAATTGGGATAAAAACATGGTTGCGAAAATCATTTTGACAACAGCCGCAATGGTTGGCATAAGTGGGGTTTTAGCGATTTTACTGGTTATTGCTGAACGATATTTGGCAAACTACGGCGAGTGTAAAATTACCATCAATGATGAGAAAGAATTGGAAGTGACTGGTGGAGCGACGTTGCTGTCATCGCTCAGTTCTCAGAAAATATTTTTACCATCCGCATGTGGCGGACGGGGTACCTGTGCTTACTGTAAATGCAAAATTGTTGAAGGTGGCGGACCGCTGCTTCCCACGGAAGAGCCGATGCTTACGAAAGAAGAAATTCAGGATGAAGTTCGCTTGGCCTGCCAGGTGAAGGTTAAGCAGGATATTAAAATCGAAATCCCGGATGAGCTTTTCAATATTAAAGAGTTTAAAACGAAAGTTGCTGCGCTAAAGGATTTGACTTATGATATCAAACTGCTGCGGTTGGATTTGATTGATCCGCCAGAAATTAATTTCAAAGCAGGTCAGTACGTTCAACTGCAAACACAGCCGTATGACGGCGTTAAAGAAAGCGTGTCCCGTGCCTATTCTGCGAGCTCTCCCAGTTTTGAAAAAAAATATGTTGAGCTGATGATCCGCTTGGTTGAAGGCGGTATTTGTACAACCTGGGTACATGAACATTTGAAAGAGGGCGATGATGTGAAGATCGTCGGTCCAATGGGGGATTTTTACCTGCGTGAAGGTGATGGGGAAATTATTATGATCGCTGGTGGTTCGGGCATGGCGCCGATGGTTTCCCTTTTACATAAGATTGACAATGAAAAAATCGATCGGAAGGTGACATACTTTTTTGGTGCGAATCAGAAAAGGGATCTGTTTTACGTCGATGAAATGAAGGCATTCGAGAAAAATATTCCCAACTTTAATTTTGTACCAGCGCTTTCCAGCCCTGATCCAGAAGATGACTGGAATGGTGAAACAGGTCTGATTACTGAACCGCTTGAAAACTATTTGAAAGAAATCGACACGTCCAATGTGCAGGGATATTTGTGCGGTAGTCCGGGTATGATCAATGCGTGTATCAAAGTCCTTGAAAAATACAAAATCACCGGCGACCGAACGTTTTTCGATCCGTTTGCTTAGTTTAATATTTGACAGGATAACAGGATGAACAGGATTTACAAAGTCAAAAGAACATTGAATTTTTTGCCACTGATTTTCACAGATAAGCACAGATTTTTTGGGAGAATACTAAATATTATTTTTCAGTTTGATATCTGTGAAAATCCGTGTGAATCCGTGGCAAAAGAAAAGTGTATTCCATTAAGTAAGTAAAAAGGAAAATTTGCCATGAAACAAACTCCGGATGAAAAAATTCAGCGAAAGGAATTTGAACCCGGCGCCATCACCAAAGACGGGTTTTTGGGAGATGATAGTCGGCACGTTCACGATATTATCGAGGCTGACCAGAGAACATTGGACAAACTTGGTGTGACACGTGAACAGATTGCCGATCGATTACAATATTTCATTGAAGAAGGCAAAAAAGGACTGGAGTCTGAAGTTGACTTGGGAGATTTCACAGTTAAAATTAGATGGGACAGAGGCATGATGCCATCACCGTTTGGTGAGAAACGGTTGCATCATAAAATATTTGCCCATGTAAAAAATAAAAAATTGGATAAAACTATTCAATATTCACAACTCCACGTTCACATGATTCGGGAGCATGGATTCTTTGAGGGTAAAGGTAGCAAGTTCCGTCTGGAACCAGCAGAATTGGTGAAAATATTAGAACTAGAAAATAGTTAAGTTCACTTTTTTAAATGAAACAATCAACCATAAAATCAGGAGGAGAAATATGACAGCATTAAATCAGATTTACAAGTGTGAAGTTTGCGGTAATATTGTGGAAGTGCTTCATACCGGCGCAGGTGAGTTGGTTTGCTGCGGAGAGCCGATGAAATTACTCAAAGAAAATACAGTAGACGCGGCAAAAGAAAAACACGTGCCGGTGATTGAAAAAAGTGCGGACTCAGTCACGGTGAAAGTTGGCAGTGTTGCCCATCCGATGGAGGAGAAGCATTATATCGAATTTATCGAATTAATTGCTGACGGAAAAGTGTACCGCAAATTTCTGAAACCCGGCGATCAACCCGAAGCAACATTCAAGATTAAAGCTGATAATGTATCAGCTCGCGAATATTGTAATCTGCATGGTTTGTGGAAAGCGTAAGCGCGTTGTTTCGATCACTATGGGGGAGTTAATGCGTAATTTATTTCTTTAAATATTAGATTTTAAAATGTTACGGATTAACTTCCCAGCACATCAATTTTCCATTAACAATAAGGATAAAAGCAAAGGAGCTTTTGTGGGGCACGAGATATTTATTGCATTACTCTTGACAACCGGCGCCGGTCTGGCAACAACAATTGGCAGTGTTTTGGGTCTGGCAGTTCGTAAACCGGGACCCAAATTTATGGCTTTCACGCTCGGATTTTCTGCCGGCGTGATGATTTTAGTATCATTTGTTGAGCTGCTTCAGGGCAGTATTCAAGATATTGGCTTCCTCAATGCCCACATTGCCTTTTTTATCGGAATGGGTAGTTTTTTCTTGATTGATGTCTTATTGCCACACGAATACATTGGCCACATTGATCACAAACAAGATGGCACCAGCGACGAATTAATGCGCACTGGTATCCTGGTTGCAGTGGGAATCGGAATTCATAATTTCCCGGAAGGGTTGGCTACTTTCGCCGGGGCTTTGGAAGATATCAATTTGGGTTTCGCAATTGCTATCGCCATTGCAATTCACAATATTCCCGAAGGATTAGCTGTCTCTGCGCCCATTTACGCTGCGACCGGTAGTCGGAAAAAAGCCTTTTTTTATTCATTTTTGTCTGGCGTCAGTGAACCCATCGGCGCTGGCATCGCTGCCTTGATTTTATTACCATTTTTATCATCCGCTTTACTGGGGTGGGTTTTGGCGGTAGTCGCAGGAATTATGGTTTCGATTTCCCTGGATGAACTGGTGCCAGTAGCCAAATCATTCGATTCTGAACATGTACCGATTCTCGGTGTTATGGTAGGAATGATCGTCATGGGAGTCAGCTTGTGGCTTTTATTGTAAATTAAATTAGCGATCAGCGTTCTGCTTAAAAGGTAAGACGTCAATGTTCAACAAGTTAGTCATCAGTCGAACATGTGTGTAATTTTTAAAATAATTTTGAGCGTTATTCTTAAATTCGTTTTTCGACGGATTACTATGTGCTAAAATTAAATAGGAGCCTTGAAATGAATCGATTAAAAATTTCGATGCTACTGATGTTATTTTGTCCGGCGATAATATTCGGCCAGGATTTGCCTGCAGGTGAAGAAGCGCTGGGCACAAAATCGTACGATCAGTACGAAAAGCCGGAAGCGTGCAAAAGTTGCCACGTGGATATTTATTACCAATGGCAGCAGTCGATGATGTCGCAGGCTTATACGCATCACTGGGACGAGATTGAATATTTCGATCTGGCAGTTGCTCACGGCAAAGTGGACGAGAAATTTTTGTCTGTATCCCATGGCTGTAACGGCTGCCATGCCCCGCTTGCATTTTTAGCCGGGGATGTGCCACCGCCACGGCCTGAAGAAAATTCTCGAGCCAACGAGAGTGTGAGCTGCGATGTATGTCACACCATTAACAGTTACAAAGGTGAAGATGTACCCTTTAACAGTTACAAAGGTGAAGATGTACCCTTCAACTTCAGTTATGTGTCGCAGCCGGGGCTGAAAAAATGGGGCAACAAGCCCGGTTTGGAATCGCCGCATCATGACACGGAAGAAAGTGATTTTATGCAACAGGCAGAGTTTTGCGCGAATTGCCATAACGAAAAGTCGCCCTTTGGTATTTGGGTAAAATCAACTCACATTGAATGGAAAGAAGGACCTTATGCTGAAGAGGGAGTACCGTGCCATCAATGTCACATGCCCAAAGCATGGGGAAAAAACGCAAAAATGGCTGAAGAGAGTATGGTTTCACAACACCTGTTTCATGGCGCCCACGATCCTGGAAAAATCGCCGGTACGATAGAATTGAGGATGCATCCGGAGGAACGGGAAATTGAGTATGATGATGTTGCCGTTGTTAAAGTCCAGCTATTTAATGCCAAAACAGGCCATAAATTTCCGACCGGTTCAGTCGAAGATCGCATTGTGTGGCTGCATGTAACAGCGACAGATGCCAATGGAAAAGAGTACCATTTGCCGGTGGATAAAAAAGGATTTGAAGGAGAAGAATATATCATAGCTGCGGATGTGCTGGCTTATCAGGATATGGGCATTCCCAAACAAGACCCGGATTTTAAAGGTGTTCAGCGAGATGGCGTGCCAATTGGGAACCGGATTTTTCGCATGCCATATTTTGATCCGCAAGGTCGGATGACGATCATGCAGTGGAACACAGCATCGCTTGGTGTGGATTATCGAATCGGTCCGCGCGAAACCAAAATTGAGACATTCACCTGGGAATTACCCGAAGATATACCTGTCGGTAAAGTAACGTTTAAAGCTGTAATGTATTACCAAAAATTAGTTGAACCTGTGGCAAAATATTTGGGAGTTCCCGAAGAGGAAAGTGAAAGAATTCTGGTCAACACGGCATCGACGTGGATCGAAGTTTACGAGTAATTGTGTTTTTCGAAAAAATCTGATAATTCAACTCACAGCCGAACACTTTTTTTCCTGCCACGGACTAACACGGATTTTTTCAGATTTATCATGATTTGAAAAACTTAATGTAATAGATACTTTTTAAAATCCGTGTTTATATGAAAATATCTGTGGCAATTTATCGGATTCTTAAAAAGTGTTTGGTAATCAAAAATTTAACGGAGGTCATAATGGAATTTAAAAAATCAGTATTGTTCATTATTTTGGTGACTTTTGTGTGCTCACTTTTCATTACACAAAGCTCTCAAGCAATACCGGCGTTTGCGCGCCGTTATAAAATTTCCTGCACAACCTGCCATGCACCATTTCCCCGCTTAAAACCGTACGGAGATGAATTTGCAGGCGAAGGTTTTATTATCCAGGAAGACGAAAAGGAGCGGGATTACGTGACTGCCGGAGATGATTTACTGTGGTTAAACAAAGACTTCCCGATCTCGGTTCGTTTTGATGCATACGCGCAATACGACGAAGATCAGAAAGTGGATAAAGATTTACAGATGCCCTGGGGATTGAAATTCATGTCCGGCGGAGCGCTTTACAAAAACATCGGCTACTATTTCTATTTTTACATGTCTGAACGGGGCGAGGTTGCCGGAATCGAAGATGCGTATATCCATTTTAACAATGTGTTCAAAACAAATTTGGACATTATGGTCGGACAATTTCAAACTTCAGATCCATTGATGAAACGCGAGCTGCGTTTAACGTTCGAAGACTACTTTATCTACAAACAACATTTCGGATTATCCGGGACAAATCTGGCTTATGATCGGGGAGTGATGCTGGCTTACGGTGTGGAACAAACCGGAACCGGTGTAATCGGAATGGTAGTCAATGGCAATGGAAAACAGGAAGCTGATGTAACAACAAAATTTGATAATGATTCGTTCAAAAATTTTGGCGTGCGGATCAATCAGAGCATCGGTGATTTTATGAGCATCGGTGGATTCTATTACACGGGTAAAGAAAAAGTGTCGGGAGAAGATGATAATGTCGTTGCTAACGCAGAAAATGAATTATCGTATATGGGACCTGATTTTACAATCAGTATTGGGCCCATTGATATTACCGCTCAGTATCTGATTCGGAAAGATAGCAATCCGCTATTTATTGAGGATGCTAAAGAGATTGAGTCAAAAGGAACGGTGGCAGAAGTTGTTTTTTCACCGCAATTAGACAAGTCACGTTATTATTTCACCTTTTTGTACAACAAAATGGAATCTGATGTTGACTTTCACATCAATGGTCAGCTCGCAAAAAAATATGAAACCGCAACGTTGAGCGGAACCTATCTGTTATCGACAAATTTGCGGCTGATTGCTGAATATACCAGAGATTTGGAGAATGATTTGAATCGGATGACTTTTGGTATGGTTTCAGGATTCTAAATTTTTAAGGGGATTGATTGGCTATTCATTTGTATTTTTTCAAAGGCGTGGCAATCAGTCCCATTTTTATTTGTAATAAGTTTATAATTATCAAGAGTTTTATTTGCCACAAAGGCTCCAAGACTCGAAGTTAAAAAAGGAGTAACGTTTTTCTTGGTGTCTTCGAGACATTGTGGCAGAAGATTCACTAAATTTTGAATGTAATTATTTTCGAAAGGAGCACATCATGTCAGAAAATAGAAGAGAATTTTTAAAAAAAGCGAGTATTGGTGGAGGCGCCATCCTGTTAGGCGGGCAAGCGTTGAACAATTTTGGAAGTGCATCCCAGCTTTTTGCTGCAGAAGCGAAGGCTCCCGGAACACATGAACTACCGCCTTTGCCTTATGCCTATGATGCGCTTGATTCGGTAATTGATGAACAAACCATGCGTCTCCATCACGATAAACATCATGCGGGTTACGTAAAAGGACTGAATAAAACAGAGTTGAAAATTGCAGAAGCGCAGAAGAACGGTGATTTTTCAGCCATTAAGCATTTGGAACGGGATCTTGCTTTCCACGGCTCCGGTCATATTTTGCACACCATTTTTTGGCAAAATTTATCGCCAGATGGTGGTGGTACACCGAGCGGAGATTTGGCAAAAGCCATCAATGCGGAGTTTGGAAGTTTTGAAACATTCAAGTCGCACCTGATCAGCGCCACCAATGCAGTGGAAGGATCAGGATGGGGTGTTTTTGCTTTCAGCGTGGCTATGCAAAAATTAGTTATTCTCCAGGCGGAAAAGCATCAGAATCTGACGCAGTGGGGCGCTGTTCCGTTACTGGTGATCGATGTCTGGGAACATGCTTATTACTTGAAATATCAAAACAGGAGATCTGAATTCGTCAGTAACATTTTTGAAATCATCAACTGGAAAGATGTGGAAAAGAAATTCACTGAGATCGTATCAAGTTAAATTCTCACTTATTTTTTACCTTTCATTGGAGATGAAAAATGGATAACAAAATATCATTATTGTTCGTGGGCATTTTATTGGTTGGATTTACGAGTTATTTGATTTCAAGCTCATCTGGTAAGACAGGTGTCACGACGTCCGGTTGTACATGTCACGGTTCGTTATCAGAAGGAAATTCTGCTATAACGTTGAATGCAACTCCCGATATCTTCACCGATGGATACGTTTCAGGAGAAACCTACACACTGGCAATTACAGTAACTGGCGGTCCAGTTGGCAGCAAAGGAGGCTTTAATTTGAAAGTTTCTGCTGGGACATTGTCCAATCCCGGAAATAACGCAAAAATTCAAAGTGGCGAAGCAACACATTCCAACTCAAATGCGAGGAACTGGAATGTGGGTTGGGTTGCTCCCGGCGCGGATGTCGAATCGGTGACATTCAATTTTACCGGCAATGCGGTTAACGGGAATTTTGGCACGTCAGGAGACGATCCGACACCGACAGCAGAAAAAACAGCCCAAAAAAGCGGGACGAATGTAGCAATGAACAAATCCAATATCCCGGAACAATTCACAGTTTATCAAAATTATCCGAATCCGTTCAATTCAAGTACGATGATTCGCTACCAGATTGATGATGCGGATAATGTGCTTATTCGAATTTATAATTTGAGCGGTGAAATGGTTTTTGAAGCTCAACAAAATCACAGTCAAGCCGGACAATTCAGGTTTGAATGGGATGGCAGCGACTTTAACGGACAAGACGTTCCATCAGGCATTTATGTTTATCAGGTGAAATTTCAAGACAGTTATCAAACAAAGAAATGTATTTTGATCAAGTAGAGCTCAAGCGTTCCGGAATTAATCCGTCAGGATTTTAAACACAGCTGCCTTAAATCCGATTTAGGTATTCAATAAAATGACGCCTTAATTCCAAATTAATGTAAAAGGCTGATGCCTTAAATCCGTATATATAAAAATTCAGATTATCAAACAGGAGCAAAGTCAGATGAAAAAGAATGTCGGTACACTCGACAGAATCGTGCGTGTAATTCTCGGTTTTGCAATTATCATGGTCGGCATCGTTGCAAATAGCTGGTGGGGACTTATCGGATTAATACCAATTATCACTGCATTGGTCGGAAAATGTGGTCTCTATGTTCCGCTGGGTATTTCAACGTGCAAAGTAAAACAACCCAAATAAAATTAAAATAATAGGGGAGGTTATGTCAACACACATTTTGGAAATATTGAACAAACGAAAGGCTTCGCGGGCTTTTTCAAATGAACCTTTGTCTGATGAGATAATTGACAAAATAAAAAATGCGGCTCAGCTTTCCGCATCCTGTTTCAACAATCAGCCGTGGCGTTTCCTTTTTTTGACATCAGAATCAGCGTTGGAAAAGGGAAGAACAGCGTTATCAAAGGGGAATAGCTGGGCAGAAAAAGCGCCTTTGCTCATCGCGGCATTTTCGAAACCAGATTTAGATTGTCAACTCAAAGACGGAAGACAATATTATCAATTTGACGTGGGTATGGCTGTTCAGAATATTTTACTTCAGGCGACCGAGCTTAATTTAGTGGCTCGACCGATGGCGGGTTTTAAACCCGATGTGATTAAAGAAGAATTTAATCTGCCTGATGAGTATGAAGTAATTGTGATGATCGCCGTAGGTTACGAGGGCAATATGGATGACTTGAGCGAAGACCTGCAAAAAAGATCCAGAGCGCCCAGGCAAAGGAATCCACTGAGTGATAATTTTTTCGATAATGAATTCACTAAATAATGTTTACACAATCTTTTTTTAACAAAGCGAGTTTGAGACATGAAAAAGTTCACATTAATTATTTTTATAGCTTGTATTTCGCACTTTTTGTGGATTGGCTGCGGCAAAGAGGATTGTCCGACGTCGCCGGATAATGGTGTCAAGGAAAATCCATCTTTTGCAAATGATATTCAGCCAATTTTTACTGCGAACTGTGCTATTGCAGGCTGTCACAGTTCAGCAGCCGCTGCTTCTGGTTTGGACTTGTCAGAGGGAAATACATACGATCACCTTGTCAATCAACCTTCATCGCAGGAGCAAGATTTATTGCTGGTTAAGCCGTCAGATGCGGAGAACAGCTATTTGGTGATCAAAATTGAAGGACGTCAAACCAGTGGCACCCAAAAGATGCCGATAAACAAGTCAGCCTTGAGCGATGATGAAATCCAGTTGATTCGAAACTGGATTGATAAAGGGGCTGAACAAAATTAACAACCAAAAATGGAGCGTTACCATGAAAAAAATTATTTCAATTTTTCTTGTCTTTTCCTTGATCGTAATAGGGATTATTTTTGCCAACGATAATCAGGATAAAGCAAAATCAGAAAAGCATACGAAGGAGCAAGTCAAACAAGAGCAACTGCTAAATGATGTCAGAGTTGTTTTTAAAAAACATTGTAGTGTTGCCGGATGTCATCGGGGCAAATATCCCAAGAAAAAGTTGAATCTTGAGGATGATAAATTTGTCGAAGCGATTGTCAATGTTCCCAGTTTGCAAATAGATACATTGAAATTAGTGGACACAAAACGACCGGAGCGGAGCTATCTTTTGATGAAAGTAAAAGGCGGGGAAGGTATCGTTGACAACAGAATGCCGGTGGAAGCGCCACCATTGGTGGATGAGGAAATTGAAATCATCGAAAAATGGATTTTCAGTTTGAAAGAACCGGAAGCGGTAAAAGAAACAATCAAATTAGAAAAACCTGAAAAAAAAAAGACCAGTCCGGAACTAAAGAAGAAGTAAACCGATTTTTCGATCCGGATTTTAGTGCGACCCGACTGATAAATCTGCCAACAACGAAAATGCTTGACAAAAAGGATGTGTTGTTTCGGGTGTCGCACCGATTCTATCCGACGATTCGTAGTGGGTACGATACTTATTTTGGTTTGAATGGACCTGCTTCCATTTTTATCAGTTTGGGGTTTGGAATCCGTGATAATTTGAGCCTGAGCTTGGGACATGCGAATACCAAGCACGAGTTCGAATTATCACTCAAATGGCTACCAATCGAGCAAGGCGACTGGCCTTTTTCGTTTGGACTGAACGGAGGAGGCAGTCTGTTCACTGAACCTGAGCCCTGCGAGCACGTGTGGCGTTCTGAAAATATGAAATTTAATATTCAGGCGCTCATTTCGCGTCAGCTAAGCAATTCGATTACGATCATTTTAGTTCCGGGTTTTTCAACAAATACCAATTATGGGAATCCGCTGTCGGAAGATACGTTTTCGTTGGGCGTCGGTGGGCGATTTTTGCTTTTCGATAATTTAGCTTTGATCGGTGAATGGGTTCCAGTGGTTGACGGATACAAACAAAAGACGAACAGTTGGGGCGCAGGTCTGGATTATAAAATAGGCGGGCACGTTTTTCAAGTCGTGATTACCAATGCCATTGGATTAACGACCGATATGTATGTTTCCGGCGGCGATCTGGATATTGCTGATAATGATTATCGGTTAGGTTTTAATATTTTCCGAATGTTTTGGTTTTAAAAATATTTTGACTCCAGCTTTTTGAATTTGAAATTTTTTTTGTCTCCAAGTCAGGAATACTCGAAGAAAAAAATAATTAAAACATTAATAGTATGTGAATAAGATATAACTGGCTTTAAAAATAAATTCCTTATAACTTATTATTTCTTCGTGTCTTGGGGTTTTCGTGGCAAATTTTGTAAAGTAAACAGTTTAAAAAAGTAAATTAAAATGTGAGGTAAAAAGCATGTTATTCAAAAAGGAGATTCATCAGTACATCTGGGCTTTGATACTCATTTCATTGGGTGGCTGGCTGCTGCATTTGCGGATTCATCCGATTGTAGAGGCCAATCCGGCAAATTTTATTCCTTTCATTTTCGGATTGCTGAATGTGATCATTGTGCCATTTTTGCTCAATTCAAAAAAGACGGTCATCATCGGCTATTTGATTAACGGATTTGGGGTTATTTTCGGTACGGTCATCATGGCAACGTTTAGCTTGTCGGCATTACCCAGTCCTTTGACGATTGGGAATCTACTTTTAAAAACCACATTGGCTGATATTTTCATCTTATTAGCCAAACTGTTTATTGCGCAACGCGTTTTAGCCCATTATTACCCGTCAGGTTTAGGGCGGATGTTCACGACACTTTGGTGGATCAAACATTTTATTTACGTTGCAGTCATTTTTGCAGCCGGACATTTTTTATGGAGGTAAGTCATGCTTAAATATTTTATCAGAGGCAGGATCGGTTGGTGGATTTTGCATGTGGTTGTTCTTTTATTTGTATTTTGGCTCGGTCATACAGTTAGTTTTTGATTTAGCGACTTTTATAGGAATGAAAACGGAAACGGAAAAAACTCAAGCCGCTTTTATAGATGACGACATCCAAAATTAAAATATCAGTGATTATTCCGACGTTGAATGAAGAGGAAAACATCGGTTCACTTTTGCATTATTTGCACCAGTTGGATAGCACCCTCGAAATTATAGTCGCAGATGCAAACAGCGCAGATGATACGGTAAAAATAGCCAAGAAATATGCCAACGTTATTCAGGCGCCACGCGGCAGAGGTGCACAAATGAATGCCGGTGCAAAATTAGCTGCCGGTGATATTTTATGGTTTTTGCACGCCGATGTAACCCCACATCCACATTCGATAAATGCTGTTAAAAAGTTATTTTTGAACGAGCGCATTGTTGGCGGTGCTTTTGAGTATAATCTGGACGAGGTGGGATGGTTTTTTCGAACTGTGGAAGTGATGTCCAATTTAAAAAATCATTTACTAAATACGTTCTACGGGGATATGGGAATTTTTGTTCGCCGGAATGTATTTCAGAAAATTGGCGGTTACAAAGAGATTCCACTCATGGAGGACATGGATTTTTGCAGTCGACTGAAGAAAGAAGGGGATGTCATTATTTTACCTTACAGGATTAACACCTCTGCACGCCGCTGGATTGAAGAGGGCAAAGCGAAGAATTTATTCAGAAATTGGCTATTGCAGATTGGTTACAAATTAGGTTTTTCACCGGATACGTTGGCCCAGTGGTATGAATTTAAGTAAGCGATTAGCTATCAGCAAGGATTTGGTGAAAAATATTTTTTAACGTTTGAGGCATTCAATTCGAAATACAAAATTTTCTATGTTTCAAAATTTCAATCGGATTTAAATAAAGAATTCAATTTGCCATTGACCGCTTCAATGGCATTTTCATCTCTGCGAAAAATAAAATAGATGATACTTTTCATTTAAAAAAAACGTGGATAATTATGGGAAATGAAAATCACTTTTTATTAATTGCTTGGGAATACACGAAATTAAGCGAGATAAAAGAAATATTTGGCGTTAAAAAATCCGAAGACATGACTGTCGAATTTTTGGCTCAGGGTAAATACAATATTAATTTTCTGCTTCGAGCACCGTCATTAAGGTCAGTCCTGCGGCTGAATACCGGCAGCCAAATGCACCTAAAAAATCAGATTCGCTATGAATATGATACATTAAAATTACTTGAGAATTCAGGCGTCACGCCAAAACCTGCCACAGAAATTTTCAATGAATGCCAGCAAATGGCGGAAGTTTATCTGCAAAGCCCGCTCAGTGAGCCTGACATAAAGACTGCAATTGAGAAAGCCATCCAAAAAGTTGAAAGACTGATTCATTCTTTTTCAGAGCCTATTGATGTAAATAAGCTTGTTTTAAACAATACGGAGGTAAACTCAAGCAACTTTCTGGTTGATGATGCATCTAAAAGAGTAATCAAGGCAGGGCGCAGATTGGAATCTGCTTTTTTTGTCAATTAAAAATATAAATACTATTGGTTCAAATAAAAGTCTAATTGTAAATTCTGATTGACAACCATAATAATTGTATTTTATTACAATACAGACTGAAGATAAGGTGTTTAAATTATGAATGGCACAACATCAAAAAAAAATAATGCATTAATTATATTTATAAAAGCACCAGAGTACGGCAATGTAAAAACCCGGCTTCAACCCCAATTAGCGCCGGAGGAGTCGCTGGAATTATATCAGGCAATGGTTGAGGATTTGGCTGAACTGTTCAAAGATGTCAAGTTTTGTGATGTCAAATGGTTTTACACACCGTCTCATGCTGATGAGATGATCAAAAATTGGCTGGGAGATGATTTGGATTATTATCAGCAGCACGGTCGTGATCTGGGAGAAAAAATGTCCAATGCCATGCGTGAAATTTTTGATGAAGGTTACGAAAAGGTATTGTTGATCGGGAGTGATATTCCGACTTTGGATAAAACCACAATTATTCGCGGCTTTACGGCATTGGATGAGAACGATATCGTTTTAGGGCTTGCTAACGACGGAGGTTATTATTTGATCGGTTCGACTAAATTTTATCCGGTATTGTTCAAATATATCGATTGGAGCACGAGTATTGTGTTTCAGCAAACAATAAATTGTGCACAAAAAAAAGATTTGGAAATTGCCCAATTGGAAATGAAATATGATATCGATACCTATGATGATTTAGTCGCTTTGTGGGAGCATCTGAAAAGACGCAATTTAGAACATCAATTTTTTTATAAGAAAAAAACGTATACGATTTTAAAAAAATTATTTGAACGGGAATTTTCATTTAAAGCTTAATTATTAAGGAGAAAATCAGATGAAATTATTCAAAATGTTTTTGATCATTACTTTAGTTGTTTTGATCGCACAGTCCTGTAAAAATAAAAGTAGCACAAATTCTGACATAACAGAGGATGATACCAATAATCAGGTCACAATTACTGACAGAACTGGTAAAGAATGGGATATTACCCATGCGGTGAAAGAGTACGGATTAGAGCCGGGAAAATTTAATTATGGACTTGGTCCGAATGCAATTCAGCCAATTAATTTCCCGCAAGTCATATCTGAAGGGATGAATGGATACCCCAGTGACAATTCTGGAATTTCTGTCATTGGAGTAAATATTAATGATGATGTGAGGGCTTATCCTGTGCAGATATTGGCGAGCCATGAAGTTGTGAACGATAGAATTGGCGGGCTTAATGTTTCGGTTAATTACTGACCGCTGGAAAATTTGGCTGTCGTGTACAGCCGTGACATTGAAGGCGAAACATTAACCTTTGCTCCCAGTGGGTGGACTTATGAGAGAACGTTTTTACTGTACGATCATCAGACCGAAAGTATATGGTATCCGTATGTGAATTTCAAAGAAGGAAGCACGCCGCTTGTTTGTATCAGCGGTTTGTACGCGGATCAGGTCGTCGATGAAATTCCGTCAACGTTGACCACGTGGAGACAATGGAAGTTGGATAATCCAAATACCAAGTATGTAGATTTGGGAAAATGAAAATAGTATTTAATATGACTATTCAAAAATAACTCATACGGAGTAATACGATGGAACAACAAGATAGCGGTAATAAAATGAATAAATGGATCAGGATTCTGATACTGATGGCAATTATAGCAATCATAGCGATTGTATTCAGATTAACACCTTTGAAAATATCGGACTTCAAACCTGAAAAAATTCGTGATTTCATTTTAAGTTTTGGTATCTGGGCGCCGATCGTTTTTATGGTCATTTATGCGCTTCGCGGTGCAGTGCTTGTGATTCCTGTCGGAGTCATGTCACTCGCAGGTGGTTTGGCTTTTGGAAAGTGGTTCGGAACGATTTATATTTTAATAGGGGCGACCTTGGGTGCATCACTTTCGTTTATGATCGCCCGGGTTTTCGGCAGAAAATTTATCGAACATTTTGAATGGCTTCACAAAGGGCGTATCAAATCATTCGATGATAGCATCGAAAAAAACGGATTTCGAATGATGATCTTCATGCGATTGATTCCTCTTTTTCAATACGATGCAGTAAACTTTGGAGCCGGACTTTCGAAAATTAAATTTCGAGACTTTTTCATTGCTTCATTTATTGGAATGGCTCCTGGCGGCTTCATTAATGCGATGCTTGGTAGTTCTTTAGATAACATCATTTCCGTGCAGTTTTTTGTTGCGTTGGGAATATTCATTTTACTTATGTTCATACCGACAATTTTTAAAAAAATTAAAAAACGGAAGAATATAAAAACGCCTGTTCCCGAACGAATGTAGTTTTATATTAGATGGGAAGTTATGAATTAACTTTATGAAATTGATAAGTAATGATTAAACGAAAACAAAATGTCATTCTGAATCCGCCTTCGGCGGATGAAGAATTTCACACCAATAAGCCTAACATAGACAAGCACTTAGTGGGATGAGATTTTTCGTGGTGGAGTTTATGCCGAGCTTGACGAGGTACTCCTCAAAATGACAAAAATTAGAGTTTTCGTTCAAACATTGAATAATTAAATATTGGAGATAAAAATGGGTAAATGTCCTGAATGTGGAATGAAAATCGGACCGGTTTCTATTATCAAAGGTTGGGATAATTGGGGTAAATTTACTTGTCCTTCCTGCGGAAATCAAATTCGATTTCGCAACTGGCTTTTTGCAGTTGTCGTGCTAATAGGATTGTTCGTGGCTGCAGAAAGGTTTTTACATTTTCTACTTGTTACTGATATTTCTTTAGGTTTGAGCTTTTTAATTAGCACGGTTGTCGCTTTGATGATTATGATGATTGTACCGATGATTTGGGAATTTAAAAAAATAAATGATGAAAATGAAACGTAAATAGGAGTTTTGAAATGGCTAACTATGACTATGATTTAACGGTTATCGGAGCGGGTTCTGGAGGAATCAGTTCAGCGATACTTGGAAATAGATTGGGGAAAAAAGTTGCTTTTATTGAAAAGAAAAAAATAGGTGGGGATTGTACCTGGTACGGATGTGTGCCCAGCAAGGCGTTAATCAAATCCAGTGAGATTGCCGATCATGTAAAGAAACTCGAAAAATACGGGTTAACAGTTGCTGGAAAGATGGAATTAAATACGGACAATGTGATGGCGCATGTTCGGAAAATTCGCGAGCAGGTGTACGAGGAAGAGAAGCCTGAAGTGTTTGAAGACATGGGGATTAACGTATTTATTGGATCTCCAAAATTTATCGATAATCACCATTTGAAAATTGGTGACCAGACGATTTCTTCAAATAAATTTATCATTTCAACCGGGTCCAGTCCTTTTGTTCCGCCTATTGAGGGGATAGAAGACGTCCCATATTTAACCAATGAAAATATTTTTGAACTGGACAAACTTCCTGAATCCATCATCATTATTGGCGGCGGACCCATCGGAACCGAGATGGCATCTGCACTAAGCCGGTTGGGTGTAAAAGTCACTCAAGTTGAAATGACTGACCACATCCTTTCTCGGGAAGACCGTGAATTAGTTAAAATTCTCATGGATCGAATGGTTGACGATGGGGTCGAATTTTTGACCCAATCCAGAGCAATGGCGCTTGCAAAAAAGGGAGACAAGGTTGTTGTTTCCGTAAAAAACAATCAAAATGGTAATGATAAAGAGATTGAGGCTGACAACGTGCTGATTGCAGTGGGCAGGCGACCCAATGTGGATGGATTGGATTTGGAGAATGCCGGTGTGGAATATTCCCAAAAAGGAATTAAAACGGATCAAACATTGCGCACGACTGCGAAAAATATTTATGCTTTGGGCGATGTCATCGGGTCTTATCAGTTCAGCCATATTGCTGAATACCACGCTGGCATTGCTGTACCGAATGCAGTTTTACCGTTACCGATCAAACGAAAAGTAAATTACGAAAATATTGTGTGGTCAACTTTTACTGATCCTGAGTTTGCTCATGCTGGCTTAACCGAACAGGAGTCCCGGGAAAAATACGGTAAAAAAGTCAAAGTTTACACATTCAATTATGAGAAAGTTGATCGGGCAAAAACTGATTTGGAGACTACGGGAATGAGCAAGTTTGTTGTTGGCAAAGGTGGAAATCTGCTCGGTATTCATATTATCGGTGAGCGCGCGGCTGATCTTTTGCATGAAGCCCAGCTTGCGAAATCTCTGGGCATCCCATTTCACAAAATTCAGAAGATGATCCATATTTATCCGACCTATGGTGACATGGTAAAGCGACCCGCAACTCAGGCTTTTGCGGCGCGATTAACTGATAATGCGGTGGTGAAGTTTGTGAGAAAAATAATTGGAAAATAGTTCCAATAAACAGGTGCGGTAAAGGCGGATCGAATGAAATAAAAAATAGGAACAGTAAATGACGTTCGAATATTGGTTTGTGTTTCCAGCTTCTTTACTATTTGCCACTATTGCCATGGCGTCCGGTGTCGGCGGAGCTACGTTTTTTGCTCCATTCTTTATGCTGGGCTTGCGGCTATCACCTGAAATTGCGATCGGCACTGGTCTGATTACAGAAGTCTTTGGTTTTGCCAGTGGATTTTACGCTTACGCGCACAAAAAATTAATTGATTATAAGTTGGGACTGGCGCTGTTGATGGGTACGGTTCCGTTGGCGTTGATTGGTACCTGGGCATCGGGCGCGATCGAAGCAGATGTCTTGAAAGCAATATTTGGCATGGGTTTGTTTGCTGTATCAGCCAGTTTTCTGCGTTCGCCGAAGCCTCACCTGGTGAAGTTGTTGGATGAGCAAATAGAAAAAGACTATGGCGGAGAAAAAGCGGAAACGTGTTTGATTACAAAGGATAATGAAAAAATATGCTATACGGTTTGCAATAAAAATCAGGGCAGGTTTATTGCTGGCATCGGCGGCTTATTTGTGGGAATGATTTCGACTGGACTTGGTGAACTAAACGGTTATTTTTTACTCCAACGCTGCCGGGTTCCCAGTGCCGTTTCAGTCGCAACCAGTGTTTTTGTAATCTCGGTTACCGTACTCCTGGCGTCGATCGGACATTTTTATAAATTTGTGACGTATGGCGAAGCCACATTGCAAACAGTGTTTAATATTGTGATATTTAGTGTGCCGGGAGTCATTATTGGTGCGCAGCTCGGTTCAGTGCTATCGAGGAAAATTCCACAACATTATTTGGAAAAGGGGCTTGGCTTCCTGTTCTTTTTTGTGGCAATATTGACGATTGGAGAAATTGTATTATGATTGAAGCGGTAATATTTGATCTGGACGGAACGCTGGTTCAGACGGAAATATTAAAAGCAAAATCATACGCCGAAGCAGCAATGCACTTATCAGAAAGTAAACTCAATGAATCAGAAATCATTGCCGAATTTAAAAATGTCGTTGGGCTTTCGCGGAAGGAGGTTGCCCTCCATTTGATGAATAAGTTTAATTTGAAAAGTGCAGCCGAAAAAAGAATGGAAGAATTTGGCGTCAAAACGGCTTGGCAGGCATTCGTTCAGGTCAGATTAAAAATTTACCAAACGTTTCTCAATGATACGAAATTGATGAAAAAATATCTTTGTCCCTATAATATGAATCTGCTCAAAATAGTACGATCAAAAGGATTGAAAACCGGACTGGCAACCATGTCCCACTGCGAGCAGACAAAGAAAGTTTTGCAAATTCTGGCTTTGGCTGATTTTTTTGAATTTATCGCGACGCGTGATGATGTATCGGCAGGTAAGCCCGATCCTGAAATTTATCAATTAGTGGCAGACGAGTTAGATGTCAAACCAACACATTGCCTGGTTATTGAAGATTCGCTCAATGGTGTTAAGGCGGCAAAAAACGCAGGGATGAAGACGATTGTGGTAACCAATGAATTTACAAAACAGGCAATAGTTGAAAGCAATATTATTGATAAAAAGTGGATCGTGGAAAATCCTAAACACCTGATGAAGGTAGCGGGAGAATTTTTAAAATAACGTTCGTTACATTTCATGCGATATTAAAATGAATAATGTCGATACTTATAAAAAACAGGCAGCGATTAAGTCGCTGGATTATGTAAAATCCGGGATGATTCTCGGTTTGGGATCTGGAAGTACGGTCTTTTTTATGCTGCGCGAATTAGGGAAAAGAATTCGTGAGGGAGAATTAAAATCGATTGTCGGAATCCCCAGTTCAAAACAGACCGAAAGATTCGCTCAAGAATTTGGAATTCATTTGAGCAACATGGACAAATATCCGCAAATTGATTTAACGATTGATGGGGCTGATGAAGTGGATCGTGATTTGAATTTAATAAAAGGGGGTGGAGGGGCGCTGTTACGAGAAAAAATATTAGCTCAAAGCAGCGAACGCTTTCTTGTCGCTGTTGATGAGACAAAATTGGTAAACGAGTTAGGGAAAAAATCACCGATACCGGTTGAGGTTGTTCCATTTGGATACTTAGCGAGTAAAAAATACCTTGAAACCATTGGTCATCAGGTGACAATTCGAACGAATAAAAATGGAGCTGTTTTTAAAACTGATCAGGGAAATTTTATTCTTGATTTTCATGCCTCAGGAAATTTAGACTATTATGAATTAAGTTCGATTTTAAAGTATCGAGCCGGGATTGTGGAACACGGCTTGTTTTTAGGGATGGCAGATGAGGTGATTATTGCCGGCAAAAAAGGAGTAACTTGTTTAAAAAAATAGTCGGTTCCTGTTCAGCCCTGAAGTTTCGAAGATACAAAAAAAGCAAATTAGACTGTTAGAATAGAACATTTTTAAATATGTATTTCTTTGTGTAACTTTGAGTCTTGGGGTCTTTGTGGCAAAGAAAATGTTCTGATTGTTACAAATAGTCGATCCGTAAATTGAGGAATAACATGCAAAAACCAGAAAATTCGATCATTGTTATTTTTGGTGCATCCGGGGACTTAACAAAGAGAAAACTGATGCCCGCGTTGTTTGATTTATATTTAAGGGATTTATTACCGGAACAATTCGCGGTTGTCGGAACCGGTCGGACAAATTTTAGTGATGAATCATTCCGTGAATCGATGGAAGGCTCACTAAAACAATTCTACAAAAATACTGGAGTCAGCGACGATTTTCGGGGTAAATTTTTGAAAAATATTTATTATACAGTAGCTGACTCTAAAAATCTCGATGATTTTAAAAAGTTAAAATCAAAACTCACACAACTGGATAGCGATTATCAAAGTGAAGGTAACTTCATTTATTACCTGTCAACAACGCCGTCATTATTTGGAACGATCGGTGATAATCTGGCAAAAGTTGGTTTGAACAAACAGGATGAGGATCACGGGAGGAAGCGCATCGTACTGGAAAAACCATTTGGATATAATTTAAATACGGCTAAAGAACTGAACAGGAAGTTATTAAAAAATTTTGATGAACGTCAGATTTACAGAATTGACCATTATTTGGGTAAAGAGACTGTTCAAAATATCTTGGCGCTGCGTTTTGCAAATGGTATTTTTGAACCGCTGTGGAATCGAAATTATATACATCACATCGAGATTACCGCAGCAGAGTCTATAGGTGTGGAAAAGCGAGGCAAATATTATAACGGAGCAGGAGCGCTGCGGGATATGGTTCAAAATCATCTCTTACAGGTCGTTGCTACGATTGCCATGGAACCGCCGGTTAAATTCGAGGCAAATTCGGTGAGAAATGAGAAGGTAAAAAATTTTCAGGCTTTGTGCCCTATAAAAATGGAAAATGTACCCAGGCAAGTCGTTCGCGGACAATATGTTTCATCAAAGATTAATGGGGATCAGATTGCAGGTTATCGGGAAGAAGAAAATGTGCCTTCTGATTCACGAACAGAGACATTTGTCGCGATGAAATTCTTTATTGATAACTGGCGTTGGGGCGATGTCCCCTTTCATATTCGCACTGGAAAACGGCTGCCGGATCGTGTCACTGAAGTCGTCATTCATTTCAAAAAAACACCGCATTCTTTATTCAAAAAAGAGTCTGAATGTCAAATTACAGACAATCAATTGATTATTCGCATTCAGCCGGATGAGGGAATTTCGCTTAAATTTGGTATGAAGGTACCGGGAGCCGGATTTAATATTCAGGCGGTTGATATGGATTTTCACTATGCTGATCTGGGAGGAAAATCGTTGCCGGAAGCGTATGAGCGTTTGTTGCTGGATTGTTTGTTGGGTGATCCAACTTTATATGCCCGGGCTGATGCTGTTGAAGCATGTTGGGAATTTATCACACCGATTTTGGATGCCTGGGAGAAAAATCCTGACATTGAATTGTATGGCTATCCGGCAGGATCGTGGGGACCAAAAGAAGCCGGAAATCTGATTGATGAAGCAGATGAAGATTGGCATTTTCCCTGTGAGAGCAAAACAGAAGACAAAGGATATTGCAAACTATAGCATGAAACCACAGATAAAAATATTCAAATCGGCTAATGAATTAGCCGAGTCGTTAGCAATTGAATTTCAAAAAAAAGTGAATGATTTCGCGGCTAATGAGCAAGCAATGTTTATTGCAATTTCTGGGGGATCGACGCCCCAACAGTTTTTTAAGGCGTTGGTCGAACGTGACATGAACGATCATATCTGCTGGAAATATGTCCAATTTTTTTGGGGTGATGAACGCTGCGTACCACCCGAAGATGCAGAGAGCAATTATGGGATGACCGAGAAAACTCTGCTCAATCAAACTAATATTCCTGAAAGAAATATCTACCGGATCAAAGGGGAAAATGATCCTGAGACAGAGGCCACTCGTTATCATCGGTTAGTTGATCGTATCGCCCCAAAGAATCGTGACGAGGTACCGCAATTTGACTGGATTTTTTTAGGCATGGGAGAGGATGGACATACCGCTTCAATTTTTCCGAATTCAAAAAACGAATTTAATAACCAGAATATAACCACCGTAACTCAACACCCGTTAACAGGACAAAAGAGGATTTCGCTGACTTTAAAAACCATCAATCAAGCAAAGCGGGTGTCATTTCTCGTTACAGGGAAAAGGAAAAGAGAATTAGTAAATAAAATTTTGATTTCGAAAAAAGAGATTAACGCGTTACCGGCAGCGTGTGTCAATCCAAAATCTGGCATTTTGGATTGGTATGTGGATGAAGCCGCAGGGAGTGAACTCAAGGCATTTATTTAATAAAATATTTTTAAAAATTAATGGAGCTCGAATATGAGCAATAATAAAATTCCGGATGTGGTGATGCCAAAGCCTTCAATGGAAAAAAATCTGAAAGGCCAAAAGGCATTAGTTACCGGTGCCAATTCTGGTATTGGTAAAGGAATTGCCATGGCGTTGGGGCAAGCCGGAGCAGATATAGTGGTCAATTACATTGTCGGTGAAGAAGCCGCTCAGGAAGTTGTCGAGAGCATCAAATCGGCAGGTCGTCAGGCTTACGCTCACAAGGCGGACGTATCCGATGAAAAACAGGTTAAGAAGATGTTCGCTGAGATGAAGGAAAAGTTTGGTACAATTGATATTTTAGTGAACAACGCAGGTATTCAACGCGATGCGCCGTTTGATGAGATGACAATGGATCAATGGAATGCGGTGATCGGTGTCAATCTCAATGGGTCGTTTTTATGCGCACGGGAAGCGGTTAGAGAATTTAAAAGTCGTGGCGTTGTTGAGGAAATATCCTGTGCAGCGGGAAAAATTATTTTTATCAGTTCAGTGCATGAAATCATACCATGGGCAGGACATGCCAATTATGCAGCATCCAAAGGTGGAGTAATGCTGCTGATGAAATCGATTGCCCAGGAAGTTGGCGCTTATCGTATTCGCGTAAATAGCGTAGCGCCCGGCGCTATTAAAACACCAATTAATAAAGCTGCCTGGGATACGGAAAAGGCATATCAGGATTTAATGTCTTTGATTCCTTACAATCGCATCGGTGAAGCGGACGATATCGGCAGGGCGGTCGTCTGGTTAGCCTCAGATCAGGCGGATTATGTCCACGGAACCAGTTTGATTGTAGATGGTGGGATGACGCTTTATCCGGGGTTCGCAACCGGCGGTTGATTGAAATATCACACTACTCAGTTTATCAATGATAAGTATTTTACAGTTCACTAAATTTCTATTTACTGTGCGTACGAAAAAACCGAAATCGGCAATTGGGATGATATTTTCAAATTTTATTATGTTAGACCTCATCCCCTAACCCCTTCTCCCAAATGGAGAAGGGGAACGTCTGTTCAGGGGCTGTATCAAAAGTCCCGATGCAAGATGTTTAGCCCAATTTGTAGTAGCGAATTTATTCGCTCCATACAGAATGTGGGATTTGACGAATAAATTCGTCACTACAAGTTAACTTTTGATACAGCTCCTCAAGGTGAGGTCTATTTTGGTATTTTTCGGATAGACACCATTTAGCACATAAAACCAAAAGGATGTTAAAAATGGCTTACCAACCCATCGAAAATTATGGTATCATCGGGGATATGCACACCCTGGCTTTGGTCGGAATAAATGGTTCAATTGACTGGTTATGCTTTCCGCATTTTGACTCGCCCAGTATTTTCGCTTCGATTCTGGATGACGAAAAGGGCGGGTTTTTTCAAATTTCGCTGAAACGGGAAAAGGTAACATACAAACAATTTTATTGGCCCGAAACAAATGTGCTCATTAGCCGATTTCTTTGTTCCGATGGTGTGGCTGAAATTACTGATTTTATGCCTGTTGAAAACACAGGCGAGAAACAAAAGCACCACAGATTGATACGTTTGGTCAACGTGGTTAGAGGTAAAATGACATTCAACGTTGCATGTTATCCGGCGTTTAATTATGCCCGAGATCAACATGAATTAACGGTCAGTGAAAACGGCGCTTACTTTAATTCTGAAAAATTGAGCTTGTGGTTAAAAACAGATGTCTCTCTAAAGGCTGATGGAAGTGGCGCTACTGCGGATTTTGATTTAGCTGAAGGGGAAAAAGCTGTTTTCGTATTGGAAGAAGCAAAATCGAATGCATCATGTCCCGTGTGTCCGTCACATGATGCTGTTCACGAGCTATTCACAGAAACTGTAGATTACTGGCGTCGATGGATATCAAAATGTACCTATACAGGCCGCTGGCGGGAAATGGTTCATCGCTCTGCTCTGACATTGAAATTATTAACCTACGAACCGACAGGCGCGATTGTCGCAGCGCCGACCTGTAGTTTGCCGGAAAGCGTCGGCGGAGAACGGAATTGGGACTATCGGTACACTTGGATCCGGGATGCTGCATTTACGCTTTATGGATTACTTCGCATTGGTTTCACCGATGAAGCAGCACATTTTATGAATTGGATTGAAAAAAGAACCAAAGAAATGAACCCAGACGGTTCCCTGCAATTGATGTATGGCATTGACGGACGTCACGAGTTGAAAGAAGAAATTTTGGATCATCTCAAAGGTTACAAAGGATCAAAACCGGTTCGTGTCGGTAACGGCGCTTATAATCAATTACAATTGGATATTTACGGTGAGTTGATGGACTCAGTCTATCTGTTCAATAAATATGGTAGTCCGATTTCCTACGATATGTGGACATCTTTGCGACGTTTGGTCAATTATGTGTGTGAGAATTGGAACAAGGAGGATGAGGGGATCTGGGAAGTACGTGGTGGGAAAAGACATTTTGTTTATTCAAAATTAATGTGCTGGGTGGCTGTGGATCGAGCCATACGTCTTGCAAATAAACGTTCTTTTCCGGCCGATCATGACCGCTGGCTAAAATGCCGTGATGAAATCTATGAAGAAATTATGAAAAAAGGTTGGAGTCCGGATCGTGAAGCGTTTGTACAGAGCTATGGCAGCAATACTTTGGATGCGTCAAATTTAATGATGCCGCTGGTATTCTTTCTGTCGCCAACCGATCCGAGGATGATTAAAACTCTGAACGCTATAAATCAATCTCCGGAAAAAGGCGGACTGGTTTCCAACAGTCTGGTTTACCGTTACGATGTAACAGAGGCGCCCGATGGCTTAAAAGGCGATGAAGGAACGTTTACCATTTGTTCGTTCTGGCTGGTGGAAGCATTGTCACGCGCGGGTCGGTTTGATTCCGATCGGCTGGAGGAGGCTCGGCTGATTTTTGAAAAAATGTTGGGATATGCGAATCATCTCGGTTTGTACGGCGAAGAAATTGGCGCCAGTGGTGAAGCATTGGGTAATTTTCCGCAGGCGTTTACTCATTTAGCGTTAATCAGCGCAGCGTTCAACCTGGATCGGGCATTGGGTAAAAAAGATTGAAACAGTGATTTGAGGCGAGCTGGCAAAGATTAGATTTAATTTACTGAACTAAATCCTTTCAGAAACGAGAAAAATTAATTAGTCTTGAGCAAAATGCAAAAATTTTATACAGAAACAGGAATACACGTCCCGGCAGTTAGCGCTGGACAAATGCAGGAAATTGATCGCATTGCTATGGAGCAGACTGGTCCGAACTTATTTCAAATGATGGAGAACGCTGGTCGGAATTTGGCAGAGCTGACAATTAAATTGCTGGGAGATCATTGGAACAAAGCACGTATTTTAGTAATAGCCGGTACAGGCGGGAATAGTGGTGGAGGCATTTGTGCAGCCAGACATCTTTCCAACCGAAACGCACAGGTGAATCTGTGTCTGACAAACGCTTCAGGGCTCGCGGAAGTCACTGCGTTTCAACGGAAAGTATTTCATTCAACGTTCGGACATGAAATTGGTACTTATCAGCTAAATGACGACTCGTATGATTTTGTTATCGATGCGTTAATCGGTTACAGTTTGAAAGGACCGCCAACGGGAATTACTTTGGAATTAATTCAGTGGGCGAATCAGGCAGGAGCGCCGATTCTGTCGCTGGATTTACCATCCGGAATCGATGCGAATGACGGCAGTGCTTTAGGGGAATTTATTCATTCAGGCTGGACAATGACTCTCGCATTGCCAAAGCTCGGTCTTTTGAAAGGAAAAACAGGTCATTTATTTCTGGCAGATATTGGAATCCCGGTTTCAGTCTATCGAAAATTGGGATTGAATTATGCTTCACCATTTGAAGATAGCTATATCGTACCATTGATAACTCGGAATGACCAAAAAAATAATCCCTCTTAATGAACATATTGAAAATCAGACAAAGGATTTAAAGATGATGAATCGAATATTAATAATTTTTCTTATCGTATTTTTGTCTTTTCAAACTACAAAAATTTACAGTCAAGTTTTTAATCGAGTAATTGACCAATTTTCGGCGGATTCTCAAATAGAAAATCAAATTACCGGCTGGGAGGAAAAAAGTTTTGTCGGGAATACATCTTATTCGATTGTCAATGAAGATACCAATTTTGTTTTAAAAGCAGAGGCTGATAGCGCTGCTTCTGGTCTGTACAAGGAAATAAAATATGATGTAAAAGAATATCCGTTCTTGAGCTGGCGATGGAAGGTCACTCATATATCGGAAAGAGGCGACGTGCATCAGAAAGAGACCGATGATTACGGCGCACGCGTGTATGTTGTTTTTCCCAAATTTTTGAAATGGAATACAAAAACAATCAGCTACATTTGGGCACGTAAATTGCCGAAAGGGGAGAGTCATCCAAATCCCTGGTTGCCGAAAAATGTGGTGATGATTGCCGTTCAGAGCGGCAGAGATAGTCTCGGTTATTGGATTACTGAAAAACGAAATGTGTATCAGGATTATCAGCGGATTTTCGGCGATGATCCACTTAAAGTCGGGGCAATTGCTGTGATGAGTGACGGCGATAATACCGGTGGCAAAGCCGAAGCATTTTATGATGATTTTATCATTAGTAAACAATGAAATAATTTCTGATCAACACTGAAATAACGGAACGCGATGCATTATTTGAACGTTAGTTAATAAATAGTTTTTTCAAAAAGTTAGAGCCTCTTATCGGATGTTTGATCTGATAAGAATTGAATAATGAGTTTCGACTTTTTCAACGTGGTTCTTGTGGTCGATTCTCATAAAAAAATGAATTGAGGGTGGTTATGGAGTTAAAAAATTCTGACAAACAATTAATTGTCAACACAATCCGTACGCTATCAATGGATGCGGTTCAGCAAGCGAATTCAGGTCATCCGGGAACTGCGATGGCATTAGCGCCGTTGAGTTTTACAATCTACAATGAATTCTTAAAATTCAATCCGGAAAATCCGGATTGGCCTAATCGAGATCGGCTTGTACTTTCTGCTGGTCATGCCTCCATGTTATTGTATGCCACTCTTCATGTGATGGGATACGATCTCAGTCTCGAGGACATCAAAAATTTTCGGCAGTTACACAGTAAGACCGCCGGGCATCCCGAATACGGATTCGCATTCGGTGTAGAGATGACTACCGGACCGCTCGGACAGGGGATTGGAACCAGTGTGGGCATGGCAATCGCAGAAAAATGGCTCAAGCATTATTTTAATCGCCCCAATTTTGATATCATCGATTACTATGTTTACGCGATCGCAAGCGATGGCTGCATCATGGAAGGAATCTCACATGAGGCCGCGTCCCTTGCCGGACATTTGGGACTGGATAATTTAATCTGGATTTACGATAATAATTCAATCACCATCGAAGGCAGCACAGCGTTAGCATTTTCTGAAAATATTAAAAAGAGATTTGAAGCGTATGACTGGTTTGTCCAACATGTTGCCGATGCCAACGATCTCGCCAAAATTTCAACCGCATTAAGCAATGCGAAAGAGAATAAAGGGAAACCCAATCTGATCATATTGGATAGTCATATCGCTTACGGCGCTCCAAATAAGCAGGACACGGCTGACGCCCATGGCGCTCCGCTTGGTGAGGACGAAATTCGTGAAGCGAAAAAATTCTACGGTTGTGATCCGGAGAAGAAGTTCTTTGTGCCGGATGAAGTGCGAGAGTTTACTAAAACGAAACGAAAGATCGGTGCAGAGACTGAAAAGAACTGGAACCAAAAATATGAACGATACAAGATTGAGCATCCGAAATTAGCAGAACAATTCGAGATGGTACAAAACAGAGATGTGCCCGCAGGGTGGTTCGAAGATTTACCGGAATTTCCGGCAGATGCAAAAGGTGCTGCAACGCGGAAGACCAATGGACAGATTTTGAACCTCATCGCAAAACGAGTGCCCTGGTTTTTGGGAGGCGCTGCTGATTTGAGTCCTTCCACGAAGACCTTATTTGATGATGCTGATGCTTTCAATAAGGACAATTATAAGGGTAGAAATTTTCACTTCGGCATTCGTGAACATGCAATGGGTGCGATTGTAAACGGCATGACACTCAGCAAACTGCGAGCGTTTGGAGCAACCTTTTTTGTTTTCTCGGATTACATGCGCCCTGCAATTCGGCTGGCAGCGCTGATGAAACAACCGTCTCTTTTTATTTTTACTCACGACAGTATCGGACTGGGCGAAGACGGTCCGACCCATCAACCCATTGAACATTTGGCGTCTTTGCGGGCGATGCCTGAACTTGAGGTGATTCGTCCGGCAGATGCCAATGAATTAGCTTCACTTTGGCGATATATATTGACAGTAAAAGACCATCCGATTGCATTAGTGCTTACCCGACAAAATGTGCCGACGTTTGATCGGTCAAAATTTAATTCAGCCGAAGGTGCATTAAACGGCGCATACGTTGTTGCAGATTCAAAAGGTTCACCGGAGCTCATTCTGATGAGTACCGGTTCAGAAGTTCATCTTTGCATCGAAGCCTTCGAACGATTAAACCAAAGAGGAATTAATTCACGCGTTGTCAGCATGCCCAGTTGGACGCTTTTTGAGAATCAGTCGGCTGAATACAAAGCAGAGGTTTTGCCGGAATCCGTTACCAAACGTGTTGCAGTTGAAGCCGGAGCTGTTTTGGGTTGGCATAAATATGCTGGTTCAAGTGGAATCGTTTTGGGATTAAACGAGTTTGGCGCTTCGGCTCCTTACCAGAGTTTGTACGAACACTTTGAGATTACAGCGGATCAAATTGTGCGGCAGGCTGAAAGGATGTTTGCAGAATAAATTGATCAATGATTTTAGCCGACAATCTATTGTCAATTATGATTTAAATAAATGAATTTATAGTGAGTTGTCATACAGGAAAAGAATAATATGCAGATTGCCAAATACGCGATTTCGATTGCTATCTTTTTGATTTTACTTGGGCTGGAAACGGTTTATCCCTTGTTCCGCGACAAAAAAAATCGTCTCAAACATGGCGCCCGGAACGTGGGGATCAACATTATGAATGCGATTCTTTTGACAGTCGTATTTTCTGCGGTCTATGGAGTTATTTATGCAATTTCCTCCGAACAAAAATTTGGTCTATTTTATCAATTGGATGTACCGATGTTTATTCGTATCGCCGTGTTGATTATCGGTTTCGATGTGTGGATGTATATTTGGCACCGGATGAATCATGAGATTGAATTTCTCTGGCGATTTCATCGGATGCATCACACCGATCCGGCAATGGATGTAACTACTGCTATGCGTTTTCATCCTGTCGAATTAATTTTTTCATCGTCGTTGCGTTTGGGAATCATTATCCTGTTGGGAATGCGACCGGTTGATATTTTGCTTTATGAGACGATTATGCTCCCGATTATCTATTTTCATCACAGCAATTTTTATATTCCCCAGAAAATTGACAACGTATTAAGACAGATAATTGTCACACCGTGGATGCATTGGGTTCATCATTCTCAAATTCGAGAAGAATCAAATATGAATTATGGGACGATTTTTTCCTGGTGGGATCGAATCGCCAGAACATTCAAAGTTCGGAGTGATCCGAAAAATATCAATTATGGTGTAAAGGAGATTGATGGTTCGCAGTGGCAAACGATGTGGGGCATGATTAAAACACCCTTTGTTAACAAATTTGATTCTTGATTAATTTTAACATACAATTGTTTAAAAAACACTTGACACTATGGTAAAAAATTTATATTATAAATTCTCAGTATTTATGCCATAAATGGTTCAACTGCTTGATTTCGATCTTGTTAGAGCATTCTTTAAATTTTATAATTATCTTATAATCGAGGAGAGTTAATATGCCACAAGAAAAGACGCTGGACATCATTAAAGATGCTATTTTATTAGAACGGCGCGGAAAGGCGTTTTATCAGAATATTGTGAAACAGACCCAAAGCGATGCGGTGAAAGATATTTTTCAAACAATGGCTGAAGAGGAAGATAAACATATCAGCATTCTCACGGAGCAATTTAAAAATGTATTAAGCGGCGGGAAACCTGAAGCGATGGAGTTGCCTGATACGCCAGCACAGGTTGCAGATGCGGTGCTCACTGGTGCGATTAAAAAACAGATTCACGCTGCCAGCTATGAAGCGGCTGCGATTTCTGCTGCCATGGCAATGGAAGAACGCGCTGTGACATTTTATTCAGAACAGGCGGATTTGGCTGAAAATACAGAAGCAAAGGAGTTGTACAATTGGTTGGCGAACTGGGAAAAGACACATTTGCAGTTTTTGAGCGATTTGGATAAGGAGTTAAAAGAAAGCGTTTGGTATGATAATCAATTTTGGCCGATGATGTAAAAATGGAAAGAAATTCTAAAATTTTATGCATAATTTCGGATTGATTCTCATCTAAAATAACTAAAATTATTAAAACAACAGCCAATGGTGATAATTATTAATTCATTGAAAATTAGAATCTCAAAAAGGAGCAAGCGAAATGAAAGTTAAAGACATTCTCTCTGAAAAGGGCTCTAATGTGGTTAGTGTACATGAAGAAAAAACAGTTTGGGAGGCGATGCAAGTTTTTGCTGCAAATAAAGTGGGATCACTCTTAGTCTTGAACGATAATGAAGATCCTGTGGGCATTATAGGTGCCCGGGATGTACTTATGGAGACATTAAGCAAGTGCGAAGGTATCAAGCAGAGTAAAGTAAAAGATATTATGACAAGAGATATCATCGTTGGTGCCCCTGAAGATAGTCTGGAAGATGTACAGAAGTTAATGACAAAAAATCGTATCCGTCATTTGCCCATCGTGAAAGATCACAACATTTGTGGGATTATTTCTATCGGGGATATTGTCAAAGCGCATTTGGCAGACCTTCATGTGGAAAATAAATATTTGAAGGAATACGTCGCTGGAAAATACCCTGCTTAATTTTAGTTAGCTTTGTTTAATATACCAATGATATTACGTTCATTTTTGAATAATGACAGCTACAAACGTATTTAAAAAAAAATCAAATTATTCACTTTATTTAAGAAGGAGAAAGCGCATGAAAAAGTACATTTGTGATGTTTGTGGTTACGTTTATGATCCGGCAGAAGGTGATCCGGATAGTGGAGTAGAAGCCGGAACCGCATTCGAAGATATTCCGGAAGACTGGGTGTGTCCGGTTTGCGGAGCAGATAAAAGCGAATTTTCAGTACAAGAATAATTGTACACTGGGTTATTACGGGTTGTTATATTGAATCGGATGAAGTTGGTCAAAGTGATGGTGAGTGGTTTTATTGGATAATTTTGAATACCATTCAAGAGCCACTCACCAATTTTTTTGGTCGTTTATATCAGGAGAAAAAATAATGTTAAAAGTTGGAGATAAAGCACCGGATTTTAAATTGCAATCGGATCAAGGAGAGGACGTATCATTATCCAATTTTTTGGGAGAAAAAGATGTGATCCTTTATTTTTATCCAAAAGATAATACGCCGGGATGTACCAAAGAGGCATGCTCTTTCAGAGACAATTCGGAAAAGATCGAAGCCAAAAATGCGGTTATTTTGGGCGTGAGTCCGGATAGCGTGAAATCGCATCAAAATTTTATTAATAAAAACAATTTGAATTTTACCTTACTGTCAGATCCGGAACATGAAGTGGCGGAAAAGTACGGTGCCTGGGGTGAAAAGAAGATGTACGGGAAAACATATATGGGTATCAAACGTTCGACCTTTGTGATCGGAAAAGATGGTATTATCAAACAAGTATTTGATAAAGTAAATACGGCAATACACGGCGAAGACGTGTTAAGTGTTTTGTAATTGAATGTTGTAGAAACATAAATTGAAAAGTTGTGAAAAAATGTGGAGTTGAATATGTACGAAAATGAATTGAATAATAAAGTTCCAATTTTGTTTGCAATCAGCACCTGTCCGCGTTGTGCTCGCATGAAAAGGTTCCTGGAAATGAACAATGTGGAAGCCAAGGTTGTTGACATTGATTTGTTATCGATGGAAGAGAAAAAAAAGCATCTCAAGTTTATGCAGCCCAGCAATCCGAGTTTGTCTTTCCCGACATTGATCGTGGGCGATTTAGCAGTGATTGGTGAAGATTATGATGGTGTCAAGGAGGTGTTGAATTTATGATGTCAGTAGAAAAATATTATGAAACATTGAAAAAGTACGCACCAAAGCAAGGATTGATTTTGAACCCGGATTGGGAAACCGTCAAACCATTATTAGAAGGTTTATTGAAAAATGGTGAGCGCTATGGATTGAGAACGTGTCCCTGCCGGGCTGCGACAGGCGATAAAGAAAAGGACAAGGATATTGTCTGTCCGTGTGTTTATGCAAAACCGGACATTGAGGAATACGGCGCATGTTACTGCTGGCTTTACGTTTCACAGGATTGGATTGATAATAAAATCCCTCATGTTCAGGTACCGGAAAGGCGTCCGCCGGAAAAGACATTAGGTCTATAATATGATTGATTCGGAATTGAATATTTCGGGAGAATTGCATCGAGATTCTGTCACACTGAAACGATTCAGTCAAGACTCCAGTTCTTACAGAATCATTCCGAAGTATGTTATTGAACCCAAAACCGAAGACGACGTCGCAAAAACGATTCATTTCGCTCGTAACCAAAACCTGAGTATCACGGCACGAAGTGGCGGAAGCGGATTGAGCGGCGCTGGAATCGGGGACGGTATTATTTTAAATTTTAAAAAATATTTTAATCAGGTTTTATCGGTCGGTGAAGAAACGGTTGTTCAGTCCGGAACGGTTCTCGACCATTTTTTGAAGCAGATGCATCAACTGAATCTAATGCTGCCGTCGGTTCCTTCGAGCAGCGCGCTGTGCGCGTTGGGTGGCAATGTGGGAACGCGCTCGACAGGTCCCCGCACAGCACGTTATGGGACAATTGATGAATTTGTTACCTCATTGAAGTTTGTCACATCACAGGCAGAAGTTATTGACACCAGAGAATCGCTACCCGGTTATTTGGAACAGGGATTAAAACTTATTCAACAGCAGTATTTGAGTGACAACCAATCCCGCGAAATTGTCAATAACAGACCTTATATCGCCGGCGGATACAATTTAAAAGCATTTGAAAAATACACGAATATTAATGAATTGACAGCTCATCTGCTGGTGGGCAGTGTCGGCACACTTGGCATTGTCACTGAAGTTCGCCTGAAATTGATGCAGCACAAACCTTCGCTGGGCACCTTTGTCGCCCATTTCAGAGATTTTGATGAATTCGCAGATGCTGCCAATCGATTGAAAGCACTGAATCCGGCAGCGTTGGAATTTTCAGATGCGTCGTGTTCCGAATACGTGAATGGTAAAATTTTGAACATGTCTGATCCTGATGTTATCGGTACGCTCATTGTTGAATTTGATAATTCAAAGGATCAGGCGAATCAGGGCAAGTACATTTTAGAGAAATATGATATTTCCAATCTGTGGGATATCCCATCCGGAAGCGAAGAGGAAATGACACTATGGGATGACCGCAAAAAAATCCTGCCATCGTTATGGAAATTTGCCCGGGAACATAAATTAATCTTGCCTTCAATTATTGACGACATTGCCATTCATCTGAAAGATTTTGCAGCGGTGCGAAGAGAAATCCAGCAACTGATGGATAGCCGCAGTCAGAAAATTTCTTTTTTCGGTCATTTGGGATTTGGCAGTATTCATGCCAGACCATACTTTGATCCGAACCGTGGTGATATTCATAAGAAAATTGTGGATGTTTCTCAAAATACGTTTGAAATTTTGAGAAAATATCATGGTACATTGGTTGGCGAACACAACGCCGGGCGTTCACGTTCTGTTTATTTTGAGCAAGAATTGGGTCCGGCTTTTAAATACATGAAAATGATCAAAGAATTATTTGATCCGCAGGACTTACTCAATCCGGGTACGGTGTTCAACACCGCGCCGATTTATGAGAATATGGATTTGAGTGTTTAATCCTGAAGAGAAACTGCCACAGAGAATTAGAGGCACAGAGAAAAATAATTGAAATTATAAAGCGAGTATTAGTATCTAATTTAATTTCGCTAAACACACTAAAAAACACGAAAGGCTATTTTTTGATTTTTGAGTTATTTCGTGTGTTCCATGGGTCATAAATAGAAGGAGATAAATCGTGTCACTCAAACGACTTGATCATATTGCTTTTCGGACTGCTGATTTAAATCCGGTGGTCGAATTTTATACCAATAAACTCGGTTTTCAAATCGTTCAGGAATTGGAAATGGATTTTGGCAACAGCACAGCAAAATCCAAAGTGCTCAATTTGCCGGGCGCGCCATTTTACATTTTTGTGGATCAGGGAATGGATGAAAATAATATCATTACCAAATGGGTCAAAAAGAACGGTGACCGGTTGCACCACATGGCTTATTGTGTGGATGACATTTATTCGGCTTCGGAACAGATGAGAAAACAGGGCATCCAGTTTACTTCGGATGAGGTTATTGACACCGGCGGCGGATTGAAACAGCTTTTTACCATCCCAAATCCGCAGACCGGACTGATTACGGAAATTATTCAGCGGGATAAAGCGGATGTTTTCTTTGTTCAGGGAAACGTGATTAAATTGATAAAATCGACTGAAGGTTTGGAATAGATATTAATCTGAGCGACAAGCAGGATATAAATTTTGGAGTAAATGGCATGCCAAGTGATAAACAAGCCACTCAAACTGAAATTTCCAAAGATATTGTGGACCGAAAATGGATTGATGTGAATATTCCTTGCAAAGCGGCCTGTCCGATCATGACGGACATTCCGGGTTACATTCAGGCGATTATGGAAGGTGACTACGAAAAAGCCTATTTTATCAATCGGCGCGATAACGTGATTCCGTCAATTTTAGGCAGAGTGTGCCACCGTCCCTGTGAAGGTGCCTGCCGCCACGGCTGGGACGGCTTGGGCGATCCGGTTTCCATTTGTTTTTTGAAAAGATCGGCTGCTGATTTTGGAATGAAACCACTTTCGGTTGATGACATCAAACCAAACGAAAAAACAGTTTGTGTCGTGGGTTCCGGTCCCGCCGGATTGACGGTTGCCAATGACCTTGCATTAAAGGGCTATCAGGTGACAATCATGGAACAATTCGATGAGCCGGGTGGAATGCTGCGTTACGGACTGCCGCAATTTCGTTTACCCCATGATGTCGTGCAAAAAGATGTCAAATCAATCACGGATTTGGGCGTCGAAATTGAGACCAAGTTCCGGGTGGATACCGAGGATAAAATTCAGGTGTTAGCCGAAGAATACGATGCGGTGGTGATGGCAGGCGGCTGTATGCTGGCAAAAACGCTGGATATTCCCGGATTGGACAGCACAGGGTGTTTTTACGGCCTGGATTTTATGATTGCAGCGAATCAGCAGGAGATTGATTATCCGGTTCGGAACGTAGTGGTTATCGGTGGAGGATTTACGGCAGTAGATTGCGCGAGGCTGGCGTACCGGTTGGGTGCAGAGAAAACCACCATTGCGTTTTTATTCACAAAGGATATGATGAGTGCCGGTGAGCACGAAATCATTGCCATGGAGGCTGAAGGTGTTGATTTCTCATTTCTGGTAACACCAAAGGCTGTGATTTCAGAGAATAATAAAGTGGTCGGACTGGAATTGATTCGGAATGAATTGCAGGAGGATAAATCCATCGAGACGATCCCGGGTTCGGAATTCGTTATCGATGCGGACACGATTGTTTTTGCCATCGGACAAAAACAGGAAGAGAATTTGATCGGTTCAACTCTGGATCAGCGGGAAGACAATGTGTTTTTAGCCGGCGATTTCAGAAACGGCGCTTCGACGGTGATTGGTGCGGCAGCCGACGGCAGGAGAGCTGCCCGGGAAGTTCACAGATATTTGTCGAAGATCCAAAATTTTCAGGAAGTAGTCAATATTGAACCGGTTACAACGACGGGTAGAAAACGCACGGACGATTTTATCGAGCGGCAGCCAATGGACGAATTGCCGCTTTCCGAAAGAAGAGCCGCGGAAAAGGAAGTTGAGCTCGGTTTTTCTGATGAGAAGTCGCTGATTGAGGCGCGCCGTTGTTATTTATGCCATTTCAATTTTCAAATTGATATCACGAAGTGTATCTATTGTCTCGCCTGTATCGACGTCATGCCCGTGGATTGCATCAAAATGGCAAAAGAGATTGAGATCGATGAGGATGGGAATCTGAATTACGTAGAAGCAAAAAACTGGAATGAAGTACAGGCGATCGCGATTGATAATAATAAATGCATCCGTTGCGGCAAATGTTACCGCGTCTGTCCGGTGGATTGCATTTCAATCTCAAAATACAGCCTGGAAATGGAAGATCAAGAGTAGTTTTAATTTATGCAAGATCATCAATGAATTTTAAAATAAAGCTGAGGAGAAACCTCTGATGAGACATGTGATTGTCGGTGCGGGAATCGCCGGAACCACTGCCGCTCAAACCGTCCGATCAATGGATAAAAAAGCAGAGATTATTTTGATCGGCAAGGAACAATTTCTTCCTTACAAAAGACATTTGCTCACCGAATATTTGTGTGAAAAAGTTGACGAGGAAAATTTGTTCTATTTTGACTGTCCGTCATTCCGACAACATGACATTATTTTTCGGAAAGGGCAGTTCATTAAATCGATTCACGCTGAACACAAGCAAATAAAACTGAATCACAATGAAATAATTGGTTACGACAAATTGCTCATTGCCACCGGCGGTGGGCCTCAGCTTGGTCCGGTGCTCCGTCCTTTCAAAAAAAATCTGCAACAGTATTATTCACTGGAAGACGTTTTATTATTAAAAAGACAACTGGAAAAAGTAAACGATTGCGTGGTTTTCGGACAGGGACTCAGCACGTTGGATTTGTTGGCTGGCATGCACAATTTAGGGAAAGATGTAACATACATCGTTAAAGGAGAAAAAGCGTATTTTCCACTGTTGGATAAAGAAGTGAATGAGGAAATCCATCAATTTTTAAATGACAAAGGGATTCGAATTATTGCTCAGGACAGACCGGTCTCCATCAAAAAAGCAGAGAAAAAATACATCGTGAGTACGCTTGAGAAGCGTGAAATCAAAGCTGATATCGTTTTCGGGTGGGACTATTATCAACCCAATATTGATTTTATTGAAGGTTCACCAATCGAAAAAAGTTTGGGCATTTTAGTGGATCAATATTTACAAACATCGGCGGAAGATATTTTTGCTGCCGGTGATTGTGTTGAGATTTATCATCCTGAATTTGAAAATTACTGGATCAATTTCGGTTATCCGAATGCCAAGAAACAGGGTGAGATCGCCGGGAAAAATATGGTTGGAAAAAAGGAGAAATATAAAATTCAGGACACCATCCCCTTTAAAATAATGGGTAAACCGTTGAAAGCAAGATGGTGGGGTTAATGTTGATCGTGATGAGAACAAATTGATCATGCCAAGACGCCAAACTCGCTCATTGTAATTCAATAAATTCTTGGCGTCTTTCGCGGCTTTGCGTGAGGTTTAAATAAAAAAGAGAACGGAATGATGAAATTAGAGGAATTAGCGGTTCGTTTCTGTGGAATCGCCGGTGACGGCGTCGTCTCTTCAGGGAAAATTCTATCCGGTACTGTTGCCAGCTTCGGAATGCACGTCATGGTGAATGACATTTACAGCGCCGAAATTCGGGGCTTGGGAAAATCAACTTCGACTGTCCGATTTTCCAAAGAAAAAGTTTACAGCATGGGCGATAAAATCGACGTGCTGGTGGGAATGGCAGCGTTGGAATCAGTGGTTGAACTGGAAGATGTCAAAACAGATGGTTCGGTGATTTATGAAACAAGCATGCCGGGCGATGTTAAAGAGGGCGAGAGCTTGGCTGCCTATATTCCGCCGGAACTCAATGGCTACGGCGTGCCACTTAAAAAATTGGCGAATCAAGCATCGGGAACAGACCGGGGCCGCAATATTGTTGCCATGGGAGCGCTCTGTTATATTTACAATTTACCCGAAGAAATTTTTCATAAATACATCGAGAAAATATTTGGTCGAAAAGGTGAAAAAGTTGTCAGTAGCAACATTGACGCCTTTAAATTAGGATACGAATATTGTGAGGAAAATTATCCGCTTAATTATGAACTCGATTTCGAATCTGATAAACCTGCCAAAACATTGATTACCGGCAACGATGCGTTGGCCAAAGGGGCGATGGATTGCGGATTGAAATTTTACGCCGGTTATCCGATCACACCGGCAACCAAAATAATGGAAATCTGCGCCAAAGACTTGCCAAAATTGGACGGCTGGGTCATTCAAACAGAGGATGAGATTGCAGCTATTTCCTCTGTGGTTGGCGCCTGGTTTACAGGAAAACGGGCGATGACAGCGACTTCCGGTCCCGGATTAGCATTGATGAGCGAGATGATCAATTTAGCAGTCATGGCAGAAATTCCGGCAGTGATTGTGGATGTCCAGCGGGGCGGTCCGTCAACTGGCTTACCGACCAAAGTGGAGCAGGCAGATTTGAACATCGCACTTTACGGCGGTGCGAGCGACTCTCCGCGCGTCGTGATGGCGCCAACAAATACTGAAGAATGTTACACCGGTATTCAATTAGCTTTTGATTTAGCTGAAAAATATCAAACGCCGGTTATTTTTCTCAGCGATTTATTTTTGGGGCAACGGTTGGAAACAGTGGAATTTAATGAAAACATCGACCGCAACCGATCAACGCGAAAGAAACCAACAGACGATCAATTAAAGAATTATCACCGATACCAATTAACCGAGGATGGCATTTCGCCGCTTATTGTACCCGGCGAACCCGGCGCATATTACACGATCACAGGGCTGGAACATAATTTGGAAGGAAATCCGAATTACGAGTCGGATGTGCACTGGAAGATGACGGAAAAGCGTCATCAGAAATTTAACACAATGATTAAAGACATTCCGGAAGCCGATGTCTATGGAGATGAGGATGCCGATATTGGCATCGCAACCTGGGGATCGAGTGTTGGCGCAATTTTGGAAGGGATGGCAATGGCGAGAAAGAAGGGGGCGAAGTCGAAACTCATTAAATCAATCATGATCTTTCCGCAACATGAAGCGTCGTTCAAAAATTTCTTTGAATCGTGCAGGAAAATCATTGTTCCGGAAATGAACTATCAAGGTCAGTATGCATCGCTTTTGAAATCCAGATACGGAATCAAGCCGATTGAAATGCACCTGCCGGCAGTCAAGCCGGTAAGCCCCGCTCAAATAGCAGAGAAAATTGTGGAGGTTCAACATGAACTCGTTCAGTAAGCGATCTGTTGTCGATGGATTGAAATATGCTAAAAAAATAAACGCGCAGAAATGGCGGGGTAATTTGCCCACATGGTGTCCGGGCTGCGGTCATTTTACCGCGCTGAACGGGCTGTACGAGGCAGCAGAAAAGTTGAACATTCCTTCCAAAGATTTTGTGGTGGTTTCCGGTATCGGCTGTTCCGGCCGGTTTCCGTTTTTCGTGAATGGTTTCGGTTTTCACACGCTGCATGGCAGGGCTATTCCGGTGGCAACAGGAGTAAAAATCGCCAACCCAAACTTGAACGTTGTCGTTGTCGGTGGAGACGGCGACGGTGTGGGGATCGGCGGCGGACATTTTCCCCATGCGGCGAGGAATAATTTTAATCTGACTTATATTCTGCTGGATAATAGTATTTACGGATTGACTAAGGGACAAATTTCACCGACGTCACCGATGGGAATGCTCAGTGCCACTTCGCCATACGGAAATATTTCCCGGCAATTGAATCCGACTGCACTGGCGATTTCGTATGGAGCGACCTTTGTTGCCCGTGTATTTTCAAAAAATCGGAAGCTCGTTTCAGAAACTATTTTAGCGGCGATGCAACACAAGGGATTCTCTTTTGTACACGATTTATCGCCTTGCGTGGAGTTTAATAAAGAAGTGACTTACAAAAGCTGGAATGAAAATATTGCCGAATTACCAGATGATTTTCAACCGGATAATAAACAGAAGGCACTAAAATTTGCCGAAAGCAAAGCACCGATTTACCTGCGAACTTTTTATCAGGAGGAAACCGAAACCTTCGATGACCATGTCAGCCGAATTCGCGCTGACTTCAAAAAATAAATGAAAGGTGATTGTTCAACCTCTAAATCTCGATGAATTAGTCCAAAAGATGAGGGAACTAAATCCCACCTTGGGAATATGATTAATATGGGGCAACTTAAACGATATTAATCAGTTCACTTGATTTTGCTCTGATTCGAGCATTGTTAGAGGCATTCAATTTAGGAGGTGAAAATCATGATAAAATTCACCAGGATTTTACTTAACTTTCTGTTATTTTTATTATTAGTTAATAGTTTATTAATTGGACAGGATAACAATATGAAATACGATAAATTAACACCAGAAGAAGAACGAGTGATCGTTCATAAAGGGACGGAAAGACCTTTTACCGGGACGTATTACAAACATGATGAAAAAGGCGTTTATGTGTGCAAAAGATGCAATGCCCCGCTTTATCGGTCAGAAGATAAATTTGAGTCTCATTGCGGTTGGCCCAGTTTTGACGATGAAATTGAAAATGCGGTAAAACATGTGCCGGATGCGGACGGTATCCGTACCGAAATCATTTGTAATAACTGCGGCGCACATCTGGGACATGTGTTTTTAAGAGAAGGATTTACGGATAAAAATGTCCGTCACTGTGTGAATTCGATTTCCATGAATTTTATTCCGGCGGATAAAAAAGAAAATCAGCAAATCGAAAAAGCCTACTTCGCCGGCGGCTGTTTTTGGGGTGTCGAATATCATTTCAAAGAAATCGATGGCGTTATTTCGACACAGGTTGGTTACATGGGCGGTCACAAACAAAATCCGACCTACGAAGATGTGTGCGCCGGAACCACCGGTCACGCTGAAGCCATGGAAGTGGTGTTCGATAAAACTCAAACCGATTACGAGGAATTGGCAAAATTGTTTTTTGAAATTCATGATCCGACCCAAATCAATCGTCAGGGACCGGATATTGGCGATCAATACCGCTCGGTGATTTTTTATACCAATGATGAGCAAAAACAGATTGCAGAAAAACTGATCAAAGAATTGGAAGACAAAGGTTACAAGGTCGTGACTCAATTAGATAAGGCGGATACATTCTGGGAAGGGGAAGATTATCATCAGGATTATTATTCAAAAACAGGAAAGCGACCCTATTGTCATATTTACCAAAAAAGATTTTAGTCGCGGAATCAACTAAACAAGAACATATTCTACGGAGAAAACACCATGCCCGATTCAATTGAAACCTCGATAAAAGCACTGAAAACAGCGCTGAAAGTGGAAGACGAAGGATTGGAAACATTTTTGAAATTCGCCAGAAAAACACAGGATATGACTGGCAAAAACATGTTCATTCGATTGGCTCAGGACGAACATGACCATCGAAGGATTATCGAGAAACAACTCAACGATTTGCTGGACGGTAAAAGTTGGAAGTCGGTGGAAATACCAAAGTCCGATATCGAACATTTGTCTCCGAAAGTACAGGAGAAACAGCAACGCACCAAAGGGGAGTCTGGTCTGGCTGAAGTTGACGCTTTGAAAACCGCATTGGATTTGGAGAAAAAGGCAGCCTCGTTTTTCAGGGAACAGGCAAATCAGGTGGAAGAGCCGGAGGCAAAAAATCTGTTTACCAGATTGGCAGAATGGGAAGATGCGCATTACGACATTATTCAGGCGGAGCTGGATTATATTAAAGGTACGGGCTTTTGGTTCGATATTCCGGAATTTCGCATGGACGGAAAGTTTTAAATTTCCCAAACTAAACTGTGATCGATAATTGTTGAAAAACCATACAAAAAGGTGGCAAATCTGGTGGCAGGCATTTCGATATCATTTTGTGCCACCCAGCTTTCTTCCGGCGATATTAGCCGGTGTGGTTGCATGGGCAACGACCGGTAAATTCCATTTCTGGTATTTTCTGGTTGCTGTCATTGGCGTAACAGTGAATCACATTGCCCTGAATATAACGGATGATTATTTTGATTACAAGCACGTTGTTGATGTGAAAGGAAAACATCAGAATCCGTACGCGGGCGGTAGTGGTGTTTTGACCGCAGGATTCGTAAAACCGGAAAGTATGTTGAAGGTGTTCACAATTGGTTATTTTATCACGATCGCTCTGGGACTTTATTTAACAGCGGTTCGAGGATGGATGGTTTTTTTGATCGGCGGCTTTGGCATGAGTTGCGCTTATTTTTACACGGCGCCACCAATTCGTTACGGATACCGCGGGTTTGGGGAATTGTCCCAGCTTATCAACTTTAGCATCACGATTGGCTTAGGCTCCTATTTTGTTCAAACACAACAGTTGGCTTGGGAACCTCTATTTGCGGTACTTCCCCTCGGATTTATGATGTTTGGGATGATTATTATCAACGAAATCCCGGATGTCAAAGAGGATCGTCAGGCAGGGAAGATGAATCTGGTGGTTAGATTTGGTGTAAAAAAGGCAGTATGGTTCTACGGAATTAGCATGGCGATCAGTTATTTAATCATAGTGGTAGTGCCTTTTCTCAACCTGACGAGTTATTTCGTTTTTATTGGATTGATGACATTACCCTGGTTTTGGCAAGCGTTTAGCATTTTGTATCAGAATAAAGATGATGGACAAAAGATAGCACCAGCAAATGAATTGACGATTAAAATACATAACATTACCGGTATTTTGCTCATATTAGCTTATATCTTGCAAGGCGCCCACAATCAACAGGATATTCAAAAAATTGCCGGTGCATTGATTGTTTTGATCCTGTTATATTTACCAGTGGCTTTGACGATTTTTTCCGGACTATCCCCAAGCATGCGTAAAAAATAACAAGGGATCTTTGTTAAGGGAGGAACATATTGGAACTGGATAAACAGCAGTTAGCCGATAAAAACGGGAAGAATGGAAATCCCGGCTATGTCGCAGTCGATGGAATAATTTACGATATTTCTGATAGCAAGTTGTGGAAAAACGGAACGCACATGAACCGTCATCATGCCGGCACCGATTTGAGCAAAGAGCTCAGGGCAGCGCCTCACGGTGCTGAAGTGTTGAATAAATTCCAAAAGGTAGCTGATCTTGCTACTTCCAAAGATGAAGATGTACGCCCGCCACTGCCGGAATGGTTGAATAAAATCTTCGATGATTATCCATTTTTAAAAAGGCATCCGCATCCAATGGTCGTGCATTTTCCGATGGCGTTTTTTATTACAGCTTCGCTATTTTTATTCTGGTACTATGTGGTTGATCCGCTGGAACCCTTGCTGCACGGCATTTTGTATCTGCATATTTTAGGCACAATTTCTTTACCATTCGCAATGGTAACAGGATGGTTGTCCTGGAAATTGAATTATTTGGGAAAGCCGATTTCCAATGTGCAACGTAAAATTATCTTTTCTTTTGTGGTGCTTATATTTGATGTTATCGTTTTAGTTGTACTTGCGAATAATTTGATGATCCTAAAATCAGCAAGCGGATTTAACATCATGATTCCGGCAATCATTTTTTCGTATTTGCCAATCGTCTCATTTATCGGACAGCAGGGTGGTGATTTGGTTTATTAAGAATTTTCAAAAATCGAAATAAATAAATTTAACAGGATGAATAAAAAAAAAATTTAAAAAAGAGGAGCTCACTGATGGGAGAAAAAAACTTAGGACTATTGGAAGCAATCGACATCGCCATGGAAGCGGAACAAAAAGCGAACAAATTTTATTCAGATGCAAAAGAGAAAGTACACAACGAACGCGGCAAAGATTTACTTCAGCAACTGGCAGATTTTGAGCAAACGCATTACGATAAATTGAACGAGCTTAAAAAATCACTAACAGAAAAAGATGAATTTATCGAATATGAAGGCACATCATTCAAATCAAAAACAGGTTCAGAAATATCCGGCAAAGTTGAAGAAAATACCGATGACGTGCTGGACATTTTATCCATGGCAATTGAAGCTGAGGAAAAAGCGCGGGAACATTATCTAATAATGGTAGACCAAACCTCTGATCCACGAGGGAAGGAAATGTTTGAAAAATTAGCTGATGAAGAAACATTGCATCGTCGTATTTTGAGTGATGAATTTTATCAAATCAGCAACAAAGGCGGCATGTGGCTTTGGGGAGAATAATTTAACCTGTGTTATTCCTAACACAGCAAAGCCGCAACCAAAATAGAACTCGGATGACACGGATTAAACGGATTTGCACGGATTAAAAAAATTGATCTGAAATTTTGTTAAAATAACAAAGTTTTTGGGTGTAATAGAATAAATGATTGCCACCAAGACTTGAAGTCACGAAGAAATAACAAATTACAAAATAATTAAATTCTAAACATAGTTTTCTATTATTAAAATATGAATATAATTCTAATCAATTGATTTTTGAGTCTTTGCGCCTTCGAGGTAAAATAATATTTTAAGTGATATTCAAGGTGCATTTTGGTTTAATTGATTGAAATAAAATCTTTCAAAAAAATATCAGGAGAATAAAATGGCAGAAAAATCGTTAACTGTTGAAGAAGCGATAAAAATTGCAATTCAAAAAGAGATCGATGCCTATAATATTTATAAAGATACCAGCGAGAAAGTTGTCAGCAACAGTTCCAAAAAAATGCTGTTAGATTTAGCCCAGCAGGAGTTGGGACATCGGAAATTACTGGAGAATGTTCTCGACGAAGGTAAATTTCAAAAACTGGGCAGCGATACGCCAAAACAAACGCCCGGGATTTCTAATTTTTTAAAACAGACAGAACTGGAAAAATATGCCACACCCCAGGAAGTCATGATATTTGCTATGAAGGAAGAAGAGAAAGCATTCAATTTTTACAACGATATGAAATCGCATTTTTCCGGAACGGAACTGGAGAATGTGTTTGACAAACTGGCAGATGAGGAAAAATCGCATAAAGCAAAATTAGAAAAAGAATACGATGATCATTTTTATAAAGAAAATTAACGGTTGAATTATTTAAGGAGATGAGTGAGGAGTTTGTGATATGAAACCGATTGAATTAAGCAAAAATGTGTATTGGGTTGGCGGCATCGACTGGGATTTGAGAAATTTCCATGGCTATTTGACCCAGCGAGGTTCAACCTATAATTCATATTTGATTGTTGATGATAAAGTGACATTGATTGATACGGTGAAACACTATTTGTACAATGAGATGATCGAGCGTATCTCTCATGTCATCGATCCGAAGAAAATTGATATTCATGTTTCCAATCACGTGGAAATGGATCATTCCGGAAGTTTGCCGAAACTGATGGAATTGAATCCGGATATGGAGATAATCACGTCACCGAACGGAATTAAAGGGTTGAAAGCGCATTACAAAAAAGACTGGAATTTCAAAGTCATCAAGAGCGGGGACACATTAAACCTCGGCAAACGGAATTTACAGTTCGTGTTGACGCCCATGGTGCATTGGCCTGACAATATGGTGAGTTATTGCCCGGAGGAGAAGATACTTTTTTCCAATGATGCATTTGGACAGCATATCTCGACATCGGAGCGTTTTGATGACGAATATTTGTATAATATTCAAATGGAAGAAGCTAAGAAATATTATGCCAATATTGTGCTGCCTTATTCAATGCAGGTGAGAAAAGCGTTGGAATCCGTAGCAGGGCTGGATATTCGGCTGATAGCGCCGAGTCATGGGTTGCTGTGGCGGAAATATATAAATGAAATTATTCAGGAATACCAGAAATGGTCGAGTAATGAAACAGAGAAAAAAGCGCTGATCATTTATGATACGATGTGGCACTCTACGGCTGAAATTGCCAAAGCCATTGCCAAAGGATTTCAGAACAAAGGTTACAACTACCGTTTGTTGAGTTTGCAAGCGAATCATATTTCTGATATTATGACGGAACTCATCACGGCGCGTTACATCTGTGTTGGTTCTCCGACACTGAATAATAATATGTTACCGACCGTTGCTGCGTTTCTGACCTACATGAAAGGTCTGGCTCCCAAAGATCGCATTGCCATGGCGTTCGGTTCCTATGGTTGGGGCGGACAAAGTGTCGGCTTGATCGAAAATGTGCTGAAGGAGTGTAAGTTTGACTTGCTCGATCAGGTTAGAATTCAGTATGTGCCGGATGAGGAGACGTTAGGAGATATAACGAAGCAAATCGAAGATCAAGTTCAATAATATAAAGCCCTGTTAAAGACAGGGCTTTATTAAAATATTAGTTTGCTGGAAGTATTGGTTTGAATGTTTAAAACACTTTCAACAATTTCAGTGCCATAATTAGGATAGCAATCAAAAGTATAAATCTGATCACTTTTTCCCCTCTTTTGACTGCCAATTTTGCTGCCCACCAGGCACCAAAGGCATTACCTGCTGCAAGCAATAATCCGTAAACCCAGTTGATATTATTCGTCAGTGCAAAGACGATGATGGTTGGGATCATGTAAATGCAAATGATGAATACTTTGTGCATGTTAACGTGGACGAGGTTCAGTCGCATCAGATGATGCAGTGTTGCCATAATGATGAATCCCACACCAGCCTGAATAAAACCACCATAAAAACCGATTCCTACCAGCGCCGGATAAACCAGCCAGGGATTATATTTTTCTCCGTTTTCAAATGCTTTCTTTTTTGATTTCGGAATTAACAGCGTGAAAATAATGCCGATCATAATGCCAGCCAATATTTTTTTGAATAATTCATTGCTGATGTTGGTGGCGATCAGTGCGCCAATCACCGCTCCAGGTAACGTGAATAATGTCAACTTTAAACTCAATTTAAATTGAGCGAATTTTTCCTGTTTGAATGAAATAATCGCCGATACATTTTGCAGAAAAACTGCAATTCGGTTGGTCCCGTTTGCCAGTGAACTTTCCAGTCCCAGAAAAATAAGCACAGGCAGAGTCAACGTTGAACCGCCGCCCGCCATGACATTGATAAATCCGGCAATGGCACCGACAGAGAAGAGTAACAGTAGTTTGAGAATCTCGTTCATGGTTCCTTGATTTGATATTCTGTTTTTGAAAGTGAATAGCAATTGTTGTTATGTCAATTTAACCCGGATTTCTCTGATAGATGTATTTTTATGTTGATTACGGAATTTTCGATTTCGACCAATCCATATTTATTTTGATAATCAGAAAATATGAACTGCTCTTCATTTCTCGAGAGTATCTCCAAGTACGGATCAAGATTTTCGAGCAAATTTTCAAAAACCTGTCGGGCATATCGACCGGACGGGTAAGGAATGATGATGCGAGTGAACTGCTCGTCCTCAATTTGATAATCACTAACTACACCAAATATCTCTCCTTTAAGCTGCAGTATATCACCTTCTCCAAAGGTATAAATCGGATCCAAAGCAAAGGGACCGCGAATTATCATCTCTGATCCGGAGGTTAAGTTTTCCTGCGGAAGAATATTCAAAAGCGAAACCAAACGGTTTTTTTGAATTCTATCGAGGAGTTGGTTCGCCAGTACAGTAATTGCGATTTTCAAATTGGGATCGCCGCTAAAATTGTTGATCTGAATAAAGCAACTGTCTTTCACCATGGTGAGTTGAAACCGGTTTCCGGTGTTGCGAGCGTTAACTTTTTTCTGGGGTGTTTCTTTACCGCATTTTATCAAATAAATACCAAGAGCGGCGGTGGGGGACTCCATGTTGTAAGTCTCCACGGTAATTTCAGCACCATCATTTTGATAATGCTGAACGACTAATTTATCAAATCCGAATTCATGAAACAACTCCGCGCCGCCGTTAATGTGTCCGTACAAGTCCTTGCCTTTGAATTCTTGGATTGACACAAGCTGCCAATCTTTGAGGATAGATTTTTCCGAACTCGTGTTTTGCGTAAACGCTAATTGGTTATTCAGGATCACTACTAAAATAACGAAAATTATCTTCACATTAAATTTCATAAATCAAAACCGTCAGTTGCTGTGCAATAAAATATAGTCATCACAAAGTGGTTTTAATGTTTTCTATTATAAAAACTCACCTTAATCCTCTCTTAGCAAGAAAGGATAAAAAGGTGAAATCTTAAAACCACTTTCACATTAGTATATTAACCCAAAACCATTTCTACATGTTCGATTTTCTCCGTATTTGCGATGCCGAGACCTAACTTTTCCGCATAATGCAAATATTCCGTAAAAATCGGATGTTCATTGACTTTGACATCCATACTTTTTCGCTTTTCAACCATTTGCTGATGGCAGATCATGTCCAGCGCAAAGGGATCCGTTGCAAAGAACAATTTATTGAAATTATAAGTGAATTGGGCATTCGGACCGGGACCGCCATCGTATTGTGCGCGTAATCCATCGGTAATGTTAAGAACCAGTTTATCGCGGATCGCGGGAAAAGCGAAAATTTCGGTGCAGACATCAAAAAACAGCGGTTTGTGCAGACGACCGGTATTGCAGACTGCGCCGTAGCCGATATTTTTCGTTGCCATCGAAATGCCGTTTCCCGTATTTTTAAATACCGGAACGTTGATAATTTTAGTCAGTTTTTGAGTGAGTAGTTTACCAAAGTAAGAATATTTTCCGTTGACCACATGCTGATTCAAATACGCCATGTCCTCGGGACCATCCACATCAGCCCAATAATATACATCTTTATCAAAGTTGTCGATGCTTATGTGATTTCCGTTTTCGTCGAGCCAGCGGCTATTGTCGTCAGATTTTTCTTCGGCAGCAGACTCATCCATTGTTTGAAGCCCTTCGATGGCGATTCCCGGATAGCGTTCACCGGTGAATCCAGCCTCTTCGAGCATGTAATCGAATCGATCCCAAATGATGATGTTTTTCTTTGGGACGCCATTATTCAGCAGCCATTCTATGACCGCATCCACAACTTCGAGTCGGGTACTGATCAAACCGGCACCCACCGGATTGACTTTGATGCCGATGATGTCGTCCTGTTTAAAGAACAAGCCAAAGCTTTCTTCCAATGATTTGTCGGTCAATTTTTGGATACCGGTATGAACCATTTCTGAAACGATTTTTGCATCCGGCGTGTCATCTTTCATCGCGGATTTGTGTGCAACTTCGAGAACTTTGCCCGGAAATCTTCCGGGAACCGATAATTCCTGACGCGGGATATTTATCACTTCGTTCAGATTTGTTTTCGGTTTTTTAGACTTTTTCGTTTTTTCCTGTGCCCATAATTTCGGAGAACCTAATAACAAGCCCGCACTGATTGCGCTGCTTTTCAAAAAGTTACGTCTGGTTAAAGAATGGTCAGTTGGGATTGATTGATAATGTTTATTCGGCATCCTATTTCTCCCACTTTAATAATCGATTGTGTTGTTTGCATAGCGAGGACGCTAATAATTTAGGAAGGTGTGTTTTCACTTTTGATTTAAAAAAAACAATTGAGTCAAATCGTGAATATATAAAAAGGTGCGACGTCCTGTAATACCCTTAGAACGTCGCACTCAAACTTGAGGCGTTATCGTCAAATTTAAGACAGAGAAATTACATCCTGTGCCTGAGGTCCTTTTTCTGTTTCCTCAATGGTAAATTCAACCTCTTGATTAGGTTGCAGGGTACGGAAACCATCTCCGCGTATCGCAGAGTAATGCACGAATATGTCATCCCCTTCTTGACGTTCTATAAAGCCAAAGCCTTTGGTTTTGTTAAACCACTTGACAGTTCCGGTCTCCCGTTCTGCCACGATACATTCACCTCCTTCGCGTGATAATACATAAAACAAATTGCACGTGTGACAGAACGTTCTCGACTAGTCCAGTCAACCTGTACTTCGATGAAACGACTGCCATACGAAATAATGTAGTATTTTTTTTTAAATTTGTCAAGATAAAAATTAAATAACTGATATCTGTTGTGTGTTCTTATTGTATTAAGCGGAATTTTTTCTTGACTTTAAATGATAAATATGTTATATTTAAACTTCTTGATTGGCGGCGTAGCTCAGTCGGCTAGAGCAGTGGAATCATAATCCACGTGTCCGGGGTTCGAGTCCCTGCGCCGCTACCATCAAACGTCAAGTTTGATATGATGATACGCCTTTCTAGTCAGGAAGGCGTTTTTTTATAAGTACAAATTATAATTGATGATTTGAAAAATGCGGGTAACATGGACGATCTGTTAAGCAAATTTAAGGATTTTGTCCTGGAAAACAGATTGATTCATCAGCACGATTATCTTTTAGTCGCTGTTTCCGGTGGTGTCGATTCGGTTGTCCTGTATGATCTTTTGTTAAAGATAAAAGATGATTTTGATTTGATTCTGGAAATCATCCATCTAAATCATGGCATCCGCGGAAAACAAGCAGATGAAGACCAATTATTTGTTGAAATTTTAGCCGCAGAAAAAAAGATTGCAACCGTGTCCCGAAAAGTGGATGTCCTCGGCTTTGCTAAACAAAATAAGAAAACCGAAGAAGAAAGTGCCCGGATTTTGCGTTACCGTTTTTTCGAAGAGATGCTGGATGAGAGCCGTGCGGATGCAGTCGCCATTGGTCACAATTCGGATGATCAGGTAGAAACGGTTCTCGCACACCTTATTCGCGGAAGCGGTTTAAAAGGTATGTCCGGCATGGCAGCGCGTCGGGGACGATATATTCGTCCGCTGCTTTTTGCAACGAGAAAAGAGATTGAAAATTACAGCACAAAACACGCATTAGAATATCGAACTGATCCGACAAATAAACTGTTAAAATATCAGCGAAATAAAATCAGGCATGAGTTGATTCCCTATCTGGAAAAACAATTTAATCCGGCGATCAGAAAGACGATTTTAAAAACTTCCCAGTTTATAAATGAAACGGAAAGTTATTTAAATAAAGAGGCTCAAGAAGCATTTAACAGATGTCTGATTAATTGTAAAAAAAATAAAATAATACTTGAAATTAATACATTTTTAAGCTATTTTAGAGTTATTCAAAAACATATCATCTTTATTGCGCTGGATCATTTTAAGGTTGACCGATCTGTTTTAAACAGCAGAAAATTTGAATTTTTATTGGACCAGATTGAGCAGACAAAAACAGGAAACAGAATTGATTTAACCGCAGATTTGCAGGCTTTAGTGGATCACGGAGCTGTTATTTTTTTGAAATCAAATCAGCGAACTGATTATGAGTTCTTGGTTGAGCCTGGAAAAGAGTATGATTTACCTAATTCGTTCGTTTTGAGTGTGAAAGAAATTAGTGAGAATGAACTGCCGGAGAAGTTTTCTATTGATCCGAAGATCGAATATATTGATTATGATAATGTCGATGGATTATTAAAAGTAAGGAATTTTCGTTACGGTGATAAATTTCGTCCCATAAATCTGGGTGGCGAAAAAAAAGTTTCAGACTTTTTTAATGATCAAAAAATACCGCTCCACAGGAGAAGAGAGATTCCGCTCTTGGTTTGTCAAAAGGGGATTGTGTGGATTATTGGTTATCGGCTGGATGATCGATACAAAGTGACAAAACACACGAAGAAAAAATTGAAGCTACAAGTTATGAGGGTTGATTGCATGAACGATACAAAGTGTGTGGAACGAGATGATGAAAAATATGTTGAATTTATCAGCGAACAGCAGATTAAAAAACGTGTCAAGGAATTAGCAAAACAACTTTCTAATGATTACAGAGGCAAGTGCCCAATATTAATTGGTGTATTAAACGGTGCGTTTGTATTTTTAGCTGATTTGATTCGGGAAATGGATATTGCCTGTGAAGTCGATTTTGTAAAAATTTCCAGTTATGGAAGCGGCAGGGTTTCTTCAGGATTCATTAAGAGTAAAAAGGGGTTTGATTGCGATGTGGATGGTCGTCATATTCTTGTTGTCGAAGATATTGCTGATTCAGGCAGGTCAATAAAGTTTTTGGAAAAAATGTTTGTCGGAACGAAACCCGCTTCGCTTAAATTCGTGTCATTGTTATTAAAAGAAGATAATGCAGTTGTCGATTTTAAATTAGATTATGTGGGATTCACGATTCCCAAAAAATTTGTGGTCGGATATGGCTTGGATTTTGATCAGAAGGATCGGGATTTGAAGTCTATTTATGTGTTGGATGAATAAAGCGTTGGAGAATAATTAAAATATGAAAAATAAATATGTTTTAAATCGGAACGATAAAAACCGTCCCGATTTTCAAAGAAAGAAAAAAAACAAACCTGATGATGGTGATAATCGAAATGATAAGAATGACAATTTCCAGTGGCAAAAGGCGTCGAAAAATTTCCTGTTTTGGTTGGTCATCATTATTGTGACGATCTGGATTTCCCAGCGGCTCACCAATATTGGTAACGATGAACAAGAAGTAGATTATCCGGTTTTTAAGCAATATTTAGAAAAGGGGGTTGTTTCCCAAATAGTGATCGAGGGTGATGAACTTCACGGAAAATTGAAAGAACCCCAGGAAAATCCGAATAATTTTCGAACAACCATTACATCATTCCATACTGTGCTGCCGGATAAGTTAGATATTGAAACCACTAATCAATGGATTGAAAAATACGGTGTGCAACCGAAGTTTAAATCAAGAAAAGTAAATTGGTGGGGCTACCTGTTGCAGTCGTTACCATTTTTTCTGTTGATCGTCGTGTGGTTTATCCTCTTGAGGCGAATGCAGGGTGGAGGACAAAAGGGCATTTTTTCCTTTGGAAAATCACGGGCAAAATTATTAACAGAAAACAGAATAAAAGTGACCTTCAATGACGTTGCCGGAGCAGAGGAAGCGAAACAGGAATTACGCGAAATTATCGAGTTTCTTAAAGAGCCTGAAAAATTTCAAAAATTAGGTGGTAAAATACCCAAAGGAGCGTTGCTTTTAGGACCGCCGGGAACCGGAAAAACCTTGCTGGCGAAAGCAGTTGCCGGTGAAGCGGGCGTGCCGTTTTATAGTATGTCCGGCGCTGATTTTGTTGAAATGTTTGTTGGGGTTGGCGCGTCACGCGTGAGAGACTTGTTCGAGCAGGGCAAAAAAAATGCACCCTGTATTATTTTTATCGATGAGTTGGACGCGGTTGGCAGACATCGCGGGGCAGGACTCGGCGGCGGACACGATGAGCGGGAGCAGACGTTGAATCAGTTGCTGGTGGAAATGGATGGCTTTGAATCAAATGAGGGTGTTATTCTAATCGCAGCGACCAACCGCCCCGATGTGCTGGATTCCGCACTGTTGCGCCCCGGACGATTTGACCGGCAGATTGTTGTTGACCGACCTGATGTGAGAGGTCGTGAGGGAATTCTAAAAGTTCATACCCGTAAAATATCTCTGGGCACAAAAGTGGATTTATCGATTATTGCGAAAGGAACGCCGGGATTCTCTGGCGCTGATCTTGCCAATATGGTCAATGAGGCGGCACTGTTAGCTTCACGGAGGAACAAGGATAGAGTCGAGATGGAAGATCTGGAAGAAGCAAAGGATAAAGTGTTAATGGGAACGGAGCGCAAGAGTCTGTTGATTAGTGATGAAGAAAAGAAGAGTACGGCTTATCATGAAGCGGGACATGCTTTGGTTGCGAGATTAACTCCGGGCTCTGATCCGGTGCACAAGGTCACCATTATTCCGAGAGGGCGGGCTTTGGGAGCGACGACGACATTGCCGATTGACGAAAAACATAATTATTCAAAAGAATATTGTGAAATATCTTTGATTCAATTGTTAGGCGGCAGGGCTGCTGAAAAATTAGTGCTAAATCAGTTAACAACCGGCGCCGGCAATGATATTGAGCGAGCCACCAAATTAGCCAGAAAAATGGTCTGTGAATGGGGAATGAGCGATAAATTAGGCCCGATGACGTTCGGTAAAAAGAATGAAGAAATTTTTCTCGGCAGAGAAATCGCGCAGCATCGGGATTACAGCGAAAAAACGGCTCAGCTCATCGATACTGAAGTCAGAAGTATTGTTGAAAAGGCATCGAGTACAGCAGAAAAAATATTGAGTGAAAATATTGATAAATTGCATTGTTTAGCCCAGTTATTGTTAGAAAAAGAAATCGTTGACGGAAATGATATTGATGAGTTGCTGGAAAGTGATGGTAAGAAAAAGACCCGGAAAAAGACGCAACGTAAACCAAAAACAGAGTCAAAAACGTCAGCGAAACGAACATCAACAAAGAAAAATTCAACATCGAAAAAATCAACAACTAAAAAAATTGAGCAAAAAGATACATCAGAAAAAAAATAGACCGGATCGGTTGGTCGTTGTAAATTTTTAGAAATTTTTTTCCAACCTCAACTTTTTTAGTTGGGGTTGTTTTGTTAGTAATAATCACAGATAACAGAGAGAGGTGAAAAAAATGATGGCGCATATTTTATTATTCAGTTTGCTAAATTTCATCAAAGTTTCACCGTTAATGATAGTTGCCTTTGTGAGCATTGTCGGGATTTTAATTTTTCTCTACTTTACATCAGAGGTGATGAGCAAAAAGGTGATTCTCTTTATTACTTTGATTGTCGTGATTGCATTTCTGGTGATTAATTGTTTTATCGTTTTAAAAAATCAGCCACTTCAATTAAAGTTTCGTTTAGCGTTTATGCCGTTGCAGCAAGAAGTACAGTCAACAGATCAGAGATGGCAGGGAGAGGTTTTTTGGTCGATGGTGGCGCAACAACTCCAGCAGATGGTTGGAGATCTGGCCGCGGTGTTGAGTTCGGATTATCTTGACGAAATTATCAATGTAGATTCACTCAAAATACCGGAATATGTGAACCGATTCAATGAAAGAATTAAAACGGAATATTATTTAACAGGTGAAGTTGCTGATCAACAATTCGTGTATCAATTTATAAAAAATGAAGATCAGAGCGTTATTTTTGGTGATGCCGTTATTCTTGAACCAAAAAAGTTTCCTCAATTGAGTATGGTAATCTGTAATGAAATTATGGATTATTTTGAAATGACACCGCTCGGGTCTGCACATAAATTTCGTGAAGTGACCATTGAAAGCTATCAAAAATTTATTACTGCTAAAGAACATTATCAAAACGCGCGATTTGAAAATGCAATTCAGGTTGCAGGGGAAGCAATCGCGGCTGACAGTAATTTAGTTGAGGCTTATCTTTTAGCTGGGAAAAGTAATTTCGAACTTGCACTGGAAAAGCGGAAGCAAGGTGAAGTGCCGGTTGAATTGTTTGAAAAGTCCCGAGAATTTTTTGAGGAAACAATTCGATTGGATTCCACAAATTCAGAGGCGTTTACGTTTCTGGGAGAGTATTATGTGTATTCGGAACGCTGGTCGCTGGCTGAAGAAGCACTTTCTCTCGCCTATCAACTGAATCCGAATTTTGCCCGGATTTATCTGTCATTATCACTGTTGCACGATTCCCGTTATCGAAAACTGGGATTTAAAAATGAAGAGCAATTATATAAACGCGCTATTTTTATGAATCCGTGCTATGAGGACGCTTATCTGATGCTTTCGGATTATTATTTATATGCGAATAACCGAAAAGATGCGGTGAGGGTGCTCAAAAAATATCTTAAAATTAACCCAAATTCTGTTCGCTCATTAATGGCGTTGGGAAAAATGTATTTGGTCAGAAATGAGATGCTGAAAATTGTCGAGGTTTTTAATCGTGTGCTTGAACTGGAACCGGATAATTCGGATGCTTATTATAATTTGGGCATTTTATACTATAATTCGAAAGATTATGAAAATGCGGAAAATTTTTTCAAACGGGCGCTGGCTATTGACAACCATCTCAATTCTCATCTTTATTTAGCCTATATTTATGAGGAACAGGGAAAACTTGAAGAGGCGATTAAACATCTGCGTTACCGGATTCGCTACCGAAAAGGTCGGGACGATGAATTCGCAGAGGAAGCCCGGAAACATCTTTACAATTTAATTCATCAGGATTCAACCGTAACGGAGACCCAAAAATAATATATGCATAACAGCATTCGCATATTACACACAGAAAAGCCGTCTGATATTCGCAAAGAGTTCTCGTTGATCGGCGTTGATCCGGCAGGGATCAAAATGATGGAAAGCAAAGCCTTTCAGTTAAACATCAAAGTCTGTGGATTATCGAGCCCGGCAGCATTGATTCTGAAGCAAGAAATGTTAACTTTAGGAGGGGACTGTGCCAATCATCGATCAGTGATAAAGAACGAGGCTGAACATGTTGATGCAATTTTGATGGGCAGTCTGAAAGATTTTCAAAAATTAGTGCCGAAGTTGAGACAGCAGCCGTTCGGATTGAAAAAGATGGCAGATGATTTGGAACAATTGATCAGGCAGAAAGAAAATTCAGCACATCTGAAATTATCCATAAAAAACCAGGTGTTCGATTTTTCGAAGCGAACATATATTATGGGGATTTTGAACATTACCCCGGATTCATTTTCAGATGGTGGCGATTTTATCGAAAAAAATGCGGCGGTTGAACACGGCATCCGTTTAGTTGAGGAGGGCGCCGATATTTTGGATGTTGGCGCCGAATCCACTCGCCCGGGCGCAGAACCGGCGCCTTTGGAAGCAGAATTAGTCCGGTTAATTCCGGTATTGGACGAATTGAAAAAACAGGTTGACGTACCGATTTCGGTGGATACCTACAAATCCGCAGTTGCCAAAGCCGCTATCGAACACGGTGCGGATTTGATTAACGATATCAGCGGACTCCATTTTGATCCAGAAATGGTCAAAGTGATTGCTCAAAATGAAATACCGGTAGTCATTATGCACATCAAAGGCACACCCAAGAACATGCAGCAAAATCCCCGGTACGATGATTTGATGACAGAAATTTACCAGTACTTGGCTGATACGATAAATTTCGCTATTGAGTCTGGCATTAAAAAAGAGTTGATCATTGTTGATCCCGGCATTGGCTTTGGAAAAAAAATCGAGGATAATTATGAAATTTTAAGGCGGCTGAACGAATTTCAGGGATTAGGCTGCTCGATTTTGATCGGACCCTCCCGCAAGTCATTCGTCGGAAAAGTGCTCGATTTACCATCAGATCAGCGCGTAGAAGGCACTGCCGCGGCGGTGGCAATTGGAATCAAGAACGGCGCGCACATTGTTCGGGTTCATGATGTTAAACAGATGAAACGTGTTTGTGTGATTGCAGATTTACTGTCGAAATAGATATTTCTTCGTTTAAAAAAAGGATAAAAAGGTAAGACCATGGGACTTCGTTTGGAATTATTTAAAATCGGATTTCTAACAGTGACATTGATCGATATTTTGGATGTGTTGATTATATCGTTTATTTTATATAAATTATATTTTTTTATTCGAGGTTCGCGTGCCGCGCAGATGTTTATCGGACTGGTGTTGATTTTGATTGCGTCTGTCATTGTGCAGTTATTTGGTTTCAGCGGCTTAAATTGGATTTTCGATAATTTAAGAACGGTTTGGTTAATCGGGTTCGTCATTCTGTTCCAGCCGGAATTACGCCGGATTCTCATTTACATGGGGCAAACACCGTTAGTCCGAAAAATATTGAAAGTGACACCTTCCAAACGATTGACCGAAGAGGTAGTGAAAGCCGCAATTGAGTTGAGTAAACGCGGGTTTGGTGGACTGATCGTTTTGGTGCAGAATACCGGCATTAAATCGATTATCGAAACCGGGCAGAAAATTCAAAGCGAAATTTCCGTACCACTGATCGTGTCAATTTTTAATCCACGTTCACCATTACATGACGGCGCCATCATAATTCAAAATGATGTGATCGAAGCGGCGCAATGCATCCTTCCCTTGAGCCAAAATCCGAATATCGATCCCAAATTTGGTACCCGCCATCTGGCTGCAGTTGGCCTTTCCGAAGAATCGGATGCAGTTGTCATCATAGTTTCCGAAGAGACGGGCAAAATTTCGCTCGCTTATGAAGGCAGACTTTATCCTGAGCTGGATTATACGACACTTCGAGAGCGTTTGAATGAGTTTGTGAAGTTCACGGCCGGCGTTTGAAAATTGGAAAAGTAGTTACAGTAAATATTGAGATTTTTGTGAATAAAATTTGATGAGGCTTTCTTTTTTATTTTAACAAATAGATAAATTCATCAACAGTCATTCCTACCTGTTTTATAATTGCTCGCAACGTTTCTCTATCTAATGTTTTGTGATCGGGTACAACAACTTGAGAAAATGGATTATCTCTTCTCATGATGATGTGACTACCTGATTGGCGTTTAACAAAAAAACCAGTTTTTTCGAGGGCGCGAACACATTTTTTTCCGGAGATCACAGGCAATTTTTTCATACTGCTACCACAACGGATTCAAATTTATCTTCCGGTACATCGAGATTATCTTCTTTCAATGCTTCAATGTAGACTTCAATTGCTTCGCGAATGTTTGTGATGGCTTCTTCCTTGGTTCGCCCCTGGCTTAAGCAGCCAGGTAAAGAGAGACATTCTGCTACCCAATATCCATCTTCGCCCGGATAAATGATCACTTGCCTCATTTTTTGCTCCTCATAATAGGTTGTCTTTCCAGAAACTCACTTTAATATAGCAAATTGTTTGAAATAATACAAGGAAAATAATCTTGAAAATTTTGAGTCACTTTTTGATTGTGATAAATTTTTCCCTTGACTTTTTCCAAAAATAATGTATATTTATACTGTACAAAAGTTAACTTAACATAAATTAACTTAATTAATGTATAGTAATAAAGGAGCGTGCTATGAAAAAATTAACGGAAAAACAGGCGCGAGTGTTGGAGGTCATCGATCAAAAAATTGAGGGCGATGGCGTTCCTCCGACGTTGGAAGAAATCCGTGAAGAGTTGGGTATGGGCTCAAAAAACGCTGTGCTGGCTCATCTGGATGCGCTGGTGAAAAAAGGTTACATCGAACGGTCGAACAAGGCGCGGGATATTCGGATTTTAAAACGGCTGAATCACCCCCTTAATAACGCTTATGAATTTGATGCTTTTCAGGGACTCGAATTACCGCTGGTGGGTACAGTGACTGCCGGAGCGCCGGTGCTGACCGAGGAAAATATCGAACGCTATGTTTACGTGCCCCACTATCTGGTCAATGAAAAACAGCCCTGTTTTGCATTGCATGTTCAGGGGGACAGTATGATCAATGCCGGTATTCATGATGGCGATCTGGTGATTGTACAGTCAACCTCCGAAGCCAAAAACGGAGATATTGTGGTGGCGCTGATCGGAAATGAAGTCACGGTAAAGCGATTGGTTGATGATGGAAAAGATCGTTTTTTAAAACCTGAAAATCCACAATATTCTGATATTCGCCCACAGGAGCCCTGGTCGTTGCAGGGAAGAGTGCTGGCGCTGATTCGGGAGCAGGTGCAGTGACTTTTTTGATTTAATTGTCAATGGTAAATGATCAATTGTCAATTGTCAATGAAAAATAGATTGTGGTTATCCATTGACAATTAGCCGTTGATCATTGATCGTTTTTTTTTAAATTGTCAATGGTAATTGCTCAATTGTCAATGATTAATGAAAAATAGACTGTGGTTATCCATTGACAATTAGCCGTTGATCATTGATCGTTTTTTTTATTTTTGAATTGTCAATAGTGAACGGTCAATTTTTAATTGTTAATGAAAAGAGGAGGGAGGCACGTGGCGAAAGGCGACGATATTCAGGAGCGAATGATAAATTTTGCGGTGCTCATTATTGGGCTGACATCTTCTTTGCCGAAGACTCAAGCGGGAAAACACATTGCAAGGCAGTTACTGCGTTCAGGAACATCGCCTGCTCCCAACTACGGAGAGGCGCGAGCGGCTGAGAGCAAAAACGATTTTGTACACAAACTGGGTGTTGTTCTGAAGGAGCTCAATGAGTCATTTATCTGGCTGGAAATTCTTAAGCGAAGTAAGATGATTTCGCAAATTAAACTACAGTCAATCTGTGATGAAAATGCAGAATTGGCGAAAATAATCAATGCCGTATTCGCACCGCAGGTAAACGGCAGCGATGAGGTGGGTTTTTTTAATTGTCAATGGTAAATGTTCAATTGTCAATGATTAATGAAAAATAGATTGTAATTATCAATTGACAATTAACCGTTGATCATTGACCATTTTTTTAAAATTAAAACAGTTAACGCAAATATGAACCGCCAGATTTTACATATTGATGTGAATTCATTTCCGGTATCGGTGGAGCGAGTAGTAAACAGAGCGTTGCGTGACCGTCCGGTCATTGTCGCTTATCCTGACACTGATCGCAGTGTGGTGTTTTCCACGTCAACGGAAGCGCGCCAGGCAGGAATTTATCGGGGAATGCTGCTGCGCCAGGCGCTCCGTCAATGCCGTGATGTGACGGTGATTCCGCCCAACGAACCGTTGTACAGCCGCGCCATGCAGGCGATGATGAAAATCGTTGCTCAATTTTCTCCGCTCATCGAACCGGTAAATTATGGCCATGCCTATCTCGATGTGACCGGCACGTCCCGGCTGTTTGGCGTTCCGGTGGACACAGCCTGGAAGATTCAGCGGGAAATTGAAAGCAGCGTTTTTTTGCCGACCAGTCTGGGCGTGGCGAGTAATAAATTGGTGAGTAAGATCGCATCGGAGATTAGCGGTCCTGCCAGTATTGAGGATGTGCATGCCGGGACTGAGCAACAATTCATTGCCCCGCTCAAGATTTACCATTTGCCAGCAATCAGTCGGATGGTGAAAAAACAGTTGACCGAACTGAACATCTGCTTCATCCGAGATGTCGCCAGTCTTTCGGTGCCGCATTTGACGATGGTATTTGGAAAAGTGGGTTTGAAACTGCACCGGATGGCACGGGGGATTGATAACACGCCGGTTTTTCCGCCTCACCAGTTGCCCAATATTTATGAGCAGCAGACACTGGCTGAGGATACCAATGACATCGGATTAATTCGAGCTGCTTTGTTTCGATTGGTGGAACAGGTCGGGCAACAGTTGCGGGGTACATTTCAAGTGGCGCGAAAAATGATTTTGGAAATTGATTACGCCGATCATCGACAGGCAAGCGGGCAGAGAAAACTTCCCGGCAACACCAATTTGGATCAACAATTATTTGTCACTGCCGATTCCTTGTTGAAAAAAATTTTGACGCGACGCATTCGGGTGCGAAGAATCGGAGTGCGCTATTTTGACCTGCGTCCGCTCTCGAGGCAGCTTTCGCTGTTTGATGAATCGAAAAAATGTGCACTGGAACATCAGTTGAACCAGGCAGTGGATCGGATTCGGCAACGGTTTGGTGAAAAAGCGGTGAAGTTTGCTCGTAATTGAAAATGGAATTTAACAAGGAATCTGGTGCAGCAATGTTTGTCCATCTCAATATCCACAGCCATTATTCGTTTTGTCGGGGAGCGAATTCCATTGAAGATTTATGTCTGGCGGCAAAAAAGCGCGGTTTTGATACGATTGCGTTGACCGATACCAACGGCGTGTATGGTTTGGTGTGGTTTCTGCAAATTGCCAAAGAGGTGGGCATCAAGCCGATTATCGGAGCCGAAATTGTGTCTGGTGGATTGCGCGTGTTGTTATTGGTGAAAAGCCGGCAGGGTTACAGCAATCTATGCCGGATTATTTCACTGCGCCATCAAGACAAGGATTTTTCTCTTTTGGACGTTCTGATTCATTTTCAGCAAGGCCTTTTTTTGCTGACCGATTCCATTCCGTTGCTCAATTTACTTCGATCCAAAATTTCACCCGGCAAGCTGTTTGTTGAAATTCAGCCGGGACCGCGACGTGTTTCGCTAATAAAATATGCGCGTTCCAGTGGCATTCCTCCGGTTGCCACCAACAATGTCCACTTCATCAACCCGGAAGATTTTCCGCTGCACCGGCTGTTGCGAGCCATTGATTGCAATACGTCAATTCCCCAACTGGATACCAACGAATTGGCACCGAAAAGCGCTTGGCTCAAGACACCGAAACAGATGGAGCAGGTATTTCCGGATTGTCAAGCCGCATTGGAGAACACTCGAAAAATTGCTGATCAATGTGTGCACGATCTGAATTTTAACGGACCTATTTTTCCCAAATTTAATGGTTTTAAAAATGATCAGGCATTTGACGTGTTAAAAAAGAGCTGCGATCAGGGTGCAAAAAAGCGCTACGGAGAAATAAATGACGCGGTCAAACAGCGGCTGGATTATGAATTGGAAATTATTAAGACCAAAGGGTTTGCGCCTTATTTTTTAGTGGTGCAGGACATCGTTAAACAGTCGCAGCGCACCTGCGGACGCGGTTCTGCGGCAGCCAGTATTGTTGCTTTCTGTTTAGAAATCACCCACGTTGACCCGATTACGCAAAATCTGTTTTTCGAACGTTTTTTAAACATGGGAAGAGAAGACCCGCCGGACATTGATGTGGATTTTCCCTGGGATGAGCGGGATGATATTTTGGATTATGTGTTTAAAAAATACGGTGTTCATCGCACCGGCATGATCGCGAATCACGTGGGATTCAAAGCGCGGGCTGCTGTGAGAGAGGTTGCCAAAGTGTACGGTTTGCCCGAGACTGAAATTAATCTTGTCACCAAAAAATTATCCGGCTTTTATCGGGCGGATCGGGTGCGGGAATTAGTGGCTAACCATCCGGCGTATCGCCATCATGATTTTGACGGGCAGTGGAAAGAGATATTTTCATTGGCTGAAAAATTACAGGGCTGTCCGCGAAATTTGTCCGTGCATTGCGGGGGGGTAGTGATCACGCCCAATCATATTAACGAATACGTTGCCACCGAACCGGCGCCAAAAGGAGTAAATATTGTTCAGTGGGAAAAAGATCAGTCCGAAGAAGCTGGTTTGGTAAAAATCGATCTGCTGGGCAATCGTTCGTTGGCTGTTATTCGGGATGCGCTCGAGGCAATTAAAATAAATTATGATGTGGACATTCAATACGAACTGTGGAATCCGCTCGACGACCCGAAAACCCAGGCGTTGATTCGGGACGGGGAGACCATTGGCGTATTTTATGTGGAATCACCGGCGATGCGGTTGTTGCAGAAAAAGGCGAAAACCGGAGATTTTGGTCACCTGGTGATTCACAGCTCGATCATTCGTCCGGCAGCAAATGATTACATCCGTGAATATGTGAAACGTCTTCATGGTGAAAAGTACGATCCGTTGCATCCGTTGCTGGAACATATTTTAAAAGAAACATACGGCATCATGATTTATCAGGAGGATGTTTCCAAAGTCGCGATCGCGTTAGCTGGTTTTGATCCGGCTGAAGCAGATGATTTGCGCCGCATTCTCTCCAAAAAGCGTATCGGGAAGAAAATGGATGATTTCAAAGAAAAATTCTTCCGTGGTGCGCGTCGAAACGGTGTGGATCATCAAACCATCGAGCGGATTTGGGAAATGATTTTGAGTTTTACAGGTTACAGCTTTTGCAAACCGCATTCGGCGTCTTTTGCTATGGTGTCTTACAAATCGTGTTATCTGCGGGCGCATTACCCGGCGGAATTTATTGCTGCGGTGATTAGTAATCAGGGTGGTTATTATTCGACCTTTGCTTATATTTCGGAGTCCCGGCGCATGGGGCTGGAAGTGCTGCTGCCCGAGATTAACAAAAGCGAATGGCATTACACCGGAAAAGACAAACAGGTGCGCGTCGGTTTAATGCAATTGAAAGGAATTCGGCGGGAAACCGTGAACCAGATTTTGGAGGAGAGACGGAGAAATGGCGCCTATCGATCTTTTAAGAATTTTCTCGACCGGGTTGACATTGTTCCCAATGATGCGAAAATTTTAATTAAAGCCGGCGTGTTCGATGAAATTGAGCCTCGTCGCACGCGTCCCGAATTGATGTGGCAAATGCTGCAACATCAGAATCAGAAGGTCAAAAAATCCAACAGCACCCTGTCGTTATTTGATGACCAACCCAAAATTTTGCCACGTTCGGCAAATTATGATTCCGAAACCCAACTGCAACATGAATGCGAAACATTGAGTTTTTTGATCAGTCGCCATCCGTTATCCCTTTATCAGGAAAAAATTGAAAAACTCTGCTACGTGAAAGCGAAAAATTTGTCCGGCTATGTCGGCAAAACAGTGGTCACCATTGGTTGGCTGGTAACCCGGAAAATGACCCGCACGAAGAACAATGAAATGATGGAATTTATCAGTTTTGAAGATACCACAGCCATTTATGAAACGGTTTTCTTTCCCAATACCTACAAAAAGTTTTGTTACATGCTCAGTCATTCCCGTCCCTATGTCCTCAAAGGAAAAGTGGAACAGGAATTCGGCGCTGTGACATTGACGGTGTTTGAAGTTCGGTTTTTGTAGGGAAGTAAACTACAATAACTTCGCTTTTTATAGAACCAGAGATGTACATAACGTATATGACAGAATGATTGTTGGGCAGAATGATCAAGTGTAAAATACAATTAATGTAATACGAAACCCATATCGAAAATGTCCCCAGCAATAAAAAATCACATCCAATTTACTATTATCCTGTTTGTTACACCAAAAATTACTGGAATATTTTTTGCGCAGTAATATAAAAGTTTGTTAACCGGATGTTTCGATACAGATGCATGCAGAACAAACTGATGTAAATAAAAATTGAAAAACAGAGTAACTAATATTAAAACAATAAGTTAATAGCACCAAGTCCTTCCTTCAAAATTTAATATATTGTTTTAATTGGTTTAAATTTAAGATGATTAATGTTTTTAGTTGGGAATATTCATTTCAAAATGAAATATTAAGTTACAGATTGAAATGAAGTTTATTGCAAACTTTATACTGTCGGGGTTTTCATTACAGATACTTAAACTAAATTTACCGGTTGGTTTGTATCCAAATTATTAAACCTTTGAACAGTCAAAAAGTTAAAAGGAACACAAATGGGGAAAACACTGCAAGTCTTTTTTGTCGGGGAGTCGGCAAAATTTGTGGACAAAATTGTTCAAACGCTTGAGTCCGGAAAATTTCGGGTAACCTGGCAACGCGTTCAAACATTTAGTAATATCCACAAATTTGTGGACGATCATTCCTTGGATTTTGTCTTCCTGAATTATGATTTGATTGAAAAAAATCAGTTAACATTTCTCCGCTCGATTCATTGTCATCTGAAAGAAGTTCCCATCGTTCTGATTAGTAATCATGTCATTCAAGACATTTCCGTTGATGCGTTCGGTTATGGAGTTATCGATTTTATTACGAGATCAGATTTAAAGCGACTTCTTCCAATAATTCATCGGGAATTCAATCACCGCAAAACGCAACAACAGCAGAAACTGGTTTTAAAAGATCTGCAGCTTCGTGAACGGTTTTTACTAGATGTTTTTAATTCTGTTCAAGAGGGCATTTGTGTAATTGATAATGATTTCAATATTATCCGGGTTAACCGGTGGATGTCTGATCAATTTAAAAACGGACAACCACTCCACGGAGAAAAATGCTACCAGATTCTAAAAAATCAGTCGAAACCTTGCGCGAATTGTCCGTCACGAATTACGTTAAGAACGGGTCAGCCTCAAAAAACTGAGTATACTATTTCAGAAAAAAGCAATTCGGTTAAACAGATTGCAGTAAATGCATATCCTTTTAAAAATTCGCACCAACAAATTATCGGGTTGATTCTTGGCGTAAAGGACATTACTCCACAGCGAGAGGCTGAAAAGCAACTTCGAGAATTGAATCGCCAACTGGAAAAACGAGTCCGGAATCGTACTGCTCAGCTTGAAGCAATGAATAAAGAACTTGAGGCTTTTACTTCATCCGTGTCCCATGATCTGAGAGCACCGTTAATCAGGATCGATGGATTTTCACAATTGTTGATTGACGAGCATTTGGAAAATTTGAACAGTGAAGCCAGGCATTATTTAAACAGAATTCGACATTCCATCCAAAACATGTTTGGTTTGATCGATGATTTCTTGTCACTTTCTCGATTTAATCTGAGTAAACTGGATGTTAAAGAGGTTGATTTGAGTAAGATAGCAAAATTAATTTCTCATCACCTTAAACAAACCGATCCAAAACGAGAAGCGGAATTTGAAATTCAAAATGGCTTAAAAGCCTATGGTGACCATCGGCTTATAAATTATGTGTTGAGAAATCTGTTTGAAAATGCATGGAAATTCACTAAAAAAAATCGGTTAACAAGGATTGAATTCGGGTTGAGAAACCATATTGCGGAACCCGCTTTTTATGTCAGAGATAATGGAGTGGGTTTTAATCAAACGAGCAGCCAAGAGATATTTGCACCGTTTAAGCGGCTGCATAAAAATTCTGACTTTCCGGGTAATGGTATCGGGTTGACTACTGTGAAAAGAATCATTCACCGGCACGGTGGAAACGTTTGGGCAGAAAGTAATGAAAAGATTGGAGCAACTTTTTATTTTTCATTACCTGTTTAATAATATCGTGGAAAATAAAGTATGTTTAAAAATAATAATAATGGAACACAGTGACTTAATTTTTTGTTAACATTTATGCTTATTTACGTTAACGCATGAGGAGATTACCAATGGCACCCAAAAAAGTTTTGATTGTTGAAGATGAAAATATCATTGGTATGGAGATTAAGGATAGATTAGAAGGTTTAGGATATGATGTACCCGGAATGACTGTTTCAGGTGAAAATGCAATAGAGATGGTAGATCAACTCAGGCCGGACATTATTTTGATGGATATTAGCTTAAAAGGCGAAATTGACGGTGTGGAGGCTGCCAGAAGAATCTGGGAAAGAAGGCGAATTCCGATTATCTATCTCACTGCTTATACAGATCAGGAAACGCTGGATCGGGCGAGATTGAATTCTGACCCGGTATTATATCTCATAAAACCTTTTGAAGAAGATGAACTCAAAACCATGATTCAAAAAGCGTTATCAAATGCAGCTGATAAAGTGAGTGTTTTGTCTGATAAATCTTGATATAAAAAGCAACAAGGTCGTTTTTCGAAATTGATATTTTTGGATGTTAATTCAAAATAAAGAAAATGGGGGATAAAATATTTCAGAAAATTTTTAGAGAGAGTCTCATTCAATGAAAAAGTTAATGCGCAATGATTTTCAGGTTCTAATTATCGAAGAGTCGGATCAGGATATATCACGTATCATGCAAGAGTTGGATCAGGAAGATATTCGGTTTGAATATATTAAGCTGGCTTCCGAAGAGGAGATCACAGTCGGTTCAAAACACAGAAACTGTGATCTTGTTATCGCGAATTCTAACTCTTATAATTGTGAACGGATAAGGGCAATGGAAATTACTGATAAAAATCGAATGAAAGCGCCGTTTATTTTTGTATCCAAAAATCTTGATGAAGAATTAACTGTAACATCCATCAATGTCAATGAAAGAGATTATGTATTTGAAGATGAAATGATGAAACTGAAACCAGCGGTGGAAAAAGTATTGAATGAAAAGAATTGGAAAGATAATCCTCAAAGTCTTAAAAATCGAATTCTAACAAATAAATCACGATACCAAATGCTTTTTGATGAATCGCCAGTGCCTTTATTAGAAGTTGATATTTCTGGCATTCAAGCTTTCATCAGCTTTTTAAAAAATAACAATGTAAAGGATTTTAAAGCCTATTTTGACAACAATCCTGATGCTGCGGAAACCTGTTTATCCGTGATAAAGATTTTAGACATGAGCAGCGCCACATTGGAGTTGTTTAACGCAGCGACCAAAAAAGAAATTATCGAACATCCGTCTGTCATATTTGATAAAAATTCAATTAATCATTTTAAAGACTTAGTTATTCAACTTTTCGAGGGTAACTTTAAATTCAAACGTGAATTGAGAATCAGAACGTTATCGGGAGAGGAAAAGATTGTCATTCTCAAATTAACAATTTTACCGGAACACGAGAAAGATTTTTCGCGTGCTTTGTTATCACTTACGGATATTTCAGAGCAAAAAAAGGCGGAACATGAATTAAAAATTAAGGACATCGCATTTCAATCCTCGCTTTATGGGATCGGAATTGAGGATTTAAGCGGAAAACTAACCTATGTCAACCAGGCGATGCTGGACATGTGGGGATACTCAAGGGAAGATGAAATTCTTGGAACCTATGGTATCAAGTACTGGCAGAGCAAGAAAAGGGCGAAGAGAGTCATTGATGAAATTTTGCGCCATGGCAAATGGGTTGGTGAACTTGTCGGTATTCGAAAAGACGGATCACCTTTTGATGTTCGGGTAAACGCAACACTTATTACGGATGATCGGGGAGAACCTTCTCTGTACATGGGTACTTTTGAAGAAATTACGAAACGAAAGCAAATAGAAAATGCAATTAAAGAACGGGAAGCGATTTTCCATTCGCTGTTTATGAAAAATCAGGGTGTCATATTATTGATTGATGTTAAAGACAAAAATCTTCCCATCATTGATGCCAATGAAGCAGCTATCGAATATTATGGTTACTCCAGAGAGCAACTGTTAAACATGACCATCATGGATTTAAATACATTACCGCCGGAAAAAGTTCGCGAGCAAATGGCAAAAGGGAGAATGGAGAATAAAAATATTTTTGAATTTAAACATCGCCTTGCCAACGGTGAAATTCGGAATGTGGAGACCTATTCTGGTCCGATTGATGTTTACGGAAGAAAGCTGGTTTATGTTGTCATTCAGGATATTTCAGAACGAAAAAAGATGGAAGGCGCATTACAGGAAAGTGAAGAACACTTTCGTTCAATTTTCAAATTGGCGCCTGTTGGTATTGCTTTGGTGGGATTAGATCATACAATCGCCAAAGCGAATCATGTTTATTGTAAAACACTGGGATTTGATGAGACTGAATTGAAAAGAATGAAGATTGCCGACCATACGCATCCTTACGATAGGGATCACGTCAATCAGTTGCAACAGAAATTATTATCAAGGGAGATTTCAGAATTTGAAATCGAAAAAAGGTTTATCAAAAGAGACGGGAATGTTGTTTGTGGTATTTTAAGAGCCTCACTCATACGAAATTACAATGGCGATCCCCAGTACTTTCTTGTTCAAATATCCGATATTACAGGACGAAAAAAAGCAGAAGAGGCATTACGGGAAAGTGAGGAACGGTACAAAAGTCTTGCTCATGAGTCTCCAAATGCGATTTTGGTACATAGCCAGGGACGAGTGGTTTATGTGAATCATGAAGCTATGAAAATATTGAAAATTAAATCGGAAGAGGAATGTTTGGGTAAACCATTTTTAGCTTTTGTGCATCCGGATTTTCGCCAGCTCACTCAAAAAAGAACCAAACATCTGGAAGTTAAAAAGACCCCGGTTTCCCTGATCGAAGAAAAATTTATCAGAAGGGATGGCAAAGTCATCGATGTGGAAGTAGCGGGAGCCCGCGTTATTTATCATGGAAAACCAGCCTCTCAAATTGTATTCAGAGATATCACATTTCGTAAGCGTGCCGAAAAAATTCAAGAACTTGTTTATAACATAAGCAACGCGGTTTTAATGACTCAGGATCTGAATGAGTTGTTCAAGGCAATTGAATATGAATTAAGCAACGTATTAGATACCCAAAACTTTTCAATCTCGCTGTACGATAGAAGTACGGACATGATCTCACTCGAATTTTATAAAAGTGAGAAAGACGATTTTAAAATGTTTCCTGCCGGAAAAACATTAACCGGCTATGTGATTAAGCATGAAAAACCCATGTTGTTAACCAGAGAAAAAATACAGCGAATGGTAAAAGAGGGTAAAATTAAAACAAATCCCAGCCAAATAAAAATCTGGCTCGGGGTCCCGCTAAAAGCAAAAAACGAGGTTATCGGTGTTATTGCGGTGCAAAGCTATGACGATGAAACCGCTTTTGGAATTGAGGAACTGGAAATATTGAAATTCACCTCAGATCAAATCGGACTTTCAATTGAGAAGAAGCAAGCAGAAGAACGGCTGAAAAGCTCTCTTGAAGAGAAAGTCGTATTATTGAAAGAGATTCATCATCGGGTGAAAAACAATTTACAGATCATTTCCTCTCTGCTTTATCTCCAATCAAAAAATGTGAATGAGCAAAATACATTAGCGATTTTCAGAGAGAGCCAAAACCGGGTTCGGTCTATGTCCCTGGTGCATGAGAAACTTTACCAGTCGAATAATTTAGCTAAGATTGACGTTAAACAATATATCGAAGATCTGGTTCGTTACCTGTACCGTTCATATAGCGTAGATCAGCTAAAAATTAAAGCTGTATTGGAAATCAAAAAAATGAATCTGAGCATCGATTCGGTCATCCCCTGCGGATTGATTATTAATGAGCTCGTTTCTAATGCGCTGAAGTACGCCTTTCCTGAATCGAAAGAAGGCGAAGTAAAAATTATTTTCAAAAAGCGAAAACCGGATACATTTAAACTTATTGTCAGCGACAACGGAATTGGTGTAAAAAAAGAAATTTTGGGACATAAAAGAAAAACACTTGGTCTGCAGTTGGTCGAAACCCTGGCGAGTCAGTTAGGCGGCACCATCAATATTAATACTGACTATGGAACAGAATTTCAAATATGTTTTCGTGATAAAAATGCTGAAAAAGATAAACAACATTCGTGAATCCAGATCAAGGCGGATTATAGTTTTTCAAATTATTTAGAAAAGATAAAGGAAACAGATGGAGCGCGACATCCGGATACTGTTTGTTGGTTCTTCTGAAGATGAACTGAACGTACTAAATGATGAAATTGGAAAAAATGGTTATCAACCAACCTTTACTCAGGTTGCTAATTTAAACGATTTTGAAACGAAAATAAACAATCATCTTTACGATATTATTTTTGTTGATGCTGAATCATTAAACGGGTTCTGTGCAGAGTTCGCTTCAGTATTTAATAAGAAAAAACATGAAATTCCTTGCTTGATGCTTGTTGAGGCATCGAATGAAGAAACAGCAATCAAATACATGAACAATGGTGTTGATGACTATGTTATTAAAAATAATAGAGTTCGTTTGACACCGTTACTTGATAAGTTGCTAAATCATTATGAAATTGAAAGAAAATATCGTCAGTTAGTAAATCAAGTATCAAAGACTAATCTCAAAGATGATGATTCAACAAAACAGGATAAAATTGACTTACCCATTTCGCTTTACAAACCTATTGTTGAGCGGGTCAGAGCCGGTATTTTTATCATGCAAGATTATGAGTTGAAATATTGTAATATGTGTTTTGCACAGATGTTTGGCTTTTCACATCCGGATTTGATCATTGGGATGCAATTTGAACAACTAATGGCTCAGGATGATTGGGACCAATTTCTCAGTCATTTTAAAAACGCTGCATCTTTTTCGGATCACGATTTTGATAAAGTTACTTTTCAGGCTCGAAAAAAAGATGGCTCTCTATTTGATGCGGAAATGGATTACAGCCAAATAGATGATGAGGAAATGACTGCGATACAAGGAGTCTTGCATGACATCAGTGAGCTTAAGAAGGCTGAAAAAGCTTTATTGATTAGTCAGGACAGATTAGAACTTGCACTGAGCGGTGCGGAATTAGGAATGTGGGACTGGCAGATTAAAAAGGATGTTTTAATTTACAACGAGCGGTTTGCGTCCATGCTTGGATTTACAATGGATTCTTATTTAAAAAAGGTGATCAGTTTCAAAGGTTATGAAAATGAAGTTCATCCCAACGACCGCCAGCTTTTTAGTGATGCTCTGGAACGTCATTTACAACAAAAGACACCATTCTTTGAGTGCGAATATCGTTTGCGGGGAAAGGGCGAAAATTGGATCTGGATTTTGGACCGGGGAAAAGTTGTCGCCAGAAAAGATAACGGCGAACCAAGGAGAATGGTCGGTACCCATCTGGAAATTCATCAGCGAAAATTAGCTGAAAAAGCGTTAAAAGAAAGTGAAGAGAAATACCGAACAGTTGTCGAACGTTCAAATGACGGCATCGCTATAGTGCAAAACTTGAAAATACGCTTTGTCAATGAACGTGTATGCGAAATGTTAGGTCTTCCGAAAGAACAAATCCTAAATAAACCATTTAAAAAGTTCATTCATCGAAACACAATCCCCCATATTTTAACATTTTTAAAAAGAAAAATAAACGTTGAATCGACTGAACCGGTTTTCGAAACGATGATCAAAACAGCGGATAATAAGGAATTAATTGTCGAGATTCGTTCCAGTTTAATAACGTTTAATTCCGGCAAGGCTGATCTGGTTTACCTCAAAGATGTAACCGAAAATAAAAAAGCGGAACAAGCACTCCTGAAGAGCGAATATCAGAATAAGGCGATATTGGAAGCGATACCGGATTTAATGTTCCGGCTGGATCGCGATGGCGTGTTTCTTGATTATCGGGCGCCAAATCCGGAGAAATTATACGTTCCTCCTGACCGATTTGTTGGTAAAAACATCGCTGATGTCTTGCCGAAAACATTGGCAAGGCTAACGATGAATCATATTAAAAAAGCTCTCAAAACCGGGAAATTGCAGAAATATGAATATCAGCTTTTGCTCGATGATAAATTGACCCACCAGGAAGCCAGATTGGTGAGTAAAAATCATAATGAAGTATTAGCCATTGTCAGAGATATTACTGAATGGAAGGAGGCGCAGGCTGCCTTAAAAATATCGGAAGAACGCTATCGCTCTATTGTCGAGAATTCTCATAGCGGTATTTTGATTGTTGATGATAATTTCCGGTTTGAATATATGAATGAACAATTGACAAAAATTTTAGGCTATACTCAGCAGGAATTGTTGGGTGAGGATTTTCGAAATCATTTGGATGAGGAGAGCAAAAATCTTGTTATCCGAAATTATATCAACAGACAGCGTGGTATCGCGGTTCCTTCAAGATATGAATTTAATGTGATTCACAAATCAGGAGAAAAAAGGCGGGTTGAGATCAGTTCAGCGATTGTGAAGAGCACAGACAATAAAATAAAAACCATCGCACAAATATTAGACATCACCGAATGCACACAGACACTGCAACAGTTAAAAGCGTCATTAAAGGAGAAAGATGTGCTGTTAAAAGAAATACATCACCGTGTTAAAAACAACCTGCAGGTGATTTCCTCGCTTTTATACCTTCAATCAAAAAATATCAATGAGGAACAGGCGCTCAATATTTTTCAGGAAAGCAAAAATAGAATTCAATCGATGTCTTTAATTCATGAAAAACTATATCAATCAAAAAACCTTGCTCAAATCAATTTTTTTACTTATATTAGAGAGCTTACGCGGTCTCTTTTTAATTCATATTCAACAAACTATCAAAAAGTAAAATTAAATTTGGATGTTCAAAATATTCGTTTGAATATTGATATGGCGATCCCCTGTGGATTAATTATTAACGAGTTGGTTTCAAATTCACTAAAATATGCTTTTCCGGGCAATTGTAAGGGAGAGATCAATATTTCATTTAAGAAAAACAATCGTCAAACATATCTGCTTCAGGTTGGGGACACGGGCGTTGGTTTACCGGAGAATTTTGATGTGCGAAATGCGCAAACATTAGGTCTAAAATTGATTAATGCCCTGGTTGATCAGTTGAACGGAGAAATTGAATTGGTGAATGTACCAGGAACAGTTTTTCAAATTTCATTTAACGATAAATTTGGAAAATAGGAGTTTATGATGTCGAAGAAACGTAAAATATTGATTGTTGAAGATGAGAATATCACTGCTTTGGAAATTCAGGACCGGGTGGAAAATTTAGGTTATGAAGTTGTTAAAACGCTGGCAACCGGGGAGGAAGCTGTAAAACAGGTCGGTAAGCTATCGCCCCACCTGATTTTGATGGATATTCATCTCCGATCAGAAATGGATGGAATTGAAGCTGCGGATATTATCCGGAAAGAGCACGATATTCCTGTTATTTACTTGACTGCTTTTGCCGATGACGATACACTGGAACGGGCAAAGATTACCGAACCATTCGGGTATGTACTTAAGCCGTTTGAAGAGCGGGAGCTGGCATCGACTATTGAAATGGCGCTGTATAAACATAAGATGGACAAAAAGCTCAAAGAAAATGAGCGCTGGTTATCCATTACCTTGAAGAGTATTGGGGACGGTGTTATTGCAACCGATAAAAAGGGAAAAATCAGATTTTTGAATCCGGTTGCAGAGAAATTGACCGGCTGGAAGCAGATTGACGCGTTGGATAATGATCTGAGTGATGTTTTTAAAATTATTCATGAGAAAACCGGTGCAATCCTTGACGATCCTGTAAAAAGTTTGATCAATCAGAAAACCACAGGCGATCTGGCGAATGAGACTTTGTTGGTTTCAAAAGATGGAACCAAACGCCCGATACTTCAGAATGCATCACCAATTATGAATGACAAGCAGGAAATTACCGGAGTGGTGCTCGTTTTCCAGGATAATACAGAGAGAAGAAAAGCGCAACAATACCTTGCTCGACAAAATCGGCATAATGTGCTCCGGGCAAATTTATGGAAATTGGCTTCGGATAAATCGTTGAAGGAAGATCAGATCATTCAGAAAATGTTGGATGAAATCGGTCCAGCTCTTGATGTCGGCCGTGTGAGTTACAATAGATTGTATGGTAATTTTTTAGAAGATGGAAAGTTCAAATGTATTATTGAATGGTGCAGACCTGGTCTGAAATCTTCTCTGAATGACACACTGCCAGCGAAAATGGTGAATTTTCTGCTTGACAGAGACATGACATTACTCACAGAAGAGACTGTTTTAGATTATATACCTAAAGCATTGTACCCCTTGGCCAAGCCAATTATTAAAAGTTTTATTAAGAAATATGATTTGGAATCGGTGTTAATTGTGCCGTACTATCAGAATGGAGAGTTAGAGGGAATACTGAGTTTTGACGTATGCAGAAAAAAAGACAGAGAATTTGAATGGACCGATGATTTAAAAAGCCTGATTGGTGAGGCGGTCGGCATCGTCACCAATTATATCGCCCAGAAACGAGGCGAGGAAGCGCTGCGAGAAAGTGAGGAGAGGTTTAGAACGCTGATTCAGACTTCCCCGGATCGCATTTTTATTAAAGATCAATTTAGGGCTTACACGCATGTAAACCCAGCTATGGAGAAACGGTTGGGTAAATCCAGCTCAGAAATAAGAGGTTATACCGATGATGAATTATTTAGCGCAGAGAAAGCGAAAAAAATTCGGGACGCCGATCTCAAAGTACTTCAGGGTGAGATCATTTCAGAAGAACTGACCGAAATTGTGAATAATCAGCGCAAGACATTTCATATCGTCAAAGCGCCGATGCGCAGCCACGCTGGGAAAATTATCGGGCTCTGTGGTATTTCACGAGACATTACTGAACGCAAAAAGGCAGAGGAGGCTTTAAAAGAAAACGAAGAACGATTTCGCACCTTGTTCGAAAGTTCTGCTATTGGTATTGCACTTATTGATTTGATAAATAAGACCACTCAATTTAATCCGGCTTTTCAGAAAATGGTTGGATACAGTGAAGATGAGCTCAAAAAGCTAAATATGAAAAAAATCTCCGATCCGGATGACTATAAAACAGAGGAGAAACTATTCTGGGAGTTAATCGAAGGCAAACGTGAATCCTATCAGATTATTAAACCGTTTATCAGAAAAGATAAGAAGGTCGTATGGGCAATTCTGACATCTTCATTATTCAAAGATGCTTCAGGCACCCCCAAATTTGTCTTTGGCATGATTCAGGATATTACTGAGCAGAAACGAAGCCAGGAAATTCAGGAAGTGTTGTATGAGATTTCCGAAGCGGTCAATGTTACCGGGAATTTACAGGAATTATTCAAGTCGATTCAAAATCATTTAGGCAGAGTTATTGACACCACCAATTTTTATATCGCACTCTACAATCAAAAAAACAAGTCGATAACCTTGCCTTACCATGTGGATGAGAAGGATAAATTTAAAGAATTTCCGATTGGTAAAACTTTTACATCTTATGTGATAAAGACCAAAAAACCATTATTGGCTACTCATGACCGAATGAAGGAAATGGTTAAAGAAGGCGTGGTCGAAATTGTTGGCGAACTGTCGAAAGTGTGGATGGGTGTTCCTTTGAAGACAGGGCGCGATGTAATCGGTGTCATCGCCTTGCAGAGTTATAAAGATGAATCGCTTTACACGAAAGAACATTTAAAGATTTTGGAATTTGTTTCCGATCAGATTGCTTTGGCAATAGAACGTAAAAAAGCGGAAGAAGAGAGGGTACGACTGGCGACAGCGATCAACTCTGCGGCAGAAGCCATCATTATTACTGACGAAAATGCCACAATCCAATATGTAAACCCGGCTTTTGAAAAAACAACCGGTTTTTCTTACGATGAGGCTGTTAATAAAACCCCTAATATCATTAAAAGCAGAAAACACAGCAATTCCTTTTATAAGGATTTATGGGATACGATTTCCACTGGAAAAACCTGGACAGGACGAATTACAAACAAAAGAAAATGTGGTACTTTGTATGAGGAAGACGTCGCCATTTCACCCATCTTTGATGACAGAGGGAAAATAATAAATTATGTTTCTGTTCAACGAGATGTTTCCGAGCATTTGGAGATGGAAAGAAAGCTGCGTCAGGCGCAGAAAATGGAAGCGATCGGAACACTTGCTGGCGGGATTGCTCATGATTTTAACAATATCGTTGGTGCGATCAGCGGGTACACAGAACTCGCTTTGGATGATGTGGTCAATGAACCAACAAAGGATTATCTTAAACAGGTCATGAAGGCGAGTCAGCGGGCTAAAGATTTGATAAAACAAATCGTTGCTTTTGCAAGACAGAGTGAGAAAGAACGGGTGCCGCTGCAGATTAGTTTGATTGTGAAAGAAGCATTGAAATTACTGCGAGCCTCTTTGCCATCGACGATTGAGATTAAACATAATATTACTGCCAAATCGAGTCTGGTGCTTGCCGATCCAATTCAGATTCATCAACTCGTTTTTAATCTGTGCAACAACGCAGCTTATGCGATGAAGGAAAAACGCGGAATATTGGATGTTGGATTGAAAGAGGTTGAAATCAGTAAAGAGGACGCCAAACAATTTCAGGAACTGAAACCGGGACGATTCGTGAAACTTTCGGTGCGTGATACCGGACAAGGCATCGATTCTCAAATTATGGATCGCATTTTTGATCCATATTTTACAACCAAGAAGAGTGGAGACGGTGCTGGAATGGGGTTAGCTCTGGTTCATGGTATTGTAAAAATCCACAACGGAGAAATTACGGTTTACAGTGAATTGGGTATCGGAACTACGTTCAACATTTTTCTACCACTCACTGAAAAAAAAGGGGTAAAAGAATCCAAAGATATCGAGGAGGGACCTGAAGACGGGGAAGGCTGTATTCTGTTTGTTGACGATGAGAAAAGCCTGGTAGAATCTAACCGGATTGCTTTGGAACGTCATGGCTATAAAGTTGTCAGCACGACAAGTAGCTTGCAAGCGTTAAAGATTTTTAAACGAAACCCGGATAAATTTGATTTGGTTATTACTGATCAGACAATGCCAAAAATGACAGGGAAGGAGCTTGCTTCAAAAATACTTAACATCCGTCCTGACATGCCGATTTTTCTTTGCACGGGCTTCAGCGATGTGATCGACGAAAAAAGGGCTGCCAAAATGGGTATTAAAGCGTTTTTGGAGAAGCCTTTATTCAGGAATGAACTTTTAAAAAACATTGGAGATGTTCTAAATAAAAGAAATGGCAACAGCGACAGCGCATCCAAAGTGATGAAAAAGAAATAAGGAATTTTAAACATGAAACGTATTTTAGTCATTGATGATGATGATCAATTCAGGAATATGATGCTCCACACTTTGAAACGTGCCGGATATGAGATTGAAGTGGCTTACGATGGGGAAGATGGTATGCGTAAGCAACAGGATCAGCCTTTTGATTTGATTATCACGGATATCATTATGCCGAATAAAGAAGGAATCGGCTTAATTCTGGACTTGAAAAACGACTACCCCGATTTAAAAATCATCGCCGTTTCAGGTGGCGGAAGCGTGTTGCCCAACGATTATCTGGAAATTGCAGAAAAATTGGGCGCACATCGCACACTATCAAAACCATTTGAACGAAAAGAGCTGTTGAATATGATTGATGAATTATTGAAATAACCACACCGCATATAAACCGATTCTGTTTGACGATGGTAGGATTTTCCTTTATCCTATCATTGTCCCATTAAATACACTGTGTAAGACTAATAAAGTTATCATTTCCCTGCCAAAATCACGTGTCACTCCTGACAGGTTTAGACAACATCGCTTACACCTTTTTGTAAAATCACTACTCCATTAAAATCAACCAATTGGCACAAATGTTGCCTGAATTATAGAAACATAAGATAGTTAAGTTTTTGCAATTATGTTTTTTAAGCAGTTACATCTAAAATTAAATGGATTTCTTCTCTAATTTTTTTAAAATATTACAATTTGAAAACTGTGGTTTTTCTTCTGAGCAGCAAAATGAAATTTTGACTAAAAGGTCACAGAACTTTTTATGACAATGATTTTATCGAGTTGATACTAAATCTCACCGGAGGTTTTATGAAAAAGTGGTTTATCGATCTGAAAATTAAAAATAAGCTGAATCTTATTATGCTCATTGCTTTAATGAGTTTAGTTTTTCTGGGCATTATTTCCCATTATTTTCTCAATACCAGCCATGTTGTCAGTGTCATTTTAAACGGTGAACGACGAGTCAATGTTGCTTATTATACCAGTATTCAATTATTTTACCGGTATTTAGCAACCAATGACAAGGACGCTCTGGATAAAGCCTATAATTATCTGGATGAAGCGAACAAATTGACGGCGTTTTTCGGTGACATCGACGATATTTTGGCGGAGACGTCAAATGAAGAATTTGTGGATCGGCTATATGTTACTTACAAGAAAATACTCAAAAACCGGGAAATAGCTGAGCTGCTGGCAAGCCGAATTTTTTTGCTGCATTCGATCAATAACACGCAATTCAGAAACAGCATTGAAGCGGCAAAAAATGGTGTTGAGAATGGAAGAAGATTGAAAGAAGTTATGTCAGCATATCTTGAGTCACCGAATGAAGTGATGTTACAAGAACTCGAAAGAGCGATCGAACGCATGGTGTTTTTAGAAAATTCGTTTGCAGAATCAATTGAGGAAATTAACCAGTTTGCAAAGAGGTTATTGTTTTTAGGTTTAATCGCATCGATTTTTATTTTGGGCGGGATTATCATTTTATTGATACGCTATATTTCGATGAACATTACCAGACCTTCCAATCTGCTGCTTAAAATTGTTAACAAATTGGCTGTTGGCGATTTAACCATCAAAATCGATATCAAGGCGAAAGATGAGATCGGACAGTTAGCTGATTCGATACAACAGATGAAATTAAGCATGGAAGAAACAATCAGTCATGCCAATAAGATCGCCAAAGGTAATTATTCGGCAAAACTACAGCCCCGGTCAGACAAAGATGAATTAGTCAACTCTCTGAATGCAATGACCAAATCGTTGAAAGAAACCACGGATGAAAACACAAAACAAAATTGGCTTAAAACAGGAATGGCAGAGCTGAACAATAGAATGCGTGGCGAACAGGAACAAGTCACATTGGCTCAAAATATTATCAGCTTTCTGGCTGAATACTTAAATACCCAGATTGGTGGGATTTACCTGAACTCGCATAACAGCACTTTCGATTTGGTCGGAAGTTATGCTTTTACAAAGCGAAAAAACCTTTCGAACCAGTACAAAAAAGGCGAAGGCATCATCGGTCAGGCGGCGTTGGAAAAGAAGCCCATTTTGATTAGCAATATTCCGGATGATTACGTCAAAATAAATTCCGGACTCGGAGAGGCATCACCCAAAAATATTTTAGCGGTTCCGTTTGTTTATGAAGGGGATGTAAAAGGTGTGATTGAATTAGGTTCATTTCAAGAGTTCACCGAACAGCAAATTGAATTTTTGGATCAAGCAAGCGAGAATATCGCCATTAATTTTAATACTGCAGAATCACGCTCACGATTGCAGGAATTACTGGAAAAATCGCAGCAGCAAGCCGAAGAACTTCAGACACAACAGGAAGAGCATCGCCAGACTAACGAAGAATTGGAGGAACAAGCGAAATATCTCAAAGAGTCGGAAGCAAAGCTTCAGGCTCAGCAAGAAGAGTTGCGGCAGACGAACGAAGAACTGGAAGAGAAGACCCAGAGTCTGGAAGAACAAAAAGAAGACATACGAAACAAAAACAAAGAATTAGAAAACGCACAAAATTTACTGGAAGAACGCGCAAAACAATTAGAAATTACCAGCAAATACAAATCCGAATTTTTAGCCAATATGTCTCATGAGCTCAGAACGCCGCTGAACAGTCTGTTAATTCTTTCAAAAATTCTTTTCCAGAATAAAGATAAAAATCTTACCGATAAACAGGTCGAATTTGCCAATACCATTCATGCTGCCGGAACCGAACTGTTAAATATCATCAATGAGATTTTAGACCTCGCCAAGGTCGAGTCCGGAAAGCTTGAATTAAATGTTGAACATGTTGATTTAAAAGAATGCGCTCAGGATATTGAAAAAAATTATCGGCATCTGATTGAGGAAAAGGGATTGAAATTTCGTTTGAATCTTGATGATAAATTACCCGAGTCGATTCGGACTGACGAGCAACGTGTTAAGCAGGTAATTAAAAATTTTCTCTCCAATGCCATCAAGTTTACTGAGAAAGGTTCAATCACAATAGATTTTACGAAAGTGGATAAGAATACGGACTTGTCTAACAGTGGATTAAATCCTTCCGATGCAGTTGCCATTTCGGTAAACGATACCGGAAAAGGAATTTCCAAAGAGAAGCAGCAGTTGATTTTCGAAGCATTTCAACAGGAAGACGGCACGACCAGCCGGAAATATGGAGGTACCGGACTGGGGTTGTCCATTGCCAAAGAAATGGCTCATCTGCTGGGAGGTGAAATACAATTAAAAAGTGAAGCCGGCAAAGGAAGCACATTCACTTTTTATTTCTCAAATATTGAATCAACCGAAACCATAGAAACGGGGGAAGCAGAGTTCCGATCTGAAATTTACAAAGCAAGCAAACCAGATACTGATCCTGAGCAAAGCACTGAAGTTCCTGATAATGGCAAAGATGAAGATTTTTCCGGGGGACTTGATGACCGAAAAATCATCAGCAAAAATGATCGCACCATTCTTATAATCGAAGATGACGTGAAATTTGCCAAAATATTGATTGAGATTGGGCATGAGAAAAACTTTAAATGTCTCATTGCGAAAACCGGTAAAAGAGGGTTAGGGCTGGCTGAGGAATACAAACCGGATGCGATTATTCTGGATATCGGCTTGCCGGACATTGACGGATGGACGGTTATGCAGCGGCTAAAAGATAATTCAGAAACCCGTCATATTCCGGTCCATTTCATGTCTGCTTCGGATAAATCAATGGAAGCTTTGCGGATGGGAGCGATTGGATTTTTGAGCAAACCGGTATCGATGGAAGGATTGGAGGAGGCATTTAACAAAATTGAAGAAATGATCTCGAAAACGATTAAAAACTTACTGGTTGTGGAGGATGACGAAAAGCATAGTCAGAGTATAATTGAATTGATCGGGAATAATGATGTTCATTCGACTGCAACCGGTAGCGGTAAAGAAGCGTTTGAGTTGCTCAAAACAAACAAATACGATTGTATGATTTTGGATTTGGGGTTGAAAGATATTTCCGGTTTTGAATTGCTGCAAATGATTGAGTCAGAGAAAGCAATTTCACATATACCGATAATTATTTACACCGGCAAAGAGATTTCGCGACAGGAAGAGTCCAAATTGAAGAAACACGCGGAAAGCATCATCATCAAAGGAGTTCGTTCCCAGGACCGGTTATTTGATGAAGTTACACTATTTTTGCACCGGGTTGAGAAAAATTTACCCGAAGAAAAGCAACGAATCTTACGCATGATTCATGACAAAGATCAGTTATTCCAAAACAAAAAAATACTGTTGGTAGATGATGATATGCGGAACGTATTCGCCATCTCAAATTTGCTCGAAGAACGGGGTATGAAAGCGGTCATTGCTAAAAATGGACGCGAAGGTTTAAAGCTACTTGATGAAAACAAGGACGTCGATCTCGTTTTAATGGATATTATGATGCCGGAAATGGATGGTTACGAAGCTATGCGGCGCATCCGAAAAGACGGAACCAATAAAAAGATTCCGATCATTGCCTTAACTGCAAAAGCGATGAAGGGCGACCGAACAAAATGTATTGAAGCCGGAGCTAATGATTATTTATCAAAACCTGTGGATAATGACAAATTATTGTCCATGCTCCGTGTTTGGCTATACCGTTAATCGTCAAATCACAGCGATCAAAAAGGTTTGGCCAAAGGATCGTTTAAAAATCCGGACAAAGGAATTTATGAATCATATTGAAAATGAGAATATCGAAGTTGAATTGTTGTTGGAAGCTATCTACCAAAAGTACGGCTACGATTTTCGATTGTATTCCCGTGCTTCTTTAAAAAGGAGGATTCAGCACCGACTGTCTTTATCGGGTTTGAATTCAATTTCGGAAATGCAACATCGCTTGCTTAATGATCTAAATTTTTTCGAGACCTTGCTGCTCGATCTTTCCATTAATGTCACTCAAATGTTTCGTGATCCATTTTTTTATAGAGAAATTCGAAAAGAAGTGATTCCGGTTTTAAAGACCTATCCATTTATAAAGATCTGGCACGCTGGCTGCGCAACTGGTGAAGAAGTCTATTCCATGGCAATCCTTCTCAATGAGGAGGGATTGTACGATAAAACTCAGCTTTACGCCACGGATTTTAATGAAGTGATACTGGATCGGGCGAAACAGGGAATCATACCGTTAGATCAGATCAAAGATTATACTTACAATTATCAAAAGGCCGGTGGGACGGAATCATTCGCCGAATATTATACAGCCGGGTATGATTCCGCTGTAATAAAACAGTCACTTAAAAAGAATATTGTATTCTCCGACCATAATTTGGCGATAGACGGTGTTTTTGGTGAAATGAATTTAATTGTTTGCCGAAATGTGCTGATCTATTTTCAGCGGGAATTGCAAAGTCGTGTGATCGGACTTTTTCGAGAGAGCCTGTGCCATCTCGGGTTTTTAGGTCTTGGATCCAAAGAAACTCTGATGTTTTCTGAATACGCGAAAAATTTTGAAACTGTGGTGGAGAGAGCAAAAATTTATCGAAAAATCAGCTAAATTCGAACATGAAAAAAATCTACAGCGAAGCAATCGTAATTGGCGTGTCTGCAGGCGGAATGGATGCCTTGAGGGCGATCATTCCAAATTTGCCGGAAACTTTAAAGGTTCCGATCATTATTGTACAACATCTGCATCCGCATTCGGATAATTTCTTAATTCGGGATCTGGGACGCAAAACGGAATACGCCGTCTCACAAGTCGATGAGAAAGAAGTGGTTTTGCCCGGTCATATTTACTTTGCGCCGGCGAATTATCATTTATTGATCGAGCACAACCGAACCTTCTCATTGTCAGTTTGTGATAGTGTGAGTTATTCGCGTCCCTCGATAGATGTATTGTTTGAGACCGCAGCGGAAGTTTATCAGGATAAACTTGTTGGTGTTATTTTAACCGGTGCAAATAAAGACGGCAGTGAAGGTGTTCGAAAGATAAAACGATTCGGTGGGACTGTTATTGTGCAGGATCCCGAGACTGCGGAAGCGGATATGATGCCAAAATCCGCTATTCAGACGACGAATATTGATTTTGTTTTACCGTTGAAAGACATAGCCGGATTTTTAAAAAAGAATGTGATTTTTTATGATAAAGGATAACTCAAAATTTAGGAGCAGCGAGATGACTGACAGAAGAAAAACGAATGTTTTGTTGGTTGATGATAAGGCAGAAAATTTAGTCGCACTGGAGGGAATTTTAGATGATCCCCAATTGATTTTATTCAAGGCGCGGTCAGGGAACGAAGCGCTTTCCCTGATTTTGGAGCACGACTTTGCCCTGATTTTGATGGATGTGCAGATGCCGGATATGGATGGCTTTGAAACTGCCGAACTCATCCGCGGAAACAAAAAAACAAAAAACATTCCGATTATTTTTGTAACCGCCATTAACAAAGATCAAAAATATGTGTTCAAAGGTTATGAAACAGGTGCAGTTGATTATTTATTCAAACCGCTCGATCCGGAGATTCTCAAATCGAAAGTAAATGTATTTCTCGACCTGTATAATCAACGCAAAGTAATTAAAGAACAGTCACTTGAACTTGAGCACAAAGTTACTGAGCTGAACGCTGCTTTTCTGGAACTTCAAAAAAAAGAGAAACTGCTGCAAAAGCAGGCGGATGAATTAGCCAGTAGGAATCAGGATTTAAAGGAATTCGCCTACATTGTGTCCCACGATTTGAAAGCGCCGTTGCGTGCGATCAGCTCTCTGGTGAATTGGTTGTCCTGTGATTACCAGGATAAACTGGATTCCAAAGGGCAGGAGCTGATGGAGTTGCTGTTAGGTCGTGTAAAACGTATGCATAATTTAATCGATGGTGTGCTGAAATATTCGCGCGTCGGTCGTGTGAAAGAGGAATATGTAAGTGTTGAGCTGGGGACGTTGGTTAATAACGTAATCGAAATGATTGATCCGCCGAAAAACATTCACATTGAAGTTGAAAACCATTTTCCAACAATATTTGCAGAGAACACCCGCATCGAACAGGTTTTTCAAAATCTAATATCAAATGCGGTCAAATATATGGACAAGGAAAAAGGTTTGATTAAAATTTCGTCCAAAGAAGAAGAGGAGCAATGGGTATTCAATGTTACTGACAACGGTCCGGGAATTGATTCGAAACATTATAAGAAAATATTTCAAATATTTCAGACGCTGGCACCGCGGGATGAAATTGAGAGTACCGGTGTCGGATTATCGCTGGTCAAAAAAATTGTTGAGATGTACGGTGGAAAAGTCTGGGTTGAATCGGAAGTGGGCAAGGGGAGCACATTTTCTTTTACTTTTCCAAAATCAGCGGTTGCAGAGAGTCAACCGGTTGAAAATTAAATAACGGACTGGAGAAACGCACATAACATGGGGAACACATGATGAGAAATTCACGAAGTATATTGCTGGTCGAGGATGATGTCGTTGACGCAATGACAGTAAAGCGCGCCTTAAAAGATATTCGTGTCACAAATCCGCTGCATACGGTTGGTAATGGTGAGGAAGCAATGGAATTTTTAACCAATTCCGGTCATGATAATCCGGGAATTATTTTGCTGGATTTAAATATGCCCAAGATGAACGGGTTAGAATTTTTAAAAATTGTAAAAAGCGAAGCGAAATTAAAGCGAATTCCTGTGGTCGTGCTGACCACTTCAAAAGAGGAACAGGATAAAATAGAGAGTTTTGAATTGGGAGTAGCCGGATACATGATCAAGCCGGTCGATTATATGCAGTTTGTTGAGACGATGCGAACGATTAACATGTATTGGACATTGAGTGAGTTACCTGAATAATCAGCTGCGGGAATTTAATCCAATGACAGAGAAACGAATTGGTTTGAAATTATTGTTGATTGAAGATGATAAACTGGATCAGATGGCTTTTGAGCGATTTGTCAAAAAGGATAATTTGCCTTATACATATCGTATTGCTAATAGTGTAAAAGAAGTAAATGAAATTTTGCCACATCATCAATTCGATATCATCGTTGCAGATTATAATTTGGGTGATGGCACGGTTTTCGATGTGTTTAATTTGATGAAAAAAATCCCGGTGATTATTATCACCGGCGCCGGAGGTGAGGATATTGCAGTTCAAGCCATGCGGGAAGGTGCGTATGATTATCTTATTAAGGATCTGGAATATAATCACTTGAAAGTGCTTCCTGTCATTGTTGAGAACGCCATCAAACACCAGAAAGTGCAGCAGGAACTGGACATACTGTCGCAGGCTGTAAAATCTACCAAGGACAGCGTTTACATTACAGACATGAACGATCATATTATTTTTGTCAATGATTCCTTTGTCGAAACTTATGGTTATAACCGCAATGAGATTGTTGGGAAAAAGAGTCGGGTTCAGCTTAAAATAACAAACAGGAAGAAAGAGAGGGAAAAAGCCGAAAACGCAGATTTGAACATTCAATTGAAAGATGAATTTTTTAGCGTAAGAAAAGACGGATACCAATTCCCGATATCTCTTTCTCAATCTACAGTTGAGGACAAAGATGGCAACAAAAAGGCAGTCGTGCATGTACTGAGAGATATTACCGATCGAAAAAAAGCAGAAGCAGAAATTAAACAGCTTGTGATTGCATTGAGAGAGGCGCTTGCAAAAGTGAAAACACTCAGCGGACTTTTGCCGATTTGCGCCTCATGTAAAAAAATTCGCGATGACAAGGGATACTGGAACCAAATTGAACAATATATTAAAGCACACGCCGAAGTCGATTTCAGTCACAGTATTTGTCCTGAATGCACGAAGGAATTGTATCCGGATTTAATCTTTGAAGAAAAATAAAATTTATCTGAAACTGAAAAAGGGTCGTTGTTATGAAAAATGGTAAATATTCAGTTTTATTGGTTGAGGATGACAAAGTTGACCAATTAGCTTTCCAGAGATTTGTGGAACAAAATGGACTAAATTATGAATATGAAATTGTCAGTTCTTTCCGTGAGGCACAAGGCATTCTTAGCGAAAAACAGTTCGATGTCGTAATTACAGATTATTTTCTTGGCGATGGCACAGCGTTTGATATTTTTAAATATATCAATAATTCATCAATTATTATCACAACCGGTACCGGCGACGAAGAGATTGCTGTACGGGCAATGAAATCCGGTGCTTACGATTATCTGATTAAAGATCCGGATCGACATTATCTAACTGTTCTTCCGGTCACGGTTGAAAACGCGCTCAAACAGAAACAAGCCGCATTGGACCATACCAGAGTAAAGGTTCTCGAATCTGCCGTGCTTCATGCTTTCGATGCGGTCATCATCATTGAAGTGGATTTGTCAAAGGGGTTACAAGATCAAATAATTTTTGTGAACAAAGCTTTTGAAAAAATGAGCGGTTACGGTTTGAAAGAAATCGCCGGGAAATCTATGCATCAATTATTCGGAGAAAGGACAGACCAGAAACGGATAGAACGGATTCGGGAAAATTTCAAACAAGAAACAGGCATGTCCACAGAAATGATTTTTTATAAAAAGAACGGCACGCCTTTTTGGGTCGAGTTCTCTATGCAGCCTGTATCGCAAAATATGAAGTCGATTAAGCAGTGGGTATTTATCCAGCGGGATATATCGGAGCGCAAGCGTTCAGAAAATCAGGTTCGCCAGAGCAAAGAACGGCTTGACATCATTCTGCAAAGCATGGGCGATGGTGTGGTTGTGATTGATGAACAACTGACCATTATGAAAATTAACAGTCGTGCGTTACAATTACTGGGAAATCTTCCTCAAGAGCAATCCGCCCTTAATTTGCAAGATGTTTTGGTAAATTGTCAGAATAGCGGTCAAGAGTTGTTGGAGAGATTACACCAATCGACTTTTACAAATTTTGAATTGTGCGTTGTAAAACCGATACAACGGGTATTATTGGTTACTGGTACGTCGTTTTTGGATGTGGATGGCCATTCTGCAGGGAAAGTATTTATTATTAAAGATTTCACCAAACAAAAAGAAATTGAACAGATGAAAAACGATTTTGTATCAAATGTATCGCATGAATTGAGAACTCCCTTGGCTTCAATTCTGGGATTTTCAAGTACGATTTTGAAAGATCAAAATATGATCGATGAAGTCAAAACGGAATTTACAGAGATTATTTATAAAGAAAGTATCCGATTGTCCCAACTCATCGAAGATATTCTGTCCATTTCTAAGATTGAGGCAGGTCGATCGTTATACAATCCTGAAAAAATTGAATTAGAGCCGATTGTGGATGAAATATTAAAAACATTTCAACATCAGACTAAAATGAAAGGAATAAAAATCAAGAAAGAGGTTGATAAAGATTTGAAGCCAATTTATGTTGACAAGAAAGCGATTAAACAAATTTTTGTAAATTTACTGGGAAATGCAATCAAGTTTACTCAAGAAAAAGGGCTCTTGAGTGTCCGGTTGGCTAATAATGAAAACAGTGTTAAGATTTTCATTAAGGACAATGGTATCGGCATACCGGAAAAGGATTTATCCCGAATATTTGACAAATTTTATCGTGTTCACCGTTCCGGCACACCAATTCCGGGCACCGGATTGGGGTTGTCAATCGTTAAGCAAATTGTTGATTTTCATAAAGGCAAAATAGAGGTAGAGAGCAAAGAAAATGTCGGGACGACCATGAAAATCAAATTGCCGGCGTATGAAGTAAACTGATGAAATTTAAAAGCCTGGAACAAAAATAGAAATAGGCTAAAAGACAAATATATATCATCTGAGACAAAGATAGAGCTTTGTGGAAAAAATCTGCTTGTTTATTCTGCCTCGGGAAAATGCAATAAAATAACCAGGTCTTTCCGATCAAAAAGATATTTAAATCCCGCAACCAGATTTTCGAATATTTCAAATCCTACCGCTGTAGGTAACAGTGACAAATAAGAAAGCATGGATTCTTATTGACTATTATCATAAAATTTATTAAATTCTCAACTGATTTTTCGTGTTCGATAATGAAAAATTATTTTTGTAATTCATCGTGATTGCAACTGCACAGCAGTATGTTTGTTACAAATTATTTTTTACGCACTGGCAATATTTTTGTGGTATTTTGAAACTTATAATAAAAACAAAATAAAAGTCACTGAAGTGATATGATCAGCTTGTTTATCGACATATTATCACACTCAATTTTTAGGAGGTATGAATGAAAATTTCTGTTGTTGGCACGGGTTATGTTGGTTTGGTTACAGGGACCTGTTTCGCTGAAAGTGGAATCGACGTGACGTGCGTTGATGTTGATAAGAAAAAAATAGAAAACCTGAACAAAGGGATTTTGCCAATTTATGAACCCGGTTTGGAAGAAATTTTGGAGCGGAATGTTGAAAAGGATAGATTGACATTCACGACGGATATTAGCGAAAGTATTAAAGGCTGCGAAGTTGTATTCATCGCAGTGGGAACACCCCCGGATGAAGATGGTAGTGCAGACTTGCAACATGTGCTCAAAGTTGCCCATGATATCGGTCGGTATATGGAAGATTATTTGGTTGTGGTGACAAAAAGTACTGTTCCTGTGGGAACAGCGGAAAAGGTGAGAAATGCAGTGAATGAAGAATTGAATAAACGGAACGTTGATTTTGGATTTGATGTGGCTTCCAATCCTGAATTTTTAAAAGAAGGCTCTGCTGTAGCAGATTTTTTAAAACCGGACAGAATTGTAATCGGATTGGATTCTGAAAAAGTTGAAGAAATTATGAAACGGCTCTATAAACCGTTTTTGCTCAATGGACATCCGATAGTTTTTATGGACATTGCATCATCGGAAATGACGAAATATACAGCTAACGCGATGTTGGCAACCAAAATTAGCTTTATGAATGATATCGCCAACCTTTGTGAAATAGTAGGCGCCAATGTGAATCTTGTACGAAAAGGGATTGGCAGCGATACCAGAATCGGCAACAAGTTTATCTATCCGGGCAGTGGTTATGGCGGCTCTTGTTTTCCAAAGGATGTGAAAGCATTAATAAAAACAGCTGATGAAAATAATTATAATCTCCGGGTTTTGAAAGCGGTCGAGGAAGTGAATAAAGATCAAAAAATGATTCTTGTCCAAAAGGTCAACTCGTATTTTCAAAACGACCTGAAAGGAAAAACAATCGGTATCTGGGGGCTATCTTTTAAACCGGAGACAGATGATATGAGAGAAGCACCCTCATTGGTCGTCATCGAGCAGCTTTTGGAGTCCGGTTGCAAAATAAAAGCGTACGATCCCCAGGCACAAGAAGAAGCAAAGAGAATTTTAGGTGATAAAATAGAATATTCGAAGGATCCTTACGAGGCTGTCCTTGATGCGGATTGCTTGGTTATCATAACAGAATGGCATGAATTTAGATTTCCGAATTTCAAAGTGATTAAGAAATTGCTTAAGAGGAATGTCATCTTCGATGGCCGAAATATTTATGAGCCTGATGAAATGAAAGACCTGGGTTTTGAGTATTATTGTATTGGGATAAAATCAGATTTAATAAAAAAACCGTAAAAAAAAGACACAAAAGTGTTCTGTGTCACATTTTTTTTATGGGTTTGTGTTATATTAATAGTACCCTCCAAAGAGAGATATTTTGCATATAAACCAGAGGCCTGAATAAATATTTTGTTTCCCCCCAGCAAAATTTTTAGAGGTCTCTGGTTTTTTTTGTTATTATTTGTTTCGAAGGAATTAAGCGCCCATTTAAATGAGTACTCTTTGCTATCCACAAAATTTCCAAATGAATATTTTCACCTTAATTTATATAAAGTTCGATTATCGTGCGCCTCGAATTTTCATTGACATTGGCATAAATATTTTATAAATTTTATTTTCAATTCAAAAAAATGTAGTTGCATCACGAGTCGAAATAAGTGCTCAAAATTCACAAACGCATGAAATCAACGGGAATTATTTTTGATATTAAACGGTTTGCGCTCCAAGATGGACCCGGAATTCGCACCACGGTATTTTTGAAAGGATGTCCGCTGCGATGCATTTGGTGCCATAATCCGGAGAGTCAGGAGGCGCAGCCCGAGCCGCGTGGTGATTTTCAATCAAAAACCAGTTCGCTTTTTATCAAAAAAAATCCGGATCAGATTGGCTCCCACGTCACTGTGGATGAAGTGATGGATGAGGTCAGAAAAGATATTTTATTTTATGAAGAGTCCAGCGGCGGAGTGACTTTTTCCGGTGGTGAACCGCTGCTTCAGGAAAATTTTCTTTTCGGGTTATTGCATCGCTGCAAAGCTGACGGCATACATACCGCTGTAGATACGTGTGGGTACGCTGAATATTGGATTTTTAAAAAAATAAATTCGCTGGTTGATATGTACTTGTATGATCTTAAAATTAATGATGAGAATTTACATTTTAAATATACGGGTGTCTCAAATCAGATTATAAAAAATAATTTAAAATCTCTTGTAACAGACCACGAAAATGTCATTGTTCGCATTCCGCTGATTCCGGATGTTGTCGTTAATGAGTTGAACCTTGAAAAAATAGCACAATTTTTAACGTCGCTAAATTACACGCCACCAGTAGAGTTTTTACCTTACAACAAGTTCGGTGAAGGCAAATATAAAAAATTGCAGCGCAAAAAATTATTTCCTGTTGCCGATTCCTCATCTTCAATGAATATAGACGACGTGGTCAGTCTTTTCGAATCTTTTGGTATCGCTGTCATAAAAGAGGGCGCATGAATCAGAGAATAAAGACACTTAAAAACCAGTCTGTCGATGCAAAACCATCCATATCTCATGAGCGGGCACAATTGCTCACAGAGTTTTACCGGAGTGGGAAACCTGATACTGTTTCCGTGCCTGTTGCCCGGGCCTTGGCGTTCAAGTATATTTTGGAAAACAAAGAAATTTGTATCAATCCCCACGAACTGATCGTTGGCGAACGCGGTCCGTCGCCCAAAGCCACACCGACCTATCCGGAGCTTTGTATTCACAGCCTGAATAATCTGGACATTTTGGATTCCCGTCCCAAAATTGCCTATGCAGTCTCCGAAGAAACCAAACAAGTTTATGAAAAGGATATTATCCCGTTCTGGAAAGGTCGTTCTATCAGGGAGCGGATTTTCGAACAGGTCGATGCGGAATGGATCGACGCGTACGATGCCGGTGTTTTTACTGAATTCATGGAACAGCGGGCGCCGGGGCATTCAGTGGCCGGGGATAAGATTTACAAAAAAGGCTTTTTGGAACTGAAAGAGGAAATTTCAAGCCAGATTGATTCGCTGGATTTTTTCAATGATCCCAACGCTTTTGAAAAACGGGAACAATTGAAAGCCATGGACAACGCAGCAGAGGCGTTGATCATTTTTGCCCGGCGACACGCAGCGAGAGCAAAGGAATTGGCAGAAACAGAAAACGATCCCCGGCGAAAACAGGAATTGGAAACCATTGCCTCAATCTGCGAGAAAGTGCCCGCGCATAAACCGGACACGTTTCATGAGGCGCTACAATATTATTGGTTCGTCCATCTGGGCGTGATTACAGAACTGAACACCTGGGATTCATTCAATCCCGGCAGACTGGATCAACATCTTTATCCGTTTTACAAACAAGATATCGAAACAGGTATTTTGACCAAAGAGAAAGCCAGAGAACTTTTGCAGGCATTCTGGATAAAATTCAATAATCAGCCTGCACCGCCCAAAGTTGGCGTGACAGCGCTGGAGAGCAATACCTACACCGATTTTTGCCTGATCAATGTCGGCGGCGTCACAGCAAACGGCGATGATGCGACCAATGAGTTGAGTTATTTAATCCTGGACGTAATCGAGGAAATGCGTCTGCTGCAGCCCAGCTCTATGGTGCAATTGAGCAAAAAGAATCCGGATCAATTGATCAAAAGAGCGCTGAAAATTATAAAAACCGGCTTCGGTCAACCGTCCATTTTTAATACAGATGCGATTATTCAGGAATTGGTGAGACAGGGTAAAGATTTGGTTGATGCACGGAACGGCGGATGCAGCGGATGTGTCGAAGCGGGTGCCTTTGGAAAAGAGAGTTATATTTTGACCGGCTATTTTAATCTGGTCAAGGTGTTGGAAATTACGCTGAATAATGGAGTCGATCCGCAATCAGGGAAAAAAATCGGTATGAAAAGCGGGAAGCCGATTGGGTTTCAATCTACCGACGATTTATTAGCCGCGTTCAACAAACAACTGAACCACTTCATCGATATAAAAATTAAAGGCAATCTAATTATTGAAAAATTGTACGCCAAATACATGCCGGCGCCATTTATGTCACTGATTATTGATGATTGCATTGAAAAAGGTATGGATTACAATGCTGGCGGCGCTAAATACAACACGGCATACATTCAGGGTGTGGGAATTGGCAGCATCACCGATTGTTTGTCAGCATTGAACTATCATGTGTTTCAAACAAAGCTGGTAAACATGTCCGAGATGCTCAGGGGGCTGAAAGAAAATTTTATCGGTCACGAAAAGCTGTTGCAGAAGCTGCTGGACGAGACGCCCAAATATGGTAATGATGAAAATGACGCGGATGAGTTAACACAGTTTGTGTTTGATGCGTTTTTTAATGCGGTGGATGGACGCCCGACGACAAAGGGCGGTACTTTCCGGATTAACTTTCTTCCGACAACAGTTCATGTCTATTTTGGCAGCGTGATTGGTGCGACTCCGGATGGCAGGAAAGCGAACCAACCGTTATCAGAGGGTATTTCTCCGGTTCAGGCCGCAGACCGGAATGGACCGACGGCTGTCATCAAATCAGCAGCTAAGCTCGATCATATTCGAACAGGGGGGACGTTGTTAAATCAAAAATTCTCACCGCAGTTTTTCGAAACGGATGCCGGAATTCAAAAGCTGGTTCATTTAATTCGAACCTATTTTAAATTGGATGGGCATCATATTCAATTTAATGTGGTGACTGCGGATACTTTAAAAAAAGCGCAGGCAGATTCGGAAAAGTATCGGGACTTGATCGTGCGTGTGGCAGGCTACAGTGATTATTTTGTTGACCTGACGGAAGATTTGCAAAATGAGATCATTGAACGGACCGAGCATTTGAGTTATTGATGTTCTGGTCTGATTAGCCTCAAAGTCTCAAAGACATGAAGAGAAGAGTGACTATTCAGACAACAAAAAATACCACAGAGACATAGAAAGCACAGAGACATTTCAATACTCAATTTGTAAATTTTAGTGTGATGATGCGGTTTTGAAATTTAATCCTAAACTCTGATTGACAAAATGAGAGAAATGTGTGCTCTAAATTTTATTGATCTTTTCTACGAGTTCTCTGTGAACTGGTGGCTAAATAGAGTCTGTCCGGAATTGTAACGCAAGCTTCCAGCTTGCGAAAGAATCTATGCTAAGTCTAATATTCAGATTACAAGCAAGATGCTTGTACTACAAATATCATCATTTACGGACAGACATTAAATAATAACCGAGACTGTTAGTTTTTGCGGCATAGAATTAAATTCAAACTTTGCGGTTTCAGCGAACTTGGCGGTTAAATTTTTGATAGCGATAGCTACTAAGATGATAATATAAAACACAATTTATAAATTTAAATAAGGAGACGTTATGATAAAAAACGGTTGCCGAACTCCACAATAATGTTAA
>CAYYMH010000003.1:130099-142048 GCA_964472785.1 uncultured Cytophagia bacterium | reverse complement strand
TACTGTACATTTGTTAACCATTTTATTGTCGTTTCTTATTTTGCAGAAGTCTATTGAAATATACAAATAGCGAATTAACCAGGTTATCTAATTTCTCAAACTGATACTGAAAGCGGCGTGTTGCTTTGATCAGAATATTCTTTTATTTTTCTTGACTTTCACATAATTTTTTCTATCTTTATAGCAATTATTTTTTACTCATAATTCATAAAAAAACCTAATCGGAGGACGATATGATGAATCCAAAAAAATGGATGAAACCGCTCATTATTTTTAGTTGTTTGATGTTGCTAAATGGGCTAAGCTGGGCGCAGACGTTTGATGATATGAAGGCCCAGGTGAAAGAACACACGTTGAAAAACGGTATGAAATTTATCGTCATGGAACGCCATGAAGCGCCGGTGGCATCGTTCCACGTGTACGCTGATGTGGGATCAGCAAATGAAAATTACGGTATCACTGGCATTTCGCATTTGCTGGAACACATGGCATTCAAAGGCACCGAAACCGTAGGCACTGAAGATTATGCTGCGGAGCAAACTTTATTTGATCAATTGGATAAGTTGTACCATCAAATAAAATTTGAAAGCTCCAAAATCAATCCGGATACCAGTAAATTATCCGCACTCAATTCCGAGTTCGAAGAACTACGTCAGCAGTCAAAAAAGTTGGTCATCAATAATGAATTCATCGACATGTTGCGCGAGCAGGGAGATGCGGGATTGAACGCTTACACCAGCAACGATGCCACGCAATACATTAACAGCCTTCCTTCCAACAAACTTGAATTCTGGATGTCAATTACATCTGACCGATTCTTGAATCCGGTGTTCCGGGAATTTTACAAAGAAAAAGATGTGGTCATGGAAGAACGTCGTCTGCGCACCGAAACCCAGCCGATTGGCAAATTAATCGAAGACTTTTTCGCTACGGCGTTCAAAGCGCATCCCTACCATCATTCGGTAGTCGGACACATGTCTGATCTGGAAAAAATCACCCGCAAAGATGTAGAAAATTATTTTTCGACATATTATCAGCCCAGCAATCTGACTGTTGCCATCGTTGGCGATGTAAAGCCGAAACAGGTTTTTAAAATGGCAGAACTCTATTTCGGCCGGATTCCCAGTGGGCCGAAACCGGAACCAGTGCGAACCGAAGAGCCGGAACAGTGGGGTGAACGCCACGTCAAAGTTGTTGCCAAGTCACAACCGATCCTGCTTGTCGGCTACCATCGCCCGGCAGAGACTCACGAAGATGATGCTGCATTGGAAGCACTGACGAATATTATCGGACAGGGTCGTTCTTCCCGGCTCTGGGAGCTGTTGGTGAAAGAAGAAAAAGTGGCAATCCAAACCGGCAGTTTTAACGGTTGGCCCGGCAGCAAATATCCGAACCTGATCGCATTTTTCGCCATTTCTGCAAAAGACCACACGTCCGAAGAATGCCTCGAATTGATTGATAAAGAGATCGAAAAAATTAAAAACGAATCCGTTACCGACGCCGAGTTGACAAAATTCAAACGCACCACCAAAAAATCCATTATCAGTCAAATGAAAACGAATTCCAACATGGCTGCGATGCTTACCAACGCTGAGGTTGTTTTGGGTGATTGGGAAAAAGTATTTGATCAGATTGAGGACGTTGAAAAAATAACCGCCGAAGACATTAAGCGCGTTGCCAATAAATATTTAAACCAACAAAATCGAACCGTCGGCGAAATTGTCCCTGAACAGGAAGCGGAATAATCCAATTCTTTTATTAATTGGAACAAAAAAAAATCACATTAACATAAAATGAGGTATTTGAAATGAGAAAAGACAAACTTTTCTTTTTAGTGAATACAATATTAATTGTGTTCATTTTGCTGAGCACACTTTCCTTTGCGCAAAAAAGTCCTAAAGACGAATTTGATTTCCCCAAATTAAATGATATCAAAATGCCGAAAGTGATTGAAAAAGAACTACCCAACGGTATCAAGCTTTATTTAGTGGAAGACCATACATATCCGACGATTAACATGCGCGGTATGGTTCGAGCCGGTTCTGTTTACGAACCTGCAGATAAAGTTGGATTGGCTTATGTTACCGGCGCCGTTCTGCGTACCGGTGGCACCGAATCCATGACTGGTGATGAGATCGACAAAAAACTGGAAACGATGGCAGCATCCATTGAGACCGGAATCGGTGAAACTTCGGGCTACATTTCTGTCTCTTTGCTCAAAGATAATCTGGTCGATGTGCTCCCGATCCTTGCAGATATTCTAATGAATCCGGTGTTTGATGAAGAAAAAATCGAACTTGAAAAGGTGCAACAGAGATCCGCGATTTCCAGACGCAATGACAATGTAAGTCAAATTACTAACCGCGAATTTTATAAAGTAATCTATGGCGAAGACAGCCCTTATGCCCGCCACACTGAATACGAAACCATCAATGCCATTACTCGCGACGATATTGTCAAATTCTACAGCAGATTTTTTCATCCCAACAATATCATGATGACGGTGTGGGGAGATTTTAACGCCAAAGACATGGTGAAAAAATTAGAGAAAACGTTTGCCGGCTGGAAGCCAGCGAAACTTGACATTCCGCCATTGCCGGAAGTAAAATATGATTTCGAATACACGGTAAATTACATCCACAAACCGGATGTAAATCAAGCCAATATCATGATGGGACATATCGGCGGCATCAAGAAAAATCCGGATTTGGCAGCGCTGACGATCATGAATTCGATTTTGTCCTTTGACCGGATGTTCAAAAAAATCCGCACGGACGAAGGACTCGCCTACAGCGTCTGGGGCAGTTACGGAACTAATTTCAACTATAAAGGCGTTTTTAACGCTGGCGCACAAACCAAATCCCAGTCAACGGTTTATGCCATTCAGTTGATGATCGAAGAGATGAAACACATGATGAATGAAGAGGTGACAGCAGAAGAACTGAAACGTGCCAAGGATCAGTACCTCAATTCATTTGTGTTTAATTTTGACAGCAAATCGAAAATCGTCAATCGCATGTTGACCTACGCCTATTATGATTACCCAATTGATTTCGCGGAGCAACTCAAGCAGGATGTTGAAAAAGTCACCCGAGAAGATGTGTTGCGTGTTGCCAAAAAATATTTGAGACCAGATCAGGTTCAAATTTTAGTGGTTGGGAATAAAGAGGATTTTGATGAGCCGTTATCCACTTTAGGTTCGGTTAATGAAATCGACATCACCATTCCGCAACCCAAAGAAGAAGCGCCGGAAGCAACAGCAGAATCGCTGGAAGAAGGTATGTCGCTGTTAAAGAAATCTTTGGCGGCACTTGGCGGCGTCGAAAAACTGAAACAGGTCACTAATTTTCAATTAATGATGGAAGCGACTCAAGTCACACCGATGGGTGAAATGACGATGGACGGCACGATGTCTGTGGTTTTACCGGATAAAGTCAACATGACATTGAATACCCCGCAGGGCGAAATTACGATGATTATCAATACTGACAAAGGGATGATGAAATCACCAACTGGATCGATGCCCATGCCGCCGCAACAGCGGGAGTCGATTTTGTCAAACGTGAAGCACGATCCGATTTATATCGCTCAAAACCTTGATAAATTTGACGTTCAATTTGTGGGTAAAACCACTTTCGGCGAAAACCCGGCGTTGGATTTGCTGGTCAGAGAAGGCGAAGACACCTATCATCTCTATTTGAATCCCGAGACATATTATTTACTGGGTCTATCTTCACAGGAAATGACACAGCAAGGACCGGGCAGAGTAGATCAATTTTATTCTGATTATAAAAATTTTGGAGGGATTCAGTTCTCAACCAAATCTGTGGTTATGGTCGGTGACAAAAAGCAGTCGGAGAGTAATGTAAAGGATATTAAGCTGAATGTAGATTTTGAGGACGCATTATTTACTGTTGAATAAGCGATAAATCAACTGGTGCTATCTCCTTTGCGGGATAGCACCAGTTTTTATTTTCGTAATTTAACGAAGCATATCGATCATCAAACTTAATTCATCCACCAGTTTTTGTTCATCACCGCCAAACCCGACACTTTCAAAACGAATCTGTCCTTTTTTATCGATAATAAATTTTGTCGGGATACCCTCTACGCCATAATCGGTGACGACCTTGTTTTCCGAATCAAATAAAACATGAAACGTATAATCATTTTTATTGATGAATTCAGCCACTTTAGCTTTTACATTGTCGCCTCGTTCCCAGGTATTGATAAATAAAAATTTGACCGTGTCATCATCTTTAAACTTGTCCACAGCTTTTTGCATTCCGGGAAACGATTTGATACACGGACCACACCATGTCGCCCAAAAATCGATAATGACAATTTTTCCCTTTAAATCCGCCAACGATACAGTTTGACCTTCCATATCTTCGAGCGAGAAAGCGGGTGCAGGTTTGTTCAGCATTTCTTTTTCAATTTCAGCTTTTAATTTTTTGATCCCTTCTTCTCTCAATTTATCAAGAAATTCATCAACGTCTTCTTCGGAACGATTAACTGCAGTATAACTTTCCCGGTAAATGTTTTCAATTTCAGCGGATTTTTGGCCATCTTTTAGCAGAGTCTCCGCGAACTCCAAAGCTGACTCATAATTACCTGTTTCCAAAAGAGCCTGAGCATAGCGCTCATTGACATCCGTATTTTTCTTGTTCATCAAATCAACCGCTTCTTTATAATATGGCAAAGCTTCCTCTTTTTTATCCATTTGGTAAAGGATGTAAGCGTAAGTATCCAAAACGTAGCCCAGAGTTGATTGCTGATTCTGCCGCCATTGCTTTTCTGTTAAAAAAGACGGTTTTTCAGAGAGCGGTGCTTCTAAATCGTTGCGTCCGGCTTCGACACCTTTCTTTGCTAATTTTGCCGCTGTTTCGAGATTCATTCCTTTCTCCGCCAAATCCCATGCCACGCTGTTAAGCATCGAGGCACCAGGATCAGAAACGTGGTCTTCGATAAATTCCTCAGCTTTGTCGTATTGCTTTGAAACCGTAAAATCCCGAACGATAACCGATGCCATGTAGTCCAGTTGTTTACTTTCAGGAAACTCTTTTTTGAATTCCAGATAGAAATCCACGCGTTCATCCGGATTTTGAATTTTTTGAAATTCGCTAAACCGCTGATTCTGAGCGAACTCGCCTTTCGGCTCCGCTTTTACCACGCGTTCCGCATACTTTTCCGCTTTCTCATTTTCACCCACTCTGGAATACCAGTCTGCCAGTAATTTCATTTCATCCAATGAGAGATTTTCTTGTGATGCAATGCTGTCCAGATCCACCTTAACCTTTTCGACTCCATTTTGTTTATCCAACTGCTGTAGTGCATTCCAGTAAATAAAAAGCAGATCGTTCTTTGAATCAGGATTTTTTGCAACAGCTTTTTCATAATGATCCATTGCCATTTCTAAATCCCGGTTGATACGCACCGGATAAGCTCCGCTAAAACAGACAAACGCTAATGCCCCATGCGCGCCATCCAGCAGATCGCCTTCCGCATTAAATAATGAAATTTGGTAACCCTGTTTATCATTATTGTCCACAGTTTTGTCATCGGCGAAATTTACAAAAATAACCACCGCCGAATCGTCCGGCGAAAATGAGCCGATCCAGCCTTTCCTCTTTTTCTCCATTGCAATTTCTTTTACTGTGGGAAAATTCGGACCGGTAAATTGGTATGCCAGCATGGAAACCTGCTCCGATGATTCCAGCAGGGTTCCGGTAGGGTCGTATTTCACCGTGATTTCATCGGTGAGCTGAGGTTTTTCCGGTTCATAACTGAATTTTCCCGAGAATTGCTCGGAACACCCGATGACCAATAAAAGTAGAATTGAACAAACCAGGAGCAATGATTTTCTCATAGCGCTCTCCATTGAATTTGTTAATAAATATTTACTTATTAGCTAAATATAAAACAAAATTCAATTTATTGCAATCTTTTTTTGAGTTGAAACGAAATAATGGTATTTTTTAATGAATTGATTTTCTTTGTGTTTTTTATGCTTGATTTTGTTAATTGAATTTGATATTTTAACGTTCTGTTAATTTAATTCAAAATGTTGAAATCATGAGTCCAAAAGTTCCCGAAGAAAAAATCGCACAGGTTCGTGAAGCCACTGACATTGTGGACCTCATTTCAAATTACCTGACACTGAAAAGGTCGGGCAAAGGCTTTGTCGGACTGTGCCCCTTTCACGAAGATTCGGCGCCATCTTTCCGCGTTGATCCCAATACGCAGTTATACTATTGCTTCGGTTGCCAACGGGGTGGCAATGTTTTCAATTTTCTCATGGAGTCAGAGAAAATGAATTTCATGGAAGCATTGGAATTTTTGGCGGAAAAGGCTGGTATTTCTCTCCCCAGGACATCGGTCGATGATCAAGCCGAAAAAGAAAAAGAAGCGCTCTATCATGCGAACCGCTGGGCGGCAAACTTGTTTTATAAAAATTTAACACGTCCCACCGGGAAGGAAGCGCTTCAATATTTGGAAAAACGTGGCATTTACGAAAAAACAGTCAAGGCGTTTGGATTAGGTTATTCGCTTCCCTCCTGGGACGGTCTGATTCAACAAGCTAAAAAAGACGCCATTTCGATTGAGGTTCTCGAAAAAGCAGGACTAATTATTCGCAGGAGTGGGGGCGGACATTATGACCGCTTTCGAGGACGATTCATGATACCGATTGTTAATTTGTACAAAAAAGTCCTCGGTTTTGGTGGGCGGTTGATCGCGAATCAGGAAAATCAGCCAAAATACATCAATACTCCTGAAACGCTAATTTATAAAAAAGGCTCGATCCTGTTCGGACTATATCAGAGTCGGCAGGCGATACGGGAACAGGATCAAGCGATTTTTGTCGAGGGTTACACTGATCTCATTTCTCTTTTTCAGGCAGGCGTCAAGAATGTCGTCGCGACATCAGGAACAGCACTAACTCCGAATCAGGTGCGACTCATCAAAAGATTTACGAACAATATTGTCTTAATCTACGATTCGGATACCGCCGGTTCAATGGCAGCCATGCGCGGCGCGGACATTTTTCTCAGCCAGGATGTGGACGTCAACATTGTGACATTGCCCGCAAATACCGATCCGGATAGCTTCATTCAGGAACACGGTGTTCTCAAATTCAATCAAATTCTGGAGCATGGGTTAACGTTCATTCAATTTAAAATTAATATGCTGACTCAAAAATACGATGCGCATTCGTCAGCCGGAACCATGAGCATCGTGAATGAATTGCTGGCATCGGTTGCACAAATAAGAAACAGCATTAAAATCAACCTGGCAGTTAAAGAAATTGCCGAGCACTTTTCGCTGGACGAACGCTCGCTAATGCAGCAGCTTAAAAATATTAAACGCTCTGGTGGGTTTCAGTCCCTCGACTATGGGAAAAAAGCGCCACCAAAAATAGTAACGAAATCGAAATACGATGTTGCAGAAGAAGACCTCATTCGTTTAATTGTCGAAGACGTTAATTGGCTGCCGAAGATTTTCAGCTATTTGACGTTGGGTGAGATTCAAAATCAAAATCACCGCCACTTGTTTGAGATCGTGTTGAAGCTTTTCGAGCAAAGCTCGGAAGTTGATAAAACATTTATTCTGAAAAACATCAGTGACCCGGATATCGCCTCCGAAATCGCCACCATTTTACACAACAAGATTGACAAAAACGCAGATCGCCAGCGTTTGTTTGAGGACTGTATCGTCATATTAAAAAAAAGAAGATTGGAAACTCAATTACACAACATCGCCAAAGAAATCAAAATCGCTGAGGATAAAAATCAGGACAATTCGGAATATGTAAAAAAATATCAACAGTATCGAAAGGACATTTCGGAAATCGAGAAAAAATTGTTTTTAAAGGACGAGTAACTTAAAAATAATTGAAAAAGGGACGAACCAAGAAAGAGACTATGATTTACAAACAATACGGCTCAACAGGGATCAAATTATCAACCATCGGTTTCGGTGGTATGCGCTTCGAAAACCAGGATGATGCGGAAAGCTGTGCTGAATTGGTAAAATCCGCTTACGACGCGGGAATTAATTATTTCGATACAGCGCCGGGGTACGGAAAATCCGAAGAATTATTTGGCATCGCTTTAAAAGAAATGAACAAAACCCGGACGGAAAAACCATTTTACATTTCGACAAAAACAGCCATGGAAACGCCGGACAAAGTCAAAAAGGATTTAGAGACGTCGCTCAAGCGAATGAATTTGGATTACATTGATTTCTATCATGTGTGGTGCATTATCACACCGGATGCTTATCAAAGACGAAAAGCCAACGGTGTACTCAAAGAGTTCGAGAAGCTGAAAGCCGAAGGATTGATCCGGAACATTTGTGTATCCACACACATGACCGGCGCAGAAATCGGCAACATGTTGAAAGATTATCCGTTCGAAGGCGTGCTGCTTGGTTATTCGGCTATGAATTTTTCCTATCGCGACAAAGGCTTGGATGCAGCCGCACAATTGAACCGGGGTGTCGTGGTCATGAATCCGCTTGGTGGCGGAATAATCCCCAATCATCCCGACCGTTTCGATTTTTTAAAGACAGGCGAGGTGGACACTGCTGTTGAAGGTGCACTCAGATTTTTAATCAATGATCCGAGAATTACCGTCGCACTGGTCGGTATGGGAAAACAGCAACATCTGAAAGAAGCGATTCGCGCTGTCGACAGATTCAAACCACTTGAGAAATCAGAAATTGAAAAAATCAGAGATAAGCTGCGGGATTCGTTTGATGAACTCTGTACGGGTTGTCGGTATTGCGATAGTTGTCCCGAGGGAATCCCCATTCCCCAACTGATGGAGGCGTATAATCATCTATTGCTGAACGACGATGTCAAGGAATTTATTGTGCGCCTTCAGCTCCATTGGGGATTGTCTTTGGAAGTAGATTACGCAGCAAAATGTACAGAGTGCGGTCAATGCGAAGAACAGTGTACCCAGCAATTACCAATACGGGATCGGCTCAAACATCTGCAAAACGTTGTGTCAGATTACCTGGCAAATCAAAAGGAATAAAATGAAGCTGAATCGGAAAACGGTGCTCATCACCGGTGCATCTTCGGGGATCGGAGAAGCAGTTGCCAGAGAACTGGCGGCAAAAGATTGCCGATTAATCCTGATCGCGAGGCGGGGCGAACTGCTTAAAAATTTGATTGACAGTATTCCTAACTCCGGCGATCATATTTATTTTCCCTATGATGTTTCTCAAAAACGTGCCGTGGAAAATGTATGCCAGGAATTATTGGATAAAAACATTCAGATCGATGTATTGCTGCTGAATGCCGGTATTTCTGGACCGTTCGATGTCAATAATATTGATCTGGAGAGATTTTTAAAAATCTACGATGTCAATCTATTCAGTGTGGTGAATTTTGTAAAATACCTGGTGCCGCCAATGATCGACAGAAAAGAGGGGTTGATAGCAGCGACCGGGAGTTTAGCCGGTTTTCGGGGAATGCCCAAATCCGCTCCTTATTCTTCGAGCAAAGCCGCACTGGCAACATTTCTTGAAAGTTTGCGGATTGACTTATGGCCGACCGGAGTGAAAGTGACGCTGATCTCGCCGGGATTCGTTAAAACACCAATGACCGATAACAATAAATTTTATATGCCGTTCATGTTAGCAGCAGAGCGGGCAGCAAAAATTATTATCCGTGGCTTGGAAAAAGAAAAAACAGAAATTCATTTCCCGTACAAATTATCCATGCCTGCAAAATTGGGCAAACTCTTACCTGATAAAGTTTACGCAAAAATGATGCAGGGACGAAAAGATTATACAGAATAAAATGAGGAGAGACATGTTGAAAAAATTATTTTACGCAGTAATGACAGCTTTATTTATTAGCACTATTTTCCTTTCATGCGGAGAAAGAGAGCAATTTCAATTCGCCTGGTTGAGCGATATCCATATTGGTGCCACCACCAGTGTCGAAGATTTGCGGTTAACTGTAAAGGACATTAATTCGCTGGAACATATCGATTTTACTGTTATTTCAGGGGACGTAACCGAAAGTGGCAGCAATGAGGAATTTGAATTAGCCAAAGCGATTTTGGACAGTCTGAATAAGCCTTATTTCATTATTCCCGGCAACCACGATACCAAATGGTCAGAATCCGGATGCACAAAATTTATTGAGTTGTGGGATAGCGACAAATTCAATTTTGAATACAGCGGCATCCGTTTTCTCGGCATGCATCAGGGTCCGGTGATGCGGATGGGGCCCGGACATTTCGCGCCCGAAGATATTCGCTGGCTGGACAATCAATTACAGATGATCGACAAAGACCAGCCGCTGATTTTTGTCACCCATTATCCGCTAAATTCATCCATTTCCAACTGGTACGAAGTTTTGGATTGGCTCAAACAATATCGTACGGTTGCCGTTTTATTCGGGCACGGTCACCGTAATAAAGAATGGAATCTTGAAGGTGTGCCAGGAGTCATGGGACGCTCGCCATTGCGCCGGGATGATCAGCGGGGTGGATACAACTTGGTCGAAATTGAATCCGATAGCATTTTCTTTCGCGAACGTATAACCGGAAATGAAACAAAATCAGCCTGGCACAAATTACCTTTGGTAACACTCAATTATTCGGCGGATACAACCGAATACAAACGACCGGATTTTTCCGGGAACCAAAGATATCCGCATATACAAATAAAATGGACTTTTGACACCGATTTCACCATCGCGGCTGCTCCAGCAGTTTGGAAAGATTACGTTGTTGCCGGAAACAGCGACGGACGCGTTTACTGCCTTTCCTTAAAAAATGGGCATGAGTTTTGGAATTTTAAAGCGGATAAAAGTGTCTTTTCAACACCCGACATTTCGGAAGGACGGGTTGTATTCGGTTCATCGGATAAGAATATCTACTGTTTGAATGTCGCCAGCGGGAATCTGTTATGGAAATTTAAGACCAAAGCATCAGTTGTGGCATCGCCAGCGATTGAGAATGATATTGTTTACATCGGTGGCAGTGATAACACTTTTCGGGCGATAAATCTCGCTAATGGCGAACTCATTTGGGAATACAATGAAATTAATGACTTTATCGAAACCAAACCGCTCATTTACAGGGATAAAGTCATTTTCGGCGCCTGGGATAATTTTTTGTACGCTTTGAATAAAAACGATGGTTCGTTGGCATGGAAATGGTCCGGTGATAATTCCTGGAAATTGGTGTCACCGGCAGCCTGCTGGTCTGTTGGCGCTCACGGAAAAATATTCATCGTTGCACCGGATCGCTACATGACAGCCATCGACGCTGAAACAGGAGAAACCATCTGGCGCACCAACAGATACAAAGTGCGGGAAAGCATCGGCATTTCGGAAGACAGAAATACCGTGTTTGCCAAATGCATGCAAGACACCATCATCGCGATGAACGCATTCGCTGAAAATCCTCAAGCGCGTTGGGTAAAAGATTGCGGCTTCGGGTATGACATCAATCCTTCGATGCCAACTGAAAAGGATGGCGTCGTTTTTTTCAGCACACAGACAGGTCATGTTTATGCCCTTGACGCTCAAACCGGTCAAATTGAATGGAAGTACCGAACCGGTGTCGCGCTATTGAACACAGTTGTTCCAATAAGTAATGATCAGGTCGTGGTGACCGATATGGACGGCAGAGTGATGTTAGTTGAAAAGGTAAAATAAAATGGAATTGGGTTTAATCCCAACTACACCCATTTCAAATAAACCATATCTGAAAATCTATGTTAATTTGTGGCTAAAAAAAAATGCTTGGCAGGGAACACTAAAATTGGAAATTATCGAATAAAATCAGGAGCACAAAATGAGTCAGTTTTTCAAACTCACAAAAATCATGGCGATTCTTCTTTTATTGGTTGTATTCTCTTGCAGCCGGCAAATCAAAAAAATTGCCTATCCAACTTTACACGATGGAAAATATGATTCTGAAT
>CAYYMH010000003.1:116332-129999 GCA_964472785.1 uncultured Cytophagia bacterium | reverse complement strand
CAAATCAAAAAAATTGCCTATCCAACTTTACACGATGGAAAATATGATTCTGAATTTCCCTACAAGGGATGCTCAGAGGAATTAGAAGAGATTATTAAGAGCGTTCGAAAAGTGTATTGCAATGTTCGTTATAAAAACCATATTTTCGAAGCCGAAAGAAAAATCACTCCGGATAAAATCAATGCTGACCTGCTCAAAAATGCGGATAAAACAATCTATTATCATAATTCGGTTTCCGGTACTGGTACTGTCATTTATTACGACGGGACAAAGGCAGCCGTTTTAAGCTGTGCCCATACGTTTCAAAAGCCTGATACCATCATCACCTATTTCGGAGGATCAGACAAAGGAAATTACAAATACATTCAGAGCATCGCCATCAAAGACGATCAGTATAACTTAGTCTACGGGTTCCCGGGAAATGGCCATTGTGACATTCTTTTGAAAGATACGGAGAATGATATTCTCATATTAGAAAGGGAGATCAAAAGAAAGCCCGAAGAACCGATTGCCGTTTTGGACTACCCCTTTGGCAATGCGCATGAGTTGGAATGGGGCTCATTTGTCTATCTGATTGGTTATCCACGCGGTTACCAAATCATCACCAAAGGCATTGTGAGTCATCCCAACCGGACCGAACAAGGTTCCTTTTTGATTGATGCTTTATTTAATGTCGGAATGAGCGGGGGCATTATTTTAGCTATCCGGGATGGTGTTCCCAACTTCGAGATGGTTGGCATCACGACTTCTGCCGCTGCCGAATACAACACAGTTTTAGTGCCGGAACGCAGAACAAAAGATTATGACGAAACTATTCCCTATGAAGGCGAGATTTACGTCAATAACAGGAAAAATATTACCTATGGAATTACACGGGCAATATCGACCGAAGCGATCTTAAATTTGATGAAGAATAATGCTGAAATGTTGGCTCAAAAAGGATACGATTTTAAAAGGTTTTCGCCCGGTGGAAAGTAAGAAAGTAATATCACCAAATTATCAATTCTTGACAGGATGACGGGATTTGTTTCGATAGCTTTATTCAGTTTATCCTGGACGACCAGTCGCATCTGCCTCTGGCATGATTATCCTGTCAAGTAATTACTATTTTAAGAAAATCATATGTTTTGTTTCCGAAAACGAGCTACATTCCAATTTGTAAAAATAGATTCCGCTGGGAAAATTTGCCGCGTTCCACTGCACCTGATGATTGCCGGCGGACAAATTGTCGTCGAGCAGTGAGGCAATTTGTTGGCCGGCCGAGTTGTAGATTTTAAGCGAAACCCGGCTCGCGCCGGGCAGATTAAAAAATATTGTCGTACTGGAATTGAACGGATTGGGGTAATTCTGTCCCAACTCGAATTTCTTTGGTGTTGAACTTTTATCATCCTGAATCCCAGTAGATGCGTCAGCATCCCGCACCAATCGGACGTAATTATATATCCGAATAACATCACCCTGGGGACCATGGCCATAAGGATAATCATCCGGATCGCCCTCTTTTGGATCACTGCGCTGGGCTCTGGCGCCGTGGACATCCTGCAGATAATAATTCCCGGAATTCGATGGCATCTCCATGAATCCCAAGGCTTCACCAAAACACACATAAACTGCTTTGTTCGGCATAGGTCCATCATCATGAGTGGTTGATGCCCAGTAAAACGGATAATTAATATTTCCACCCTCATCAGTAATTTCAGGAACTTCAAATAACGGCGATATCGCCGCTGAATTTGTATGGGACGGAGACCGTTCATAATCGACAATACTCTGTAGCTCTTTAGCGTTGGGCAATCGCCAATCGTTGTTACCTAAATAATTCTCACTATTTTTCTGCTGAACCCAGGTAAGCGCTTGCTCCCAATTCATTCCTTCGCTGCTTCCTGATTTATCCCACATCAGTCCGGTTGCACTGTCAGTAATCGTTCCGTTTCCATTATCGGTTAAGTCATTGCTTCCATAATTCGTTCTACCTCTAACCAACTTAATTTCAAAATCCTTGGATGTAGGATAGCCTTTTATTCTACCGTCAACAAAATTAACGCCGAACATGGTTTCATTACCGTTCATGGTTGTACCTTTGTATATTGTACAGGTTGCGTATTGAGCATCAATATGCCTTTCACTAGGATTCACTGTACCACCAAACCTGAAGTCAAAATAATCTGTATCCAAATACGGAATCGACGTCACTTCAGACATTCCGGTCTGTCCGCTAAAAAGAATCAACGAGTAAAGCTCTTTAATCGTTGGCAGCCGCCAGTCTTTATAACCAGCTAATGTGCAGGTATCCGCGTAATCGACACATTCTGCATAAGTGTATTTAGCATTAGGCAAGGATTTTTGCCACATTAGCCCAGTAACATTATCGGTAATAGTAAACCATCACCGTTATCTGTGTACGATGGCTGAAAGCCATCAAATTGCGCATCCTGTCCGTAAAAAGCGCTCCCCTGATTTGGGGTACTGATCTCTTGATTATTATTATAACATTTCACCTGACCAGTATCGACGATTTTGTAGGTTAAATTTGCTTGAGGGCTCACTATCGAAACAAAAGATAAGACCACTAGCACGATTATGAACTTAATTGATTTCATTTTAACCTCCGGTTTATTTGATCAACAAAATTATTAGCTAAATTTTCGAAGTTAAATGATATGATTATGCATGTTCATCTTTTGAGACGATTTTTGAGGAAAAACCTTGCGGGACAGTTTTATAATTATTAAATTACTTACAAATTAGTATTGACATTCCTAATTTTCAAGATAATTGTTGATTTTGATATAATCTTTTGTTATATTTAATTGATAAAAAAATTATAAAGCAAGGGATGAATCATGATTCCACGTGAACTTTCAAACAGCATCATATCAATGAAAGATAAACTTCCTGTGATTGTCATTACTGGTCCGCGACAGTCAGGGAAAACAACATTAGCCAAGGCATTATTTCCTGACTATGATTACGTCAATCTTGAATTCCCGGATACCCGTACCCAAGTAATGGATGATCCACGACTATTTTTATCCAGCCACAAAGAAGGAATCGTGATTGACGAAGTGCAGCGAGTGCCGGAATTATTTTCTTATATTCAGGGAATTGTGGATGAAAAGAAAAAAAATGGCAGTTTTATTTTGACTGGCTCCCAAAATTTTTTGCTTTTGGAGCGAATTTCTCAAACGTTAGCCGGAAGAGCTGCCGTATTTCATCTGCTGCCATTTTCCATAACTGAAATTGCTTCAGGTTTTCCTATTGAGGACAATTTTAGCCACTACGCATTCACTGGCACATATCCCAGGATCTACGATCAGCGACTGGATCCCACTGAATGGTATCCATCTTATAGCGCCTCTTACATTGAAAGGGATCTTCGGCAGATTGAAAATGTGAAGGATTTGAATAAATTCCAAACATTTTTAAAACTATGCGCGGGACGCGTAGGTCAGTTGTTCAATGCGTCGGCAATGGGCAATGAACTTGGCGTTAATTATAAAACCATTCAATCATGGCTTTCGATTCTCCAAGCCAGCTTTATTATTTTCCTTTTGTCGCCGTTTTACAAAAATTTTAATAAACGTTTGACAAAATCACCTAAAATCTACTTTTATGATACAGGCCTTATCTGTTCTTTGCTCGGCATTCGTTCGGCGGACGAACTGAATTTCCATTATCTTCGTGGTCAAATTTTTGAATCATTGGTTTTCTCTGAAATAAAAAAGCAAATCGTCAATCACAATCGTCATGACGGAATCTATTTCTGGCGGGACGTCGCCGGGCATGAAATCGACTGTATTCTGGAAACTGGATCAGCGATCACAGCAGTGGAGATTAAATCCAGCACGACAATTACTCCCGAATTTTTCAAAGGGTTGCAATTTTGGCAAAATCTGACCGGTGCTACGCCAGATCACTCTGCGTTAATCTATGGCGGAACAAAATCGGAGCTCTGGTCAAAGGCAAAGGTTTTTGGGTGGAAAGATACACCAAATATTTTTGAAGAATGATAACATGCTTTAACCTGTATTCTTCATAAATAATTGCCATCCGCCAGCTGGCGGACTCCAAGACACGAAAAAATAATAAGTTATAAAAAAAGGTAACTTTAAACTTAGTTTTCTATTTTTGAAATATGGATAAACTTCTAACTAATTGATTTTTATATCTTTGAGACTTTGTGCATTGGAGGCTAAAGAATATTTCAAGTTAGACGACATCTTTTCAAAAACCTTGTGCTGATGAAAAATTTTTAATATTAGCCCAACAAATACTGTGAATTACTTTTGAAATGTCCACTGATTGAATACAGATTATCACTGATTTTTTTCAAATTTAATCTGTGTCAAACCGTGTAAATCTGTGACTGAATAAAAATTATTGGTAATAAATGAATGCTGCTTTAATACGCATTTCCAAAAAATTACTGAAACGCGTGCACCTCAATTTTACCGCTGGAAGCCACGGATGCCTTGACCGGATTGTACATGGATTCTGCCCGGATTGGCGGCAACACAAACGTTCCCTGGGTTACGGCTCTTAAACCGTAATAAAAGGTTTCCTCTTTACCGCGCTCAAAATCACCAAACAAAATTAGCCGGTCGTCCCGAATATCCAGATATGTTGGCTGATAATTTTTATCGGAAATCCAGTCCACGCCCTTGCGCGATTGCAGCCGCGGATTCTCGATCTCCAATCCGGCAGGCAACATATCAACAATAGCCACATTATCCAACGAGCCGTACAATGCTTGAACCGTGATCTTGGCAATCACCAAATCACCCTGCTTAAATTCATTGTAGTTGATTGGAATTCCCTCTTCATTCAAATAATGACGTCTCACCTGTAAATCATGATCATATTCATCCACATGCAAACCGGCGGGGATGCCTTCAGCGCGCCACGAATAATAGCACGTTCCTTCTCCTTCAATATTCAGCGCTACCTTTTTGCCGGCCCAGTCTTTATTTGTGAAATGATAATCACCAGTCTCAAATTTTTCATAAACATCATTTTCAATTGTTAACGTGCCAGTGAACTTACCCATGCTTTGTTTTTTCATTATTTTACCCAAAGCCAAAAACGCAAACGCATTTTCCTGAGTCGTGCCCCATCGGCTTCTCTCCGATGCTGCGTCAGCAAGCATCTCAACCAGATTCGGGACTGACGGATTCGTATGATCCACTTCAGCTAAAACATCCAGCATGATCGCTTTTGCCCGGATGGGTGAATTGAAATTCCGCCCAGTTTCCCGATCTTCTTTATTTTCAATGGGAGTTACTGTTTCCGGCAACAATGATCGTGCAGTACTCAGGTCACCGGCTAAGGCAAAAGCTCCTGCTAACTGATACTGGGAATACTCCGGTAACAGATCCAGTAGATTATTTTTAAAATACAGCATCGTATTTCGTTCCGGCTTTCCGGCTAACGAAAGTACGTAACAGGCGTAAACAGCCGTTTGGATGCTGTAATTATCATCCACCTGATAATCCCGTGAAAATTGTTCCAGTGCACGAAACATTCTTTTATAAACCCGATCAGAAACAACATAACCATTTCGACGCGCCTCGACCAGAAAATGTGAGGCGTAAATTGAACTCCAATTATTTAAATAATCTCCATCGGGCCAGAATGAAAAAGCACCGGATTCGCGTTGCATATTTTCCAGCTTGTTAATTCCTTCCTCTAAAAAATAAGCGGCGCTGTTTGCTTGAAAAAGCTCCGGTTCAACCGTTTTTGCCAGATCTTCAAAATAAAGTAAAGGAAACAATTTTGAGGTTGTCTGTTCCACACAGCCATGCGGGTAGGCGAGTAAATATTGCAAACTCCGGGTAAACTGTACCAGCGGGAACCCGGAAATCGTCAACGAAAAATCCGTGGTTCCTGCAATCCATTTATCGGGAAACTGAAACTGTGCCTCGTCGTCTTCGGTTATTGATCCCTGACCGGAAACTGTTGTGAACGGCACCGGTGGTCTTACCGGCACATCCACTTTCATTTCAGACGTTTCGTTACCGCCCGCTGCAGTCAACTTGAACTCAGCTTTTCCGATCGTATTTTCCGCTCGAAAATGAAATTGAACCGTCTCTTCGTCACCCTTTTCAATACGTATTTTCCGCTGACTTTCCTTAAACACGTTCACCGGACCTGCCGCCTGAATTTCGATATTAAAATTGTGTGCTGATCCTGTCCCATTGTAAATATTGACCGGAACAATAAATTGATCCGTACTTGAAATAAACCGCGGAAAGGTCGGCGTCAACACGATCGGCTCCCGCACAAACACATTTTTTTCCGCATTGCCAAAACGGTCGTTGCAGAATGCCACTGCCATCACTCGAACTTGACCGTTGAATTGCGGAATTTTGAATGTGATCTTCCCTTCACCGTTGCGGTCTGATTTTAGCAAGCCGCTCCAAAAAGCGACAGGTTTTACCCGGGTCACACTGACTGGAGTCAGATGCTTCTTGCGGCGCGCCTCCACAATTCCACCGGCAGCAGATGATGGAGATGGCTCAATCTCCGGCAATATCATGCTGTAAGTATCTGCCGTTTCAACACCGAGACGCTTTTTCCCCAAAAAATGCCCGTGCGGATCTGGCGTCTGAAAATCAGTCAGTTGACATATTCCTTCATCCACAACTGCAATCGTCAGATGCGGGATACCCCTGAAAAAATTATTGACCCTGTAATTAATATTCAATTCACGATTCGATCGAACTTCTTCGGGCGTAAATATTTCAACACCAAGTTGATTCGACTCATTATTCATCATTAACGGAATAACGCCAAATGCTCTCACCGGCGTGTCACGTTCCAGCCCATCAGTGGAACGAATCAAGTGAGCGGATAAGTAAACATTAGGTTTATAATTTTCAGAAACCGGGATTTCGACAGTTGCCGTATTTTCATTTAAATCGATTACTTTTTGATTAAAAATCTTTTCCAGCTCAACCGTCAATAAAAGTTTCCCGGTAAAGGGCGCTTTGATTTGCACCTCAGCCGTTTCACCGGGCAGATAAGTTTGTTTATCCAAATCCATTTCAATCCGATCCGGATTATCCATTGCCCACGGCGCATATCCCCAACCGCTGGCGTAAAATGAAAAAGAGGAAGACGCTTTGGTCCCGATGTCCTTTGCGACCACCACATACTTGCCGTACTCCTCAGGACGAACGACAAAAGAGCTGACTTCGCTTTTGGATTCAATTATTTTTCGCTGAATCAAATCCGCTACTTTTTCGGAAACATACTCATACCGACCATTACGAGTAACCTTCTTCAAGATCGAATGCCAGTAGATTCGATACAACGATATTTCAATCTGATGCCCAGAAAGAAATTCTTCGGTTGGACTTAAACAAATAAATTCGATTTCGTAATCGCGGTTCGGCTGGGCATAACCCTCCTTCGCTTTTCGCAATCCGACGTAAGAATCGTAGGGATGAATTATCACACTTCGGTAAGCGCTCACACCGCGTCCACCGGGCTCCAGAACTGTTGCCGAAATGATTCCGCGGAGCGAAGACGGCGCTTCGATATTTTCGGGAAGGTCAAAAGTGTATTGATAAAATCCTTGTTCATCCAATACCTGTTCTCCCAAATCGTGACGTTGTGTAGTAAATGACTTCTTATCATCAACGAAGTCAAAAGAACTCCATTTTGACGGAGAAAACGGAAATCCTTCAATCTCGACATCAGCCTCAACCTGACGACTGGCAGCAGGAGGCCCAAAAAGTGTGACTGCTTTCACCTCAATACTTATCTGTTCGCCTGCTTTATAAGCATCATTATTCGTCGCCAATTTAACCTTCATTCGATCCGGGATAAATTCCTCCACATTTAATTCGGTTCGGCCGATCTCCTCGGATTCACCGATCAGCAAAATTGCCGCATACGTCCCGGTCTTCGCATAATCGGGAATTGCCCAGGAAAATTCGACAGCACCCTGCTCATTTAGTCTGCCGCGTTGCTCTTCAATTATTTTATTTTCCGGATCTTTCAATTGCAAAATCACAGGAAAAGATTTCGGAACGCTTATGTTTTCCCCCCGAACCACACCTGCCAAATGGGCTGTTTCACCGGGACGGTAAATACCGCGTTCCGGATACAGATACGCATCGTAGCCATGTTCCAAATACGGATCGCCTTCCACTTCAAAATCTGACACGGAAATTTCACGACGCGTCAGTTCCAGGAAACTCATATCTTCGCCAGACGCAGCAGTGATTAAGTAAGGAGCAAATTCTTCCTCAAAATCAGTCACTGATTCAAATATCGCGATGCCGTTTTCATCAGTAGTGCTTGTCATAAGTTGCTGGTTGTTTTTGCTGAACAGTTTTATTTCGACATTTGCCAACGGATCGAGCGACGTCAACGAATTGACCCAAACCCACATATCATTGCCCGCACGCTTGGCAATTATTCCCAGGTCGGTTGCCATCACCCACTTGGAAGCTCTGATCCAGCGTTCCCGGCTGCTACGAACGGTGATGTTAAAGATACCGCTTCTCTCATCTTTTAAATATTCCCTAATATTGAAAGGTGTAATGACTTCCTCATTCGTTAGCTTTTGCAGAACCATTTCAGAGCGATGAATTTCTTTTCCCAGAGATTGAATATCGTACCAGTAATAGCCATGGCTGCCGGAAATATTATGCTGATTGAGCAGATAAATCAGATTATTGGAATACACCTTATCAATCTCGATCGTTACCTGATCCACATTGATCGTCGAAATTCCTAAATTTAATTGCCCGCTTCTGGTGAGAAAATAGCCTTCTCCGATAAAATCAACCTGTGGCGGAATATTTTCTTTTCGAAATGTAATGGTACTGGTAAAATTCTTTTTTAGAGTCGAACCATCAATCGCCTGAAGTCCCTCACGGATAGACACGGTGTAACTTTTTTCAACGTCAAAGTCACCCCGCAAGTCTAAATAGTGATGCGAGGATGTGAGTTTGAATCCCAATTGAGGATCGATTGAAATAAACTGATCGGCTTTTTCCACTTTGAGCGGCATGTTGAATTGAATTCTGATGTGTCTTGTTTTCGGACCATCGCGCACCGGGATCAAACGCTCTACTTTTAAATCCTGCTCTTTCGGCATCACCATCGGTTTGATAAAATCCCGTTCCAAACCCATATTCCCATTTTGAGGCATCATTCCAGCAGAGACTTTTAAAACGATTTCTTTGTCCTCGTCTCCTCTTTGAAATTTTTCAGATTCAAGGGCAATGATGCTATTGGGCGCAGTGGTGAGAAGTTTAAACGGAATTTTGCCACCGTCCGCATATTGGATCGATATATTTTTAATGGCTTCGTCAGGAGTAACGACGTAGTTGAATTCAATAGTTGCCAACAATCGGACCGTATTTTCCTCATCCGCCAGATATTCTATTGACAAAGAAGCGCTATTCACACGAAACCGCTGGGTATAAAATTGGAATCGGCGATCACCTTTGAGCGCATAATCATATTTACCGGCAATTGAAACAGCTACTTCCGCGGTGTATTCGGTCGATGGTGCCAGCATAACGTCCGGATAGAAACGGATTTTATCCCGGGATATCCACTGAAATTTACCCGGAATCTCAGGTTTGAGACCAATGGCAGCTTTGTCCAGCCACTTATTTACCATCGAATCGCCAACTACCGATTTTGAAAACGTCACAGTGATATTGGTGGTCTGGGGTACCTCGCCGAGAGGAGTAAACAACTCAATCGAAACGGTATCTTTTTTCTCCTGAGCGAGAAAATAAATTGCTCCAATAAAAATAATCAATACGAGTATCGTGATAATTAAATAAGGCAGGCTGAACTTTTCTCTAATTTGGGAAAGCACATTTTTGTCAGTTTTATTTTCCATATTGAACCTCATTTTTTTGATAAATCGTGTGAAGCATTTTAATATTGTTTATTGACTGTGGAGGGAAAAAATTTGATTTCAGTATGACGTAAATCTGACTCTAATATACGAAAAAAAATAGAAAAGTCAACTAATTATATGACATTAAAGTTATTTATCAAAAAATGGAAAATCAATATTGATTTCGGAAGTGTAGTGATAAACAATTAATTGGATTTTCGTCTTTTCAGATAATAGAGGGAGGCAAGGATAAGACTGACTATGACAAACGAGAGCAGGTATGTCATATTAAATGGCAGCGGCGATTTCTCAACATGGCCCGGCTCACCGTACAAACAAAACGCCGCCCAAAAAAATGGATGTTGATAATAAAAATCACTATTACTGCTTTTCATCAACTCCAATTTTGTATCAGCCAATGCTGTTGAGATTGATTGTCTATTTTTAAAAAGTTTACGGTAAAACTGAGGCATTAATTCCGAAGTATATTTATCATCCACGCGCCACAACGTCATCAATACCCGATTCGCACCAGCTCCGAAAAATAATCGCGGCAATCCAAGTACACCTTCTCCGGCAATCACTTTTCCTCTGCCGGTTTCGCAGGCACTCAACGTAAGCAAATCGCAGTCCAAATCCAAATCGGAGATCTCGTAACCCAACAAAAATCCGTCATTTGTGGAATCATTTTCGACCGCCAAAACTACTCCTGAAAATGCATCAAAAGTCAAATCGACAAAACCGTGTGTCGCCAAATGTATCACTTGATTATTTTTAGCCAGTTCAAAAAATTTCTCTTCCGTTGCCTGACCGTGCTCATAAACAGCAGACTTTTTAAATATCTTATCAATGTTATTTGTTTCTTTCTCTGCAAAAGGAAGAGGTGTAAGTTGCCAACCTGTTAATATTGTTAAATCTCTTAATGCAAAAGACTTTTCACTGTCAAATTCAAATGGATTTGAAAAAATGAGGCAATTCGGATTCGCTGCAATCGGTTCACTTTTATTTTTTAAAATCGTTGTTGTGGGCGCATAAAGAAACGCATAGCGTTTCAATAATAATTTTTCAAAATAGTCAGGTAATTGAGTCGGGGTATAAACACTTTGTTTTGGCTTCTCTGACAGTAACATCTCGAAAGGTACATTGATAAGTACGGGATCGGAGACAACGATGAGCTCTTCCGGTAAATCGATAACTTTTTCAACAGGCTGAATTAAATATTGATACAAACGAAAAGCAATGTCTGCTCGAAAAGGCAGATTCTCCAACTGGTATTTCTCAACTGCATGAAACGGATTCATTAATGAATCGGTGGAAGATTTGAGAATGGATAGATCCGCTTTCAATGGTAAAATTCGAACTTTGTTATTAGCAACCGCCAACACAAAAGCACTTCGGTTCGATATATGGTAAAGTAACAGACCGGTCTTTGCTTCGTGTAAGTTTTTCATTGCTATTTGCAATGGACAGGTATCCATTTTAGGTGGATCAGCATCTGCAGAATTTTGATTCACTAATCTCAGTCTTTGCTCGAGCAACGAATATTTTGCTGCTTCCAATTTTATCATTTGCTTTTTTAAAGCAGCAGTATCTAACTCGTTGCTATGCATACGAAGTTTACGCTGCTCATTTTTCAGATTTTCGATGGCTTGTTGATAATTTTCGAATACAAATTTACTTTTGTCTAACGTTTCTTTATTTCGAAATTTTAATTCCTGCAAAGAACGACTTCGCACCATTTGATCGAAATAAAAAAGACTATCTAACAAATCGGTATCTGATGTTTTTAAATATTTCTGAAAATAGCAGTGCACTAAATTCTCATAGACTTCATATTCGTCACTCAAATAGCCGATTTTGAACTGATCCACTATCAGTTCATGCCTCAATTTCTCAATAATGGCAATCGACTGTTTATAATAATGAATCGCATCGTCTAATTGACCTGCCGTAAGATACGCGTTTCCCATTCCCAGATAAATTTCTGATAATTGAGACTGTTTTCCTTCAGATTGTGCGTGAGCTAACGATTCTTGATACCATCTCATTGCCTCGTCAATTTTTCCAATTTTAACGTTCGTCTCTGCTAAACTCAAAACAGCCCATTGGTAATAACTTTTTTGACCTCGTTCCTTTGCAAAATTCATCGCTTTAGTTAAATAGAATTTGGCATCGTGATATTTATGTTGATCATGGTAGGTTTGTGCCAGCTTCCAAAACCAATATGTAGCTTCACGTTCATATCTGCGTGGATCAGACTTTTTTATATAATCAATAAAATTGAGAAATATCTTTCTGGCATTATCATATTGCTTGTTACGAACCATGATATTAGCAAGATGAACTTTAGCAGTGTGCTGTTGATCAGATAAGTTTGCTTCTTTGGCAAGATTGTACGCATCGGAAAAGACTTTAGCTGCTAAATCGTTTTGGTTTAAATAACCATAAATATCCCCTCTACCAATTTTAATGCGAAATTGCAAAACAGTGTCTTGAGCTTGTTCAGCATATCGTTCTGCTTCATCATAAACTGAAATTGCACCGTTAAAATTTCTCAAGAAGTAAAGCATTTGAGCATATCTATAACCATTTTTGGCGGCTGATTCTACATCTAGAACCAACTTGGCATAATAACGAGCATTTTTAAAATCCTCTTTAGCTAGTTCATACTTACCAAATTTTTTATAAATAAGACCTCGATTCCCAAGTATCAACAATAGCGAATAATAATCATTAATTGACTCGGCTATTGGAATTACTTCATTGTAACATTTAAAAGATTTTTGTACTTTTCCTTGGTAAAAATAAACACTCGCTATATTTATTAGAAATCGAATTTCATATACAGTATTTCCGTTTTCTCTAGCTAATTTTAATCCTTCATAATAAATAGACTCAGCTTTTTCAAATTCTTTTAATTTTTGATAACTGTTTCCAAATATGGAATACAATATTTCGATCCTAAATTTTCGAAAATCAAACTGCTTCAATAAATTGATTGTATCCATGTAGTTTTCATTGACATATTTAATCAACGCTTCTAAAATAAGATCATATTTTGCACTAACCCCCATGTTTTTCAGATCATCAATATAAATTACAATATCTTGCGCTCTGCAAAATTTTAAAAAATCCTCAATAAGCCGAAAAGAAATATGCTCGGATTTGAGGGCGGTTTTGTACGCATGAAGGGATTTATCAATGTTGCCTTTTGCATGAAAGATCTCTGCTAACATCCAATGGGCATTTAAGCGATATTTATCTTCCTCTATTAAACTTTCGAAATAAATCTGTGCATCATCAATATCATCTTTGATTCGGTATAAATCTAAAATCTGCTGATAGGTATAATCAAAATGTGGTTGCTTTTTCATAAATTGATCTAAGACATTAATTTGCTCTTTAGAAGATAGTGCAGAGATGTCTTTTAATAAATCAAAATATGCATTATAAACTTTTTTATCAGTATATTTAATATCTTGAGCAAAAACACACAAGAGGTTAAAATGGCTGTAAAATGCTACCACAATAAAAAAAAATATGGTTTTTTTAATCAAATAATTTTTACTCATCAGTGTAAAATTTGCATTAATCTCTTCTTAGTTTCGTTGTTATTATGTGTTTAATTTTAATGCTGTTGAGTTAAGTAAGTTCCATTTCAAAAATGGAGCGGGAAAGAAATTGTATTCACCTAATAAAAAAGCCAGAACCATTTATTAATCACATATTATCTCACTGCTAATCCAAAATTAATCGACCAAATCTCTAAAAATTTTCGGATGGTTCTGGCTTTCTAAAA
>CAYYMH010000003.1:60897-116232 GCA_964472785.1 uncultured Cytophagia bacterium | reverse complement strand
CTTCTTCATCAAAAGGCGCAATCGGCGAATCGGGGTGATTGCTCATCAGTCCCGGAAAGGTGACTCCCAGGCTGACCATGGCGGAAACAAATAATACGACGAATAGCTTATTCATGACTTTTTCCTCCAAATTAGTTTAATTAATAATTTATTAACATTTTGTTGCTTTTTACTTTATATATGCAAACTTAATACCAAATTCACATATTTTCAACATTTATTTAATATCTCTCTTTTCACATGATCATATCTCCCTATTTTTTAATTAATTAATCAATTTATTTTCTTAACACCTAATACTTTTTACCAGATAACACTCATAAACCTTCATCTTTCATTAATTTATATTAGATTCTGAAAGTATTTCTTTACAATTTGAATTTTATTTTGAAAAAAGTTAAAAATTTTTTCAATATTTTTGACCTTTGTTCTAATTATATAGTACAGCGTTGACAAAAAATAACAATAGCATCTAAGATAATTTAATACGCACAACTTAAGGTCAGACAGGAGGAAAAATGAGAGTGAGTTTTGTGATGGAGAAGAATATGATAGATGACAACATGAAAAACCTACGAAAAAATTCAGATGAAAAATCCTCGCACAATCATGAAAAGTGGGTATATTTTGCAATTGAAGGCAAATGGCGCAAGGTAAGATCGAATCTTTTTTATTAATTATCCTCATTATATCCGTTTTATTTTATAAAAACTGTTTTATTAAAATTCATTTTTATTTTTTATTATCTATGTTATATTATTATGACTTAAATAATTATTTTATATATTAATTTAATTTTATATTCTATTATTACTAACTTTTTTCTACTTTGATGTTCTGCTCATTAACCAACTTCATATACAATTTTACCTTTGACCGTTATGTTAATAACAAAAAATGCCAAACTGGGTCAAAGGTAAATTTATAACATTAGGTTCCGCTCAATTTTTTAACCCATAGCAAAACGTACTGAGCAAGTCAATTTATACTCTTCTGAAACTTACTTGTACATGTCATTACACTTTAACAATTTTCGAATGAAAAATATCAGTTGAGATTTAGAACGGAATTTGATATATATACAATGTCAAATTTTTAACGAGGTAATTTACATTAAGAGTAGGAGGTTACTATTTAGATAATTCCTGAATTAATTGCTGGCTTTTTTCATAAAATTGACCATTCGGATCAATTTTTTGCAAAACCTCCAATGCGGCTTTGTTTTCATTATCCAATTTAAGGCTAAAGCCGAGAAAATAAAATCCTCTGTCCTGTTTATCTAAATTATGGATTGAAGTTAAATTACTTGCGTTCTGAAAATCGCGGATCGCGCCATCCAAGTATAGCGCCTTATTTTCTTTACCTAACATATATTTTTCACTTACGGAAATGGATAAATTGGTTAAGCCTCGGTAAAAATAATAGTCACGAACCCATTTCAGGTGTTGCGGATTTTTAGAATCATTCTTCAAATTAATTGCAAGATGTTCAATCTGATTAAACATGCCAATTGCGTCAAGATATTCACATGACAAATAGGCGCCCATGCTCATATTGAACAAATATACAAATTGCTCTGTAACATGATCTGATTCATATCGCGAACTTGCACTTCTCAAACTAGAATTGTCATACTCATACGGAACTTCACTATCGAAAATGATTGTTGAGCCTTTTGTTTGGAGATTTCCCATTATGACCGACAATCCAATGCTGATCAATACCACTGCTGCTGCTGCATAGCCAACCACTGTTTGCCAGTTCTTCCCAAAGAATATATTTCCAAAGATTGGAATTAGTGAATCCTTTTTTTCTTTAGCCGGCTTTTTCTCTCTAATATCTGCTAACAGTGCATATCCTTCAGTTTCAATTATATTTTCAGTTTGCTCTCTGAACATCACTTCTTGAAAACATTCATTACAATTAAAGCAATGCTCGTCAAAAGCGCCTCGCTGCTTTTCTGAAATTGTACCTGAAAGATATTTTTCAATAACTATATTTCGGTTTTTCAATTTACATTTCATTTTACAATACTCCATTTTTGCTGTCATATATTAATTAGCATTATAAGCGGAAATATTGAAAAAAAATTTATATTTTTCCAATTTTTTTTTAATAATTTAAGCGCATAGTTAATTCTTTCGCTCACCCGGCGTTTTGGAATATTAATCTGTTCACTAATTTCGCTGATTGATAATTGTTTAAAATACCTTAAATACAACACTTGCTTATATTTTGGCTTTAAAGCTTTGAGTTGCTTTCTCAATTCCTTGCGCATTTCGCTCATCTCTAATTCATAGTCTTCTGTAGCTCTTTCAATCGAATCTGGGATCGTTTCATATACAATTCTTCTGCTCCGTTTATCCTTTTTAAAAAAATCTTTCAACTTATTTAGTACGATTCCATAAACGTAGGAGCCAAGCGGGACGCCTTTTTCAGGATCATACTTCCCATCGCGTAAACTGACCAAAATGGCTACATGAATTTCACTCACCAAATCTTTCCAGCGATCATCCGAATTCCCGATGGTTGCTATGACTTTTCGAATTATTTTCGTATTGAAACGCTCGAATAATTCCCTCTCAGCCCGTTCATCACCATTTTTTATCTTCCGAACAATTTCAAAATCTTCTTTTTTCATAAATATGACTCAGTATAATCTCACATTTAAATTTCCAAGTTAAAATTTAAACAATATGTAAGAATATGTCAAGCAAAATTAAATTTTTTTTATATCAATTTTACTAAATATTATGATTAAAAATTATATGTTACGCCACAAAGCTTATATATTGCGTTATTTGAATTTAATTGTTAATAATTGAGCATCTTAAACATGCTAATTTATTTTTGAAAATCCTAACTTAATTTTTTTATAATGCCATCTCTTACAATTATTACTTTTCACATAAAAATAATTTCCATTTATTTCTCCACTCTTAAAACTGAACCTTTGCATTTAAGCATCGTCATTAAATTGTTCATAAAATTAATCGATTGAATTTATTATTAAATATTTACAAAAATAAAGATCAAAAATGCAGATTTGGGGAAATGCAATCCAAAAAAAGATGATCATACATGGATTCATTGGCAAAGTTGTTCTCTTTCCTTATAAAATCAAATGGTTTATATTTTACACGCATTCAATTAACGGGCAAATTTAAACGCCCTTTCAAAATCAGAATTTAGTGATTGATAAATCGATTTGAAAAGTGGATAAACCTCAGCGTAAACCTCCGCAATTTTTGAATTCGGCTGGGTTGCGCCACCAACTCGTACATTCTGATCAACCACTTCTTGTACATTTACCCAAATATCAGCACCGACTCCGGCCAACAGTGCCGCGCCATAGGCAGGGCATTCATCTGTCTGCATCGTCTCCACTTCATGATTAAAAATATCGGCTAATATTTGTCGCCAGAGCGCGCTCTTTGCCCCGCCAACGGTTACACGTATTTATCGTAGCTCGACACTCAATTTTTTAATTAGTTTCAAAGAATCTTTCGGATTGCTTTTATCAAAACCTGCCACCAGTCTTCAGCTCGCTGTTCAGCCCAGCCCGCTCTTGGCTGAATTAGCGGATAAGTTTCTGAAACCGAGGCTTTAACTGCACCTTTTGCATCAACTTCAAGAACTTTGACGCCCGATGTCCCGAGATCAACACCAAGTAAAATCGCCAAACTATTGCCTCCTATTTTTGATTTTTTATAGTTCTGATTGTCACCTCTAATTTTTAACTCAAGACCAGACAAGTTTTTTCTTGCCCCGGATTGAGACGGATTTTACAAGATATCTTTCTTTATTTGAAAAATTTTCTATAATAAATACTCTAAAATTCGTATTGATCCGTGTTAATCCGTGGCTTCAAAGAATTTTTTATTTCTTACTCGGCATGGGCAACGGACCGCTGCGGGATGGCATTTCAGTGTAATCCGGATAATCCAGATTATTCACAATATCTGAAATTTGGATCACTTTATCCTGCTGCATCGAAAGATTTGCAGCAACACCGGTCAGGATCGAATAAGCACCGGAACGGTAATCTGCCGGACGTTTATATTTGTCATTTGGTCTATTCGGCAAGAAAATATCATCAAGCAAAATCTTATCACCGCCACCGTGCCCACCTTCCCCTGACCAGGGTTCATATTCCTTTACCGGTCCGCGAAGCGGTAGCATGCGGGTTTTCACACCACCTTTTTTCAAGCCACCCTGCTCAGTAGCAGTCCCACTCACATAAACCTTTTCCTGAATTTCGTGTTCCAGTCTTCCTTTTGTGCCGTTAAACACGATGTAATATCCTTCCCAAGAATTAAACGCGTTTAACGAATAAGACAGCGTCACATTATTGTCATAGCGTACAATCACATTCATTGTGTCCTCGATGTCGGTGTCAGGCCGAAATACGCACCGGTCTCGAAAATAGCCATCATATTTTTCATTATCCAGATATAGTCTTTTCAAACCAGCGTCGTTCGCCAGACTCAACTCGAAACCACATCTGTCTTTTTCGGGACATGTATGGCATCGTTCGTGGTGATTTTTCAAACCAAAACGTTGTGCTATTACTGGCGTATAAAACTCTCGTTTGCCGTTAGTGAAAACAGTTTGCGGTATCGCAGACAACCACCAGTTTACCAAATCAAAATGATGCGTGGCTTTGTGAACCATCAATCCGCCGGAAAATTTTTTCTGACTATGCCAGCGACGAAAGTAGTCTGCTCCATGATATGTATTGAGCATCCAGTGGAAATCCACACTAAGAATGTCCCCGATCTCACCATTCATTAAAATATCTTTTACCTGGGTTCTCGGCGGTGAATAACGGTAGTTGAAAGTAACCCGGACTTTTCTTCTGGTCTTTTTTTGTGTGTCAATAATTGCCTGACACTTGTCATGTTCTGTGGTCATCGGTTTCTCGGTAAGCACATCGCAGCCAAGTTCCATTGCTCTGACAATGTATTTATCATGAACACCATCCACGGTTGTCACAATAATAATATCCGGTTTATTTTCCTTGATCATTCTATCGAAATCTTCTGCCATGTAAATCGGTATTTCAAGATTTGCGGTTTCAAGTGCCTCCTGTTGCGCTAATTTAAGACGCCCCAGATTGACGTCACACAAACCACACAGTTCCGCATGTTCAGCGTAATTGTTTAGTATGGCGTTCTGATACATTTTTGATCGGATCCCGACGCCAACAATGGCATATCTCGTTTTTCTTCCAGCGGTATCAGACTTAGCAAACAATTTGTCACTGGTCAGCAAAACTCCGGCACCGGCAACTGCCGAAGTTTTAATGAATTGACGACGGCTGACATTTTTTTCGTTCAAATGGTTCATTTTCAATTCCTCCTGTTTTTAATATTTTGATGATTATTATTTCATGTTCAAAATTACTTGAGGTTGAAGAGCCACTGCTGAATACTCAATCTATTTTGGTAAACGATCAGTCTGTTTTTAATGACGAGCGGTTCATTGACACGAATGTCGATTAACTCTCTTCCCGGAAATGCCGGATTCTGCATGCTGTTTTTTCTCCTCAATATCCAGCCCTGAAAATTTGGAATACGGGTTGTATCACACAGAATAACAACTCCCGAACAACTCTCTTTTTCCTCCCGCACATCTATCCAATTACCAACATCAACAGTTGTCGTTCTCGGTGTTAACTGACCATTTTCTCCGAAAAACACCAAGCCATCTTTCGTTTTTAATCGAACTGAAAAACCGCCGTATCCCTTTTCATCTTCTGATCCGCCAATTTGTAGCTTGTCGACCAGTGCATTTAATACGATTTCAAAATCCAGTATATAAAATTCGTCATCCGGACGACGATATTCGATTTTTAAATTTTCTTTCAATATATTTTTATTTTCTTTTTCATCACTCCAATAAACCGTGGCTTCCAAAATGGCACGGTTTTCATCGGTTTTTAACGCCACGCTGTCCACTTCCCAAACCATTCCCTGACATAACCACGGATCACCAATTCTTTTACCATCTACAAATAACTGATGCCATGCCCAAAATACGCCTCTCTGGTGCGGATGGTCTTCGGGGAAATCTTCGGTTAACATTTTACCTTGAAAATCATATAACGGATGAAGATAGTTCGCCCGCGGATATTTACCTTGTAAACTTTTTGTGCTCTTTTGATACGTGTAAATTGGTTTGCCGCAATCCTGCAGCAAAACAACATCATTCGTTTCTATGAACTCCAGTTTTTGACCCGAAGCAGTCTGAGTAAACATGAGGAGAATTAATCCCAAAATAAGCTCCATCTTCATTGCCATTTTCGCTTTTCACCTTTTTTTAATTATTCAAAATAATTTATGTTACGTAAATTCGTCGTCCATCCCAATTTTTATCAAGAGGACGCAGTGATACATTGAATTTGTAACTTTTATTTATATTTTTTCTGATGTTGAATGCAAGTAAAAATATAAGTTCCAGAACCTATCTTTACGCTTGGTCGAGGCTGATTGTCTTGCAAAATAACTATCTCATTGCTGTCAAAAATTCGTTTCCCTTCAATTTTCACATCATTTAAATTCTTCGCCGGCAAATATACAGTGGCTGTAGCATTTGGCGGAATAATCACATGCAGGTTCAGCAGATCATTTTCGATTTTCCATTCCACGGACACCAAACCGTACATCGTTTTAAGCGCGGCTCGCGCATGCGTCAATCCTCCTCCAGGGCGAGGATTGATAATGATATTCTTATATCCCGGATTTTCCTCATCAATGTCGATACCCGCAACTGTACTGTACAGCCACTTTCCGATCGCTCCGTAGGCGTAGTGGTTCAGTGAATTCATCGCCGGAGTCTGAAAGGTGGAATCCGGTTTTATCCCATCCCATCTTTCCCAGATTGTCGTTGCTCCCATGGTGACGGGATACAACCACGAAGGATATTCCTTGCGGTTAAGCAGCATATACGCTGTTTCAAGATAATGACAATCTGTTAGCACCCGGCAGATGTGCGGCGTGCCTAAAAAACCAGTGGTGATATGTTTGAATCGGTTCACGTTGTGAAATAAATTTTCCGCAGCTTTGTAATGGAGCGAATCCGGAAGCAGATCCATTGCAAGCGCCAGGGTGTAAGCTGTCTGTGTATGGGACACCAATCGTCCGTTGGGCGTGACAAATTCCTTTAAAAATGCCTGCTTAATTTTTTCTGCAAGATGGGCAAATTCATCCGCATCATCCGGTTTATCGAGAATGTTGGCAATTTTGCTGAGCAATGTTGTGGAATAAGCAAAATAGGCAGTTGCAATCAAGTCGGTTTCCGTATATGCCCCCATGTAAGCGGGATGATCATCATCAAAAGAAAGCCAATCGCCATAATGCCAATCACCAACCCATATATAATCATTTCCGGCGCGTTTCTTCATAAATCCGATCCACGCTTTCATGCTTTCGTACTGGTTTTCAAGAATTTTTTTGTCGCTGTAATTCAGATAGACTGTCCATGGTACGATAACAGATGCGTCTGCCCATCCGGTATGTCCCCCCCGTCCTTCTAATACATCCGGAATAACATCATTTACTTGTCCATCTGCTCCCTGATCCAGCGCCAGATCTTTCAGCCATTTGGTATAAAACGCAGCAGCATCCACATTGAAACAGGCGGTCGGCGCAAACACTTGAGCATCTCCGGTCCAGCCCATTCGTTCGTCGCGCTGGGGACAGTCCGTTGGCACATCCAGAAAATTTCCTTTCAAACCCCACTGAATATTGTGCTGCAATTGATTAATGAGAGAGTCGGAACAATCAAATTTTCCCGTCGGTGTCATGTCAGAATGAATCACGATTCCTGTGATCGCCCCCAAATCAGGCGTGCCCGGATAACCGGACACCTCCACAAACTGAAATCCCTGAAAAGTAAAATGCGGTTCAAAAACCTCCTCGCCTCCACCTTTACAAATGTAGATTACGGTTTGTTTTGCTGAGCGCAAGTTTTCCGTATACAATTCACCGTCTTTATTCAAAACTTCAGCATGCCTCAACTTGATTTTTTCACCCGCATTTCCTTTTACTTTGAGTCGAACCCAACCAACCATATTTTGTCCCATATCAAAAATATAGCTGTCATCATTTTTAGGTGTCATCTCAACCGGCTTTATTTCCTCTACTTTTTTCACTGGTGGGCCAAAGGAAGCGATAAGATGATTTTTGGAAATATTTTTCTCTTTCACCTGACCCCAGCTCTCATCATCGAAACTGGAATTCGCCCAACCGGGCATCTCTTTTCGCGCATCATAAATTTCACCCATGTAAATATCGGACATTCGGACAGGTCCATTGTTGGTGGACTTCCAGCTATTATCCGTAATAACAACTTCCCGCTCTCCATTTTGATATTCGATCTCTAATTGGGCACACACGGAAAGTTTGTCACCATATATATTTCTCTTGTCTTCCCAGCCGAGATAACCTCGGTACCAGCCGTCGCCAAGTACAACGCCGATGGTATTTTTCCCCTCAATTAAAAAATGGGAAACATCATAGATTTGATATTGCAAACGCTTATTATAACTTGTCCAGCCGGGTGTAAAAACCTGATCGCCAACGCGCCTGTTATTAATGTACGATTCATATAATCCGTGACTGGTGATATACAAGCGAGCAGTTCGGATAGGTTGTTTTAACTTAAATTCTTTTCTGAAATACTGTGCGGGTTCTGATTTGGTTTTATTCTCATCAATTTCCGCCTCAATCCATTTTGCGACCCAATCGCTTTCCTTCAAAAAACCCATTTCCCAAAAAGCCGGCTCACTCCAATCCGAAGTCTGATTGTGATTGTCCCAAACTCTCACCTGCCAGTAAAGGCGTTGCCGGGATTGCAATGACAGACCACCGTACTCGACATGGATGGATTGATCGCTATTCACTTTCGAATGCCAGAGCAAATTACCGCTATTGAGTAAATTCTCTTCTTTGAGTGCACAGCGAATTTCGTAGGCTGATTGCATCGTGTTTCGTTCGCTGGATAAAATCTCCCAGCTCAATCTGGGTTTTGTCACATTGATTCCGAGCGGGTTTGTTTTATATTCTGTTCTTAAATTTGTTACTTTCAGCATATCTTCCGCCATTATTTTTTCAGTTGCCAAACAAATATAATTTAAAAAGATGGCAAATAAAATGCAGCATAAGGAATTTTTTAATTTCATCGACACTCCTGAAGTGTTTTTCAGTCGGAATTTTTTAAGCCATTCATTTGCACAGATTGACGCAGGTATAAAAAAATCTGTTAAAATCAGTGTCAATTCGTGGCTAAAATACAATTCCCCCTATGTAATTCATTTGACTTACTTGCCGATGCACTGATTTAACCAGGAATAGGTTCACGCTTTCTTGAAATATTTCTTTATAAAATAATACACAATCCGTATTATCGAGTAAATCAGATAAATCACGGCTGCCAGTGCCAGAACGACCAGAAGTTGGGTGTATAATTCAGACCATTTTGTGTTGTAGGCAATTATCGAATAGACATTTATTAGGAAAGAAATCAAAAAAATCACAGCAAACCGAAATAGTTCCGATTTTATTTTATCTCCAGTAATTAATATCGCTTTCATATTGCTCTCTTTTTTCAAATGATAAATTTTTCAGGCATCGTTAATTGCTGTTGTTGATAAACAGCTTGCTCGGCAAGAATGCTCCAGATACTTGCGTGATAAGCTTCCTTCAGCAGATTTTCCGGCGCTTTGCCATCTCTGACAAACTGAACAAACGCCTCAATCTGCAATTGCGTTTCATTCATATCGTACTTTTCCGAAATATAGTCGCCTTCATATTCGATCGGCGTATCAGGAACCCAGGTAGCGCCACCGATAGGAACTGTTTCAAAAAAATCTTTCTCAATACTGTGAATCAATTGTCTGATTCCCGGCGCAGGCGGCAGTTCTTCCAAAAATATCTTATTCGTTTCAAGTTCCATAGCCGCGATATCGCCCATAATTTGCTCTTCGCAACCATATTTTCTGTTGCTCGTCATCGAATCCCATATAAACTGCACGCCATTATCATAACTGAAAATTAAAGCGACATTGTCAAATACTTCCCGTCCGTCATTCCAGTAAACAATGGAACCTGTACCTCGCACAGAAACCGGGGCTTTACCCAGCACCCAATTCGCCACCTGAATCTGGTGTGAGGCTAACTCGGTGATGAGCCCGGCTGAATACTCGCGGTAAAGCCGCCAGTTGATCTTCCTCTCAAGTTCAGGTTGATCCTTTGGTAATGCGCGTCGCCAATCATTATTTCGGTGCCAATACGCCCTGATCTGCCCGATCTTTCCGATCTCACCAGATCGTATCATTTCAATCGCTTTGATATATTTGGGATCAAACATCCGTTGATGACCGATCTGCAGTATTTTGTTTTGCGAAATATGGGTGTCGTACATCTGCTTAATATCAGGTAGATTCCGCGCCATCGCTTTTTCACAGAAAACGTGTTTTCCGTCATTCATTGCATCCACTGTGATCCGTGCGTGCTCATGCAGCGGTGTGGCATTTATGATAGCATCCAGATTTTTCATTTCCAGCATTTTCCGATAATCGTAAAATGCTTTCACGTTCGGGTTTTCGACAAGCTGAATTGCCCGCTGATAATGCGGTTCGTAATTATCGCAGACCGCCACCACTTCGAAGTTTAATTCCGGTGGCATGGCTAATGTGTTCAAGAGAAGCGCACTGCCCCGGCTTCCGACGCCGATAAATCCCAATCTGACTTTATCGGAAGCGCTCTGGCCATAGCTTACATCATTGAATGGGCTCAACCAGGGAAATGCAGACAGCGCCACAGCAGACATGCTGCTCTTTTTCAAAAAATCTCTACGGTTCATTTTTTCTTTCATAGCAATCTTCTGATTTTTGGTGATTTATTTTGATAAGTTATTTGTACTGCTTCATCAATCTCAAAATTCGCTAAAATTTTTTGTTGAACATCAGTATCAGCAACCAGCAGTGCCGTGGATAGCACCTCCGCTTCGATTGGCGAATTCGCTTTTACCAGCATCATTTTATCCTGCTCCAAAATTTGACCATTATGAGGATTATACACGTGAAAATCTCCGGACTTCTCATTGGCACCTTTCTTCTTCGTCGAACTGATGGAAACAGCATGATCGGTCAATTTTACTGAATATAGATTTTGTTCTGGTTGGTACATGTCGCAAAGTCCCAAAGGCCAGTGATCACCGTTTGGATGCCTGCCCCTTGTTAAAATGCTGCTTTCGCCGAAACTGGTAAATGCGTGATCCAGATTTTTGTCAAGAATTTCATCCTTAATTTTTTCAAGGGCAAAGCCTTTACCAACAGCGCCTAAATCCAGTTTTGTTTGGGGATTATTAAAACGAATACTTTTTGAATCTTCATCGAATTCCAGAAGTTCTGCCTCTGATTTTTCCGAAAAAGGATTCGAAAAATCGGGATCGAAACATCCAAACGTTTTCTTCCGAAATGTTTCAACTGTTTTCAATACGTGAAACAGGTAATCGGAAACCAAAATTTCCTTCGATCCAGCGAATCTGTTCAACCTGAATAATTCGCTTTTCACGTCGTGACAGCTCAATTTCAATTCCACCCAATCTAATATCGATGTGAGCTGACTAAAAATTGCAGTACTTTTTTGTTTGTCAGTTCCCCACCAGACGACCTCAAAGCGGGTGTGCATTGAAAAGTAGCTGTCATGGAAATAATCTGTCACGATTTTATACCTTCAACTCCCAACCGGGTTCATATTCACGTGCCCACATCGTCATCGCTTCATCGAGACCCAATATTTGTCCACTTTTCGGATCGATATTTAAAGCCCGTCCAAATTTCCAGGCAATGTTGGAAAGCTGAAGCATGGTCACGGAAATGTTGCCATCCGCAATAGGCGAATTTAATTTCTCGCCTTTGCGAATTCCGTTAATGAGATTTTTAAAATGGTCGATGGTCATTGTATCCATCCCCACCAAATCGGACGTTTCGGCAGCTTCAGTTGGCACATATTCTTCGATAATTGCACCTCCAAGATCAAATACGATGTATCCGCCACGGTCAATTAAAACCGATCCATTTGTGCCGTGAATCGTACAACCTCTCCCCCGATCGAAGTATTTCAGCGCGTTACAGCTTTTTCCTTCCCAGGTAATCATCTTGTCGTCGTATTCAAAACTGGTGTTCAATGTGTCATAAAATTCCCAATCATCTTCAAAATGGTAACGCCCGCCATTCGCCGTTATCCGATTCGGATAATCCACTCCAAGCGCCCAGCGGCAGATATCCACCTCGTGTGTGCCGTTATTCAGCGTCTCACCTGTTCCCCAATGCCAGAACCAGTGCCAGTTGTAGGGATGCACATTATCGCGATAATCCCTTCGCGGCGCCGGACCCTGCCATAATTCCCAATCCAGATAATCGGGCACAGGTACGACTTTACCCACGCCGATTCCACCCCGCATATTGCTGTACCATGCTTTGCCGTAATACGGCTTCCCAATTAGACCGTCTTTGATCCGTTTAATGATTTCTATGGTATGAGTCGATGACCGCTGCTGATTTCCCATTTGCACCAACTTGCCGTATTTCTTTTGCGCCTGGACTAGTAATTCTCCTTCGCGCGGATTATGGCTGCATGGTTTCTCCACGTAAACGTGTTTCCCATTTTGTAGCGCCATGATCGACATCGGAGCGTGCCAGTGCTCAGGCGTCGCGATGGTGATAACATCAACATCCTTTTCCTCAACCAATTTTCGGAAATCCTTGATCGCTTTAGGCGCTTTTCCGAACAGCTCGATTATTTTTGCAGAAAATTCTTCTTCATATCTTTTGTCCACTTCACAAATGTGCGTCACCGAGGCATTCTCACAATGTCTCATCGCATCAGCATGCGCTTGTCCCCGGCTGCGAACACCGGCGACCGCAAAATTGAGTCTGTCATTTGCGCCAAGTATGTTTGAATAACTTTTTGCAGAAAAGGCTGTCGCTCCTAAAACAGACCCGGCTGTTACAACGGAAGACGTTTTCAAAAACTTTCGTCTATTCATTTTTTTATCCATGCCTCCTTTTTTCAATCCAATACCTTAATTTTGATATTTTTAAAATGCACTTCATCGCCATGATCCTGAAGTAGAATATTACCCTTAGGCAGCTCTCCGAAATTAGGCCAATCCTTATATTTACTGTAAGCGACCAGCGCCCGCCACATTTGGGTAAACCGTTCATATTCGACAACTTTAATTCCGTTCAGATAATGGGCAACGTAACCGTTATCCGAAACGATCTTCGCGCGGTTCCAAGCGTATTTATTCACTCTTTTAGGCGTATTTTCCGTCGGTGTAAAAAAGAGGGCATCTGCTTTTATCAAATCATAAAGTGACGCCAGAGTTCGGTTTCCGTTCACTCCCATTTTTGCATCCGGATGAACATCATCATCCAGAATTTGGTATTCACATCCGATCGCTGAACCGGGACCTTTATTCAAATCCGGATCAACAAAGTATTTTATGCCGCTGTTGGCACCTTTGGTATATTTGAAATCGAGCTCCAGGATAAAATTACCAAATTTTTCAGTTGTCACAATATCACCACCATGAGCCGATTCCGCACCGCCGCTTTTGTATACTTTTAAAACGCCGTTTTCGATACTCCACCCTTTTGCCGGAAAGGTTTCCAATCTGGCACCTCGCCAACCAGCTGTGGTTTCGCCGTCCCAGAGTAATTTCCATCCGTCTTTCTGCTCCCGCTCGGTCAATTGATTATCGAGATAACTGACTTGGGGGATATTTTCATTCACGGGTGTTGCATACTCAGCGACATTTTCGTTGATGATTTTAATATCTCTGAATTTAACCGTCGCTCCTACCAATGATGGATCGTGAATGCTGTGAACTTGAAGAGCTATAAAACCTTCTGCAGTCATATCGTCAATTAAGTCAGCCGTTTGTACGCCATTTAACCAAACCCGGATATGGTTTCCAATTGCCTCAACTCGAAATTGATTCCACTGTTCGTGTCTAAACGCCTGCTTGGCCTCGGGATTATATTCCAGATGATAAAGCCAGCCACGCCGTGCTTCATCGTAAATTCCTCCTGACCAGGCGCGTTCGGACGGATCCAATTCCACTTGATAGCCATGCACCCTGCCATCTCTGTAGTCAGGAGTACTTAAACTTCTGATTTGCACCCCTGAATTTAGCCTGTTATCTACCCAAGCTTCATATTCCAGTATAAAATCACCGTAAGTCTTTTCAGTTGCCAGAAATGTATTGGGCGTCTTCAATTTCGCAATTCCGATGATTGTGTTGTCTTCAATTCTAAATTCGGCATTTCCGTTCAGTTTTTTCCAGCCGGTCAAATCTTCGCCGTTGAAAAGGGACTGCCAGGGTTCGGTTTGCTCGCCGCATCCCAGAATGATGATCATCACTGTCATCAACAATAATAATGTCATATTTTTTTTCATGATGCCTCCCAAATACGTATTAATCAATTTTGTCAATAAATATAAAGATTGTAATTGAAAAAATCAACCTTCTTGTTAGAACATTCGAAATAAGATCTAAATTCACGTTCCATCAATTCTTTTGAATAGTCAAAGTATCCAACTGTTTCTTTTTTAGTTTACCTGATGTATGGAATTGTCAGCGGACCTTGAGGAAGAACACCTATTTTTGAAAACGTTTGATATTTTTCTAATAAAATGCCAATGGTCTCTTTTATGTCTGTACATGGCTCGAGCAATAATGATTTTATCAAGGAAGGGGATAGATTATCGGTATAAATATGGACATCTGTTTTTTTCTGGATCAACGCCTGTTTTTGTATTTGCCATTGGTCCTGCTTTAAAAAATCTGGCTGACGCACAGTCTCTAATATTTCATCCGGGCTGTTTGCGTTTAATAACAGTTGTTTGTACAATCCGTGATCCGGAATACCATCGCTGCATTCGCTGGCGATAATAATCGCTCCACCCTGTTTTAAAACCTTTGCCGCTGCGCTCATTCCTTTGACGGATTGGTATAAATTCTGATCCAGCGGATAACCGGAATTTGTGGTCAGCACAATATCGAACGGCTCATCAACAGCCTTCATGGCACTCTGTTTCGCAAAATCGCACCCCGCATCGTGTGCTGCTTCCAAATCACCGGCAAAAACCGCGGTGATTTCGTGATCTCTGTTCATCGTCACATTGACAATAAAATCTGCACCGGCTTGTTTTGCAGCCTCTCTGATTTCCTGCTGAATCGGATTTTTGTCAATCTCTCCCCATATTGAATTGGGATCGTCGATCATTGAGGCGCCATGATTTCTCAAAATTGTTTCCAATCCTGCCATGCCCGGCATAATTGCTTTTCCGCCGCCGGAAAATCCGGCAAAAAAATGGGGTTCGATAAAACCGGTCAGAATTTTCACATCGCATGCCATCAATAATTTGTTGATATAAATATCATTTCCTGCAGAAGTTTTACCAATACGAACCTGGGTTTGTTTGTCTAAACAATCGTTTTGGATGATCCGATAGTTATCAACAATTTCTTTCGGAATCATCGATTCGAGTTCTTGCACTGTATTTTTTCGATGCGTACCGAGGGCGTTAAAAAAAGTAATATTCTCTTTGGGTATATGGTTAATTTCATCCAAGATAGCCGGCAGGATAATATGATTGGGTGTTGCCCGTGTGATATCGTTAAAAATAATGCCAATTGTTTTATCCTTTGAAACCAATTCCTTCAAAGGAACAGCCTGAAATGGTTGTCGGAGCGACTGTTTGACGGCTTGCAACGGATATTTCAGACCGGGTACATTTTCCGGCTCCAGTACCGTAATATCCCACTGATCATCCAGTTCAATGGTGAGCCCATTTTTTCCATAAGCTAATTCGATTTGCATCATTTGCTCCGCTTCTGAAAATAATTTAAATTACGGCTCATAAGATTCAACCGTTGGTCCGCCCAACAATCGGTGATTCAAATCCACTTCCTGACGAAATTGAGCAATACGTTCGACAGAGGAGACATTATGCGCGCATTGTTCCAGCGTTTTCTCACCGGCTGAAATCACGCCGTATCCCGCAACAACACAACATCCTTTGTGCCATCTCAACATATTTAAAATTGGATTTTCAGCATTAAAACAGTGCAACTGGGAAATATCCACCAGACCGACTCGGGGATTCAAATAAATCGCTTCCGCATCGATGGGTTTGATGACCGGATGGGCAGATAAAGAATAGGAAATATTATCAGCGACTCCCAACAGAGACTTTTCACCAAATTTATCTGCCAGCACAGCCATACCTTCCGCAGTCGCCAGCGGATTTGTGGTAATCATGCACGTATTGAGATGGGTGTGTTGGTAAATCAGTTTATGCAGTTTCTCGTCCGGAGTGTCAGTTTCTTTCTCTGTTAAATCCACTCTGAATAACGGAAAGTCCAATACTTCCGGACAGGCAGCCATTGGTGAAAAAATCATTTGAGTTGAGGAAATTTTCTGGCTCATCGATCCGGCTCCGTAAGCACAGAGCTCTCTGTTGTAATTAAACGTCATTCGTTGCCGAAAATCATCGATGATCGTTTTATCTGTTACTTCGCAGATTGAATTTTTTTCCAATTTATTAAAATGCGGCTTTGCCGGGAAAAAATTTTCAAGTCCGGATTCCAAAATTCTATTTTGAAGCTCAACGACATTTACGCCCCTTCGTTTCAACGCAAGCATCAGCTTTGCGCTGGATTCAAGTACACTGACTCGGTACAACGCATCTTCCACCGATGTCCCCTTGACGAACGGTCCGTGTCCCCTGACAATAGTCACCCAATTTTCCTTCAAATATTTCGGCACCCGTTCTTCCATCTCCACTGAACCCACCGGCTGAAAATAGCTGCCAACTTTTACTTCTCCAACAACGTAGACACCGAAAAAATCCACCGGCAGAAAGGCGAATTCCTCCCGCCCTTTTTCATCAGTGCCGAGAAATCTCAAAAACATCTGGTCGTCTTTTGAATCAAATGATAGAAACGACATGTTCAGAAAATGGCAATGCATGGCTGCTTTTATTTTCGGCAGTTGAAGGATTTTTCGGTGAATGACCGATTCTGTTGACGCTCTGCCATCTCCCCAGCACACATGGCTAAATCTTAACGGTGTTAAATCTGTCGGCACCAACGCTCCGGTCTGCGAACCACTGGCGGAAATATAAAACAAGTCATCATCTTCAGGATCACGAATTGAAATATTTCCGCTGTGCGTATTATTACCATTCACAGCACCAATGGCTGCGCCCACAGCATACATTCGCTTAAAAATCATGTCTAATTTTTTATTCATTTTCTAAATTCGGTAATTATTCAAATCTTTTTTGCCACAAAGACACCAAGACACAAAGGAATAAATTTCTATTGTTTTAATATTTTTTACGTTATTATTTTTTAAATAATTCTTAAACTCCCTTAACTCGAAAAAACTTGAGCTTTTAATTTTTCTTTGGAAAGAGCGATAACTTCATTTTAATAAAATGGTAAAATACATTATAATTTATCCTCATTTTTCTTGGAAACTTCGAGACATTGTGGCTGAATTGCAATTAGATTCGTTTTTTAAATTCAAAAATAATATCTGATAAGCCTAATTTTTTAATGGTCTTTTCAGTGGGAATTCCATCATTGTCCCATCCAAACGAGTTGTAATATTCAATGTGCATTTTTCGGAAATCTTCTTTATTGCACTTAAACTCACCATCCCTGGTATAAATTTTATCAGTGTAAAATCTTTCCGGCAACCAGTCGTCTGCACTGGTTATTCCACACAAATTATTAAACATTCTCTCAAGCGTCACTGTTCTCACTGCAATTTCTTTTAAATTTCCGGAATTATATTCCAGACCGGTAACAGCGTTGACCAATTCTGCATATTCATCAAGTCCTAATGAAAAAGAACTGTAGGCACAGACGCCGATAATATCCAGGCTGGTATTGGTCAAGGTTGCGTTTTTGGAAATTAGCGGTGTACCTTCCACGCGATGTGAAGGCCATTCTCCGTAGCCGGCGCAATAGGCATGCGGTGCAGTGTAGCCGCCTTCAAGATGACAACCACCCCGGTTATTCATTTCATAACATAACGCTTGACTGAAAGACGTTCTCGGATCGTAAGCCGGTAATTCCAATCTTTTAACACTCATCGATAATCTCTCATATCCGTATCGCTTGCAAAATTCATAAGAACCCAGTTTCAGCAACGCGCCGATGCCCTCCGATTTTCCGATTAAGTGGATTAATGGAATCAACTGATTACTTCGTCCGAAGCCGGGTTCACCATATTCTTCAACATATTCTTTGGTATCAGCTAAAAATTTTTCTTCTAAAGGATTAAGTTTTTCTTTTTTATTTTTGATGATGGTGTTCAGCTCAAAAAAAGCGGCGATTGTCGAACCCAACGAGATGGTATCGAGTCCGTAGTGGTTTGCCAGATTATTGGCTTCCGCAATCGTCACCAGATCATAAATGGATAAATTTGCGCCCATCAGCGTCGTTGATTCGAATTCCGGTCCCTCACCCTTTTCGATGACATTATTGTTCGGGTCTAAAATAGTCGTTTTACGTTTGCAGACAATCGGGCAGTTGTAACAGCCACTTTTTTTAACCTTTATTCTTTTTTTACCCGGTTTCGCATTCTGGAAATGATATCGAAGCGCCTCTCCATTTATTTTTGCGATGTCTTCTGTTTTATGATCAGTATCCTGCATATTATTATGAATCAGTTGCTTGTAATTGTTGACCATGCCCAGGATTCCCAACGATCCCATTGAAGCCAGGACACCGAACAACTCTTCCCGTTTAGTAAATTTGCCCATATCCAATTTCATGTTGGCCCTGTAAATGGCGCCATTTTTATTTTTCAAATCCAATCCATCAGGATCATGAACATCGATCTTAATTTTCGAATCATAATTAACACCGATCGCATATAAATTTTTAGCGCCCCAGACAGCGCCACCGCCGCCTCTTCCCAGTGCCTTTCCCGTGTCACTCATTACTGCGGAAAATCGACACAAATTTTTCCCGCCGTCACCGATGGATAGGATTTGGGTGCGCTGCGAATATTTTTCTTTTAATAGTGTTCTGGTTTCAATGGCATCCAGTTCCTGTGTTTGAGTTGCATCGATAAATTCTACCCCTGAGCTGCTGATCATCAGATAAACGGGATGGGCTGACTTACCCAAAATGATCACCACATCGTGACCGGTTCGTTTGAGATCGACTGCCCAGCGTCCTCCGGCGTTTGTACTGCCGTAACCGCCTGTCAGCGGCGATTTATAATTCATGTGGAGACGGCCCGACGTCGGCATCTTCGTTCCGGTGGTCGGTGACGTTGAAATCACGATAACATTATCTTCGGAGAGCGGATCAACTTCTTTGAAGGCATTGGCATATTTCTTCTCTTTTTCCAAACTGACAAAATGTTTGCTCAAAAAGGCAACACCAAGCCCGCGACCGCCGAAAAATTTTTTCGCCAACTCGGCATCCAGTTCCTCGGTTCTGAATGACTTTTCATTCAAATCAATTATCAAAATTTTACCGATATATCCGCACGCATATTTATTTTTACCCACCATAAAGTATCCTTAATTTTATCAACAGACAATACTTTAACTTTTCTCTGCTATTTTTGATTCAAGAAAAGTGACTACTCAGAAATTCTATTAACGTTTTGAAAGCACATCATTCTCATACCGTTCAACTTGTTTTATCCATTCCGTTCCGGGCGGTACGCCTTTTTTGAAACAATAATAATCCCATACAGCACCAAACGGCATGGATTTCGCTTCTTCGAGCAGTGCCAACCGCTCGAAATATTGTCCATTATTTTCATAATTTCTCAATTTTTCGATGGGATCAAGCAGCGCCAACAGCAGCGCTTTCTGTGTCGCACGAGTCCCGATAACATAGGCTCCGATCCGGTTGACGCTCGCATCAAAAAAATCCAGCGCCAGTTTTGCATTATCCAGCTTGTCTGCCCAAACAATCTCCTGCATCAACAAACGCACCGCATCATCCAAGATAACGATATGATCACTGTCCCAGCGCACACCTCGTGTGACGTGAAATAATAATTGATCAAAATATTGAAAAAGCGCTGACACTTTATCTGCGCAGGATTCAGTGGGGTGAAAATGTCCGATGTCAACACAGAGCATTTTGTGATTTTTCAAAGCATAGCCAAGATAAAACTCATGAGATCCCACCACGAACGATTCGCTGCCGATACCGAACAACTTACTTTCTAATGAATCAATCATGTTCGTTGCCGGATATTTTTCTCTCAATAATTCATCCAGTGATTGTTGCAAAACTGTCCGATATTGAAAACGGTTGACAGTAATATCTTTTGACCCATCCGGAATCCAGATGTTATGAATGCAGGCATCTCTGAGCGCTTCACCAATGAAATTGCTGATCATGCGGCATTGTTTTACATGATTTATCCAGAATTTTCTGATCGCATCATCCATACTGGACAACGTAAAACCGGTGTCAGCCTTGGGATGAGAAAAACAGGTCGAATTGAAATCAAGACCGATTTTCATCTGTTTTGCCCAGTCAACCCAGCTCTGAAAATGAGCAGGATCAATGGCGTCCCGCTCTACAAATTTGCCTCCGAAATCGCCGTAACTCGCGTGGAGATTCAACCTGTGATTCCCGGGAATTAATGAGAAGACCTTTTCCATATCCTGCCTCATTTCATCAATATTTCGAGCCTTGCCGGGATAATTTCCTGTCACTTGAATCCCAACGCCGCTGAGCGATGCATCCGGGTGCTCAAAGCCGGACACGTCATCCGCCTGCCAGCAATGAAGTGAGACCGGCGTTCGTTCCAGTTTTTCCAACGCCAGTTCCGTATCTACTCCAATCTCCGCATAGCTGTCTTTGGCGCGTTCATACAATTGAGTTATTTTATTTTCATTAATCATTGCTTCTTCCTGTTTTCCCTTTGTAAATTAATGTTTGATAAAAAATTATCAATGACTGTAAATTTTATGATAGTTTTGACGCATCTCTTGCCAAACCTCATGTTCACACGGAAAATACATGGTAAAATCAAACGATTTCCGGATAATGGATCTGATCTGATTAAGCGAATCAATCTTGTGTTGTGCCAATGCCTGCATCAAAACGTTTCCACAGATGGTCGCCTCAATGGGTCCGCTGATCACTTTTTTGCCCGTGGCATCTGCAGTCAACTGATTCAGCAGTTGGTTTTGAGAACCGCCACCAACGACATGCAACACTTCAATCTCATTCCCGGCAACTTTTTCAATTTGGTGGAGTATCTCGCTGTAGCGATACGCCATTCCTTCCAAAATAATTCGAATCATCTGTCCGTGATTGAAATCATTTTGCTGACCTGTTTTAAAGAGATAATCCCGAAGCCGATCATCCATATTTCCGGGACTGAAAAATGCCTGATCCTCGACATTGATGAAAGCGGCAAATGGTTGAGTTTTTTCTGCCAGCTCTGCCAGCTCTGTCAGCTCGCTGTAGCTGTAAGCATTTCCCTGTTTTTCCCAGTCTCGCCTGCACTCCTGCACCAGCCACAATCCCATGATATTCTTCAGCAATCGGATTGTGCCCTCAACACCACCTTCGTTGGTCAGTTGAAGTGAATTCGTCTGCTCATTAATCACAACATCACTCGTTTCAATCCCCATCAAACTCCAGGTGCCGCTGGAAAGATACGCCCAATTGCTGTCACTTGCTCCCGGTGTTCCGGCAACTGCTGAAGCGGTATCATGTGCGGCAACGGCAATTACCGGGAATGTTGCACAACCGCAGCGAGACGCAATTTTCGGACGCAGATTGCCAATGAATGTGCCGGGCTGAATGATCGGTGGAAAAATGTGACCTGGAATCTCCAGTTTTTTTAGTATTCGTTCTGAATATTTTCCACTGCGCATGTCCATCATCTGTGAGGTGCTGGCAATGGTGTATTCATTGTACAATTTGCCGGTCAATTGATAATTAATCCAATCCGGCATAAACAAGAACCGGTGGATTTGATTGAACAATTCCGGGTGCTGCTTGCGAAACGCCATTAACTGAAACAATGAGTTAAATTGCAATGTCTGAATGCCGGTCAATTGATACAATTCTTTTTTGGGGATAATGCGAAACACTTCTTCCATAATACTATCCGTGCGCGAATCACGGTAATGATATGGCGAACCCAACATGTTTCCCTGCTTGTCCAAAAGCACAAAGTCCACACCCCAGGTATTGACACCCATACTTTCGATCGACGAACAACGGGAATATGCCTGCGAAAGACCATGTAAAATCTCTTTCCAGATTCGATTGGTGTTCCACCTGAGACTGTTTTGATGTTCAATCGGACCATTGGGAAAACGGTGAATTTCTTCCAAATGCAACTGATTATTTTCCAATCTCCCCAGGATAATTCTTCCGCTTTCAGCGCCTAAATCTATGGCGACGTAAGCACTCATTTTCATCCTTAATTTCTATAAATTTTTATGAGACAAAGAACATCTTTAAAATTATTCAAGATCAAAAAAATTACATTTGCTAATCCAGTTTATCATAACAGGTTTTCTTTAAAACAATTGTCAGATCAATAAAGTGCAGGCTCACATAATTCCTTTCAGTAATGTGGAAAAAGCCAGTTAGAGAAAAAATAAATTAATCACTCGATGCAATTCCGTTTGATCTAATAACATCCCTGTACCAGAAAGCTGATTGTTTTGGTATCCTTTTTCCTGTTTCGTAATCCACGTAATGGATACCAAACCGTTTTGAGAAGCCGTACATCCATTCAAAGTTATCCAGCAACGACCAGAGGAAATATGATTTCAATTTCACACCTTCGGTGATTGCTCTGTGGCATTCTGAGATATAGGACTGGAGATAAGCAATTCTGAGCGGATCATTGACCTTCCCGTTTTCAACTTTGTCATCAAAAGCACAGCCATTTTCCGTAATAAAAATATCGGGTTGATGACACCGCTTGTCGATCCAGTGCAGTAATTTTCTGATGCCGGACGGAACCACATTCCAGCCCATTTTGGTTCTCTCCCACTTTGGATCAGAGTTCAATTTAACTTGTTGATCTTCTGCAAACCCTGCATTTTGCTCAGGTCTGGTACCTATATTCTTATCCCCGGACGCCTCTGCATAGTGAGTCGTGTAATGATTCAGTCCAAAAAAATCTGCCGAGCCTTGCACTAATTCTATCTCAGCTTCACTAAAGGCAGGAAGTCGCTCACCAAGTCTTTGTTTCATTGATTCGGGATAATCGCCCAAAAATATCGGGTCAGCAAACCAACCCAAGTAAAATTCCAATGCCCGCTGAGCAGCCGCCACATCTTCAGGTTTATCGGTGAGTGGTTCACGCCAATCACAGTTCAGCGCCAAACCGATTTTGCCGTTTTGTTTGTGCTGGTATTTCTCACGGTAGCGTGCCACCATGTTGGCATGAGACAACAAAGAATGATGCCCCACAAGATAAGGTTCAATTCTGGATTTCCGCCCTGGCGCCATCACTCCAAGTCCATGTCCAAGAAGGGAATAAACGTACGGTTCGTTCAGTGTCAACCAGTTCTTTATCCGATCTCCGAAATGATGAAAACACACATCCGCATATTCTGTAAAAGCATTCATTATTTCAGGATTAAGCAATCCGTCTTTCTCAAGCTGAATTGACAGCGGCAGGTCCCAGTGAAACAATGTGCCCCAGGGTTGGATTCCCTTTTCAAGTAGCGAATCGATAAGCTTTGAATAGAAATCAATGCCCTTTGGATTGACTTTTCCGCGTCCATGAGGCAGGATACGTGACCAGGCAAAGGAAAAACGATATGCTTTTAATCCCAGCGTTGCCATCAATTCGACATCTTCATTCCAATAATGATAGTGGTCACTTGCAATCTGGCCTGTATCGTTATTATCTATTTTACCCGGAATCATTGAAAACGCGTCCCAGATCGACGGTCCTTTTCCGTCCTCGTTCCAGGCACCTTCAATTTGGTAAGCAGAGGTGGCGCAGCCCCATACAAAATCCTTCGGAAAATTTTTCATAACATCCTTTCAGCTATTTTTAAAAAAACATTTTCTTCTTGCCACGGTTTAACACAGATTTTTACAGATATGTTCTACAATTTGAAGAATATGTATTGCAAATTCTTTAAAATCAGAATTGATCTGTACACATCGTTGGCAGTAAAATTAATTGTTTAAAAGTCCGGTAGCAAAAAATGGATAACATGCGTTGACAAAAGTAGGATTACTCTAACAATATCAATTTTTGTCCCTTTTCGACGGGCGCTTTTTCGGAAACAAATATCTCCTTCACTTTACCATCAAAAGGTGCTCTGATTTCATTCTCCATTTTCATCGCCTCAAATACCAGTAATCCCTCGCCGGTTTTGATTTTTTGTCCCACCGACACATCGATCGAGACGACTAATCCTGGCATCGGAGCATTGATTTCTTTGAATTGTTCGCCGGGCGAAACCAGTTGCGTATGCTTTTTTAACAGCAGCAATCGCTCGTCCTCGACTCTTATTTTGAAATCGCTGCCATGATAGTGGATCAGATAATCAGTTTGATTTTTTTGGATTTCCAGTTCATAAGGTCTGTTGCCGATAAGTGCTGTTAGCGTGTGTTGACCATCGGTTTTCAGAGTTTGCAGCGGTAGGATTTCATCGTTCAATTCAGCGGTAAAATGACCATCTTCGGTTTGTGTTAAAATGATCTCGTATTCGTTGTCGCCGATTGTCGAAAGATATTTCATATTCAACCCCTCTTCCTTCTCTGCGCCACCATGATGATTTATTTTCTCAACAAGACGCAAATTGTGTAACCTGTTTAATTCATAAATCTTGCCACCAAGGCACCAAGTCACGAAGAATCACAAAGTTGTGAAAGCAGCATTCATAAAAAATATTCTGAGTCGATTAATCTCCTTTGCCTTCCAAACTTTATATTTTCATTACGTTGTGTGCCTTTGTGTCTTCGAGATTTTGTGGCGTATGAATAATTCAGGGTAAAGCCTCTTTCATCTTTTCTCTGAGTTCTTCTCGCTTTTTCGGTGATCGCTTTTCTCTGCGCTTGAATATAAGTCTGCAATAATAACTGATTCTTATTAATCTGTCACAAATTCAACTGCCGGTTAACAGTTTTCCAATTTTGCTTATCGATTCGTTTTTGGAGCGTTTTTGTTTTGTTTTTATTTTGAAAATTCATCAGACAGCTCAAGATTGCCATTGCTTTCAAATCTTCATCAGCGACAGAAGTTGGCGTTACCGACTGGCTCATCTGTTCTTCGATAAAATGTGTCGAAATTGAACCGGCTTGAAAATCAGCATGATCCATCACCAGTTTAAGAAACGGGATCACGGTTTTGATGCCGGTGATAACATATTCATCCAGCGCGCGTTTCATCCGTTGGATCGCTCGCTCCCTAATTTCCCCCCAGGCAACAAGCTTGGCGATCAATGGGTCGTAGTAAATAGAGATCGAATCGCCTTTAGTAAAACCGGAATCCACACGAATTCCGGGACCGGCGGGCTCGCGGTAGTTTTGAATTCGCCCGCTCGATGGAAGAAAATTATTGTTGGGGTCTTCGGCGTAAATTCGACATTCGATGGCGCTACCATTCACCTCAATTTGATTCTGTTGAGAGCTGAGTTTTTCTCCGCTGGCAATGAGCAACTGTTCCCGTACCAGATCGATGCCGGTTACCATTTCTGTTACCGGATGTTCAACCTGCAGCCGGGTGTTAACCTCGAGAAAATAGAACTGTTTATCTTGATCAACCAGAAACTCTACGGTTCCGGCATTGATGTATTTGGATGCTTTAGCCGCTTGAATCGCCGTTTGTCCCATCACTTGCCGCATTCCGGGATCAACGATCGGCGATGGAGACTCTTCGATCACTTTTTGATGGCGCCGCTGAATTGAGCACTCACGTTCACCAAGATGAATGATATTACCGTATTTATCGGCTAATATCTGTATCTCGATATGCCGAGGATTCTGGAGATATTTTTCAATGTAAATCCGGTCATCGCCAAAAGCAGAGCGAGCCTCGGATTGAGCCATCTTAAATAATCCATCCAACTCCTTTTTTGAACTGACGATTCGCATTCCTTTGCCTCCGCCACCGGCAGCAGCTTTTAACAGCAATGGATATCCAATTTTTATTGCCGCGTTATGGGCATCGGCGCTGTTTTTGACCGGCTTTTTTATTCCGGGGACTATCGGAACGCCAGCTTTTTCCATCAGTTCCCGGGCAGTAATTTTATCCCCTAACAATCGAATTGTATCCACGTCAGGACCGATGAATTTCAAACCATGCTTTTCCACTGCATCAGCAAACCGCGGATTTTCTGCCAGAAACCCATAACCCGGGTGAACCGCATCGGCATGGGATTTGAGCGCAACGTCGATGATTTTTTTGATCGACAGATAGCTTTCGCCAGCCGGTGATTTGCCAATATGATAGGCTTCGTCCGCATAGCTCACGTGTTGCGCGCTGCGATCAATATCAGAAAAAATAGCAACAGTGGCAATGCCCATTTCCTTGCAAGCGCGCATGACTCGGACGGCAATTTCTCCACGGTTAGCGATTAATATTTTTTTGAACATATCAATTATCCTGACCTCAGTTGATCCAACGATCTGCAATTTTATAATTATAAAGGGATATTTCCGTGCTTCTTTCTCGGATTAGCTTCACTTTTTGTCTCAAGAATTTGTAAAGATCGGATCAGGTTGGGCCGGGTAAATTTAGGTTCAATGACATCATCGAGATAGCCACGCTCGGCGGCTTTATAAGGATTGGCGAATTCTTTGATGAACGATTCGAGCTTTTCATTGAGCGCCTTTTCCGGATCTTTAGCGGTAGCAATTTCTTTTTTGAAAATGATCTCAACCGCGCCTTTGGGACCCATCACTGCCAGTTCTGCCGAGGGCCAGGCGAGATTAATGTCGCCGCGTATGTGTTTGCTGCTCATAACATCGTAAGCGCCACCATACGCTTTTCGGGTAATGACAGTGATTTTGGGGACTGTGGCTTCACAATAAGCGTAAAGCAATTTTGCGCCATGTTTGATAATACCGCTGAACTCCTGGCTGGTACCGGGTAAAAATCCGGGAACATCGACAAAGGTAATAATCGGGATGTTAAAACAGTCGCAGAAACGGATAAACCTGCCGGCTTTGCACGACGAGTCGATATCGAGAACACCGGCCAGAACTGCAGGCTGGTTAGCAACAATCCCAACCGAAAAGCCGCCCAGTCTGGCGAATCCGATAACGATATTTTGCGCCCATCCCGATTGGATTTCAAAGAAATTTCCATCATCAACTATCCTCCGGATAATTTCTTTCATGTCATAGGGTTTGTTAGGATTATGCGGCACCAGTGAATTTAGCTCTTCTTCAGCCCGATCTATCGGATCGGTGGTTTCGAGAAATGGTGGATCGTCGATATTATTCAATGGAACATAACTGAGCAGTTGACGCACGTTATCAAAGGCTTTGATTTCATCGTCGCAGGCGAAATGAGCAACGCCGCTTTTTGAACTATGCGTATTGGCACCACCAAGATCTTCAAAGCTGACCGTCTCGTGAGTAACGGTTTTGACCACATTTGGTCCGGTCACAAACATGTAACTTGTATTTTTAACCATAAAAACAAAATCGGTAATTGCTGGCGAATATACAGCGCCACCGGCGCAAGGCCCGGCAACGATACTTATTTGTGGAATTACCCCTGAACAGAGTGTATTGCGGAGAAAAATTTCCGCATAGCCGCCCAGACTATCGACACCTTCCTGAATTCGCGCACCGCCGGAATCGTTGATACCAATCACTGGCGCGCCTAGTTTTAATGCCAGGTCCATGATTTTACAGATTTTCTTCGCGTAAGATTCGGAGAGCGAACCACCAAAAATTGTAAAATCCTGACTAAAAATAAACATTTTTCGACCATCAATAGTGCCGTAGCCGGTAACAACACCGTCCCCCGGATAGCTTTCCCGATCCAAACCAAAGTCTTTGCAGCGATGTCGAACGAACATATCCAGCTCCACAAAGCTGCCCTCGTCCAGCAATAAATCGATGCGCTCGCGGGCGGTGAGTTTACCTTTTTTATGTTGAGTGTCGATACGTTCTTTTCCGCCGCCGAGCAGCGCCTGTTTTCTCAGCGTGTATAATTTGTTTAATTTTGGGTCAACTGTCATAGTTAATTTCCGTTTTTTGTAATAGATTATAGTATAAAAAAAAATGTTGTTTTGTCAAGTATAAAATTATTTATTTCCTAAATTATTCATCAATCATATTGTTAGTAGGCATAACTTACCTTGAAATAATTATTTGAATTTATTTTGCTTTTAAAACTCAGTTTAAAGATCATTGGCAGAATGATTTTTCGGTAGAATAATTAACTCATTAAAAATCAATCATTCTGCCGTTTAATTATTCTGTCATAAAATATTTTTTGAAAAATTCTCCGGTTCCGGCAGCGGTACACGCTGAGTTCACTCTGAAACGACAGAACCAAATGCGATTGTTTTTAAAGAACAGTACCAGCACATTAGTTTAAAGACTACCACGATCAAGTGGACTAAACAGGCACTGAAATTATTTTCGGCAACAAATGCAATCAATATAAAAATCGCATTCGAAACGTTGGTGCGTCTATTGAGCCGACGAGTAACATTTAAGAAGAGCAGACAACATCATATTTTCAAATTGTAACGCCAGATACAATGATAATCCGGATTCGTTATCTCCGGCGGACAACTGATGCACTCCATTTGAAACCGCTCGTCAATCGTTTCCCCGAACAATCCGTATTCGACAAGCCCCACTGATTTGCAGGGGAAATCAGCCAATCCTTTTTTTCGGCGTGCCGCCTGAACCCGGCAGGTTTTGACCCGATACTCCAAACTATTTTCATCAACATAAATTTCATCCTCATTCAGCGAGGCATACAATCTGAACCGAAGTGCTTTTTGCAAGCCCTGGATTCCGGAATTTTTCCCCAATTCCAAAAAAGCGATCAATCGTTTTGCTTCAATAACAGTGAATTTCCGCCAGCTCTCTGTATCGAGTTCGATAGCAGTCGGCATGTCGTACTTTTGTTCAGCCGACAGAAACCAACAGCCATCATGCGCCAGCCAGTTTTTTGCATAGATACGAACTAACTCCAGCAACTCCACCCGCGACAGGTCGGTAATTGTCTCCGCTTGTTTCATGTAAACTCCATTTTTTAAATGCACCAAATTTTAATCGATAAACAAAAAATTAATATTCACTAATATGGAAAATTTTCTAAATCAAAATTTACAAAAATTCATTCAATATTTCAACTAAATATCTCTTGGTAGTAGCGACTTCAGTCGCCTTTTGGTAACAAAAAAATGCCACAGAGACACAGAGAACACAGAGGCATTTCAATAATCAATTTGTAGATTTTAGGATAGTAATGTGATTTTAAAAATTAATCCGAACACCTGACTCTTAAAAAAGAGAAAAATATCTGCCCTAAATTTTATTGATTTTATCTCCGGATCATCTGTGATTCGGTGGTTGAATAATTACCTGAATATTTTCGAGATTGATTTTTCGCAGATTAATCTAATCCGAATTTCTTCATTAGAATCGTGATTAAATACCTCTTCGATATTTCCCACCAACTTCATACAGCAAATGGGTTATTTGCCCCAAAGATGCGTATTGTACCGTATTTAAAAGTTCTTCGAAAATATTGCCACCGCTGAGAGCGACTTCTTTCAGCTTATCCAGGGCTGACTTCGCCAGCTTACTATTTCTTTTTTGAAACGCTGCCAGCTCTGTCAGAATTTCCTTTTTTTCTTCCGAAGTGCTCCTGGTGATTTTCATATTGTCGTAGGGATTTTCCGCATCCTCTTTGACAAATTTGTTCACACCGATAATCGGGTATTCACCGGATTGTTTCAAATCTTCAAAATACAGCGATTCCTCCTGAATCTTGGAACGCTGGTACTGTTTTTCCATGGCGCCTAATACGCCACCCCGTTGAGAAATACGGTGGAATTCGCTTAACACGGCTTCTTCAACCAAATCGGTCAACTCTTCAATAATAAACGAACCCTGGTTGAAATTTTCATTTTTAATCGTACCCATTTCGTTGGAAATGATCATCTGAATTGCCATCGACCGCCTGACAGACTCTTCAGTCGGAGTAGTAATCGCTTCATCATAAGAGTTAGTGTGCAGTGAATTGCAATTATCGTAAAATGCCATCAGCGCCTGCAGCGTTGTCCGAATATCGTTGAGCTCAATTTCCTGGGCATGCAGTGAACGTCCCGAAGTTTGGATGTGATATTTCAACTTCTGGCTCCGCTCATTACCGCTGTAAAGATCGCGCATAGCGACCGCCCAGATGCGCCGTGCCACTCTACCGATTACCGAATATTCCGGTTCCATGCCATTGCTGAAAAAGAAGGACAGATTAGGAGCAAACTGATCAATTTTCAAACCACGATTGAGAAAATATTCCACGTAGGTAAATCCGTTCGCCAGCGTGAACGCCAGTTGTGAAATCGGATTGGCGCCGGCTTCGGCAATGTGGTAACCGCTGATGCTGATAGAGTAATAATTGTCAATCTTATTTTTAGATAAATATTCCTGAACATCACCGATCAGTTTCATAGCAAAATCAATCGAAAAAATACAGGTGTTTTGTCCCTGATCTTCTTTCAAAATATCAGCCTGAACCGTACCCCGTAACTTTCGGAATGTTTCAATTTTTAAAGCCTCTTTCTCATCATCCGAAAGCTTTTTACCGGCAACCTCAAGCTTTTTCATTTCCCGTCGGAACGCGGTCATAAAATAAAATGCCAGCATAATCGGCGCCGGTGCATTAATTGTCATCGAAACCGAAGTCAGCGGATTGGTTTGATCAAACCCGGCCAGCAGCCGATCCATATCATCGATGGTGCAAATACTGACTCCACTTTCTCCGATTTTACCATAAATATCCGGCACCAATGCCGGATCTTCACCATAAAGAGTGATCCCATCAAAGGCGACCGATAATCGTTTTGCCTCTTCATCCCGGGTCAGATAATGGAATCGTTTATTGGTGCGAATGGCGCTGCCTTCTCCGGCGAATTGGCGCTTCGGGTCCTCTGTCGTTCTTCGGAACGGGAAAACGGCCGCTGTGTAGGGAAAATTACCGGGCAGATTTTCTTTATAAAAAAATCGAACCAAATCCCCCCAATTTTCAATTTTTGGCAACGCAACCTTCGGAACATTCAAACCAGAAAGCGATCTGTTGTAAAGATTGACCCGGATTTCTTTATTCCGGACCTGATAACTGTAATACTCCTGCGAATAATCCCGTTTCAATTTTTCCCATTGAGTGATAATTTTTCTTGTGTCGGAAGACAATTCGTTCCAGAGTTCGTCGTATTTTTGCTGGATCAATTTTTTCGAATGCGCGTCGTCAATCAACATTGCACTCTGTTTCAAACTGTAGCACTCACCTGCCATTTGTGCCTGTTTATTGGCACGCTGATGATATTTTTGTACCACATCGGCTATTTCAGTGAGATAATTTTGACGCCGACTGCTGATTAAACCATAATCGAACTCCTGTTCCACCGGCAAAATCTGCAACAGATTCTGTTGTATTTGATACTCTTTTTTACCTGTTTTATCTAAAAGTTGTAGCAAATCTTTGAACAGTTTGTTAACGCCGTGATTATTGAACTGATTGCTGCTCGTGCCATACACCGGCACGTCAGCTTTCAAAATAGAATCACGGTGGGAGAGCTTTAAGTTGTGATTGCGGATATAATTGATAATCACTTCCCGCATGGCATCTTCTGATCCCGGTTTTTCAAATTTGTTAATCACAATATAATCGGCAATTTCCAGCATATCAATTTTGTCAAGCTGTGAAGGCGCGCCGTATTCGGCCGTCATCACATAAATTGAATTATCGCTGACATCCACTGCCTGACTGTTGCCCTGTCCGATGCCGCTGGTCTCGACGAAGATCAAATCAAAGCCGCACGCTTTCAACACTGAAATGGCGTCAGTCAAAGCGAGACTGATTTCCGACTGACTCTGCCGGGTGGCAAAACTTCTGAAATAGACCCGATCGTCATAAATGTTATTATAACGGATGCGGTCGCCCAATAATGCACCACCGGAAATCCGTTTTGACGGATCGACGGTCAGCACACCGATGTAAAGGTCACTGGTGATCTTCAAAAAACGATTGATTAATTCATCTATCAGCGAACTTTTACCACTGCCGCCGGTCCCGGTAACGCCGATCACGGTTGATTTGTTTTGATCGTTTGATTCAATAAATTTTCGCACCGGTTTGGTTTTATCGGGAGAATCGAGGTGGGTTTCAAAAAAGGTAATCTGTTTGGCAATTTTCAAGTGGGCATCAACCCGATTGGTAATGATTGCCTCCTCGGAGTTAAACTCGGAAAAAGCCGGTGGATTTTTGGCTTTATACTTTTTAATGCGCGCTAAAATATCATCAGCGATGCCATCAATGCCCATTTTTTGCCCGTCAACCGCGTGATAAATTTTTTCGACACCGTACTTTTCCAGCGCTGCGATTTCTGAAGGCAAAATCACACCACCGCCACCGCCAAATACCAAGACATTTTCTGATTGATATTCCTTCAGGTTATCAATGGCATATTTAAAAAACTCATTATGCCCCCCCTGGTAAGAACTGATCAAAATTGCATCAGCGTCTTCCTGAATCGCGGTTTTGATAATTTCTTTCACCGAACGATTATGTCCTAGGTGAATCACCTCGGCGCCGCGTTTCTGCATCAGTTTCCGAAAAATATTGATCGAAACATCGTGTCCGTCAAATAGTGCGGCAGCAGTGACAATTCGAATATTATTCAAGATTTCTCCTCTGGTTTTTTTGCACATGGATGATGCGGATTTAAAAGATTTTCAAGGATTGAATTAAAACAAATCCATGTAAATCCGCAGCATCAGCGTCATCGGTGTTCCATCTTAATCTTTCAACAACGCCGAAGAAATGACAATGCGCATGATTTCATTGGTTCCCTCATAAATCTCGGTAATTTTCGCATCACGCAAATAGCGTTCGGGATTGAATTCTTTGATGTAGCCGTAGCCGCCAAAAATTTGAATGGCTTTGTTGGCACAGAACGAGGCTGTTTCAGAGGCTTTCAATTTTGCCATCGCAGCCTCTTTGGAATATCTCATTCCCCTGTCTTTCACCAATGAACCGCGGTATGTCAGCAGCCAGGCAGCCTCATATTCGGTTTCCATTTCAGCCAACATCCATTGAATCGCCTGAAAATTAGCAATCGGCTGCCCAAATTGTTGCCGCTCTTTTGAATAAGCAATCGAATCCTCAATTGATGCTTTGGCAATACCCAATGCCTGTGATGCGATTCCCAGCCTGCCGCCGTCCAGCGTTATCATGGCGATTTTAAATCCTTTGTTTAATTCACCCAATAAATTATCTTTGGGAATGGCACAATCTTCAAAAATCAGTTCAGCAGTTGTTGATGCTCGAATACCCAGCTTATCTTCCAATTTTCCAACTTTAAAACCGGGGGTTCCTTTTTCAACAATAAATGCACTAACGCCGCGCGTCTTTTGTTCCGGTTCGGTCAGCGCAAAAATAACGGCAATTTCCGCATTAGCACCGTTCGTAATGAAATGCTTGGTTCCGTTCAACACCCATTTATCGCCAGCCAGTTTTGCAGTGGTTTTTAGTGAGCCGACATCAGAACCAGCGCCGGGTTCGGTGAGAGCGTGACAGCCGATCTTTTTCCCGGAACATAAATCGGGTAAATATTTTTTCTTTTGCGCCTCAGTTCCAAAGCGAAAAATCGGATCTACCACCAGCGAAGAGTGGGCAGAAACAATCACACCAGTCGATGCGCAGTACCGGGAAATCGCTTCCACCGCCAGCATATAAGAAACAAAATCCATCCCGGCGCCGCCATATTCCTCAGGATAAGCGATGCCCATCACGCCCAGTTCGCCCAGTTGGTTCACGATACTTTCCGGGAAAGTTTCTTCGGCCTGCATCTTTGTAGCAACAGGCTTAATTTCCTCTTTAGCAAATTTTGAAACCATGTCACGAAGCATTTTTTGTTCGTCGGTTAATAAATAATCCATAATTTCTCCTTAAGTTTTATTAATTTTAATCGAACGCGGATGACGCGGATAACACTGATTACAACAGAATTTTAAAAATTTTGTCGATTGCAGTCTCTTGCCATTTGTAAATATTTGCCTTCGCATTTCAATTATCATTGCATTTTTATAAACTTTTTCTAAAAACTCGAAACCGAGTGTATTATTTATTTTGTGGAAAGCTTTAATAATTTTTTCAGTTATGTCTGAATGCAGCAACGCTTTTTTTCAATCCGTTCAAATCGGCGTAATCTGTGTCATCAGTGTGCCATTAGTAAATTTATCTTAAAACAGTGAATTTGTTCAGTTGTTCAAAGCTATCAATATTGATTTTATAAAAATAAATTCCTGAAGTCAAATCCTGTGCATCAAAATAAAATTTATGCTCCCCAGCCAACATTCGTTGGTTTAACACAGTTTTTATTTTCCGCCCCAAACCATCAAAAACCGTCAGGCTAACCACCGCCGGTTTGCCAAGCCTGAAACCGATAACCGTAGTCGCGTTAAATGGATTCGGATAATTCTGATAAAGCTCAAAATCCATTGGATGATAGTGGTTCTCAATTCCGGTGGAACCTGCCTCTACCTTCCAGACATGGACAATGCTCTTCTCGTCATCAGCCCGTCGTTCGAGAACATACAAAAAGCCTCTTTCGCGATCGAAACAACATGCGCCAAGTAAAATATTTTTTTGTCGCCAGTAATCGTAACCGGAATCGAACAGAAAATCATCGATGTCCAGCACCGCATACGGTTGCGGTTCCCATGACTGCTTGCTGCCATGTACCACGTCTGCCAAATCTGCCGGATCGTAAAACAGAATTTGCGCCCGGATGCTGTCCGCCCAAAAGCCGCGCTGGTTATGCGGCGGATCCGGAATCGATGGGTAAGGCGGTTCCCAGGGCCAGACTGTGCCGTCACTGAAACCATACCAACCGTTGCCCAATCCTTTGGTACCAACAAATACAACTGCTGAATTGTCTCCGGCGGTCAGCCAGCAGGCTCCAGTCCATTGATCAGCCACATTGTGGAGATACATTTTTCGAGTTTCATCGGTAACTATTTCAGGGATATTGGGATCATCGACGCCATAAAGCAGTAGCCGGGTGATTGATTTGAGGGTATCGCCGGCTGAGGGCGGATCGCCATCCTCCAACGGCGCATACGCGTAAAGCGCCGGTCCGAGTCCGCTCCAGACGCCTTCCCGAAACCTGCCGCTGGCGAGATATTTACCGGGAACGTGCCTGTCAGCCCAGGCTTTGGAGATTTCAAAAAGATAATCGTTACTCGTGTAATTGTTATAATTCCCAAAATGCCAAAGCCCGGCAGTTTGCGGATTGGCAAGATTTAGTTCACACCAGCCATGAGAAACTTCCTGGTACTGAATATGTTGTCCCCAACAGAAATGTAGTTTTGCCGTGGTTTGAGACCCTTGCGGCGGAAGATATGCCAAACCTGCCACCGGCAATTCCAGATACCCGAACATGCCGCCGGTAATATCGTTAAACGTCTGTAACGTGGTGGCTGTGTTCAATTCATCCAGATTTTTTTCAGTGGAAATAACTGGTGGGGGGATGCTAATTTCTGAAACGTATTGCTGGTGGTCATGTCCGATGGCAAAAATAGACCCGGGATAACTATCATTGGAACCGTCTGGATCTCCAAAGGGATAATAAGTCGCTGCCTGTCCGCTGTAATACCAGTCCGATCCGCCGGACCCTTCCGGCAGCCTGAAAGCGCCCCGGTACTCCAAATCATCAGGCTGGATGCGTTGTGCGGAAACGGCACCAACGAAAAGGTAACCAATCAGTATGATTAAAATTAATTTTTGCATCGTTTTTTCTCCCTGGCTGTTGCTGCCTGTTCGAGAGAATGCATTGCAGATTTTTCAACGGATTTCATTTTTTTGGATGCCACTTCGGCTTTCGTTTTTCTAAAAATGCCTTCATTCCCTCCTGGGCTTCTTCGGAAATTCTCATTTTAGCGATCAGCTCCGCCGTATAATCGTAGGCTGTCATCAAATCCATTTCGGGAATTTCAAGGAATAACTTTTTACAAATGGCTGTGGCTTTCGGTCCGCACACCAACAACTCCCTTGCTTTTTCTTGAGCCAGATCCAACAACTTGTCATGCTCAACCATGTAATTGATCAGATTAATTCGCAGCGCCTTTTCCGCATCAAATCTCTGCCCTGAAATAAATAACTCCTTCAGCGCTCCTTCGCCGACTTTTTTGAACAGATACGGCGAAATACAGGATGGCACAACACCGATCCGCACTTCGGACAAACTGAACTTTGCCTGTTCCGAAGCGATTACAATATCTGATGAGCCGACAAACCCCATGCCGCCACCAATTGCAGCTCCGTTAATGGCAGCGATGACAGGCTTGGGACAAGTGTAAATCAAATAAAAGACTTTGGAAATCAGCTCCGAATCCTGGAGATTTTCCTCGTAAGTGTAATTGATAATTTCCTGCATCCAGTTCAAATCCGCCCCGGCAGAAAATGATTTTCCTTCACCTGTAAAAATGACAACCCTGACATCATCACTATTTTTGATCCACTCCAAAATATCAACCAATTCATCCAGCATGGTCTTGTTGAATGCATTATGTACTTCGGGACGGTTAAGCCAGATAGTGATAATGTGATTTTGCAATTTATATTTCAGCGTTTCGTACCTGTTTGTCATATTTCTCCTCTTTAACTTGAAAGTTGAGGCAAAAGCTCAGCGCAGGAAATTTTTGGTCAACCATTCCGAACTTTATCTTTTTTGCCGCTCCTACCTTTGCCCTGCTCAAACAGGATCTTCACCTTGGGCTACTTTTCATAACACCCAATCTGCCGTGAAATCACCAGCCGTAAAATCTCCGACGTCCCTTCTCCGATTTCCAGCAAACGCTGATCCCGGTAAAAACGTTCGATGTCGTATTCTTTCATCAAACCGTATCCGCCGTGAATTTGCACAGCGTGATCCACACAGCGATGGGCAACTTCGGAACAGTAAAGCTTTGCCATGGACGAAAGCTTTTTATATTCATTTCGTCCCTGATCGCAAAGCCAGGCAGCACGATAAAGTAAATAACGGGCAGCTTCGATTTCCGTTGCCATGTCAGCTAATTTAAACGCATTTGCCTGAAAAGTTGAAATTGGTTTACCAAACTGCTTTCTTTCTTTGGCATATTTCAATGCCAATTCATAAGCGCCCTGGGCACAGCCCAGTCCCATAGCGGCGATTGATAACCGACCGCGGTCCAGCGTATCCAGCATCTGGTGAAATCCTTCTCCCTTCTTTCCCAGCAGATTCGCATCAGAAACCCGACAATTTTCAAAAAACAATTCTGAGGTAATTGAAGCGCGCCACATCATTTTTTCGTGCATGGTTTTGGCTTCAAATCCCGGTGTTCCCTGCTCGACCAAAAAACAGGTGTATTCCTTTTTACCATCTGCCCTGCTACCGGTAATCGCCTGGACAGTAACGCCGAGGCAAACATCGCTGGAGGCGTTGGTGATGAATGTCTTCGAACCGTTAATAATCCAATCATCGTTTTGTTTTTCAGACTTGGTTTTTGTGCCGCCGGCGTCTGAACCAGCCTCCGATTCGGTTAAACCAAAGCCCCACAGTTTTTCGCCGGTGCACAACTGAGGCAGATATTTTTGCTTCTGCTCGTCATTGCCAAAAAAATAGATGGGCCCGATCCCCAGCGAGTTGTGCGCCGCAACAGTGGCTGCCTGGGAGCCATCCACCCGCGCCAACTCCTCCACTGCCACCATGTAAGAGAGATATTTACAGCCGTTGCCGCCCAGTTCTTCGGGAATACAAAAGCCGAATAATCCCAGCTCTCCCATCTGTTTGGTTATTTCAGGGGAAAATTTTTCTTCATCATCCAATTCTTTGGCTTTCGGCCGAATTACATTTTCAGCAAAATCCCGAACACTGTCCCGGATCATAACAGCTTCTTCGGGCAGGTCAAAGTTTAGGGACATGATTTGCTCCTTTTATCTTTTTTTTTTATTTTTCAACATTATACTTCTAAAATGACCGAGTCTATATTGCTAAACAAAATATTTTTTAAAACTGTTGAAATTGCTATTTGATTAAACTCAATTGGTATTATCCCATGAATTTATTCGAAATTCAAATAACACCTAAACTATTTCAATAATTTCATTCAACCACAAACAACACGTCACCAAGCTTCACCTCTGCTGCATCCTCGACTAAAATTTGAGTTATTTTTCCGGTTTCCGATTTACCTGTGCCCTGAAAAACCACCTGGTTAAATGTTTTCATCACCTCGATCAACCCCACTACCTTCCCTTTTTCGATCTGCTGACCGACTTCCACATAAGGGGGTGCATCCGGGGATGGCTTACAGTAAAATATGCCGGTGGTGGATGCCCGCAGCACAAAGCCTTTTTCCTGTTTTTCTTTTAATTCAACAGCAGCTTTTATTGTTTCTTTTTTCAAATCAATATTTTCCGGAATCAGGCGGAACAGTTGCTGCTTATATTCAACCGGATAAATTTTATCCCGCTCTCCATCGATCTCGACCTTGCCGCCTACATTCTCCGGCAAATATAACTCAAACTCGGTATTCAATATCTGTAACTTACCGATAAACGCACCGGGAGTTAATAAACTCTCCGGACTTGGCGCCGATGAGTAGAAACCGACTGCCGGGGATAATATCTTCGTTTGAGAATCAACGGTATTTGAGATTGCCTTTAGAGAAAACATTGTCACCCCTTATTTTGGTAAACCCCAAAATCGAAATTTCAAATAGCAAACAAATGTTAATTTCTAAATATCCATGACCTAATTTTTTTATCATGGTACTTTGTATTTTCATAAAATTGAAATCTATTTGATTGCCAAAACCTAAACCAACGTTTGAATATCATGCATCGACCAGATGCGCGGATTTTTCACTCGCCGGTAGCCGATGCTTTGGTAGCTCATGCCCACCATTGTTTCCAGATACGGTCGCAACTCGCTGAGTAAAATGATTTCGTCGGTATCCAACTGCCGGGCAGAAAGAATCGGATCCATATCACTGGTAATTCGACGTTCGACATCCTCCATTCCTTTTTTCACAGCGTCATATTCTTCCTGAGTGGTAAAAATAATATTGAAATCATCGTCCAGTTTTGTCCGGTAAGCGCCGATGGCAAGGGTTCTGCCTTCCATCACTGCCAGCCGGGTCAAAGGTGTCGAAAGCTGAACAATCGGCTCGTAGGGTCTGCCGTTCATGGCGTAGTAGCCTGCGCCTGACGCCTTTCGCAAAAGTACCGTAATCACCGGGTTGGTATTGGTAGAAATTGAATAGAGTAAATTGGAGCCGTAGCCGAGCAAGCCCATTTTTTCCGCTTCTGGTCCGATGTCAAAACCAGCCACGTCCTGCAGCCAAATCAGCGGAATTCCGTCATCATTGCAGGCGCGGGAAAAACTGGTCATTTTCGAAATGCCATCGCGGTACAAAATTCCGCCAGGTCGGGGCGTATTTTTCTGCACTGGATGTTGCGTCAGATTGGCGTTATTGGCAATAATGCCGACATAATTCCCGTTAATTCGTCCCACACCGCAAATTATCTCCTCCCCTTTGCCGGGAAATAATTCCCAAAAAAGACTATTGTCCAGAATCCGGGCGATAATTTGGCGCATATCGTAAGTCATGCGGTAATCAGTGGGTAGAATTCCTTCAACCTCTTCGTGATTAAAAAACGGCGGCGCCGGGTCTTGGCCGTAACGATAATAAACATTTGCCGGTGTCGGCAATTTGGTAATCTCTTTTCTGATTTTTAGCAAAGCGGTTTTATCATCCGGAACGCGGTGGTCAGCACAATTGGAAAGATGGACATGAATATCAGGACCTCCGATAGTGAGCGAAGTAATTTTCTGGCTCTTGCCACCCTTGACCAGCGCCGCGCCGGCAATGACCATGTAAGCCTGTTCGGTCATATAAACCACATCGCTGATAATGGGCATGTAGCCGCCGCCGGCGATGCAATCGCCGAACACTCCGGCAACCTGCGGCACACCTTGAGCGCTCAACAATGCGTTCATTTTAAAAATATAACCGGCTCCGGTTTTGCCCGGAAATGTTTTCGATTGTTCCGGCAAAAACAGTCCGCTGCAATCGATCAAATAAATCACCGGCAAACGCAACCGCAATGCGATCTCCTGGGCGCGTTCAATTTTCTCCGGCGTCAACGGCCACCAGGCGCCGGAGGAGACGGTATTGTCATTGGCAATCACTACGGTGTAGCGATCTTCTATTTTCACAAAAGCAGTGATAACCCCAGCAGCAGGAGAAGTGCGAGTTCTCTTGCCGTCAAAAAACTCAACCTCATAATTAACAAAAGTACCAATGGGGAAGATTGTTGACCCGGTATCTTTGAGCAGTTCAATTCGTTCCCAGGTTGTCATTTTACCTTTTTTGTGCACACGCTCCTTATATTCTTCGCCCCAGCCAGCCTTAATCTTCTCTCTGGCAGAAATATAACGTTCGTTGAGCTTATGCATTCTTTCCAAATTGGCGCTATAATCGCCCGCTTCCATGAACGATTCAACAGGCGAGCCAATTCTTTCCAGGATTACCTTTGCCATTCGTTTTGCTCCACAAATTTGGATTTACACCATTGAAACTTTTCAGTGCAGATAGTTCTGCGCTTTTATCATATATTTTTAAAAGGTCATAACAGCTTCTCTGTCAACCAATTATTATCATAATCCCCCTTTTGAAAATCAGCGGACTGCAAAATTTTCAAATGCAGCGGAATGGTTGTTTTTATTCCCGCTATTTTGAATTTCTTTAGCGTGTTTATCATGGTTTCTATCGCCTCAGCGCGATTTTTGCCATGAGCAATAATTTTACAGATCATTGAGTCGTAAAATGTTGGAATCTCATAACCCGTTTGCACATGTGTATCCAGCCTGATCTTTCCCGGACCTTCATTGAGTGATGGATGAAAAGCTGAAATTTTTCCCGGCGACGGCATAAAATCATTTTCCGGATCTTCAGCATTAATCCGGCATTCAATCGCGTGTCCGGAAAATTTCACTGCTGACTGCTGTATTGAAAGAGGGTGATTAGCAGCGATTTTAATTTGTTCCTGAACGATATCGACCCCAGTGATCATTTCAGTGACCGGATGTTCTACTTGCAAACGGGTGTTCATCTCCATGAAATACAATTTTCTGTTTTCATCCATTAAAAATTCAATCGTACCGGCGTTCAAATAGCCGATTTTTTTAATTGATTCATTTATGAGTTGCCCCATTGAATCGCGCAGTTCATTGGTCATTGCCGGTGAGGGTGACTCTTCAATCAGCTTCTGATTTTTTCGTTGAATCGAACATTCGCGTTCGCCAAGATGGATCGCGTTGCCATAAGAGTCCGCCAGAATCTGAAACTCGATGTGTCGTCCGTTGAGGATCAGTTTTTCCAAATACAAAGCAGCATCACCGAATGCTTTTTCCGCTTCCATTTTTGCTTGCGGAAACAATTCCCGCAGCTCGTTTTCAGTTCGACAGGGACGAATGCCCTTGCCGCCACCACCGGCAGTGGCTTTGAGCAAAACCGGATAGCCCAATTCAGTCGCAATTGATACAGCGTGTTCGATATTTTTAAGATTGCCATCGCTGCCGGGAATGGTCGGCAAGCCAGTATCTTTCATGGTTAGTTTTGCCCGGGATTTATTTCCCATCAACCGAATTGAGTTGCTGCCAGGCCCGATGAACGTCAATTTATTCTGCTCGCACATATACGAGAAAAGAGAATCCTCGGCCAAAAAACCAAACCCGGGATGCAGCGCCTGGCATTCGGTATTGATAGCAGCCTGTAAAATTGCTTCACGGCTCAAATAGCTCGCACTACTGGCTCCGGGTCCGATGCAGATTTTATAATCAGCTTCTGCTAAATGAGGAGAATAACGATCTGCTTCAGAAAAAACTGCCGCAGTTTCAATATTCAACTCTTTGCAGGCGTTGATTATTCGCCAGGCTACTTCACCACGGTTGGCGATGAGTATTCGATTAAAAAGCTTTTGATTTGATTTCATAACATTTTCTCATACGGATATTAATCAGTTTTTTTAAACATACCAGCTTTAAATTCAGTAAAGCCATTTGGCGATGTCGTCCCAAATCTCGGGCATCTCAAGCACTTCAGCGAACTCTTTAACCCAATGTATAATATGCTCTCTGTCTAATTTGGGTTGACTTTTTATGATTTCTTGAATGTCGAGCAAGTCCTTTTCTCGGTGCGCAACGGCTTTAAAAATAATGAGGTCTTCAGGAGTAGGTAGGCGTATTTCGATCTTACCAGCCTGATGAGCAATACTGCGCTCGATTGCTTCGATTTCGAATGGTAATAGCGCTAAAGAAATATCTACATTAATACCGCTTTCATCATGGCGCAACAATAATACACGATGCTGACGGGCGAAATCTTCTGCGTTTTTAATTCGTGGGAAAAGTCCTTCCTGTTTGGCGATATCTATCAAACTGGGTATTTCTTCAATGGATAAATTTAACACAGCATCAACATCAGCCGTGAGTCGAGGCTTGCCCAATAAACTAGCGGCAACTCCTCCAATAATGATCGCTTTATTGTTGAAGATTGTAAATAATTTATGCAATGCGACGATAGAAGGCATCAAGGGTGTTATATTGTCGTCCACGTTCATTTAATTAGACCTTTCAATTTCGACCAGCGTTGATATACAATCTCATCGTCATCATTATCTTCTGTTATCGGTAATCCCAATCCTCTTGCCATGTTCAAAATAGCATTCAGTTGCTGCCAGCGAAGTGTTACTGACGCTGACTTTTCCTCATTTGCCTCGATAGCAGCAACCGCCTGCCAGCGGTCACGGAATTGTTTGATTAATTTTTTATTCTGATCAAAAGCCATTATCTAATTTGCCTTGGTTAAAATTCATACAAACCAGGTTTCTTAAAGAAACCTGGTTTATAATGTTATTTTTACACCCCCACATCCGGAACGAATTTATACCCATACATGATCGCGCCGGTTTTGCTCTCTTCGTTGATACGCCGAAATTTAGAAACCAACGGATCACCGATCTTCAGCGTTTCCGGATCGCAATCGGTAATTTGTCCCATGAGCCGAACACCTTCCTCCATTTCAACAATGCCAACAGCGTATGGCACCTGATCGCCAAAACCTTCCGGAGCGACCCGCGTAATGGTGAAAGTCAATAATTTGCCTTTTCCGGAAAGATTCATTTTTTCAAACTCTCTTGATCCGCATTCCGGGCAGATCAGTCTCATTGGTAAAGCAATGTATCCGCATTCAATGCATTTACCTGCTTCCAAACGGTAACGTTTCGGGATTTCCCGCCAAAATCTTGGTACTTGCATTATTTCACCTCCACAATATGAACAACAGAACTTCCGCCAGAACCGCCCATATTTTGGGTCAAAGCAGCTTTGGCGTTTTTAATTTGTCGTTTACCGGCTTCTCCACGGAGTTGGGTGACAGCTTCACAAATTTGCGCCACCCCCGTTGCACCAACAGGATGCCCCTTTGATTTTAATCCGCCCGATGGATTGATGGGAAATTTTCCCTCGAGCGAAGTCAAACCATCAACTGTCGCCGGCCCGCTTTGCCCTGCTTTGACAACACCCATTGCTTCAACCACTGCCAATTCAGCAATGGTAAAACAGTCATGGATTTCGGCAAAACTTATATCATTGATTGTTTTCCCGGCCATTGCGAGCGCGCGTTCTGTCGCTGTTACGATCGCTGTGAGTTGAAGAATATCTTTTCGTTGGGCTAATGAAATGGTATCCGTAGCATTACCAATCCCAGTAATGACGGTCAATGGTTGTTTCTTTAGTTTCTTTGCCTCGTCAGTAGTGGTCAACAAAACTGCGGCAGCGCCGTCAGTAATGGGTGAACAATCTAATATCCGAATCGGATCTGCAACCATCACCGAATTTATTACCTGCTCACGGGTAACTTTCATGGGAAATTGCGCGTGTGGATTCAAACTTCCGTTGTGATGATTTTTCACAGCGACCTCTGCCAACTGTTCCCTGGTGGTACCATATCTTTCCATGTGAGCGCGCGCCATCATGGCATACAAACCCGGAAAAGTTATCCCGTGAAAACCTTCCCACTCCTGATCGGCTGCGGTTGCCAGGGCGTAAGTTGCTTCGCCGCCGCTGACATCGGTCATCTTTTCCACGCCGATAGCCAGCGCATACTCCGACATCCCGGAAGCGACTTCCATAAAAGCCGTTCTGACCGCCAGCCCACCGGAAGCACAAGCCGATTCGACGCGCACCGCCGGAACATTTTTTTTGCCGAGATAATCCGCTACTAAACTTGCCAGATGCTCCTGTCCAGTAAACAACCCGCTGGACATCGCGCCGATTGTAATCGCATCCACCCGGTCTGTGTCCGCATCTTGCAGACAATTTAATGCCGCTTCAACGCACAAATCCCGGAGCGACTTTTCCCACAACTCACCCCACTTCATCATCCCGACACCGATTATCGCTACTTCTCTCATTTAAGCCTCCATATTATTGATAGCAAATTTTAGAAAATATGTTCTTTTGGATTAAAATACTAAACTCCAAAATACGAATAACAGATAAATTTTAAAACAGAATCAAATTTATAAAAACAATTTAATCTATCGACATTTTTAGATTCAGTTGTGTATTTTGGAACTGTTCAATAAAATTTGAGATTTTAAATTTAATCCGCTTTCAAAATCTTCTTTCTAAATTTGGCATAAGTCCCATACTCAACATAAAACTTATGTTCATCCAACTGTTTTCTAATTCGGGGCGCTAATTCGCGAACTTCCAACAATCGCTCGGTAGTTTTGAAAATAAAGGCATCACTGCCCGCTCCGGAGCCATAAGAGACTAACAGGATCAATTCTCCTGGCTTTGCTTCATCCAGCGTCGCTGCCAGTCCCATCGGAGAGGATCCGGAATAGGTATTACCCAAAGTCGGTGATAGCAGCCCATATTTCCACTGCGGCTCTTTGAAACCCAACTGTTTTGCTACCACAACCGGGAATTTCCCATTAGGTTGATGAAAGATGACATGATTAAAATCCGCTGGTTTTTTGTTGGACTTCTCCATCATCGCCAGGGCGGCTCCAGTTACATGCTTGAAATATGCCGGCTGGCCGGTAAATCTTCCGCCATGTTCCGGATAATGGGCCTGCTCGCGCCGCCAAAAATCCGGTGTATCAGTCATAAAGCAATGGGTGTCCACCAACTCAGCCACCAGCTTTTGTGAACCGACGATAAAAGCAGCCGCACCGGCAGCAGTGGAGTATTCCAGCGCATCGCCAGGCGCGCCCTGGGACGTATCGGCGCCGATTGCCAGCGCAAACGGCATGGCGCCGGCTTTGACCTCCTGCAGGGCAATGAACAGACCTTCGGTGCCGGCTTTGCAAGCAAATTCCAGATCCGCAGTATGCACATAGGGACATGCCCCCAATGCTTCAGCTACAATCGTACCAGTAGGTTTCACCGCGTAGGGATGAGATTCGCTGCCCACATAAACCGCACCAATTTCCTGCGGATCAATTCCCGACCGCAGCAACGCATCTCTCGCAGCATTCACCGAGAGCGTCGCGCAATCCTCATCCGGCGCAGGCACAGACTTTTCATTCAAATTTAAACCTCTTTTGTAAGATGGCGCATCCGCGCCCCACACTTTGGCAATCTCCTCGACTTTGATGCGATAGCGAGGAATTTGTGTACCATATCCAACTATACCGATCATACAGGTCTCCCTTATGTTATTTATAATTGTTCATTTCATTATTTCATAGACAAGACGATAAATTAAAAATATTGAACCAGGATGACATGATGCCACCGCTAAATATTTGTATCTGGTCTTGGAAATGACCGATAACATAATGCCCAACAAACTGGTTAAAATTTTTTCATCCTGTATATTATTTGGTACATCCATCCAACTTTGTTAACATTTATCGAGTAATATAATCAGAAAATAACACAGAAATCACTTTCCGCGTCGATAGACAATCGCAACCACTGTTTTGTCATCCCCGCCCATATTGATCGACAATCCGTATGGTCGATCCTTTTTAATTTCGATCTGGGCATCACCAGCTTTTCCGGTTAACTGTTCCCATATCGTAACAGCCTGATGGACTCCCGTTGCGCCGGTGGGATGTCCCCAGCCGATTAATCCGCCGGTCGTGTTGAACGGGACGCTGCCGTCTCTTGCGGTATGACCAGCAAGAACAAAATCAGCCCCTTTCCCTTTTCCGGCGAATCCGATCGCTTCGGTCGCCAAAATTCCAGCGATTGTAAAACAATCATGGCATTCAACCGTGCCCACCTGATCAATTGAAATTTCAGCGGATGCCAATGCTTTTTTGACCGCGGTTTCAGTGGTTTCCAGTTGAGTCAGATCAGCGGGTGGCGAACCGATGTCATATTCTGCCTGACCAAGCCCCACGACTTCAACCGTCTCATTTTTCGGGATTCCCATTCTGTCCAATCCTTGCTCTGAAACAATGGCGATAGCCGAAGCGCCATCCGATACTTTGGAGCAATCAAAGACATTCAGATGATCGACGAACACTTTCGGATTGGGTTCGGTCAATGCAAGCGTCTCCAGGTCCTGGACAGTGTTATGATACTCCTGGGCTGTGGGGCACAACCTGGCGTTTTCAATGGCGTTTCGATACCAGCGGGCGAAACCTTTTCGTGTATTGTCCCGGCCGTATTTTTCGAAATAGGCGCCGGCACGGTCAGCAAATTTACCCGGGAAAAAGTAGGCGTGACCATTCTTGCGTTCTTTAAACCAGCCGGCGAGGGCAAGAATATCTGCGCCGTAGATCGCTTTCACAGAATTTTGCACTTCTACACCGATCGCTAAAACCGACTCAGCGGTTTCAGCCAGAACCGTTTTTATCCCCGTCACCAGTGCCAACCCACCAGAAGCACAGGCGCCTTCGACCCGCACCGCCGGTTTCCATTTTAGTCCTTCATCAATCATTGGAAAAAAACCGGGAAGATTTCCCTGCTTATTAAAACGCGCTGCCATGAAATTTCCGATTACACATTCGTCAACATTAACAGCACCGCCGATCCGTTCAAGGGTCTTTGCACCGGCTTCTTTGATATAATGATCAATTTCAGGTCGCGGTTTTTTCGGATGAAACTCGCGGCGTCCGGTTCCTAATGAGATAGTATTGTATCCTGCAGTCATAAATAGTTTGCGACGAAATTTTATCATAGCGACACCTCTTTAATTAAAATATTCGTTTATCGGACCATAAGCATGATAAAAACCAGAGAGCAAAATCGTGTTTACATCGTTTTCGTTCTCTGCAACTTGATCCTTCACCAGATTTTGAGCAATTTCCATTGACCGCCTGCCGTAGCGCATTGCCAGTTCAGCGCCCATTGTTTTCATAGCTTTCAAAGCACTAAAGTGCGCCGAAAAAATTGCCTGACGATCCGGGCTGCCAATGACAACCCTCCATGGCTGCGCTGCCTCGGGCAATGGACCAAGTTTTTCATCGCATTTCGCTTGAAAACTCGAAAAATTCACATAGCTCTCTTTTCCCGGATCGAACACCGCTGTGGGTTTGCCCCTTTCATATTTTAAAATGCCGTCTTTTTGAGAGCCATCTCCGTGTTGACCGCCTTTAATTTCGCTTTCTATCAGGCGATCCAACAACGGGCTGCGGATATCCTCATTTTTAAGCCGCGCATTCATCACACTCATAATATACCGGCACACATCCAGCCCGACATAATCGATGAGTTGAAAAATTCCCATCGGGCGAATCAGGAAGTCTTGACTGACCTTGTTAATCATGTAAACTGCTTCAACGAATGGCATCTGTTCGGACAGCCGCTCCACTTCAGCGATTGCATGCAGCGCATCCCGCATAAAATGTCCATTACCGATGAAGCCAGCCACATCTCGCGCAGGTACGACGGTTTTTCTTAATTTTTTGGCGTAAGTCATCGCGAAATCAACCAATTCCTTTTGAGTTGATTTTGCAGAAATCAATTCCACCAATTTTTGCACCGCCGGTGGGTTGTAGAAATGAAAACCGATTATTCTGCCGGACAAACCGGCTTTTTCGTCAAGTTCGTGTATTGGAATCGAAGATGTGTTGGTCATGAAGTAGGGATTGTTTTGATTATTACGGTTGATTTGTGAGAGGATTTTGACTTTGAGTTGCGGATCTTCCAGGATCGCCTCAAAAATGAGCGTTGATTCATAACTTGATTCCAATCGATTGCTGCAACGAACCAATTTCAGAACATCAAACACATATTGGTCAATAATGTCGTGGTTTTCGATTAAATCAGCCCGGTCGTGATAAATTTGACGCAACACCACGGTTTTTTTTTCCGCGGCTTTTTGAGATTGAGTTTTTAAAAAATCCATCAAGCTACTTAGCGCTTTATCCGATACATCGATTGCGTTAAGGACGAACTGCTTATTTTTATTTTCTGGCTTAAGACTTAAATCTGCCATCTCCATTGCGGTCAACAGCAAAATTCCGCTGCCCATTTTCCCGCCTGCACCCAGCACTGTAACATTTGATAATCTATCAACATAGTTCATAAAAGAGCTCCTTTAATTATTTACTCGGATAAATTTTTCGTGCTCATCAGCCAACGCATGGTAATTTCAGTGTGAAAGTTGTTGGTTTACCATTGAGGTTTTCGTTTTTCCAGAAACGCACGCATCCCCTCTGTTCCCTCGTTACCGAACAACGAGCCGAACGCTTCCGCTTCGATATTACAGCCGGTGCTAAAATCCGTCCGCAGTCCTTCACGGGCAATTCGTTTCACCTGGGCTACAGCGTTCGGACCTCGCGAGGCAATTGTACGGGCAATTTTGAGCGTTTCTTCCATCAGGTTTTCCGGTGCGACAACTTTTTGCACCAAACCCATACGCAGCGCTTCCTCGGCATTGATCATTTCACCGGTCAGTAAAAGATAAAAGGCATTTGCAAGCCCGATCTGCCGCGGCAGCCGTTGGGTACCGGCGTAACCGGGTGTGAGCCCGAGATTGACTTCCGGCTGTCCGAATTTTGCGTTACTGGTAGCAATCCGGATATCACATGCCAACATCAGCTCGCAGCCACCGCCTAATGCAAACCCGTTTACCGCAGCAATCACCGGAACCTTTAATCGCTCAAAACGATAAAACGTGTCCTGTCCTTTTTTGGCGAATGCCCGGGATTGCGCAGCATCCATTTCCACCATTTCCGCAATATCAGCGCCGGCAACAAAGGCTTTTCCCGCTCCCGTAATTATCACCGCTCGAAGTTCTTTGTTGTTTTCAACCGAATCCAGCAGATGATTTATTTCCTGAAAAAATTGTGAGCTCAGCGCATTAAGCGCCTGAGGACGGCTAATGGTAACTATTAAAACGCTGTCCTTTTCTTCTGTTTTGAGAATTTCATAATTCATGGGTCTTCCCTTTTATTGTTAATAATTGTGAATTTCTCTTTTCATCGAACGAAACAATACCTAAACCCACCAGAACTACTGTTGCGCTATGTTTCAAGAATTTTTCGTGCAATAACGATTTTTTGTATCTCTGATGTGCCCTCGTAAATTTCAGTAATTCGCTGATCGCGATACAGCCGTTCGACTTTGTATTCTTTCATGTAGCCATAGCCGCCATGAATTTGCAGCGCCTTGTGACACACCCGATGCGACATTTCTGATGCGAATAATTTCAGCATGGCTGCTTCCTTAACGTAATCCTTCACTCCGGATTCTTTCATCCAGGCAACCTTAAAAAGCTGCGTTGTCGCCAGTTCGAGCTCTGTGGCCATTTCTGCCAGCATAAATTGAATAGCCTGAAATTCTGCAATCGGACGCTTAAATTGAACACGTTCCTTTGAATAACGCAAGGCTTCTTCATAAGCAGCCCGGGCAATGCCCACTGCCTGCGCTGCAATGCTGATGCGTCCACTGTCCAACAGGGAAAGAGCGATTTTCAATCCCTTGTTTTCTTTACCTAATAAAGAATCAACTGGTACAAGACAATTTTCAAACACCAGTTCAGTACAGCTTGCCGTACGGATTCCCATTTTATTCTCATGCTTGCCCACAGAAAAACCAGGCGTGTCCTTTTCCAATAAAAATGCCGAAATACCTCTGGTGCCTTTATCTTTTTGAGTTTGAGCAAAGACCATAATCACATCAGCTATTGAACCGCTGGAGGTAAAATTTTTTGTCCCATTCAATAAATAGCCATTGTTCTTTCGCTCTGCAGATAATTGCAACGCCCCGGGATCGCTGCCTGCATTGGCTTCTGAAAGTGAAAAGCAACCAATTTTTTCACCAGTTGCCAGTGTGGGCAGATAGGTTTGCTTTTGTGCTTCCGAACCGAATAAAAGGATGCCTTCATTCACTAAAGAATTATGCACCGATACTGCCACTGCTGTACCAGCGTCTGCTTTGCTCAACTCCAACAGAGCACCGGTGTAGGCAACAGCGCCCGCGTTGACTCCTCCGTATTTCTCCGGTACTGTCATGCCCAGATAGCCGAGTTGTCCCAGCTCTTTTAAAGCAGTCAGGTTTACTTCGCCTTTTTGATCAAGCTCTTCAACATAAGGCGCAAGTTGTTCTTCAGCGAATCGTTTCGCTTCCTGAATTATCATTTTCTGCTCTGCATTTAGCGTAAATTCCATAATTCATCCCTTTGATATTTCTGTTGACTAAACTACTCCGGTTTAAAAGTTATTTCACTGTTTTGAATGTGCATTCGGCGCTTTCGTAGAATTGCTAATATTTGAGAAGCAATTTCTTCTATCGGTTTGTTGGTTACTTTGATAATCGACCATCCAGGATTCTTTTCAAAAATGGAATGTGCATATACCAACTCTTTTCGAATATGTTCGAAGTCAGCGTAATCACCGGTTGCGCCGCCAAGGTAATCATGCCGTACCTGTCGCAACATTGCCAGATTTCGCGCGTCGCTGGTCAATCCAAAAACCCGCTCCGGTGGCAACTTGAACAATTCCGAAGTTGGTTTCAAATCAAGGATAATCGGCACATTCGCCGTCATCCAGCCCTTAGTTGCCAGGAAAATACTGATCGGTGTTTTAAAGGTACGCGAGACACCAACCAGCACAATTTCAGCGCGTTTTAATTCATGAGCGCGTTGACCATCATCGTGACGGAGGACAAACTCCATCGCTTCAATTCGCTGGAAATAAGCCCGGTTTAGCTTGCGAAACAAACCGGGTTCTTCAGAAGGGGAGTTTGCAAACTGCTGTGACAATTGCGCAAGCAAAGGGCCCATCAAGTCAATGGTTTCAACATTGTGCAGACGACCGGTCTTGCTGATAAAATTTCGCATATTAGTGGAAACTACGGTGTGTATAATAAAAGCCCCATCCTCTGCAGCTTTGGCTACAATTTTATTCACCTGTTCGGAAGTTCGAATGTTGGAGTGAACGACAATTTCAACCTCAGTTTCCGAGAACTGAGTCAGTCCTGCTTTTAATGCTTGTTCAGCGGTTTTACCAGTACTGTCCGAAAGAATATAAATGTGAACCATACAGAAGTTATTTTCCTTATTAGTTCATTTTGCTTCGATTACTTCAGGGAAAAATCTCGTGCATGCCAAACCAATATTAAGTTGTCAAACATAGAACAACTTTTAAGGGAACTGTAACTTTTTCTGTGTAATCTAAAAATGTAAGTTTCGGAGGATAAACGTCGCCATAGCTTTGTTCGATAAATAATGGATAAAAGAAAAACGTTCTTAACACCCATATAAGAACCGGCACCTAATTAATAATTATTGTAGAATTTTATCTGTTACGTGGAATTTTATAAAACTGACGTGACTGAAATCATCAGGAGAAAAAGTGTTCCGTTCGAACATCGGAACGGAATTGTAATCGGTTTTCATTAGAATAATTGCATAAGTTTTCATATCAAATATATATTAACAAAAAAACTACAGAAAGTCAACAAAAAAATTCATTATTATCAATTCGGCGTGATTCAAATCACTGCCAGAGAATTTGAACAAAAAAAACCCGATCATCATCGGGCTTTTATTATTGATTATTATTTTTGTACGCCCACAGGGAATCGAACCCCGAACCTACTGATTAAGAGTCAGTTGCTCTGCCAATTGAGCTATGGGCGCAAATGATAATTTCATTCGTTTGTTTAAAATCCTGAACCTATCCGCCAAAAGGCGGATTGCGCTGCCAATTGAGCTATGGGCGCAAATCAATAATTTTTAAAATCTTTTTAAGTTCCACATCTATCCGTCAAAAACTATTTGTTCTCGGGATTGGAAAATGCGAATATACAAGATAAAGGCGGATTGCGCTGCCAATTGAGCTATGGGCGCAAATCAATAATTTTTAAAATCTTTTTAAGTTCCACATCTATCCGTCAAAAACTATTTGTTCTCGGGATTGGAAAATGCGAATATACAAGATAAAGGCGGATTATTTCTATTGTCCGCCTATGATTCGTGAGGGTGCAGGGGATCGAACCCTGGACCCACGGCTTAAAAGGCCGTTGCTCTACCTAACTGAGCTACACCCTCGTTATTTTCTCAAAAAGTTAAATATAAGAATTTTATGTATTGAAGTCAATAAAAAAATTGACGAATTTAGAACTCTTTACACGGCGGCTTACTTTTTTTTAAAAATAGAATATTTCTGGAATTATTTCTCCATCTTTTTTGATTGCTAATTTACCAACAGAGGGTCGTTTGCCGAATCTTGGTGAAGTGGCAGATCCCGGATTAAAATGAAGCGAAGATTTTATCCAACGGTTACACGGTGCGTGAGTATGACCAAACACGATAACATTAAAATTATCTTCTGAAAATTGATCAAACTTAATTATGGGTTTCGAATTCTGGTCTCTAAATTTGTGGGTAAGTAAAATTTTTGTGTCAGATAAATTCAATATTCGGAACTCCGGAAAAAACGTAACAACCGGAAAGCTGTCCATGTTTCCATAGACAGCCGTCACAGGGGCGATGGTCTCCAATGTCGTGATAATATCGAAACCGCCGATGTCACCTGCATGCAGAATCTGGTCAACTTCGCTAAAAGCATCAAATACCTGTGCCGGAATTTCGCCATGTGTGTCAGAAATTATACCAATACGCATCATCAACCTGATTAAATGATCGATTTATTTTGGTAACTCTACTGCTAGAAAAAAATAAAGTTCCAATCAGGTGGGAAAAATTAGCATTTCAAAATGAGTTTTAATGGTGATATTCAGGCAGTAATTTATTCATTTTACAAACAATCCGGATAACTTCGCTGCTTTGTTATTGAAAAAAGTAAAAAAAAGTGCTGCTATGCTCTGATAGCCGGCTTTGGTATTTACTTTCTTTTTTTGTCATTTCCCCGGTGCAGTGAATCGAGCTCCGGAATGTCAAACTTGCGGCTGAGCTTCCCCAGTTGATTTATGTCTATTTTCCCGACGATATTCACAAATACAGCCGCGTTATCATCTTCCAAAACCATGATTAACAAACCTACGACGTCATCCCCTTCATATTTACTGAATATCTCAACCTGTTCACCCTTCTGCTTAACACGCACAAGTTTATCCCATTTGTCGTCATCCAATTTTTTGGCAATTTTGCTAATAAAAGCTTTTACAACATTAATCTCTTTATCGGCAACCGTAAATTTTTCGACACGGATCAATGCCAAATTTTTTAACAGATTATGTAATTCGGGATCTTCTTCTTTAGTGACCGATGCAACTAACCTTAAAAGTGCTTTGTTAATAAACACTTCGACAGTTTCTTCTGAATCCAAAAACGATTCGAGTTCGCTGAGGTCAACATAACCCGGGTATTTTTTATAATCCTCTTGCGCTAAAATAACGACGGGTATCAGTAACAAAATAAATATGGATAAACTTAAATTTTTCAAATCAGCCTCCGTTTATCAAAGGTTTCATTGCTGTCTTAATCGACGATTTCATTGGCTGAACCACGTCTTTGGGCAATACCTGTTTCTCGAGTATTTCTTCGGTCTTAGTTGTCACATGATTAAAGTACGCCAGTGCCAGTTTGACCTGGTCTTTTGCCTGATCAATTTCTTCTGCCGAGTACTTTTGATTTATTCGTGGTTGATGACTCACCCTGAGATGAATTAACAATGCAAAAAAGACAATGACTGCACCTGCCACAGCCAGACGCATTTGCCGCTGATGTGCATTTAAAAATTCACGTAAGCGCTCCAGTATCGAAACTCTTTCCGGTTTCGGTTGATTCAAATTCAGTAGCTCATAAACCGAATCTACGATCTCATTCGGGCACTCTCTCGGTTCGATATCACGAATATCAGTCGTCATTTTTTCATAAACCTCAACTGCCTTCCGGCAGTGGTCACACTTTTTTAAGTGATCAGCCATCTGCATTCTTTGTTTTCGTGATAACTCACCTTCCAAATATTTATCAATAAATTCCAAACAGTTCTGACAATTCATTCTCTCACCCTCTTTTATAATATGGTTTGAGATATTCAAACAACATTTTTCTTCCGCGATGCAGATAGACTTTAACTGAATTCAACGGGATTTCCATTGCGCGTGCAATGTCCTCATACTTCAAATCCTGGATTTCCCGCATGATAACGACGTGTCGAATTTTTTCCGGTAATTTTCCGATAGCCTGCATCAGCATCTCTTTTCGGTCCGACTGTATCATGTCCTGTTCCGGATCGCTGGTTGCATCGACACCATCTAATCGAAAGTCGCCATTATCATAATCGGATTCCATTTTTGACTCGATCAGCTCGCGCTTCTTTCGACTAAAATCAATACATAAATTTTTCGTCACAGTCAACAGCCAGCTTTTTGTCGCTTTACTGGAAATGGAGTCCATATTGTGCCACAGCTTGATAAGTACGTCCTGAGTAATATCTTTCGCGTCTTCGACATTTTGAGTAAAATAATATGCCTGACTGTAAACCATATTTTTGTATTGAGCAATATATTTTTTGAATTGTTTTTGTTTCATGTGCTATTTATAAAACGAAAAGCGCCTTTAGATTGTTACATCGTTTATGATTCTAAATGGCATCATTGTTTCTTC